>NZ_JAIMEP010000009.1 GCF_019794555.1 Streptococcus suis | reverse complement strand
TGGTTTCTTGCCTAGATTATTATCTAAAACGACATGCGTTAAAAGTTAGTTGAACCGCCGTGTGCCGAACGGCACGCACGGTGGTGTGAGAGGGACTAGAAATTAGTCCCTACTCGATTCTTATTTAGGTTGACGTAGCGCTCCGTAAAGGACACCTGAAACTACTGCACCGATTGCAACATAAGCAAGGTATAGAAGTGGATTAGATGTAAGAGCAATTACGAAGATACCACCGTGTGGAGCCATCAATTGGATGCCTGACAAACCAACCAAGGCACCTGAAAGGGCAGAACCTGCGATAAAGCTTGGAATTGCACGAGCTGGGTCAGCAGCACCAAAAGGAATCGCACCTTCAGTGATGAATGAAAGCCCCATAACGATGTTTGTCAAACCTGAATTGCGCTCTTCTTGAGTAAATTTATTTTTGTAAAGCAAAGTAGCAACGAATACTGCCAATGGTGGAACCATACCACCAGCCATAACGGCAGCCATTGCAACTGAACCACCATTTGCGACAGTTGCTGCAAGTGTACCTGTACCGAAGACATAGGCTGCCTTGTTGATTGGACCACCCATATCGACTGCCATCATTCCACCGAGGACAAGTCCAAGGAGAATAGCAGAGCTACCTTCAAGACCAGCAAGGAAGTTGTTCATGCCAGTATTGATTGCTGCCATTGGGATATTCACAAAGAACATCAAGAAACCAGTGATAGCTGTACCCAAAAGTGGCAAGAGCAAGATAGCATTCAAGCCTTGGAGTGATTTTGGCATGTTACGTAAAGCGTTGCGAAGAACAAGCACTACACCACCAGCAAGGAAACCACCGACAAGCGCACCCAAGAAACCAGATGATACACCAGCAAGGGCAAGGGTTTCTTCACCACCAGCTGCATAAGGGATTTTACCGAAAGCAAGACCGCTGCTAGCAATTGCACCAGCTACGAATCCTGCAACCAAACCTGGTTTTTCAGCGATTGAGTAAGCAATGTAACCTGCAAGGAGTGGCAACATGAAGCCAAAGGCTGCTCCACCAATCTTCATGAACATAGCTGCGATTTCGTTGTATGAACCAAGATTTCCGAGTTGATCACTTGGAACACCTAGTAAATTATCAAATAAGAAGGCAAGAGCAATCAATATACCACCACCGATAACGAATGGCAACATTTGAGATACACCGCTCATCAAGTGCTTATAGAAAGCTTTACCAAGACTAAGTTTTTCTGAAGATTCCACAGTAGCTGCTCCTTCTGACGCTGTATAAGCTGATGCTTTACCTTCCAAGATAAGGTTAATCAATTCTTCTGGTTGTTTGATACCAGCTGCAACTGGACGAGATACCAATGGTTTGCCATTGAAACGAGGCATGTCAACAGCCTTATCTGCAGCGATAATAACACCCGCTGCATTCTTGATATCTTCAGCAGTTAGTTTGTTACCAACCCCAGACGCACCGTTTGTTTCAACCTTGATGTCAACACCCATCTCAGCAGCCTGCTTCTTTAGAGCTTCTTCTGCCATGTAAGTGTGTGCAATCCCTGTTGTACATGCTGTAACGGCAACGATAAATGGACGGTCACCACTTGGAGCTGCAACCACTTCTTCTGCTGCCTTGTCTGCTGCTTCAGCTGTATCAAAGACTGCAATGACTTCTTCTGGGCTAGAAACGCCACGAAGTTTGTCAGCAAAACCAGCTTTCATCAAGTATTTAGACAATTCAGCAAGGGCTGCCAAGTGCGTGTCGTTGGCACCTTCTGGAGCTGCAATCATAAAGAACAAGTCAGTAGGTTGACCATCAAGACTTGCATAGTCGACACCCTTGTTTGATTTTGCAAAGAGAACAGTCGCTTCTTTTACAGCCGCATTCTTAGCGTGTGGCATTGCGATACCGTCACCAAGACCTGTTGTCGTTTGTGCTTCACGGTTCATGATACCTGTTTTGAATACGTCAAAATCCGTTACATAGCCTTTATCAACCAAACTAGCAATCATTTCATCGATAACTGCTTCCTTGCTTGTCGCTTGCAAATCAAGCAACATGACATCTTTTCTCAAAACGTCTTGAATTTTCATAGTGTTTCTACCTCAACTTTTTCATAAGTTTCCTTAATAAATTCGATACTTGCCAGATCATCTGAAAAGGCTGTTGCCGTACCGCAAGCAACTCCCCATTTGAGGGCTTCGATTGGGTCTTGTGAGCGAACGTATTCACCTGTAAAACCTGCCACCATGGAATCTCCAGCTCCGACAGAGTTTCTCACTGTACCCTTGATTGGTTTAGCAAAGTAAGTAGCTGCTGGAGTGACCAACAAAGCACCATCACCAGCCATAGAAATGATTACATTCTGAGCACCCATTTCTAAGATTTTCTTAGCATAGGTCTCGATGTCTGCAATGCCACTCAATTCGACATTGAAGATTGCTTCAAGTTCATGGTTGTTTGGCTTGACCAATAGTGGTTGGTGTGCTAGTGAGTCAAGAAGTGTTTGACCTTCAAAGTCACAGACAACCTGTGCCCCTGTTTCTCTCACCACTGGAATTAATCGGTTATATACTTCATTACCAAGGCTTGCCGGTGCAGAACCTGCAAATACAACAATGTCGTCTTTGGTAAGACCTGCAAGAATCATCTCTAATTCTGCCAACTGTAAATCTGTCACGACTGGTCCCAATCCATTGATTTCAGTTTCTTGATCAGCCTTGATTTTTACATTTATTCTTGTATCTTGATCTACTTGAACAAAATTAGTTTCTATCCCTTCGGCTACCAATCCATCCTCAATAAATTGACCCGTAAAGCCTCCAAGAAAGCCAGTTGCTGTATTGGAATACCCTAAACGCTTTAAGACACGACTAACATTAATTCCTTTACCACCAGCATACTTATCATCGCTCTCCATACGATTGACACTGCCTGTTTCGACATGCTCTAAACGAACAATATAGTCAATAGCTGGATTGAGCGTAACTGTATAAATCATACCTCGATAACCCTCGTTTTCTCTTTTATTATATCCAATAAACTGCTTTCTGATGATTGGCAGATAATGGTGGTTTTTTCGATTGCAGCAACTTTCACAAAGGAAAATTGTCCAATTTTAGATGCATCCACAAGTACATAACTTTCTTTTGCGTTATCAATAACAGTCCTTTTTATAGTTGCCTCTTCAACATCTGGTGTTGTCAAGTAGTGTTTGTCAATACCATTCATACCAAGAAATGCCTTGTCAAAATTGAGTTGCCGTATTTGGTCTATTGCTACCGCACCAACGGAAGCATCTGTTGATTGCTTGACAAACCCACCAATAATAATGGTTTTTATCTTGCGTTCAACCAACTTGACCGCGTGATGAATCGAATTTGTCACAACTGTAAGATTCTCTTGATGAAGATAGTCAATCAGCAGTCCTGTAGTGGTTCCGGCGTCTAAAAAGATTACATCGCCATCTCCAATTAGCTGAACCGCTCGTTCAGCAATCTCTCGTTTTTCTTGAACGTTTTTGACAGATTTTTCCAGTATCGATTCTTCTAACTGTAAATTGCCTGTTGATTCAGCTCCTCCGTGCACACGTCTCAGTTTTCCCTCATTCTCTAATTCATCTAAATCCCTACGAACAGTGGACTCAGACGTTTCGAGAATGTCAACTAACTCTTCCAAACGAACATACTGTTGTGCCTGTATTCGCTCTAAAATGAGTTGTTTTCGTTCTGATTTGAGTATGTTTAACACCTCCTGCAATCGTTTACAAAATCTATTATACACGAAAAATTTATCCTGTCAATCATTTTCTATCAAATCCCATCAAAAAACTTCATTTTTAAAATTTTGAAAAAATTCGTGAACTAAAAATCAATGAAAATAAAAGTAACCTAGCTTTATCTATCTGGAAGATAGGTGAATGTTGGAAATATAGAAAACTGTGTCGCCGTCATTAAGACGACGATGTTACTCTATCACTTTCCCATTTCAAGGTAACAGGCTGAAAAGCTCCACTTGAGCTTTTCACTCATCAAGGCCCTTGACAAGGGATATTTTTTCATTTTCAAAGAGTATAAATGGTTCCTATTATTTTATATTGACGAAAAAACCGATCCATCAAACGATGAATCAGTCTTATAGTTTTTTCTCTATATCATTAAATATTAAACAGAAGTTCTACTATTCGGCAGTGGCAATGTTACGTATCATTTCTTTCATCATTTCCATCTCTTCTTTTCTGCCAATAGCCATTCGTATATGATTGGACAACTTTCCACTTGGATAATACTTAAAATTCCACTCTTTTTCCAAGGCATATTGATGCAATTCTTGAGTCCATGGTGCAGAAAAAGTGACAAAGTTGGTTTGACTTGGCAGAACACAACAGTTTGGCATTGTTTCCAAAAATTCAATAAATGTTGCACGACTACTTTTTATTTCCTGGATTTTTTCTTGAACCAAGTCGGTATATCCAAGGGCCATTGTCCCTATTTTAGCTGTCAGGTTTGGCAAACTGTAAGGAGGAATAACCCGATCTAATTCAAAAATAAGTTGCTCGTCTGCAACTGCAAATCCAAGTCGGACACCTGCTAAACCAAAAGCTTTTGATAAGGTTCGCAGGACTATCAGATTCTTATATTGATTGATTTGGTTAACAAAACTAGCTGTGTCAGAAAATTCTATGTAGGCTTCATCAATCACGACCAAGCCATCAAAATTGCGTATGAGTTCTTCGACCTCTTTTTCATCAAATGCCACTGAAGAAGGATTATTCGGATTAGAAAACATAATCATTTTCGCTCCTACAAGATTCGCATAAGCTAGTATATCATCAGCTTTCAGGCGAAGTGTTTCTCCATCACTAGGCAATTCATATTGTTTGAATCGGCTACCATGTAACTGATTGTAAACTTCGTACATAAAGAAATCAGGATCGATGGTTAAAAAGACTTCATCCACTTTCAAAACCCCTGTAATCAGCATATGGATGATGAAATCTGATCCAACCCCAACCGTCAATTGCTGAGGCTGTACCCCAAGATAGGCCGCATAAGTCTCAATCAATTCAGCATACCGATTATCTCCGTAGAAAGATAACTCGCCAGCTGTAACAGCCTCTAAGGCCTCCTGTAAGAGAAAAGACCAATCGATCAGTCGATTCTCATTATCACCTAAATTGTACTTTGCCTGACCTGGCAATTTATAGGGTTCTAAATTTCCTATATCTGTTCTAAATAAGCTCATTTTCTCCTACTTTCTATTGTTTTGAACCTATCACATACTTTGGATCGTTATAAAGCCTCTGGCCCTGAAAGAAAATTCTCGACAGTTACTATGATACTCTTCGAATAGCGCCAATGATAGATACAAACAAATAACTGATAAAATTTCCCTACTGAACCGTTCGTTTTTCAACAATATGCATACGGATATTTAAGGTAATACCACAGGTAAAAATACCAACTATCAAACCACCCCAGTAAGACTTAGGACCTAAATCTGTCGTTCCTTCTAATAAAAATGCTATTGGGAACGTCAATGACCAAAACGAAATGAGGCCAAGTAAAAATGGGACAGTTGTGTCTTTGTACCCGCGCAAAATTCCCTGAATCGGAGCTGTAAACGCGTCTGCTAACTGGAAGAATAAGGCAAAGACCAAAAAGTCTGCCGTCAATCGGATAAACTCAGGATCTTGACCATACCAACCCGCCACCATCTGCCGATTAAAATAGAGGAATGTTAGGGTTAAACCAGCAAATAAAATGGCAGTCAAACGACCGATAACAGCATACTGTCGCGCCGCTTGAGGCCGGTTTGCACCTATTTCATATGAAATCACAATCGGTAAGGCCATAGAGATACTAACTGGAAAAGCATATAACAAGGTCGCAAAATTCATCGCAGACTGGTGAGCAGCAATAACCTGAGAAGAAAATTTTGCCATTTGTAAACCGACAACTGCAAAAATAGCAACTTCAGCAAAGACTTGCAAACCAATTGGAAGACCCAATTTTAACCCAGCTTTTAAGAGGGGGGATTGAATAGCGCTCCATTGCCACAGTTGATATGAAGCGATACGCTTATTTTTAAGCATGACCAAGATTATCACCACTAGGACAGCCCAATAGGCTAAAGCAGTTCCCAACCCAGCTCCTGCCCCGCCCAAAGTCGGGAATCCCAGCTTACCATAAATAAATAGATAATTAAATAAGCTATTAAAGGGAACTAGCAATAACATTAAATTCATGGACAAGCGTGTCATCCCTAATGCATCGAAAAATGAACGACAGACACTAAAGAGTAAAAGAGGCAAAATTCCAATTGAAATATAGTTAAGATACGATTTTGCTATAGACTCTACCTCAGCGTCCAAGTGCAAGAGACCAAGAACCGGAGCCGCAGCAAACTTTACCAATACAAATAAGATGACTGCCAAACCAAGAGCTAGATAAACAAATTGGTGGAATTCCTCTCTGATTTTATCACGGTTTCCCCGCCCTAAGTGATGACCAATAATAGGTACCATAGCGGAAACAATTCCTGTTAGAAAAGAGAAAAACGGATTCCAAAGACTTGTTGCCATAGAAACTCCTGCCAAATCAAGGGTCCGATATTGACCGGTCATCATAGTATCAATAAAAGATGCAGAAAAATTTGCAAATTGATATATGAGAATGGGGAGAAAAATCTTTAAAAATAGAAGAAACTTATCTTTTCGAGTGTGAGTTGGATACATAATGATTCCTTTTTCATTCTAAGGCACCTTTTAAATAAATACAATTGACTTGATTATCAAACTGTCAACGGGTACCTCTATTATTGTAACAGGACTGAAAGCATTCTGCAAACAAAGAAAGGACCTGCATTGCAAGTCCAATGGAATTATAAGGAATCGCCGTTCCAAATTGAATTTTTTACTACAACATAATCCACATGTTTTAAGCTTGTGAGATCACGCCCACCAGCATAAGAAATAGATGATTGCAAATCTTGCTCCATTTCAATCAGAGTATCTTTCAAGTGACCTTTAGCAGGCAATAAAATTTTCTTACCCTCAACGTTTTTATAAGCACCTTTTTGATATTCAGATGCAGAACCATAGTACTCTTTAAACTTCTCTCCATCTACTTCAACTGTTTTTCCTGGGCTTTCGATATGTCCTGCAAAAAGCGAACCAATCATGACCATGCTTGCCCCGAAACGGATGGATTTAGCAATATCTCCGTGGGTACGGATACCGCCGTCCGCAATGATTGGTTTACGAGCTGCTTTTGCACACCAACGTAGCGCAGCTAATTGCCAACCACCTGTACCAAAACCTGTTTTTACTTTAGTAATACATACTTTCCCTGGGCCGATACCAACTTTCGTGGCATCTGCACCAGCATTTTCCAATTCACGAACTGCTTCTGGTGTGCCAACATTTCCAGCAATCACAAATGTTTCTGGCAATTCTTTTTTAATATGCTGAATCATATTTATTACACTATCAGCATGACCATGAGCAATATCAATGGTAATAAACTCAGGTGCATCTGCTTTCAAACTTGATACAAAGTCATATTCATATTCTTTTACACCAACAGAGATAGAAGCTACCAAGCATTGTTCATGCATGCGTTTGATAAATGGAAGGCGGCCGGCTTCATCGAAACGGTGCATAATATAGAAATAACCTTCCTTTGCTAACATCTCTGCAACATTTTCATCTATTATCGTCTGCATATTGGCCGGAACTACAGGTAACTTAAAGCTGTACTTTCCCAGAGTTACAGATGTATCTGCCTCTGAACGACTATTGATAATACATTTATTTGGGATAAGCTGAATATCTTCGTAGTCAAAAATTGGAGTCTCGTTAATCATAATCGCACCTCTATTTTCATATAATTTCCAGAAAAAAACAACAAATTTTCGTAATTAAACGAATTCACATGTATTATTATAGTTTATTGTTTGGTTTTTGTCAATACAAATGGTGTGTATAGAAACATTGTTCGTGTATTCGTTTATATTCTATTATTGTGATACACTAATATACGTATTGTTCAGTTTTTAAGAAAGTTTTCTACTATTTTTAAAAAAATATTCTGAATTTACCATATATTTCTGTCTCAAAAACAAAAAAATCTCCAAAAAACTGAAGATTTTTTTAATCAAATTCATATAATTGCGGATATTTGTGACACTCAGGATTCTTTGGATGGCATACTTCTCTTCCAAAGTAAATCATCGCCTGATGAGCTGGAAGCCATCGTTCAGGTGGCAAAACTTCCATAACCCGCTTTTCTGTTTCCAAAGGTGTTGCAGATTTTTTCACAATATCATGGTGTTTGCAGATGCGTCCTACATGGGTATCGACAGCAAACGCTGGAATCCCAAATCCGACACTCAATACTACGTTAGCAGTTTTTCGGCCAACGCCTGCCAACGCCTCCAACTCCTCACGTGTTTGAGGAACTACCCCATCATGACGATCTATCAACTGCTGGGCACATTCTTTTAAGAACTTTGCCTTATTTCGATACAAACCCAAGCGAGAAATAAAGGGTTCAATATCTTCCACATTCGCAGCTGCCATTGCTTGAGGGGTTGGAAAAGCAGCAAACAAACCTGGAGTAGCTTTATTTACAGCAGCATCAGTCGTTTGAGCAGAAAGTAGCACAGCGCACAACAACTCGAAATGATTCTGAAAATCCAAACTAGGTTTGGCATCAGGATAGAGTGCAATAATTTCTTCAATAACTTTTCTAGCACGTTTTTTTGATAATACCATAAAACCATTATAACATACGATAAATGAGAAATGAAATCAGAATGCCAAAGGTGTTATCAACCTTTCGATGGAAACTTGATACTAACTAACTAAGCACCTTCGAGTATCTTACGAACAGTGTGAATTTGTGAAATTGGAACTGCAACGAGCAAGGAATCACCCATAAAAAGTTGGCTGTTTCCTTTCACAATCCCAGGCTTTCCGTGATGAATTTGGCTGGTAATCAAGCATGAATCCGGCAAACGTAACTCACTTACAAAGGTTTGATCCAAAGTTTCGTTGACAACAACCTCTATTAAAGTCATATGTTCTTGCTGTTCTACTTCTTCTGGCAGAATTTTTTCCAACATCGCTTCGTAGACAGGCGCGCCACCTAAGATGTCCATTATCACATAGGAACTCAAAGCCACCAACCCAATGACCATCAATTGATTCAAACTTCCTACCATTTCAGTTACTAAAATAATAGCAGTTAGAGGGGCTTTGGAAATCGCTGAAAAGAAGCCTGCCATCCCTAAGACAATAAACAATTGCATCTGGTCCTGACTGATGAAACCAATATCAAGGAAGAACCGTGCAACAAATAAACCAAGGAGACTTCCTAAGGTTAATATTGGCAAGAAGATACCCCCTGGTAGACCAGAACCATATGAAATCATACTCCATACAAATCGTATTAAAATCAAGAATGCCAATGTCAGTAGCCCTTGATCCAAATGTGGAAGCTCTAAAATCAAATGATGCCCGCCACCCAATAGGTTAGGGAAATAATAACCAATCGGCATGATGAACAAAAAGGCAAACACACTATAATACGGAGCTGGGAGAGGAATGATTTTTGCAAGCATAGTATAGAAAACTTGTATGTTGAGGATAACAACTTCATATACATATCCAGCAAGTCCAAGGAAAATACCAAGTAAGATATAGATCCAATATTGGTCAAGAGATAATAGTTGCAAATCTTCCGGCATGTGCAAAACAGGTGTTAATCCAAAAACATGTAAGGAAATAAAGTTTGCAGTGATACTGGCAGCTAAGGCTGAGACCCAAACCAGCCGTGAAAACTGATGATAGACTTCCTCTACAACAAATAAAAGTCCAGCTATAGGGGCATTGAAAGCTGCTGCCAAACCAGCCGCGGCACCACTAGCAATTAAACTCCTTCTTTCCATTTCACTGGATTTAAGAAGAAATGATACACCTTTAGCTGTTACAGCACCTAGTTGAATACTGGGACCTTCACGACCTAGCATTAAGCCAGATGCAATGGATAAAACGCCACCGATAAATTTTTTCCAAAGAACTGACCACCAATTTAAATGCATCAATCCTTTTAGTTCCGCTTCAACTTGAGGAATTCCGGAACCTTTTGCATTGGGTTCGTCCTTAATCAAGTGGCCAACAAGCAAAGCTATAACCAGATAAAGCACTCCAATAAGAAGTAAATAGATTGCATTGTCTGTTGCCAGAGAATAGAGGTGTGTAAAGACAACAAATAGTTTTTCAATGGCTAAGCGAAATACAACAACCACTAGACCAGCCGCAATACCAACTATACCACCACGCAGAACCGAATAGAGGATTGATTGCGAAATAAAACTAACTTCTTTCCGGTGATTTTCCATTGGAATTCCTTTTCCCTTCTTTCTATAGCATATACACCCAAAAAATAGGAGCAATAAGTACTTTGTAAAGAACCTCACTCCCATTCTTATATTTATGTTGCTACCTGTCCAATCAAATTATTTACGATACATTTTAAATTGGAGGTACAAATCATTGTAAGTACCAAGTAGTTCTTTTCCTAAATTATCATAAACTTCCATCTGCTTCATCGTTTCCTCTGAAGGATAGAAAGCTTCATCACTTTGTGTTTCTTCATCCAACATAGCCTTTGCTGCAGGAATTGGAGTGGAATAACCCACGTATTCTGCATTACGCAATGCATTTTCAGGTCGGAGCATGAAACTCATAAAAGCATAGGCGCCATCAATGTTTTTAGCTGTTTTGGGAATTACCATGTTATCAAACCAAAGGTTCGATCCTTTCGATGGCACGACATAATGAAGATGCTCATTTCCATCCAACATTTCACTGGCTTCACCTGAGAAAGACACCGCAATGGCTGCTGCATCTTGTATCATATAGCCCTTTATTTCGTCAGCAACAATAGCCTTGATATTTGGTGTCAGGTTGTAGAGATGTTCAGCTGCTTCTTCAATCTCTACAGGATTTTTAGAATTCAGGCTATAACCTAGGGATTGTAGACCAAAGCCCATAACCTCACGCACGCCATCAATTAACATGATGTTGTCACGGTATTCATCGGACCATAGGTCTTCCCACTCTTGAGGAGGATTTTCAACCATAGTATCGTTGTACACAATCCCCAAGGTTCCCCAAAAGTAGGGGATAGAATAGTCATTATTCTTATCAAAGCTCAATCCCATAAATTGAGGGTCAATATTCTCCAAACCTTCGATTTTAGACTTATCGAGCTTAACCAGCATATTTTCTTCCGTCATTTTGGAAATCATATATTCTGATGGAACTGCTAAATCGTAGGTTGTTCCGCCCTGCTTGATCTTTGTGTACATGGACTCATTGGAATCAAAAGTCTGATAATCAACCTGAATTCCTGTCTCGGCAGTAAATTCATCTAGTAATTCAGGATCAATATAATCGCCCCAATTATAGATGACCAATTTATCTGTCGTTCCTTGTGTCGAATCGGCTTCTAACTTGTAGCTGATTCCCCATAAAACAAGGATAATAGCTACAATACCTACAAAAAATGAATACAGTCTTTTCATTAGTTGGCCTCCTTTTCACGTGAAATGAAATAATAACCCACTACCAACAAGATAGAGAAAAGGAACACAACCGCTGACAAGGCATTGATTTCCAAAGAAATACCTTGTCGAGCCCTTGAGTAGATTTCAACCGAAAGATTTGAATAGCCATTTCCTGTCACGAAAAAGGTTACAGCAAAGTCATCCAAAGAGTAAGTAAAAGCCATGAAATAACCTGCGATAATTGCCGGCGTCAGATAAGGCAACATAATTTCTTTCAGCATTTGCGGCTGAGTTGCGCCCAAATCATATGCAGCTGAAATCATATCCGCGTTCATTTCTTTCAAACGGGGTAAAACCATCAAGACGACGATTGGAATCGAAAAGGCAATGTGACTGAGTAAGACAGAAACAAACCCCAATTGAAATCCAATCATGGTAAAGAGAATCAAGAAACTTGCCCCAATCATAACGTCAGGTGCCACCATCAAGATATTATTGATAGACAAGAGGGCATTTTGAAAACGAGGTTTTGCCTGATAAATATAAATAGCTCCAAATGTCCCAATAATGGTTGCAATCAAAGAACTTAAGAAAGCAAGTAAGAAAGTCTGTGCTAAAATCAGCATCAGTCGGCTGTCACCAAGCATCGAAGAAAAATGATCCAAGGTAAAGCCAGTAAAACCATTCATATCTCCACCAGCATTAAAGGCATAGAAAATGAGATAAAAAATGGGTAAATAAAGCACGAGGAAGGCAATGGTTAAGTAGACATTAGCAAATTTCTTCATTATTTCTTCCTCTCTTTCGTCATCCACATAATCAAGAGCATGGCTAAAATCAAGACCACACCAATGGTTGAACCCATTCCCCAGTTTTGTGTTGTGAGGAAATGCTGCTCGATGGCAGTACCCAAAGTAATCACTCGGTTACCTCCGATCAAACGAGTCAACATAAAGAGGCTTAAACTTGGAATGAAAACGGCCTGTACTCCAGAACGGACGCCATTCATTGAGAGAGGAAAAATAACCTTTGAAAATGTTTGCCAAGAAGTTGCACCCAAATCACGACTAGCGTTAATGAGATTTTTATCCAAGTCATCCAAAGCGTTAAAGATTGGCAAAATCATAAATGGAATCTCAATATAGGCTGCAACAGCAATAAAGGAGAAATCTGTAAAGAGAATTTGTTGAGTCCCTAACCCCAGAAACTCTAAAAATTGATTAATGGAACCATGTTGACCGAAAATACCGATAAAGGCATAAGCTTTCAGCAAAAGATTGACCCAGGTTGGCAAGATAATCAACATGAGCCAGAGTTGTCGATGCTTGAGCTTGGTCAAGAAATAGGCAGTCGGATAGGATACCAAAAGGGTGACCAAGGTAATAATACCTGCGTAAAAAATGGAGTTGAAACTCATTCGCAGATAGGTCATATTTGGTGAATTAAAATAGGTTTGATAGTTAGCCAAAGTGAAATTGCCATGAATATCAAAGAACGATTTAAAGATAATCAAAGCAACGGGTGCTAGTACAAAGAGAAAGACCCATAAGGCATAGGGAATTGCAAAGAGCCTAGAGGTTTTCTTCATTGCGTTCCTCCTCGATGGCATTAATCAAACCATCTTCCACTTCTTCCACCTCAACATACTCTTCGATACGGGCATCAAATTCTTCTTCAGTTTCATTGAGGCGCATGATATGAATATCTTCTGGCTCAAAACTGAGACCAATCACCTCACCCTCAATGGCTTTACGAGTGGAATGAATCATCCACTCGTTGCCCAAATCATCGTAGGCTATAATTTCGTAGTGAACACCTCGGAAGAGCTGAGTATCGACTTTAACCTGTAGTTTTCCTTCTTCAGGTAAGGTAATTCGTAAATCTTCTGGGCGAATGACTACCTCAACTTCCTCATTCGGTCGCATACCACCGTCGACAGCTTCAAACCGTTTACCATTGAATTCTACAAGATAATCTTCAATCATACGCCCCGGAAGAATGTTGGACTCACCGATAAAGGTTGCAACAAAATGGTTAATTGGCTCATCATAGATATCTACAGGTGTTCCAGATTGAACAATCTCACCCTCATTCATGACAAAAATCCAATCGCTCATGGCCAAGGCTTCTTCTTGATCATGCGTTACGAAAACGAAGGTGATTCCAAGGCGCTGTTGCAACTCACGCAATTCATACTGCATTTCAGTCCGAAGTTTTAAGTCTAATGCAGATAAGGGTTCATCCAGCAAGACAACGCGAGGTTGATTGATAATGGCACGCGCGATGGCAACACGCTGCCGTTGTCCACCAGACAATTTCTGAATGGAACGTTTCTCATAGCCAGAGAGGCGAACCATCTGTAAGGCTTCTGTGACACGACGTTCAATTTCTGACTTATCTATCTTACGCAATTTTAGAGGAAAAGCCACATTTTCAAAGACAGTCATATGAGGGAAAAGGGCATAAGATTGGAAAACGGTATGGACATCACGCTTGTTGGTTGGCACATCATTTATCCGTTGACCATCCAAATAAATATCGCCAGAGCTTGCATCCAATAAACCAGCGATAATATTCAAAATAGTTGATTTTCCAGAACCAGAGGCACCTAACAAAGTGTAAAATTTGCCCTCCTCTAATTCAAAACTAATGTCCTTTAAAACAGTTGTTCCACTATCTTCAAAAACTTTAGATACATGTTTAAATTCAATAATCGGCTTTTTCAATTCACATAAATTCCTTCTTTATATAGTAGCCAATTGGCTAAAGAGTTTCGGCAGGGTCGCCAATAATACGTACTTCACGCTCTAAGGTAATGCCTGAAGATTTTTCTACAGTTTCAATGACATGCTTAATGAGACTTTCATAATCATTTGCAGTCCCATTTTCAACATTTACCATAAAACCTGCATGTTTTTGAGAAACTTCTACACCACCAATACGATAGCCTTTCAAGCCTGCTTCCATTATCAGTTGACCAGCAAAATGGCCAAGTGGCCGTTTAAAGACTGAACCACAAGATGGTAATTCCAATGGCTGTTTTAACTCACGCAAATGGGTCAGACGGGCCATTTCTTGCTCGATAACTGTGTAATTACCAGGACGTAGAGCAAATTTTGCAGATAAAACAATTGCGCCATTTTCCTGTAAAATAGAAGTACGATAACCAAAGCGTAATTCACGATTATCTAAAGTTTCTACATAGCCAGCAGGCGTCAAAATTTGTGCAGATACTAAAATATGCGATACTTCACCACCATAAGCGCCAGCGTTCATATAGACAGCTCCACCGATGCTACCAGGTATTCCACAAGCAAACTCGAAACCGGTCAGTGAATGAAATAGCGCAACTCTAGTTGTCTCAATCAAGTTAGCTCCAGCCTCTGCTTCGATAGTATAGCCAGAAACAGTTACCGTATTTAATTTATCCATTCGGATAACAAAACCACGAATACCACCATCACGAACGATGACATTACTTGAATTACCAAGCACTTGCCAGGGAATCCCTTCACGTTTCGCAAATTCAATGACACGAACAATTTCATAACGGTTTCGAGGAAAGACCAAATAATCAACTGCCCCACCGACTTTTGTGTATGTGTACTCTTTCAAAGGCTCATCAAAACGGATATCGATGCCTTCAAGTTCAACTCTTATTTTATTTTTCATATCCTTCTCTTTTCCAAGTTATATACGGAGAATATTATACCAAAAATTCGGATAAAAAACGAATAGAAAATAAAATATATTAAATTGAAGCCTTAAATAAAAAAGCCCAAAACTGGACTTTCATTTATAAGGCTCTATAATTTCTGTAGTGGGTAAAACCACCATGGAAATTATGGAGCCTTTTTGAGTGTAGAAAAAAAGTCCCATATGACCTATAATGAAAAGCGACTAAACTCACATTAGAAAGGGTTCATATGGAACAACTAAATCTTATCACAAATTTTCTAAGAATTAAAGACAAAAATATCACTATCACTGATGAATATGATATGGGAACTCACTTAGAACTCCACGGTCACTTGGATTACTCAGCCCCTAAATGCCCAAAATGCAAGGGACAAATGGCTAAGTACGACTACCAGAAAGCCTCTAAGATCCCCTACCTAGAAACAGCTGGCTATCCCTTACTTATCCGTCTTAGAAAGCGTCGCTTCAAGTGTAAAGATTGCGGAAAAATAGCGGTCGCCGAAACTCCTCTTGTCAAGAAGAACCACCAAATCTCCGTCGCTGTTAACCGAAAGATCGCTCAATTACTCATCGAAAATCAAGCAATGCAACATATTGCACACAGACTATCTATCTCAACATCATCAGTTATGAGAAAGCTCAATGAGTTCAAGTTTGAAACGGATTGGAATACCTTACCTGAGGTGATGAGCTGGGACGAGTATGCCTTCAAAAAGGGGAAAATGAGCTTCATCGCTCAAGATTTCAACTCCCTAAACGTCATTACTATCCTTGACGGAAGAACTCAAGCAACTATCCGAAACCACTTTCTACGCTATCCTAGAAAGATTAGAAATCGGGTCAAAGTGATTACCATGGATATGTTTAGTCCCTATTATCAACTTGCTAAACAACTTTTTCCGAATGCAAAAATTGTACTCGACCGCTTTCATATTGTTCAACACCTTAGCCGTGCTATGAACCGTGTTCGTATTCAAATTATGAATCAATTCGACAGAAAATCGCAGGAATACCGTGCCTTGAAACGTTACTGGAAATTGATACAACAAGATAGCCGTAAACTCAGCGATAAACGATTTTATCGCCCTATGTTTCGAATGCATTTGACCAACAAGGAAATACTGGAAAAACTCCTGTCTTTCTCCGAGGAACTACGACAGCACTATGAACTCTATCAATTGCTCTTGTTCCATTTCCAAGAGAAGAACTCAGACCATTTCTTTGACCTCATCGAACAGGAATTAGCCACTGTTAATCCTATTTTCCAGACGGTATTTAAGACATTTCTAAAGGATAAAGATAAGGTTTTGAATGCCATGGAATTGCCTTATTCCAACGCCAAACTGGAAGCTACCAATAATCTCATCAAAGTCATTAAGAGAAATGCCTTTGGTTTCAGGAACTTTGAAAACTTTAAAAAACGGATTTTGATTGCTTTGAACATAAAGAAAGAGAGAACGAAGTTCGTCCTCTCTAGATGTTAGCTTTTCATCTACCCACTACAGTTGACAAAGAGCCATTTATAAAATAACTTGAATTCCCTTTGTATCAACTGTTAGGGAATGGACAGAGCCATCTAGTTGCAGAGCTTCAATCGCCGCAATAAGTTCCGTTTCTTTCTCAGCAGGTGCCAATACCATCACGGTCGGTCCAGCTCCAGAGAGATAGGTTGCATAAGCGCCAATTTCTTGCGCCAACTGCTTAATCGGACAAAACTCTTTAACAAGTAGTTGCCGATAGGGTTCATGAAACATATCTAACTGAATCAGTTGACCCGCTTTTTCAATATCTCCTGACATAAGGCTTGCAATTGCAACGTTTGCTATCGAACTAGCAGCAACCGCCTTTTTATAGCCCATTTGTGAAGGAAGTACACCACGACTTTCACTTGTACGAAGAGGATAATTTGGAATAAACGCAACAAAACTTGTTGGTGGAAAGTCAGTTACAACTGCTTGAACTTTTTTATTGACATAGCTTGAAATGACCAAATTTCCATAAATAGCTGGAGCTACATTATCTGGATGTCCTTCAATCTTTGTAGCCAATTGTAACTTTTCATCCTGACTCAGGTTAAGTTTCCCTAACTGATTGGCCAGTTCGATACCTGCAACAATGACTGAACTAGATGAACCTAAGCCACGAGCTAAGGGAATATCGCTTTCCATTTTTAAACGATGTGGTTGTAAATGTTTTGCAACTGTCAGGGCAGTCCGGATGAGTAAATTATTTTGATCAGAGGGAACATGTTCTAATTGATGCTCAACAATCCACTCATTAGTAGGTTCTAGAATTTCGACCGAAAGATATTTTGAGAGTGCTACACCAACAGAATCAAATCCTGGTCCAATATTTGCTGATGTCGCTGGAACAATAATTTTCATAGACTATTCCCCCAAAACCTTAAAGGTATTAACGAGTGTGAAATCAGTCGCTTCTGCTAATTTTCTAGTCACTTGCTCCAACTGAGTTTTATTCATCGCATGTGTAACAATTACAAGGCGAGCAGTGTCGTCCTTTGTACCTTTTTGTAGGATTTGTTTAAATGAAATTCCCTCAGAATGGAAGATCTCTGCAATTCGTAACATTTTTCCACTTGTGTCTGGAGTCAGAATTGAGAAATAGTATTCGCTTGTCACATCTTCTGGTATAGCTAATTGAAGCGGGCGAGAATATTCATTAAATGGTTTGCCTACAGTTTTATCTTTCATCCTGCGTACAATTCGAATGATATCAGCGGTCACACTGGTTGCAGTTGGCTTTTGCCCCGCACCTGGCCCATAATACATGGATTGGCCAATACCGATAGACTCAACAAATACCGCATTCATTACTCCATTCACACTTGCTAACGGATGGTTCTTAGGTAAAAATGTTGGTGAGACTTCGGCCGCGATTCCTGAAGCTGTTTCTCGGATATCACCTACCAACTTGATGACATACCCCAGCTCTTGAGCTACTGCAACATCTTCTGGTGTAATTGTGGTAATTCCTTTATGTCCTACAGCATCAAAATCAACGGTCATCCCAAAACCAAACTGACTCAAGATGACTGCTTTATAGGCAGCATCAATTCCTTCTACGTCATTTGTTGGATCAGACTCAGCATAACCCAACTCTTGGGCTGTTTCCAATGCTTTCTCATACGTCCAACCTTCATCTACCATTTTGGTCAGCATGAAGTTTGATGTACCATTTAATACACCCAAAATGCGGGTAATTTTATCCGCAGCAAATGAATTCACAAGCGTACGCAAGATAGGAATGCCCCCAGCTACTGCTGCCTCATAATAAAGTGCTAACCCTTTCTCTTCAGCAAGTGTACGCAACTCTGTACCATGAACGGCCAATAAATCTTTGTTAGCTGTTACAACATGTTTGCCAGCTTCTAAAGCACGAGTGATAAATGTTTTTGCCGGTTCAATTCGCCCCATCAATTCTACAACAAGAGCAATCTCTGCATCATCTAAAATATCATCAATATTGGTCACAAAATGAAATTGGTGACCAGCAGCTACCAAACGGTCTTTTTCTGTCTCATCTTTTACCAATACCTTAGCAATTTCAATCGAATCCCCAGCAGCTTTTTCAATTTTTTCTTTATTTTCTTTCAATAGAAATGGTACACCACTTGCTACTGTACCGAATCCTAATAATCCTACCTTGATAGCCATATTTTCTCCTTATTTAAATGTATTTCGACTATTATACCAAATATTCTGATAATTTTCCAAATAATTTGATATAATTAATGTATCTAGATTCAAAAGGAGAACAATCATGGCGCGTAGACGTAGAAAACAACCTCAACCATCCAAGAAATATATTCATTATATTTTTCTCTCTCTTCTTACAATTCTTGTACTAAGTTTGATTTATCTTCTACTCCCCACCTTGATTCCTCGCTCTTCAAATGCTTCACAGACTACTGTTTCTAGCCAATCAAGCAGTCAAGCATCTACCCAAAATACTACTACAGCTGATTCCAATTCATCAACCCAAACAAGTTCTGTAAACTGGGTTAAAGTGGATGAGCCTGTCCAAATACCGATTCTCATGTACCATGCGATTCACGAAATGGCTCCTGAAGAGGAAGCAAATGCCAACTTAATCGTCTCACCAGCAGTCTTTGAAAGTCATTTGCAAGTTTTAGAACAAAATGGCTACTACACTCTTACACCGGAAGAAGCCTATAAAGTTCTAACTGAAAATGTTCTTCCACAGGATAAAAAAGTCGTTTGGTTAACCTTTGATGATAGCCTTTGGGATTTTTATTCTTATGCCTATCCTCTTTTGGCAAAATACCACATGAAGGCGACAAACAATGTAATAACTGGTTTTACCGAAAATGGAATTGAGGGATATTTAACCCTTGATCAGATGAAAGAGATGCAAGCAAATGGGATGTCTTTCCAAGGACATACAGTCAATCATCCTGACTTAGAGGTAAGCAGCACGGATGATCAGATGAGCGAATTGAGTCAATCCAAAAATTATTTAGATAGCCAACTTAATCAAGAGACTCTTGCAGTAGCTTATCCATCTGGTAGCTACTCACAAGATACCCTAAACATCAGTGAGCAAGCCGGTTATAAATTAGGTTTAACTACAAATAATGGCTTAGCTAGTCTAGCGGATGGCTTATTAAGTCTTAATCGTGTTCGCGTTCTTCCAACTACAAGTGCAGAAGGACTCCTAAATGAAATAACACCATAATATCCACTGATAGATACCATACTTTTTTCAAACCATGTCCTTTCAAAGGGGCTTGGTTTTTTTGTAATTGCAAATGATACACATTTTCTGAAAAAAAAAAGAGATACCCATTTAGGCATCTCATTTGAACTCATCTAATTATTGTTCTGATATGATCTTATCCAAAATGAAGCGTTCTTCATCCGATAATTCATAGCATGCTAGTAAATCTGGACGTCGCTCATAGGTTTTTCTAATACTTTGTTCCAGTCGCCACTTCCGAATATTTTCATGATGGCCACTCATCAACACATCAGGTACGACCATACCACGATATTCATAGGGACGAGTATATTGTGGGTATTCCAATAAACCAGAAGAAAAACTATCATCTGTATGACTGGCTTCTTTCCCAATGACCTCTGGTATGAGACGAACAGTCGCATCTATCATGGTCATTGCCGCCAATTCTCCACCTGTCAAGACATAATCACCAAGTGAAATTTCATCGGTGACTAGTGTCTTGATACGCTCATCATAGCCCTCATAATGTCCACAGATAAAAATTAACTGGTCTTCTTTTGATAATTCTTCTGCATAGGCTTGATTAAATGTCCGACCAGCAGGATCCAATAAAATAACGCGAGGATTTGTCTTTTCAATCGCATCCATTGTATCAAAAATTGGTTGAGCCCTTAATAGCATCCCTTGCCCGCCGCCATACGGCTCATCATCAACATGTCGCGCTTTCTCTGCTTTTTCTCGAAAATTATGGTAGTTTACTTCGAGAATCCCCTTCTCTCTTGCCTTTCCGACAATTGAGTGCTCTAACGGGGCAAACATCTCTGGAAACAGCGTTAAAATATCAATTCTCATCGTCCAAACCCTCAAGTAATTCCACATCTACACGATTGTTTGGAATATCAATATTCAATACAACAGGTGGGATATATGGTAAAAGCAAATCTTTCTTACCTTTTCGCTTAACCACCCAAACATCATTGGCACCTGGCTGAAGAATTTCCTTTATTTGACCAATAACTTGATCATTTTCATAGACATCTAAACCAATAATTTCATGATAGTAAAATTCACCATCTTCAAGATCTGTCAGTTTTTCTTCAGCAATTTTTAAACTGTACCCTTTATATTTTTCAATATCATTAATATGGTACATTCCCTTAAACTTGATAATATCAAAATTCTTTGCCTTGCGATGATTAGCAATTTCCACATCCATAACAAATCTGTCTTTTTCATCAAAAAGTGCTAGGACTGAACCTTTTTTAAACCGTTCCTCCGTGAAATCTGTTACGGATAAAACCCGCATTTCTCCTTGCAAACCTTGAGTATTAACAATTTTACCGACATTAAAATAATTCATGATATCTTCCTTTGTATTTCTATCCATATATTTTAACATGTAGTGGAAGAATGCACAAGGATTAGAAAAAGTACCGATTGAATCGATACTTTTCACTGTACACTATTATCCCCTATTTAGACTGACTGAACTGGCTTTGATAGAGGTTATAATAGAAACCTTTGTCAGCCAAAAGACTTTCATGATTACCTTGTTCGATAATTTGTCCATCTTTCAAGACCAAAATCTTATCAGCTTCTTGAATGGTTGATAAGCGGTGGGCGATGACGAAACTTGTCCGCCCCTTCATCAATCGTTTCATGGCCTTTTGAATCAAAAGTTCCAAACGAGTATCAACTGAGGAAGTCGCTTCATCAAGAATCAGAATAGCAGGATCCGCCAACAAGGCACGCGCAATGGTCAAAAGCTGTTTCTGACCTTGGGAAATATTGCTGGATTCCTGGTTCATTTCCATATTATAACCGCCAGGCAGGGTACGAATAAAATGGTCAACGTTGGCGGCTTTAGCAGCTTCCACAATTTCCTTATCCGTCGCATCCAAACGCCCAAAACGTAAGTTTTCCTTAATGGTCCCCTCGTAAAGCCATGCATCCTGCAAGACCATACCAAATTGACTACGGTAGGATTGACGAGAAATATTCCGAATATCCTGACCATCCACCTTGATAGCACCGGATGTGACATCATAGAAACGCATGAGAAGGTTGATGAGGGTTGTCTTACCAGCTCCTGTTGGTCCTACGATAGCCACCATTTCTCCTGGCTTAACATCAAGAATAAAGTTACGGATAAGCGGCTTATCTTCTGAATAGCCAAATTCAACCTGTTCAAAGCTGACTTGTCCAGTCAAACCAGCTGTCAACTCTAGCGCATTGGCGTCTTCTTCGTCAAGCTCATCTAAGACTGAAAAGATGCGTTCAAGGGAAGATTTGGCAGACTGCAACTGTGGTGCCAACTGGGTCAAGGTTTGGACGGGCTGAGAAATCTGCCAAACGTATTGGACGAAGGCCTGCATGTTACCAACCGTTAGTTTACCTGCTAGGACTTTCAAACCAGCAAGTAGGGCTACGACGACATAGGCAATATTAGAAAAACCGTGAACTAAAGGCATGAGCAAACCTGATACGAAACTGGCTTTGAAGCCAACTTCCTGCAAATCCGAAGTAATCTGGCGAAATTCTTCTGTAGAGATTTCCTCTCGTCCATAGAGTTTGAGGACATTGAAACCTGTCAGATTTTCTTGGACAAAACCGTTCAATCGTCCCAATGCATCCGCCTGTTGTTTAAAATAGGGCTGGGACTTGCCCATGACAAACTTGGAACCCAAATAGGTCACTGGAACCAAGGTTACGACTACGAGAGCCAGTGATATATCCAACCAAAAACACATAAAAATGGCTAAAGAAAGGGTTAGTACAGCATTGACGAGCTGAAGAAAACTTTGCTGCAAGGCATTTGAGACTGTCTCCACATCACTTGTAAATCGACCTAATAGGTCACCATACTGGTGTTTATCAAAATAGGAAATGGGAATTTTGTTAATCTTGTGACTCAAATCCTGACGCAGCTCCTTGGTTGCTCCCTGTACCGCCTTAGTCATGAAATAGGTAGAACCATAGGCTCCGATTTCATACATAAGGGCACGAAGGGCATAGAGCGCAAGCATGATGGCAATATAGGAAACATTGATACGGGCCCCTTCTACTCCATTTGCTATATCTAACAGATTTTTCGTCAATTCTGTAATGATCAGTCCCAAAACGAAGGGTTCCAGGGCATTCATCACTGCGCTAATGGTTTTTAGAAAAACAGCTAAAAATACTGAAGATTGATAATGACGTAAATAGTCCCAAACACGGATAAATACTGATCTATTCTTCATAATTCCTCCTATTCTTCTGTCAAAGATTGACGGTTGAGCTGAGAATTCGCGATTTCACGATAAATCTCGTTGGTCTCCATCAATTCATTGTGGGTTCCGCGACCAACGATTTCACCTTCATTCAGTACAATGATTTGGTCTGCATCCATAATGGTTCCAACACGTTGGGCAACAATCAGCACTGTCGCATTTTCCGTTACTTCCTTCAACCGACTTCGCAAAATTGCGTCCGTCTTATAATCCAATGCTGAGAAGGAATCATCAAAAATGTAAATATCCGGCTGCTTCACAATAGCACGCGCAATCGAAAGACGTTGTTTCTGCCCACCAGACAAATTGCTTCCACCCTCAGCAAGATGGGTGTCAAATTTCTCTTCCTTACTCTCGATAAATTCCTTAGCTTGAGCCACATCCGTCGCCTCGTGAAGCTCCATAAGACTAGCATCTACCTTACCGTACTTTAAATTTTCCGCGATAGTTCCGGTAAATAGCAGAGCTTTCTGCGGAATAAAACCAATCTTACTACGAAGTGCTTTTAGATTGTAACGTCTGACATCCACACCATCCACCAAGATACGACCAAGTGTCACATCATAGAAACGTGGAATTAAGTTGACCAAGGAAGACTTGCCAGAACCTGTTGAACCAATAAAGGCAATGGTTTCACCAGGCTTAGCCTTAAATGAAATATTGTGTAGAACAGGCGACTCCGTTTCCCCTGGATAAGCAAAGGTCACATTTTCAAATTCCAAATAACCACGTGAATCAGTCTCAGTGATGCCATCTTCATTCTTAGAAATGGAAATGGACATATCCAAGACTTCTTGAATCCGATGACTCGATACCGACATACGTGGATACATGTTAAACAAGTTAGCAAAGAGCAAGAAAGAGAAAAGTGCATGGAAACTATATTCGATAAAGGCTACCAAATCACCAATTTGTAAACTGCCCTCCTGTAAAGGGGTCAAAGCAAACCAAACGATTGCCACAATCATAGCAATGATAATCTGCACAAACAAGGGCTCCGTCAACCCAGTAAGGTTGAAAAGCTTTTTAGATGTTTCTGTATATTGTTCATTGACATCTGAAAAACGCTCTTCCTGAAACTCCTCACGAGTAAAGGCACGAATGACACGAAGTCCCATTAAGTTCTCACGAACATACTGGTTAATGGTATCCAACCGTTTTTGTTGTTTTTCGGATAAGGGACGTGTTTTAGTCGCAACATAATAGATAACGAAAATAAGGAAAGGAATAGCGACCGCCACTGTCCATGCTAAACTTGGACTCGTAACCAAGGTCATCACAACGCTGGCTACCATCATCAACGGAGTAATAATTCCCAATTTCAAAACCATCTCAGAGAATTGCATCAAAACAAAGGCATCATTTGTCATACGAGCAACTAAGGAAGAAACACCAATTTGCTCATATTCATGATGGGAATAGTCTTGAATTTTCTCATACAAATCATTCCGAATATCTTTTACGATAGTTGTCGTTAACTTCCCAGCTGCATAAGCCAAAATCACCCGACCAGCAATTCCTAATAAGACAATAAGCCCCATCATCCCAGCCCAGAAATAGAGCTGACTGGCATCATTTTTGGTAATACCTTGGTCAATCATTCTTGCCAAAAAAGTTGGCAAGCCTAAGTTTACTACAACAAATAAAATAGCTCCCAACAAATCTAATGCTAACCATTTTGGATATTTTTTCAAATAAGTCCAAATCAGATTCATCTTTTCATCCTTTCTATATGTTAAAAGGGGCATGGCCCCTGACTGTAAATTTAAAAGCCACCAAAAGGTGACTTTCTATTCTTTCTCGTCGATCACTAAACGAACTTTTTTATCACTTGTAGGGACAGAATAAACAATCGTTCTGATTGCAGAAATGGTACGTCCTTTTTTACCGATGACACGGCCGATGTCCGATTGATCTAAATCCAAATGGTATTCTAAGAATTCAGGTGTATCAACGATTTTAATCGTCAAGTTTTCAGGCTGTGAAATCAAAGGTTTCACAATCGCAATAATGAGATTTTCAATCATGTCCATAAGTGTTCTCGCTTACTGTTCTTATTTAGAGAATTTTTGTTCGTGGAATTTAGCCAATACGCCAGCTTTTGAAAGAAGGGCACGAACAGTGTCAGATGGTTGTGCACCTTTTGCCAACCACTCAAGTACACGTTCTTCTTTAAGAGTTACTGAGTTTTCAGCCAAAAGTGGGTTGTAAGTACCAACTGTTTCAATGAAACGACCATCACGTGGTGCACGTGAGTCTGCAACATTAATACGGTAGAAAGGTTTCTTTTTAGAACCCATACGAGTCAAACGGATTTTTACTGCCATTTTTTAATGTCTCTTTTCTTTTAATTTTTATTATTCGGTGAAATAGCAGAGCTATTTAGCACATGTTCTATTATAACACACTTTAACAAGGTGTCAAGAAAAAAACTTGACACTTTTTAAAAATTTTATTGCCATTTTTATTTCTCCAGCAGATCCGCTAGTTCTCTCAGTTGACTTGCTAAATTTGAGCGGTCAAAAAGCAAATTATAGACTCCATCTTCACTCAATACACCACAAGGAATACCATCAAAATAACCATTATTGGATAAATCAAGATCTTCCATATAGGTCTGGCTTTGATAATAATCTAGCAAACGTAAATAACTTGATTGTGCCTGATTGAGCTGGGTAACACTATCAGCAAGGAACTTGTTCATCTCCAGATGCATATTAAATATTTTCTCCATCTCCTCGATACGTTTCCTAGCTTCCATACAATCCCCCATCAATGTGTTGCACCTCCAACGTTCTTCACATCCTCTTTGTCATTAAATGCAACTATTGCCCCAATGGATGCTTCAACTCCTCTAACAATATCGGCTAGAGACATAGAGGCAAAGCCTGGTTTGTCAAGAACCTGTTCCGGCAGAAACGGAATATGAAGAAAACCAGCCTTAGTCTTTGGAAATTGTTTATCAGCTAAGTAAAGAGCTTGGTACATGAGATGGTTGCAGACAAAGGTCCCTGCGGTATTAGAAACAGAGGCTGGAAGACCTGCTGCACGAATGGCTTCAACCATTGCTTTGATGGGTAAGGTTGAAAAATAAGCAGGTTGCCCATCTTCACGAATCATAGTGTCAATTGGTTGTTGTCCTAAATTATCTGGAATGCGAGCATCGTCTTGATTAATGGCAACACGCTCAGGTATTAATTCCGTCCTTCCACCAGCCTGTCCAATACATAGCACAATATCTGGTGCATACTTAGCCATGGCTTCTTCAAGAACACTTGCAGCTTGATAAAAAACAGTTGGAATCTCCTCAAGAAGAATCTCTGCGCCTGCAATCTGCTTTGGTAAAGATTTAATGACCTCCAGTGCAGGATTGATAGACTCACCTCCAAATGGATCAAAACCAGTTACTAATATTTTCATTCTGTTCTCACTCCTTCAAATGAATTTCTCCATAATGAAATTTTTGATTGGGTCTTACATGACGTTTAAAGCCAAATTCTTCAAAAACACTGTCTCTGAAATGAGCCTTGACAAGAATTTTTTCCCTTGCAACCCGTTTTGCCTCAAGAAGCAACTCTTTTGACAATCGACTTCCGTCAGCCATCTCCACTAAACCAGCAAGATTGTTTGATTCCTTGATTTCTTCTGAAAACATGGGATCAAAGTAAATGACATCAACAGACTTATCTATTTGTTCTTTCAGATAGGTCAAACTATCTATCCATTTGGTTTGAATGGATCGCATAGCACAATCCACCAGCACATTACTACTGTTGAAATCCTGTAAACCACGACTAACAATAAAATGAATAAGCCGTGAACTCTCCAAGGATGTCACCTGATGACCTGCACTAGCTAATACGATACTATCAGAAGCTAGACCCATGGTACAATCTAAAATCGTTTTCTTTGATGGCCCAATTAGATCTAATAGCGGATCATGTCCTGCTTTTATTCGCAACATTGCTGTGTCAGGGTGGAAAAAGAAGGTTTGACCATTTCTCTGCTCTAAAACAAGCTTATTTTGATAGAGCACAAGCACCTTTTCTACTTCCTTTAATAAAGACGAAATGGACCACTTGTTTCTTTTCAAGTATTCTATACCTAACTCCTCAGCCAGCTGTTTCGCCTTTGCAACAAGATTATCATCCATCCTCAGACTCGTAGTGATTATTACTTTCATACTGTATCTAGTATACTCAAAAAACAGAATGAACTCAACATTCATCCTGTTTTTAGGTCCTATTAAATTGCCTGTGTCATAAAGCTACGGCTTTCTAGAACTTTAACCATGGCTTCAGCAGTATCAAGAGCTGTAAAGAGAGGAATTCCTCCTTCGATAGCAGAACTACGAATCACTTGTCCAGCACCATCTGCTACACGTTTTTTACCAACTGTGTTAATAATAGCTTGGACTTTCCCAGCTCGAACGAGACTAGGAATATCTTGATTTTCAGGATCTCCTAGTTTTCCAATGAGCGTAACAGGTAAGCCATTTTCAATCAGATAGTCTGAAGTACCAACTGTCGCAAATAGACCATAACCCAATTCGTAGAACCGTTTTGCAAGAGCAAGGGCCTCTTCCTTATCTTCATCTGCAATAGTGAAGACGATGTTCCCAAATTCTTCTAAATGCTGGTAACTTGCTTCAAAAGCTTTATAAAGGGCTTTTTCGAGTGTGACGTCTGAACCCATAATTTCACCAGTTGACTTCATTTCTGGGCCTAAAAGACTATCTACTTTAGCTAATTTTGAGAATGAGAAGACAGGAGCTTTGACATGGACTTGTTGACTTTCAGGATAGAGTCCATCTTCATAACCAAGTTCTGAAAGGCCTTGCCCCAAAATTAATTTCGTTGCCACTTGCGCCATCGGAATATCTGTTACTTTTGACAAGAATGGAACCGTACGACTGGCACGTGGATTTACCTCAATGACATAAACTATTTCGTCTTTGATGACAAACTGAATATTCATCATACCAATACAGTTCAAACCGATAGCTAGACGTTTAGTATAATCCGCAATTGTTTCTTGCACCTTTTTCGATAAAGTCTGCGGTGGATAAACTGCCATTGAGTCCCCTGAGTGAACCCCAGCACGTTCAATGTGCTCCATGATACCAGGAATTAAAACATCAGTACCATCTGATATAGCATCCACTTCACATTCACGACCTACAATATATGAGTCAACCAAGACAGGGTGTTCTGGCGATGCCTTAACTGCTGTTCGCATGTAGGAACGTAGATCATTTTCATTTTCAACAATTTCCATAGCGCGACCACCCAAAACATAAGATGGCCGTACAAGCACAGGGAATCCAATCTTGCGAGCTGCTTCTAACGCTTCCTCTTCATTTGTCGCAGTTTGCCCAGGTGGTTGTGGAATACCCAAATCTTTCAAGGCTTTTTCAAACAAATCACGATCTTCTGCTCGATCCAAATCAGCCACTTGCGTACCTAAGATTGGAATACCAGCTTTTTCCAATGGTTCCGCCAAGTTGATCGCAGTCTGTCCACCGAATTGAACGATAACACCCTTTGGTTGTTCCAAGTCAATCACGTTGAGGACATCTTCAAGAGTCAGAGGCTCAAAGTATAACTTATCAGAAACAGAGAAGTCTGTCGAAACTGTTTCCGGGTTTGAATTCATAATAATCGCTTCATAGCCTGCGGCCTGAATGGCTTTTACCGAATGGACTGTCGCGTAGTCAAACTCAACACCCTGCCCAATCCGAATCGGACCTGATCCTAACACAAGGACAGATTCTTTCTCAGACCGAATGGATTCATTTTCCCACTCATAAGTCGAATAGAAATAAGGTGTTGAACTTTCAAATTCAGCTGCACAGGTGTCTACCATCTTATAAACAGGAATAATCTTATGATCAGTACGCAACTGACGAATATAGGACTCTGTTCTACCCCAAAGTTCTGCAATTTTACGATCTGCAAAGCCATATTTTTTAGCTTTTTTCAACAAATCAATATTATCATGATTAATGGCTAATTCCTGCTCGATTTCTAATATATGAAGTAGTTTATCAAGGAAGAAGATATCAATTTTTGTTAATTGAGCAAGCTCTTCAACAGTGTATCCTCGTCTTAGACCTTCTGAAAGATAGAAAAGACGGTCATCTTGAGCCTTAACAATTTTTTCTACTAAAGCATCATCAGACAAGTGACTTAGCTCAGGCATTTCATTGTGGTAAACACCAATTTCCAAGGAACGACAAGCCTTCAGAAGACTTTCTTCAATATTACGACCTATCGCCATCACTTCCCCAGTTGCTTTCATCTGTGTACCAAGACGACGTTCCCCTTTTTCAAATTTATCAAATGGGAAGCGAGGAATTTTAGCAACAACGTAGTCGAGTGCTGGTTCAAACATAGCGTAAGTTGTTCCTGTTACAGGGTTAACCATCTCGTCCAAGGTCAAACCGACAGCAATTTTAGCAGCTAGTTTGGCAATTGGATAGCCTGTTGCTTTTGAAGCTAAGGCTGATGAACGAGAAACACGTGGATTCACCTCAATGACGTAGTATTTGAAACTATGTGGATCTAAAGCCAACTGAACATTACAACCACCTTCGATTTTCAAGGCACGAATGATTGTCAGACTGGCATCACGTAGCATTTGATTTTCAATATCTGAAAGCGTCTGAGTTGGCGCAAATACAATCGAGTCACCTGTATGAATTCCAACAGGGTCAAAGTTTTCCATGTTACATACAACAAGAGCATTATCCGCAGCATCACGCATGACCTCGTATTCTATTTCTTTGAATCCAGCAATAGAACGTTCAATCAAACATTGAGTAACAGGTGAAAGTTTCAATCCATTTTCAGCGATTTCTTTCAACTCAGACTCATTGCTACACATACCGCCACCAGTACCTCCTAAGGTAAAGGCTGGACGAACAATGACTGGATATCCGATAGTCTTAGCAAAAGCTAAAGCTTCTTCAACTGTTGTTACTATCTCAGATTCTGGAATAGGCTGCTTCAGGTCCTCCATCAACTGTTTGAATAAATCACGATCTTCAGCCTGATCAATTGCTGACAGCTTAGTTCCCAATAACTCAACACCAAGTTCATCTAAAATACCAGCTTTAGACAGTTCCATAGCCATATTTAGACCAGTTTGACCACCAAGTGTTGGTAAGAGAGCATCTGGACGCTCTTTCCGCAAAATACGTGTAACAAATTCAATCGTGATAGGTTCAATGTAAACCTTATCCGCGATTTCTTTATCTGTCATGATTGTCGCAGGATTTGAATTGACCAAGACAACGCTATAGCCTTCTTCTTTCAAAGCTAGACAAGCCTGTGTCCCAGCATAGTCAAACTCCGCAGCCTGACCAATCACAATGGGACCAGACCCAATCACCATAATTTTATTAATATCCGTACGTTTAGGCATAATTAATGATACAAAGCCCGTTAAGAGGACACAGCGAAAATAGGAAACTCGACGCTGATGCTCTGAGCATCAAGGCGACGTTTATCTTTTTCGCACAGTCCTTAGGGCGTGTTCGAATAGGATAATCAAATCTTACTCAAACCTGTATCTTCTCCTTTCTATTTGTCAACTCACAGGTTGACATTAAATAAGATAAGTCCGACGCTTAACAGTTCAGCTCGATAATAGATGAACTGTTAAGCTAGTGCAAGGGATAGCCTGACCTCCATAGAGGCAGGCGTAGGGAAATGAGTTGCTGGCAACCATCGACCTGTCCCTTGCCTTTCTATTTTCTATCTCTCCGGATAGAATTAAACAATAGTCCGACGCAGTAAGGGTTAGCTCGATATTAGTTAAACCTTACTGCTAGTGTCAGAGTTAGCAAAGATCCCATAGGACTTTGCGTAGGAGGACAAATGCGTTCGCATGAAGTCCGACTTGCTCTGACCGACGTGAGAAAATGGATTCGACATTAATCCATTTTCGAGCTAGTGCAAGGGATAGCCTGACCTCCATAGAGGCAGGCGTAGGGAAATGAGTTGCTGGCAACCATTGACCTGTCCCTTGCCTTTCTATTTTCTATCTCTCCGGATAGAATGAAATAATCAACCGATGTCTGAAATCTCTATTCAATCATAATTGAGGTTTTAAAACTAGTGTCTAAGCTAGCAACTGAACGAAAACGCAGCACTAGTTCTCAGAATTCGACTCAACTTTTCAGCTTAGTGGACAATTGCATACGCGCATGTAATCTCAAAGTCGCACTACATTTTGTTTGTCAATTGTGCTCTTGTTTAAATGAGTCCATCAAGTCCATGAATTCATCAAAAAGATAGCTAGCATCGTGAGGACCGGGTGCTGCATCTGGGTGAAATTGTACCGAGAATCCTGGAAGGTATTTATGACGCACACCCTCGACCGATTTATCGTTGATTTCTTCATGCGTAATCATGAGACAATCCGGCAGATCTTCACGCGAAACCGCAAAACCATGGTTTTGGCTTGTAAAGTCTACACGACCAGTTACAATTTCTCTAACAGCATGGTTGAAGCCACGGTGTCCAAACTTCATCTTATACGTCTTAGCACCATTTGCCTTGGCATACAATTGATGTCCCATACAAATTCCAAAAATAGGGATTTTCCCTTGGATACCACGAATCATCTCCAACGCTTCCGGTACATCATCTGGATTTCCAGGACCATTGGACAACATCACACCATCTGGAGAGAGTGCTAAGATTTCTTCTGCTGTCGTATCAAATGGAACTACAGTAACATTGCATTCACGCTTGGACAATTCACGTAAGATTGAATGCTTCAAACCAAAATCAACCAAGACCACGCTACGCCCAATTCCCGGAGCAGGATAAGCTGTTTTCGTTGATACTTGCTGAATATTATTGGTCGGTAATACTGTCGCACGCAACTGATCTGTCAAATGCTCAATGGAATCACCCACATTTGCAATTGTTGCCTTCATAGTCCCATGTTTACGAATAATTTTTGTTAAGGCACGCGTATCGATACCAGAAATCCCTGGAATATTTTTTGCTTTTAAAAATTCATCTAATGTTAGTTGGTTCCGCCAGTTGCTTGCCCGTCTAGCCCACTCACTAACAACTACTCCTTTACAAGTTGGATTAATGGACTCATAATCATCACGATTGACACCATAATTCCCTACCAAAGGATACGTAAATGTTAAAATTTGACCATTATATGATTGGTCTGTAATGGACTCTTGGTAACCTGTCATGCCCGTTGAAAAAACCAGTTCACCAGTCACATCTAATTCGGAACCAAAGGCTTCCCCTTCAAAAATAGTTCCATCTTCCAAAATTAATCGTCTTTTTGACATAATCAATGATACAAAGCCCGTTAAAAGGACAAAGCGAAAATAGGAAACGCGACGCTGATGCACCAAGCATCAAGACGACGTTTATCTTTTTCGCACAGTCCTTAGGGCGTGTTCGAATAGGAAACTCGAACCTGTATCTTCTCCTTTCTATTTTCTATCTCTCCGGATAGAATTAAATAATAGTCCGACGCTTAACAGTTCAGCTCGATAATAGATGAACTGTTAAGCTAGTGCAAGGGAAACTTTTATGCTTTGCCATTCACTATCGCTTCTAAGATAGCCATTCGGACAAATACACCATTTTGCATTTGTCGGACAATGCGTGATTTAGGTGCTTCAACCAAATGATCAGCAATTTCTACATCACGATTTACTGGTGCTGGATGCATTACAATTGTCTGTTCTTTAAGTCGTTTATATCTATCCTCAGTTAATCCATGCAAACGATGGTAATGTTCTTTTGAAAAACTTTCTGACCCATCATGTCGTTCGTGTTGAACACGGAGCAACATCAAGACATCTACTTCTTCAATAATCTCATCAATATTTACATGTTTACCATAAATATCAAATTCTTCCGCATACCATTCTTCAGGACCAGTAAAGTAAATATCAGCTCCCAATCGTTTGAGAATTTGCATATTTGATTTAGCAACCCTCGAATGAGTGATGTCCCCTGCAATAGCGATTTTTAACTGATCAAAGCGGCCAAATTCTTCATAAATTGTCATCAAATCAAGCAGAGATTGACTCGGATGCTGACCTGAACCATCTCCTCCATTGACAATTGAAGTCTGTATTGTCGGACTATCAATCAATTGTTTGTAGTAATCTACCTCTGAGTGTCGAATCACACAAATATCGACCCCTAATGCCGACATGGTTAGAATTGTATCATAAAGGGTTTCGCCTTTATTTACCGAACTCGTGCGGGCATCGAAATCTATCATTCCCATGTCTAATCTAAGTTCAGCCATTTCAAATGATTTGTGAGTGCGTGTTGAATCCTCAAAGAATAAATTTGAGGCATAATATTTACGATTTAAAGCAACAGGCTCACCTTTTTTGAAAGCTAATCCCCGTTGGATAAGTCCCAGCACTTCTTCATTCGAAAGTGTTTCCATTGTCACCAAATGTTTTAGAGATACTTTACCATCTACAATTGTCATGATACTTACCGCCTTTAATCTACTTGACTTATTCCGCTTCTACTAATAAAACAGCATCTTGTTGGTCAATTTCCGTCATATGAACAATGATTTCCTCTGTCCGACTTGTTGGAATATTTTTTCCAACATAATCTGCACGAATCGGTAATTCTCTATGACCGCGGTCAACCAATACAGCCAAACTAACGCGAGCGGGTCTTCCAAGTGACACAATATTATCAATTGCTGCACGAATGGTTCGTCCAGTATAGAGTACATCATCTACCAAGATGACATCCCGATCATTGACATCCGCAGTAAAATTCGTTGTATCTTCTTCAACTTTCACATCATCTCGGAAAGGCTTGGTATCTAATTCACCCAGAGGTACATCAATCCCCTCAATTTGCTTCAGCCTTTCTTGAATTCGCTTCGCTATAAAAACACCTCGTGTTTTAATGCCAGCAAGAACGATATTGTCTAAATTTTTGTTGCGTTCGATAATTTCATATGTGATGCGGGTAATCGCCCGCTTCATGGTCATATCATCAACGATTTCTTTTGTCTTCATAAGACCTCCAAAAAATATAGAAAAAGTCTCCTTTTCCAAGGAGACTTTGAAAATATCAGCTAATATGGTCTTTGAGTCCTACGATTATTATGGCAACGAATAAAAAACATTGTTTCCTATTTCCCAATGCTGAGAACCTTGCTCAATATCAAAAGTAAACTAAAAGACAATCAAGACCAGCCTAATGATCATCCGACTCCTTGTCTGCCTCTCTGGACAGGTATTAAAGGATTTATTAAGCAGAGTATAGCATAAAATACTGTCCTTGACAATTTTTTTGTTGAAAAAAATACTAACTTTCGGTTTTTAGTGGAAATCATTTTTAATCTGTTTATTAGGCACAACACGTAGACACTTGATTCCAGCTAATCCAAATCCGCAGATAAGATATGCTGCAAAAATAATTCCTACATAGGTCAATACATACGACCAGCCATATTTAGGCACATTTAAAAAGAAATAGGCAAATGGGCTATCCTTGGCATCCGGAATTGGAATCTTGAGGAAAAAGCCATTGATTAACCCAAAAATCATATACAGAACTGGTAATAACGTCCACCAAATCGGATCAAACCATTTATACTGGCGCTGCTGATCTACAAAGATGGTATCTAACAAAAAGTACAAAGGAACAACATAGTGGCAAAGTATATTTTCGACACGCCAAAAATCTTCGGCCAGTGGTGCCAACATAAAATGATAGACCACACAGGTAATCATTATTGACATTGTTACCGCAGCCTTTATTCGAAGGAACTGCTGTACCAGTAACAGCTAAAATAGCCAGCAGACACCGACTGTAAAACAAAATACTTTGATGTTTCATAATATCCTTTTAAAAACGCGAAAAGACTGGTCAACCAGTCCTTTCCAAATCTATACTAAATTTTCTTAACGAACTCAGATTTTAACTTCATCGCACCGAACCCATCGATTTTGCAATCAATGTTGTGGTCACCTTCGACAATACGAATCCCTTTTACACGTGTACCTTGCTTCAAGTCCTTAGGTGCACCCTTGACTTTCAAGTCTTTTATAAGTGTAACAGTATCCCCATCAGCCAAACGATTGCCATTTGCATCAATCGCCACCGGACCGTTTTCTTCTTCAGCCACATCAGCTGGGTTCCATTCATAGGCACATTCAGGGCAAACTAATAGTGCTCCATCCTCATAAACGTATTCAGAATTGCATTTTGGGCAATTTGGTAAAGTTTCCATTCATTCTCTCCTCAAATGTTATCTGTACTAGTCTATCATCTTTTTAAAAAATGAGCAAGTAGGCAAAACCATTCACCAAAGTGAAATTTTCACTATTTTTTCAGAGAATAGTCTGTTTTCGAACACCCTAGCCTTTAGCAATTCGACGGAGATATTCTAGTGTATCTTGAAAAATAGCTGGCGCTTCTGCTGTAAAATCAACTACTTCTCCAGTTCTCGGATGAGTGAATCCAAGAGTTCTGGCATGGAGAAATTGGCCATGTCCTTTTAACGTTTTTCGCGGACCATAAACTTCATCCCCAGCAACTGGATGACCAATATAAGCCATGTGAACCCGAATTTGGTGGGTTCTACCTGTTTCTAATGTCAATTCAACTAAGGTATAGTCACCAAATCGTTCCAATACTTGGAATCTCGTGACCGCTTCTTTCCCTTTTGCCGTCACAGCCTGTTTCTTACGATCCTTTTCAGAACGACCAATAGGAGCTTCAATGACTCCACGATCATTAGGAAGGTTTCCATGTACAATGGCCCAATACTTGCGAAGGGATTTTTTATCTTTCAATTCAGCTGCAAGTTTTGTATGGGCCTCATCATTTTTAGCAATCATTAATAAACCTGAGGTATCCTTATCAATTCGATGAACAATCCCAGGACGAAGGACACCGTTGATGCCAGACAAGTCTTTGACATGGTATAGAAGAGCATTAACTAAGGTCCCGGAAGTATGCCCAGCTGAGGGGTGCACAACCATTCCTTGAGGTTTGTTGACAACAGCGACATCTTCATCTTGATAAACAATATCTAAAGGAATATCTTCAGCGACATAATCAATTTCTTCAATTTCTGGTACTTGATAGGTAATGATATCCCCTTCTTGTACAGTATATTTTGCCTTCTTTACTTGACCATTGACCAATACCTGACCAGCCTTGATTTGGTCATTTGCCACCGAACGAGATAATTCTGTCAATTCTGACAATGCCTTATCCAGACGAACACCGCCTGTTTCAACCTTTATTTCCATCATACTCTTCTTTCAATATACATATAAATAACAATCCAACCCCAACCGACAAGCACATATCAGCGACATTAAAAATCGGAAAATTTATAAAATCCAGGTGAAACATATCAACAACATACCCCAAACGAACACGGTCAATAAAGTTACCCAAAGCTCCAGCCATCATCAAAGAAAGACTGAATAATGTCCATAGACTTCCTTTTATTTGTCGAATATAGTACCAAACTAGCCCAATCAATACAATAATGGTTACAATCGTAAAAAACCATTGTTGATTTTGCAAAATCGACCAAGCTGCACCATAATTGCGCAAATAGGCCAAACTCATGAAACCAGGTAAAAATTCCCTTACTGAATCTAACTCAATATTCGCAACTGTCCAAGCTTTCACATATTGATCAATAGCAATTAAAACCGCCGCAAGGAGCGGAAACCCAAATTTACGCATGTTCTTCCTTCTTTTTATCAAAATATGACTGCATAGTCTCCACAAAATCCTGTGCGCATTGACTCAATTCATCACTCGCACGTTTAACGTAGACCATGCGATTGTCAACTTTTCCTTTAAATGGTATTACTGTAATCCCATTCACACTCTCATCATCCAAGTAACCCGAACCAGTCGCATAAGCGTCTGTACGTTCTAAAATGCCATTTAAGGTAGCTCGATCTGTCACATCAAAAACTACTGATGAGTCAGAGGTGTCAATCAGATTTTCTGAATAATATAGATAGGCTTCCTTCTCTTGGGTAAATCGAACAGTTGGTAAACCAACCAAATCTGTTGGTTCAATCTCCTCTTTATTTGTCAAGGGATGGTCTTCCCGAAGGTAGATATGTGTTTGGAAATCAGATAAATCAATCGCTTGCAAATGAAGTTTATCTAACTTTTGCATAATACCTTTCGTATTTTTATCATTTAAATAGATAATACCTAATTCACTATATCCTTGGGCAACCTCATCTAAAATTTGTGCTGTGGTTGATTCAAAAATACGAAAATGAGGATATTGTGGATGTTGTCTCGAAAACTCGGTAATCAATGGAGGTAAAAAATCATAGTGTTGACTAGAAATAGAAAAAGTTTTCTCACCTTCTTCAGGTTGCAAATAAAGATGTTCAAACTGATCAAAACCTTTTACCAAATTTTGAGCTTTTTCATAAAAATCCATCCCTTTTTGCGTTAAAAAGGTGCCAGAACTGGTTCGACTAAAGATTTGAAAACCAAGCTCTGTTTCCAAATCTTTAATGGAAATGGATAAACTTGGCTGAGAAACATACATCTTTTCCGCTGCTTCTCGAAACGTTCCACTATTAGCAATAGCCACTACGTATCGTAATTGTTGAATATTCATCGTGAAATCCTCTTTTATACTACTTTTTCTATTATACCAGAAATATGCAGATTTTGGGAGACTTCAAATTACACCATAAAGCGTCACTTCTATACCAACCTAGAAAAGGGTGAAAGACCAAGGGTTAAAACACACATTTCAACAATCATCAGTCCAAAGTTGGATAGTATCTTTTTCTAATCATTAAAAAAATGGCAATCAAAAGATTGATTTTTCAAATGTTTGGAGAAAACACCTAGACTTCAAACGCATTACACCACACGGCTCCCAACGCATCCACTGCTCCCTACTCTTTAAAGCTGATTCCACCATCAAGAAAGTGCAGGAAACATTAGGTCACAAGAACATCCAAACCACCATAGACATCTATGCCATGTCACTCAAAAAGCAAAGAATGAAGTTGCTGATAAGTTCGCTTCCTACATTGGTTTTTAAAATTTGGGTATCACGGTGGGTATCAAAACAAAAAAACAGGCCTTCCGAAATCTCGGAAAGCCTATTGTTAAGCCATTTTCAGACTTATTTTGCGATTGGGTAAACAGATACTTGTTTCTTATCGCGACCTTTACGTTCGAAGCGTACAACGCCTTCTACTTTAGCGTAAAGAGTGTCATCTCCACCACGACCTACGTTAGCTCCTGGGTAGATTTTTGTACCACGTTGACGGTAAAGAATTGAACCACCTGATACAGTTTGGCCGTCAGCAGCTTTCGCACCAAGGCGTTTCGCTTGTGAGTCACGACCGTTTGACGTTGAACCTCCACCTTTTTTGTGGGCCATAAATTGCAAGTTAGCAAGATTCAAGTTTAACATATGTTATTCCTCCGAATTTCTGTAATGATTGCTTCAAGCTACGCCTTAAGCGTTGATAGCGTTGATAACAACTTTTGTGTAAGGTTGACGGTGACCTTGTTTGCGGTGGCTACCTTTTTTAGGTTTGTACTTGAAGGTAACAACTTTTTTCTGTTTACCTTGTTTTTCAACAGTACCAACAACAGTAGCGCCTGCTACAAGTGGAGTACCCACAACAGTTTTCTCACCACCAACAAGAACTACTTCTTCGAAAGTAACTTCTTGACCTGCTTCAACGTTCAATTTTTCAACGTAGATAGCTTGACCGACTTCAACTTTAACTTGTTTGCCGCCAGTTTTAATGATTGCGTATGTGCTCATTATGCACCTCCTATGATTTTTGGGTCTTGCCCGAATTTTTTGTGAAGACTCGCCTAGTACCGTGGGACGAACCACTTATTTTTGAAAAAACGGTAATCGAGCGGTTGCACAGGTGTGCATAGTCAACAGTCCTATTATAACAAAAACACTTGCAAATGCAAGTGTTTTGTATGATTTTTTTACATTTCAAAGCTTTCGCTGGTCTGTTTGTTCGGCAAGAAGAGCGAGAGCAGGATGCCAACCACTGCTGGCGTTATCCATGATAAGGATTGTTCGGCAAATGGCAGAGCTCCAATTAGGTTTGAAATTCCTAACCAGCCAAATTGTCCAGCCAAGACTTCTACCAGGGCCAAGACTGTCACCACACCAACTGTCAGTTGCATACCAGGTTTTGACAGAGGAACAAATTTATTGACAATAGTAATTAAAACAATACAGATGGTAATTGGATACAGAATCAAAAGAACTGGAATAGAGAAGGCAATAATCTTACTCAAACCAAGATTGGCAATACCAAAACCAATCAAGGTAAAGACAGTCGCATATACTTTGTAGCTAAAACGTGGAAAACGCTCAGCGAAAAATTCACCAGAAGACACAATCAAACCAGCTGTTGTAGTGAAGCAGGTTACGATAACCATAGCAGCCAAGAAAATCTGCGCACTTGGTCCAAAGATGGCTTGGGTTGCTTGAGATAAAACGTAAACGCCTTTGTGGATTTCCTTAGATGCCAATACATCAGACGGAACAGGGAAATGATTTCCTAGGAAAGCCAAACCAACATACAGAGCTGAGAAGGCTAAAGCAACGACTAAACCAACTGACCAAATTGTAGAAACATATTCCTTTTTGCTTGAAAAACCAAGTTGTTTCAAGGTATTAACAGCTACCACACTAAAGGCGATAGAGGCAAGTGCATCCAAAGTGTTATATCCTTCAATAAATCCTGTACCAAAAGCCTGTCCAGCTGAGTAAGCTTCTGCAGCTGGCAGAGGACTGGTCGAACCATACTTGATAGCTCCTAGAACAACCAAAATAACAATCAAAATAGCGAATACTGGAGTTAAAATTCGTCCAATACTATTCAAAATCTGAGAAGGATTAAGGGCAATCAGGTAGGCTGCCACAAAGTAGAGAGCTGTAAAACCAAATAGCCAAATTCCAAGGTTTGCTTCACCCAACAATGGAGCAATTCCAACCTCAAATGACGTTGTAGCTGTACGTGGAATTGCAAAAAATGGTCCAATTGCCAAGTACAAGGCAACAAGATAAACAGTAGCAAACAAGGGTGAAATCTTACGTGAGATCTCATGCACGTACCCTTTAGGGTTGAGTGTTCCTACAATCAAAGCAATCACGGCAATACCGACACCAGATACAACAAATCCTAAAATGGCTGGCCAGAAATATTCACCAGACAAAATACCGAGCGCTGGAGGAAATATCAAATTTCCTGCACCAAAAAACATACCAAACAGTAGTAAACCTGTTAAGGCTCCTTTTTTCATAAAAACTCCTTCATATCTTTTTCGAAAGTCCATTATACCACAAAAATTCGATTTTTCCGAACGATTCGAACTAAAAAATCCAGCAATAACTGGATTTACATGTATGTCGAAATAATTGTATGCTACAGTAAGTCTTCAATCAAACTATCCACTTCGTCTTTCACTTCCTCTTTCGGTGTGATTTCAGTTACGATAATCCCAGCCACAGCTCGTTCTACCAATCCTTCTACATCCATACGAGCTTCGTACTGCTCGACATGTTTGATTTTCGGGTTGGTTTTTGGACGGTCAGGGGCAAAGATGGTACAGCAATCCTCAAATGGCTGGATTGAAATTTCAAAGGTATCAATTTCTTGAGCAATATCAATGATTTCCAGCTTGTCCATGGTAACGACTGGACGGATAACAGGTGTATTGGTCACCGCATTGATAGCCTGCATCGATTCCAAGGTTTGACTTGCCACCTGTCCTAGACTTTCACCATTGATAATAACCATGGCACCACGTTCTTCACGAACTCGGTCTGTAATCCGCATCATGAAGCGACGTGTCAAGGTCATCAAATAAGCTTCAGGTGCTTTTTCCTTGATTTCTTCCTGAATTTCTGTAAAAGGCACTTCGATAAAGGTGATATTACCACCAAAGGCAGTCAATTTACGAGTCAAATCATGGGCTTTCTTAAGTGCACCTGGACTCGTATAAGGCGGACTAGCAAAGTGGAGGGCTTCGATTTCAACCCCACGTTTGAGAGCCAAATAGCCCGCAACAGGCGAATCAATACCACCTGATAACATAAGCGTTCCTTTTCCAGATGTTCCAACTGGCAGACCACCTGCCCCCTTGATTTCTTCATGGGAAATATAAGCAGCGTCCGGACGAATCTCCACTCGCAGAGTAATATCTGGTGACTTCATTTGTACCTGTACATTTGGAATAGCTGTAAAAACTGCATCTCCAAGGACTTGGTTAAGGTCACGGCTGTCCAATTCAAAATTGTGGTCACTACGACGCGCAGCAATCTTGAAGGTCATCCCTTCCTTGTAAATGGTCTGCATTATTTCCACAACCGCTTCTTTCAAAGCTGGAACAGACTTTTCAATCTTATAAGACGGTGCGAAATTTTGGATCCCAAAAATCTTCTTCAAAGAAGCTGAAACGTCCTGATAATCCGCCCCATTCAAATAGACATGACCACGGTCACGGTCAAAATAAACGGTCACTTCTGGGTAAACAGAAAGGACATGCTTGATATTATTGCGGAGTTTGTTGACAAACCGCATCTTGTTTTTCCCTTTAGTTGACAATTCGCCATAGCGAATCATAATTTCTGAATAGTTCATTCTACCTTACTTTCTGTGTATTGTGATAAATTTGTTTAAAAATTGTGAGGAATTGTTCGATTTGCCCCATATCGTTGTCATCATCCAAGCTGACACGGACTGCAGTTTGTGCCAACTTCTGAGGAACGCCCATGGCAATTAGTGTACCCGCAGGTTTCCCTGCCTTAGACGAGCAGGCTGAGGTTGTCGAAATGTAAATCTGATGGTCCTCAAAAGCATGAACAATGACCTCACCACGAATATTCTTAATTCCAAAGGTCAAAATACTAGGTACAAAGTTTTCCATTCCAGAAAAGACCGTCACATCTTGATACTTGCTCAATTCATCCACCAGAATCTGCTTCATAGCTGCCAGTTGCTTCTGGCTATCTGCTGCCTTGTCCAGGGTCAAGCGGAGCGCCTTAGCTGTCGCTGCGATACCTGCCACATTTTCAGTTGTTGAGCGTTTGTCGCTTTCCTGTCCTCCTCCTGTCAATAGCGGAGCGATTTTCTTGCCAGCTTTAATATAGACGAAACCTACTCCTCTGACAGAGTGGAATTTGTGACCTGAAAAACTAGCAAAATCAACTCGGTCTGTCAAATACCGTTCCGTCGGCACCTTGCCGATAGCCTGCACAGCATCCACATGGAAGGAAATGGTTGGCTTATCAGCTAGGAGTTGTGAAATTTCCTGAATGGGCTGAATGGCACCAATTTCATTGTTGACGGCCATGATAGAAACCAATGTAGTTTCTGGACGAATCAAGCTTTCTAAGGCAGAAACATCAACAAAACCTTGGGCATTGACCGGAGCCAAATCCACCTCAAAACCTTGTGTTTTGAGCCAAAGTGCTGACTCTTTTACCGCTGGATGCTCGATAGCTGAAACGATGATGTGCTTACCCAGATGTGCCTTCTCAAATGCGACACCTTTAATGACCCAGTTATCACCTTCTGTACCGCCTGAAGTAAAAAAGATTTCCTTGCTTTCTTTCCCCAATAGCTCTGCTATTTGCTTACGGGATGCTTCTAGGATTCGTGTCGCCTGAGTGCCAAGATTGTGCAGGCTGGAGGGATTTCCCCAAATTTTCGTAGCAACTTCCGTGTACGTTTTAATAACTTCTGGATGAGTCTGTGTTGTGGCTGCGTTATCGAAATAGATCATTATTTTCATTCCTTTGTTTGCAATAGTCCTATTTTATCACGTTTCACATCTTGTTTCCACTCTTTAAGTTAGATTTAAACTTCATTTCGTACACTAGGTTCGGAGGTATAACATGAATACACGTACAAAAAAAGAAAAAACAACAAAAGTCGCTGGTCTTTCCCATTTCCAAAAGGTTCTGACCTTTATTGGATCCATTCTAGGGATTATTACTGCATGTATTACAATTTACACTTTTAGCTCCAAATCATCTGCTCAATCAGTGTCAAATACAAGCAGCTCAACTGTACAAGTGCCTTCTAGTACTGTTACACAAAGTTCTAGTCAAGAAGGAACGACCAGTAGTTCTTCAACTGACTCCTCTACATCAACAGCAGATGAGACGACTCAAACAGCTACAAGTAGCTCAACAGCAACATCAGAAGTCTCCTCTGCTTCTACTGATTCCTCCTCAACAGGAACAAGCACTGAAACAAGTTCAACTACAACTTCCAGTGAAGAAGTGACTAGCGGAGCTTCTGAAAATACTTCTGGCCAATAAAAACACATAAATACTTGTCTCCCTATTTACTATTTGATATACTAATTTTGGGAGGTGATGGAATGAAATACTTCATCCTAAAAGTGCCAACTTTCTTATGGTTACTCACTTTAACAATTTTAGGTAATTTTTTCCTATATTCACTTTTTCCAAATCCGTTTGTGTCCTATTTTCTCATTGTCTTAGGAAACCTAACTGTTTATAGTATATATATTTCAAATAAGATTTATGATGAAAATGGGCAATATACTCCTTTACAGACTCTTTGGTGGTGGGTTTTGGGTTTTGTAGTCATATCCATTGTGATGAAATTTTTCTTTCAAACCACTTTAACACAATTATTTGTAATTATAATATTCATCATACTCGGCGGATTTGGTTACCGTCTTATTGAACACTTTGCAATGTACAGATATCATTACTTGGAAAAGGAACGTCAAAATCGCCTTTAATTCATCTCCTCAAAAAAATCAAAAACAGATTGGGTATCACAAGGAAAACTCAATCTGTTTTTTATACACTTCGAAAATCAAAATCAGACCTTGTTGACTTGATGATTGTCAAGCTCCAGTGGAGCTTGACAGCCTGTTCCCTTGAAATATAAAAGGAACAGAGTTCTATTTGCATCAGAGCGAAACGAACTACGTTCGCCTTTTTCCAACCTCCAAAGGTTCCCCGAACCTTTGGAACAAGTCGGATTTTGAATTTCATTGAGTATTAGTATTCTACATTCAAGTTCAAAAACGTTTTCAAACCAGTTCCTAACCCTCACCTAAAATTCCGGTCCCATTCCCCAGTTTGGTCCTTCTTGGTGTAAAAGAATTCAGATAAGGTTGGGTCATCCATGACTTTTACGATTTCAAGCAAATCATAGGCTAAATCCAATTGACTCAGTTCGGATTTCTTAACCCATCGAACTTCTCCCTCTTCAGTTGAGTGGATAGTTCCTGAAAACTCCGTAGCCTTATAAAGAAAGACAATATAGCGATGTCCTTCTTTGTCAGGCCAGTGCTTGGTACCCACCAAGCGGGGATTTGAAATCGTCAAGCCAGTCTCTTCAAAAACCTCACGTATAACAGAGTCAGAGAAATTCTCACCTTCTTCAATATGTCCACCTGGAAATGCTGCGCCAGACCAACGATACCGTTTAGGATCTCGAATCTGAACTACTACATTTCCATCCTTATCCTCTATCATACACATATTCGTAAGTGTAACCAATTGTTTACGTGACATATAATCTCCTACTCTCTATCCAATACCTTTCATAATGAAGGCTTACCCTTCAAATTGACCTCTACCACTTCAATTCTTTCCCCACCAAGCAATATCAAATGGCAGTCTACACGATTTATCTTGTAGGCTTTTTTCAATGCCTCGGCATAGAGTTGCATTTGAGCTTGGTAACGTTGGCTGAGTTGGCTTGGCTGGTCATATTTGTCTGTCTTGTAATCAAAGAGGACAATATGATCATCATATAGTAGGTAGCCATCTATAATCCCACGAAGGACAAATTGTTCCTGTGATACAGGATCAGTCTGCAAACTTGCAAACGGAGCTTCTCGGTGGAGTTTGTCCGTATTGGCTAGAATTTCTCTTCCTAAGTCTGTATCGAAGAAATCCAAAATCATCTGAACATTGATTTTATCTTTAACCGCTTGCTCAGCATGAACAGTTTCTAGAGCTTCTCTTACCGTATCTTCTGTCACCAACCAAGACAGATCCAAACGTTGCATAAGTTCATGGACTGCCGAACCGACTTGGGCTCCAGTGATTTTTGGTTTCTTGGAGAAATCTGGCAAGTTGAAGGTCCGTTTGGGCTGGTATTTTTCCATAACTTCCATGCCTTCTTGTTCCAAGACAGGCTCATAGAGTTTCTTGATTTGACTTGGAGTCCGTAAACTTGGTAATTCAATGGCAGCCTTATAGCGCTCGTTCAACTCTTGGACAGAAGACAACTGGTCCAAGGCCTGGGCGATGTCTTCTGATTGACGAATATCTTTAAGGCTGGCGTCTTCTAGCTTATTCTTCAATTTCAGTTTACCAATCTTCTCCTCTGTCAAATCCTCGTCCGTTACAAAGACTTTCTTGAAGTGCAAGTCTTCTCCTGAGAAGGCCTCATCAATGGCTAGTATCCAATCTTGGAAGGTCGCTATACTTTCACGAGTTGATTGGGCAAGTACGCCATCTTCCTTCTTACCATCGTATTTTTCAGCTAACTTGTCAGCATTGCCCTTTCCAACCAGATACAGCTTCTTCTCGGCACGCGTTAGTGCAACGTAAAGCAACCGCATTTGTTCTGAAAGATTGGCAATTTTTAGCTCTTGGAGATTATTTTGATAAGGAAGGGTGTTCATTAAGACTCGCACCTGAGGCAATGGGCTATTTACCTTATCTTTCATATCCGCTAAATATTGGATACCTAGACCATTTTTCCGGCTGATGATGACTGATTGGTAATGGTCTTCCAAGTTAAATCGCTTATCGATGTTCATGAGGAAGACATATTTGAACTCCAGACCTTTTGACTTATGAATGGTCATCAGCTGAACAGCATTTTGCGGTAGAAACTCTTGTACATCTGCCAAATCCTTATCATTTGCTAAGGCACGGTCAATCATGGCGATGAAGCGGGACAAGCCCTTGTAACCTGTTTTTTCAAACTGGTTGGCACGCAGACCTAGTGCATAGAGATTAGCTTGACGCTTGCTGCCATTTGGAAGAGCACCGACATAGTCATAGTAGAATTTTTCATTGAAAATCTTCCATATCAAATCATAGATAGAATGCAGTTTGGCATAGGCACGCCAGTTTTCTAAGATAGACAAGAAATCCTTAATTTTCTTCTTCAACTCTCCTGACATAAGTTCAGGATGTTGCCCATTTGTTTGATGGGCTATTTCCATTTTCTGGTAAAAGAAACCTGTCCCAGCCTGCAAGGAAATCCGTGTCAGTTCATCTTCATCGAATCGGAACATAGGTGATTTAAGCAGGGCAACCAAGGCATAGTCATTGAGTGGATTATTGATAACCCGCAAGGTATCCAGCATAATCATGACTTCCAAAGATTGCAGATAGGAGGCTGCTCCGCCATCTGCCACAATAGGAATCCCATGTTTTTCAAAAATGGACATAATGAGGTCATTGTGCGTCCGTTTTTGCACCAAGAGAGTGATGTCCTTGAAGTCTGCTCCTTCTTCATTGTGAAGACGAATAATCTCTTTTGCAACGACCTCAATTTCACCGGCAGTCAGAGGTGTTTCCTCCTCAGCATCTGTTGAAGAGTTTGCGCTATCCTGCTGGTCATAAATCAAGTATTCCATCTCATGCTTGGGCTGGGCAATTTTTTGACCAGGACTACCAGCCACTAGACTGTGGGTGTCGTCATACTTGATTTCCCCTACTTGACGGTCCATCAGGCGCGTGAAAATAGCATTTGTTGCCTCCAAAACCTCAATCTGACTACGGAAGTTTTCCTTAAGCAAAATCAATTTCCCAGCCTGAGAATTTGCCTGATACAGTTCAAATTTCTCTTGGAAAATCATCGGATCCGCCTGACGGAATCGATAGATGGACTGCTTAATATCGCCCACCATAAAGCGGTTGTGACCGTTAGACAGCAGGTCCAGCATTCGCTCTTGGCTATGGTTGTTATCCTGGTACTCGTCCACCATGACTTCGTGGTATTTTTCTTGGAAAAACTGGCGGATGTCCGCATTTTCTTCTAAAATACGAATAGCGAAATGCCCGATATCGCCAAATTCAAAGGCTGCTTCCTTGATTTTGACATCCAGATAAGCCTGCGAAAAATCCAAGACAAAGTCACGTAATAATATCAGCATTGGCAAAGCTTGAACCTGATAATCTTTCAGCAGGGTCAATTCATAAACTTCCTGACCCAAATCTCGTAGTCCTGAGATAATCTGGCTCTTGCCAGCATTGTATTCTTCTTTAAAGGCTATCAAATGCTCATCTTTTGGTCGATTGGCATTGGTCAGGCCCTTGCCTCTGGACTGGTCATTGATGAGAAGGATTCTTTCAACCCGCTCCATCAAGTCCTTCTGGTCCAGGCTATCTAAACCTGTCAGCAAATCCAAAACTTCTTCCACATTTGCAAAATACTTAGCGGAACCAAAGTCATTTCTGCCCCATTCCACATGGTAGCGGAAGAAATCTGCAGCTTGATAGAGCTTGTCTAACACTTTTTCCTTAAAGCCATGCTCTAAGATCTGCTCAATACGCTCTTGACTGTACAAATCAGCTTGAACAGCCTGCTCTTTCAGCCATTTAGTTGGACTGCTGGTCGATTGACTAAAATCATGCACCTGATAAACAACCTGACGGAAACCACTATTATCCTTACGGTTGCCCGAAAAATTGCGAACCAGTTTGCGGAATGCACCATTTTCATCCTGTTCAAGATAATCTGCAAAGAGCTGGTCAAAAACCTCTTTTTTCAGACTCGCTTTTTCTGTCTCATCTTGTAAAATCCGAAACTGCGGAGAAATACCAAGGCTATAACCGTAAGTCGTTACCAATTTCTGCGTAAAGGAGTCCATGGTCCCAATATCCGCCTTAGTCAAATCCGCCAACTGGGCCGACAAATGCCGTCGCAATTCCATATCGGTCGTCTCCGCAATGGTTTCATTGAGATTTTTCTCGATCCGCTCCTTCAACTCACCAGCCGCCTTGACTGTAAAGGTCGAGATAAAGAGCTGGTCAATCCCGACGCCACGCTTCAACTTATCCAAAATCCGTTGAACCATGACGAAGGTCTTTCCTGACCCAGCCGATGCAGAGACCAGAACATTCTGACCGTGCGTATAGATAGCTTCAATCTGCTCAGGTGTGCGTTTTTGTTGCTTATCAGAATTGGCTTCCGCCAGCTGCACAGCCTTGATTTCTTCCGCGCTTAAAAATTCTTCAAAAGCCATTAGTCCTGACCTCCTTTCATTCGTTCCATCCAATCTTGACGCTTGGCCTCTTTGACCAACCGCCGTGCCATGCCCATGTGCCGATCCGCCTCAAAACCAGTGATTGCCTTCAGCTGCTCACCTGCCACCGAACGCCCATCTTTGGTATAAGGGTTAATAGCAAAGCGACCAGCCAGAATGTCCATGGCAGCTTGTTTGTATAGTTCTTGGTTGTGGTTCAATAAAACCGCAAACTCATCTTTCGTGTAGAGTTGGTTACGAGTCTGATAAAAATGATTGAGCCCCAGACTTTCCTCCTTCAAGAAAAGCCCCTTGTAAACCAAGCTAGTATTGGCAGCTCCTTCTAGCTGTTCTAAATTCTTCGTGTCTTTTAATTTGATAATCGGATCCTGCAAATGCAAATACATAGCTCCAAAAACAGGTTTATCCTTGGTTTCATCCAGCTCTTGTAAAGCTGCCAAGTAGGTTACCAACTGAGGTTTTAGACCATTGTAAAAATCCCCAACTGAAAAAGATTGGTCACTGGACTTGTAATCCACAACACCTACAGCCTGATTGATTTGTAAGGTATCCAAGCGATCAATGGTACCATTTACATGCACACTCTTGCCATTTTGAAGGTCAAAAACCAGCGCCTTATCCTGACGAAAACTCTTTTCCTGACCATCAATTTCAACCAAATCATTATCCCGCAAAATAGTCGCACTGGAGCGAGCAATCTTATCCAGCACCTCCTCCGTATAGCGAGCATCCGCATCTTGGTTATAAAACATAGCAAATTCTGCCTCGTCACGTGTACGCAGGATGGCCTTGTCCACTTTTTGATCAAAATCTAGTTCAGATTGGTCCATGACCACTCGTTCAAAAATCCGATGCAAGAAGAGCCCGTGTTGAAAGGCCGTCGGATGGATGGATTCCTGTTCCCGCAAGCGAAGCACATTGCGTACAAAGTAAAGATATTGGTTATTGTAGAAATTGGTCAAGCTGGATGCTGAAAGATTGAGTGGCTTATCCTCTGGATATAAAGCAGCCAAGGTATCAGCTGCAAGCTGTTTAGAAGCAATATCACCAGTAATGGTCGGAATTTCAATGCCTTGCGACTCCAATTTCTTCTTCAAATGGCGAACCAAGACTGTCCAGAAGGCCCTCTGTCCTTCCCACTCCTCTGTTTCAAGGCTTGGTCTTTCCGACTCAATCAAACGGGATAAGAGACTCTTGTAGTGACCGATATCTTGCGGACTAAGTGTTTTAATCCGACCACGTTCTTCGGATTTCAGCCCCATTTTTTGGAGAATCTTGATATAAGGGGAGAGACTATCTTCACCTTCGTTATAAATCTGAGGAGTAGAAATAACTAATTGATCCGTCGCAGCATTAAGCAGAGACATCATGGCAGCATGGTTCTTCTTGATATTCTCTCGGCTGACCAAATCGAAACGTGAGGAACTAGCCGAGACAAGATTGACTTTTTCCATCTCTTCTTCTGTCAATAGACTGGTATTCTGAGCAACTTTTGGAAAATTAGACTGGCCCATCCCGATAGCATAAACATACTTTGCAGTGTGCGGCTCGATCAAATCATAGGATTTAACATTGACCACATCAACCGTTGCAGGAACGGTACGATAGTGACTGGCCTGCATACCAGCCTGTAAAATAGCCAGAAAATCATCCATTTTTAATTTTTCTTTTCCGAAAATCTGATAAAAATTCTCTAGAATATGGGTAAAACTTTTCCAGACCTGCTCTTCTTTTTCTTGCTCTACTTCACTCAAATTTCGAGACATTTTATCCATATTTTTAGGAAGCTCAATTGCCTCCAAAAAGGCCATGAATTTTTCAAGCAAACTGGCACCTGATTGGGGACCTGCCTTAAACAGCTGGTTCAAAGGCTCCATAATCTTAGCACGTAGAGGTTCCAAGACATTCAAATCATAGACAAGCCTTTTCTCCTTGATGATTTCAGCATCATAGTCTGCTCTGCCATTGACCGAAAAAGCCCTCGAAAAAGCAGCCTGCCCCTTCATATCCGCAAAGAGGATGTAAGACTCAAATAGGTCCAGCTCCTTTTGTGAAATGCTGGCGTACAAACCAGATTTGAGGAGATTGAGCAGGTCTTCCGCACGGAAACGATAGCGACGTAAGCGTTCCAAGGACTCCACAAAGTGGACCAACGGATGATGACTCATCTCCTCTGCCTTGCCAAAATAGTAAGGAATATCATACTTGTCAAAAATCTTGCCAATCTGCAACTTATAGCTATCTACATCACCCAAAAGCAACAAGATGTCTTTATAGCGAGCACCTTGATGCACATGCTGACGAATTGCAGTTGCAACTTGCTCCACCTCTTCTTTTTGGTTAACAACCTCCCAGAGTTGGATTTTTTCTTGGTCTGCTGGAGTCAAGTCAAGCATGGTCCCGCTGTAGTCATAATAGGCTTCCATATTCTTTGAAAATTTACCGATACTGTCCAAGACTGGCTCTTGACCAATATAAGTAGCCTTAGTCTGGAACTGCGCTGATAACTGACGTAAAAAGTCAACGTTAGCTTGATAAACATTCCCTTCCGCATAGGCGGCTTGCACAGCTTTCTTGCTGGCATATACACCAATCAGGATTTCCGACACCCGTTCATTTAAAGCACTTACTAGAGCTTCTTCTTCTGCCGAAAAACGAGAAAATCCGTCTACCACCAGCACGATGTTTTTCAACTGCTCATCCAACTGACCAGTTTCCACCAAGCTAGTCAGCTGTGTTAACTTAGACTGATGCTCAAAGCCTTCTTTGGACAAAATGTCAGTTACAGCCAGAAAAATCTTTACCAAATCAGCCTGTTTATCTGGTGACTCCATGGCTTCCAAGTCCAGAATAGACATATTTGCCCGTTGCAATTCTTTGTATAAAGCAACTAGCTGGTTAATAAAACCAAAATCTGTCTGTAAACGACAATAGACTTTCAAGTCGCCATCTTCAAATTGCGATAGAACACGAAAGAAAATCATAGCAAGACCAACATCATCCAGCGGTTGACCTGCTTTTTTCCTATCAATCATCAAATAGCGGGCCAATTGCCCAAAACGGGTCACGATAATATCAAAAGTTGCCTGTTCAGGCAGGTATTCCAAGACCTTGCGCTCCATCTCAAAGGATAGAGAGTTTGGAGCAATATAAAAAACTCGCTTACCTTCTTTAGCAAATTCTGCTGCGGTATCCGTTAAATACTGCGTCAGAGGATTGCGAATATCTGTATAGACTAATTTCATATCAAATTCTCATTCTTTCGTTGAATATACTATGTCTAGTATATCAAAATTCAAACAAAAAAAATGGTCCAATGGACCATTTTTTCAGAAAGGTAAAACCTTCTAACTACTCTTTTCTTGCTCTTTAGCTAAACGCTCGCGTTCCAATCGTAGCTTGCGATTGGGATTAAGCTTGTTAAAGAGTTCTTCTAATTTTTCAGCATTCCAAACATCGGCTGCCGAAACAAAATTCCCATTTTTATCCTTGAAGGATATCGGCTTATCACCCATAAAGACCTCCAATTTTTTATTACTTATTCATAATTAACCGTCACTAACGGAACAAAATTAGTAAGGTAGCTAGCCAAATTCCCCTAGGACTTGGCGTAGTTTGACTAACAAGTTAACTACCAGTCAAACTGCTTACCTCGCTTTCGAATTTTCTGGCTCGAGCTACTGTGGTCGCTTTCATATTTCAAGGCGACCAGCTGAAACAGTTCCCCAAACTGTTTCACTCCACTGGACAAGTTACGACATGGAGCACAGGCAGTCGATACTACTGCCTGTGCGGAATTAGTAAGGTTGGTAGGCAGTCCGCCATAGCGGCTACCGTACTACATCAAGTCCATTAGATCTTAGATGTGATTCCAACGTTACGACATGGAGCGCAGGCAGTCGATACTACTGCCTGTGCGGAATTAGTAAGGTTGGTAGGTAGTCCGCCATAGCGGCTACCGTACTACATCAAGTCCTTTAGGATTTAGATGCGATTCCAAAGTTACGACACGGAGCCCAAATGGTCGATACTACCATTTGGGTGAAGTTAGTAAGGTAGCTAGCCAAGGTCCCCTAGGACTTGGCGTAGTTTGACTAGCAAGTTAACTTGCAGTCAAACTGCTACGTTAATCCACAAACTCAAATTCAAATTTGCCAATACGGACGATATCCCCATCCTTGGCTCCACGCGCTCGAAGAGCTTCATCGACACCCATGCCACGTAACTGGCGAGCAAATTTCATGACTGACTCATCGCGATCGAAGTTCGTCATGGTAAAGAGTTTTTCCAGCTTGTCACCAGATAGTATCCAACTTGCATCATCTGCACGACTGATTTCAAATTCTGGTTCATCAGGATGAAAGCCATAATATGCTTCTTCCTCTTGAAAGTCAGCTTCATCATAGAGCAAGAACTCTGGTGTTTTTTCAAGTAATTCTGCTGTTGCTTCTAGTAGATTTTCCAAACCTTGGTGAGCAATACCAGAAATTGGGAAAATCTGTGGCAATTCTTCAAACTCATCATAGTTGGCAGCTAATTTTTTCTTGAACTCTTCCAGATGTTCCTCTGCCTCTGGCATGTCCATCTTATTGGCAACAATAATTTGAGGGCGCTCCATTAAACGAAGATTATAAGTTTCCAACTCATTGTTGATGGCCACATAGTCATCATAAGGATCACGACCTTCACTAGCGGACATATCCAAAACATGCAAGATAACACGTGTCCGCTCGATGTGACGCAGGAATTGCGTTCCCAATCCAACACCTTGACTAGCACCTTCGATCAAACCAGGTAAATCTGCCACTGCAAATGACTCGCCAGATTTGGTCCGAACCATTCCCAAATTTGGCACAATGGTTGTAAAATGGTAGGCACCAATTTTAGGTTTAGCTGCTGTAATCACACTTAGGAGAGTTGACTTCCCGACAGATGGAAAACCAACTAGACCAACATCAGCAAGAACTTTTAATTCTAATTCAAGATTGCGCTCCTCACCTGGTTCTCCATTTTCAGAAATCTCAGGCGCTGGATTCTTAGGTGTCGCAAAACGAATATTTCCACGACCACCACGACCACCGTGGGCAATAACAAATTCCTGCCCATTCTCAACCAAGTCTGTAATAATTTTTCCTGTATCAGCATCACGCACAGTTGTTCCTTGCGGTACACGAACAATTAAATCTTCCGCACCACGACCATGCATGCCCTTGGTCATTCCCTTTTCGCCATCGTCAGCCTTAAAGCGACGGTTGTAACGGAAATCCATTAGGGTACGCAAGCCTTCATCTACAACAAAGACAACATTCCCACCATGACCTCCATCACCGCCCCAAGGACCGCCATTTGGTACATACTTTTCACGACGGAAAGCAACCATCCCATCGCCTCCCTTACCTGCCTTGACCTTAATCTTAGCAGTATCTAAAAACATACTCATAATTAACCTATTCTTTCCTAGAAAAAAACGCTTAATAGCGTTTTATATCCTGTATTCACAAACAAAGTGCTAATAAATAAGAAACCATTTTTAAGGAATCAATGCCGTTTTTTTTTAAGAAATACTGACAATATCTTGAAAAAACTAACCTTGAGTAGCTTAAAAACTAGCCTTAGATAAAAGAGCTGAACTGTGAATACAGTTTCTTAATTCATCAATGCATTGATTGCTGGTAAAATCAAGCCTGCTAATGTCACGACTACCATCACGACAACAATTACTAAAGTAACTTTTTCAAATGTTGATTTCTTGTGTTTTTCTTCACCAAAAGCCATTGCTTTCTCCTTATTCAGTCATTGATAGTTTATTCTAACACATTATGGGAATGTTTTCAATTCTCATCCTTTGAAGAAAGGCTTTCTTTGACTTTCTCCGCCACCTTATAGGGAACACCTACATCTGCAATTTCTTGGACACTTGCCAATTGGATTTTTCCAATTGATTTGAAGTGTTTCATCAATGCCTGCTTTCGTTTTGGTCCCAAGCCATCAATACCATCCAATTTGGATGAGAAAGAATTTTTAGACCGGACCTGACGATGAAACTCAATGGCAAAGCGGTGAACCTCATCCTGAATCCGATGCAGGAGGAAAAATTCCTGTGAATTACGAGGCAACTCAACTACTTCCAACGGATTTCCAAAGAGCAATTCATGGGTTTGGTGCTTGTCATTCTTCTGCAAACCTGCAATGGGAATGGACATACCCAACTCCTGCTCGATGACCTGCTTGGCAATGTTAACCTGCCCCTGACCACCGTCAATGATAATCAAATCAGGCGGTGTCAAACCGTCCCGCAGTACCCGACTGTATCGCCGCTGCAAAACTTCTCGCATGGAAGCATAGTCATCCGGTCCCTCCACCGTCTTAATCTTATACTTGCGGTATTCCTTTTTATTAGGCACCCCATTTTCAAAGACCACCATGGCCGATACAGGACTGGTCCCCATGATGTTGGAGTTATCGAAAGCCTCAATCCGCACAGGCGTCGGAATCCCCAAAAGCTGACCGATATTTTCTACAGCACCGTACGTCTTCTCCAGATTTTTCTCCAAAAGATTAAACTTCTGCTCCAGACTAACACGCGCATTCTTGGTTGCCAAATTGATGAGTTGCTTCTTCTCGCCACGCTGAGGCTTGATGACCTTAGTATCTACCAGAGCTTCTACGGCTTCTTGGTCAATATCCTGCGGTATCAAGACCTCAGAGGGAATCAAATGTTGCTGGTCCCTGTAAAACTGACCAATGTAGGTCAAAAAGTCTTCGTCCGCATCATTATAATATGGAAAAAGATTGACATTCCGCTCAATCAGTTTCCCCTGACGAACAAAGAAAACCTGTACACACATCCAGCCCTTGTCCACGTAGTAGCCAAAGACATCGCGGTTTTGCAAGTCATGAGCCATCACACGTTGCTTGGTCCGTAGGGTTGAAATAGATTGAAGAATATCACGATATTCCGCAGCTCTTTCAAATTCAAGATTGGCTGCAGCAACTTTCATTTTTTCTTGCACCTGTCTAACAATCTTATCATCATGTCCTGTTAAGAATTGAGCAACTTCCTTACTCATCTTATCATAATCAGAAAGACTAGGCATCTTGTCCCCGTGGGCCAAACATTGGCCCAAGTGATAATACATACAGTACTTGTTCTCAGGCAATTTGCACTTGCGGAAAGGATACAGACGCTCCAATAGTTTGAGGGTCTGGTTGGCCGCACCCACATCTGGATAGGGACCAAAATACTGACCACCATCCTTCTTAATCTGCCGTGTAATGAGCAGCCGTGGATGACGTTCCTTGGTAATTTTGATAAAGGGATAGGACTTGTCATCCTTGAGCATGATGTTATAGCGAGGCTTGTTTTCCTGAATCAGATTGATTTCTAGTAAGAGCGCCTCGATATTGGAATCTGTTACGATAAATTCAAAATCGGCAATTTCAGATACTAAAGCTTCAGTCTTGGTATCATGGGCGCCACGAAAATAAGACCGCACCCGATTACGCAGGTTTTTGGCCTTACCAACATAAATAATCTTTCCGTACTTGTTTTTATGGAGATAACAACCAGGACTATCTGGAAGCAACTCTAACTTATGTTTAATGATTTCGTTCATAGATTAATTATATCAGAATCAGAAATAGTAAGTCTATTTTTGATCATCAAACTGATTCATTCTCAAATTCTTTAAAACAGCTTCATGGTCACTACCTATAAAAAAACAATTGATTTTGTATTAATAAAGTAGTATAATAACATTAAAAATATAAATATGTTATTCTTTTACACTTCCAAAATGGCTTTACGATACATTGGTTTAATATTCAATGACTAAAAGAAATGCCATTTAAAAGTTTGTAGAATAGGCAAGCCTTGGGAAATATGAGGAGGAAAATATGATACAATTTGACCACGTTACAAAAGCTTATGGCGAAACCCTTGCACTTGACGATCTTAATTTAAGGATTGAAAGTGGAGAGATATTCGGTTTGATTGGACACAATGGTGCTGGAAAAACAACAACGATCAGTCTATTAACCTCTATTATTGAAGCGACTGAGGGTCTCGTCTTAGTCGATCAGTTAAATTTAGCTGAACACCGCAATGCCATTAAAAAACGTATCGCTTACGTTCCAGACTCTCCAGATATCTTTCTCCACCTAACTGCATACGAGTATTGGAATTTTATGGGTAAAGTCTACGAGGTCCCTCAGAATTTGATTGATGAACGAATCGGCAAATTAGGACAACTGTTCGATATGACAACTCGTCAGCACGAAACCATTGACAGCTTTTCTCATGGTATGCGGCAAAAGACAATTATCATTGGCGCGCTTATTTCCAATCCTGATATTTGGATATTGGACGAACCATTAACTGGACTGGATCCACAGGCTTCCTTTGATTTGAAACAGATGATGAAAGAACATGCAGCTGCTGGCAATACCGTCTTATTCTCAACACATGTTTTGTCTGTTGCAGAACAATTATGTGACCGTATCGGTATTTTACGAAAAGGCCGCTTGATTTTTCTTGGAAGTCTTGACGAATTGAAATCACAATATCCAGATAAAGATTTAGAAACAATTTATCTGGAATTAGCAGGACGCCAACAAGATAAGGCAGGTGAGGAAGTATGAAGAAGTCCATCATCTGGGAATTGATTAAAATTAATATTTTATATTCCAACCCACAACTGCTGGCCTCTGTCAAAAAGAAACAGAATAAAAAGAAAAATGCATCATTTTCAGCCTATAAAAGTATCCTACGGCAACAAATCTTTATGATGATCATGTTCGCCTTTATTTACACTATTTTCTTTTTAGGCGTAGATTATTCAGAATCAGTCGGATTTTTCTCACTCCAACTTTCTATCTTTGCCATTATGTCGATTGTCTATGGATTCACTGGATTTTTCTCAGTGTTCTACGACAGTAAGGATACAAAATTGTACCTCGCTTTACCACTGCGTTCACAGGACGTATTCATCGCAAAAGTCTTGTCTGCACAAGGCATGGTTCTACCTTTCCTCATGCCCTGTCTTTCTCTTTTATCAATTACCTATTGGCAAATTGGAGGAGCTCCTGCACTCATTGCTGTTCTACCATCATTTATCGTATTGTGGCTGTTCATAAACATTATCAACTTGGTCCTTTTGCATTTTATCGGTCAAGTATTGCGTAAAAGTTCACAAAAAACCATGATTTCAACAATCCTGATGACAGTGTCTACGCTCATTGCGATTGGTGCAATGCTGTTTCTTCAATCTCAACAAGTTGTTTCTTTAGAATCTAATGGGTTTGTCAACTTTCCAATAATTCCAATTTTTGTAGGATTTCATTACATCGTCAGCCAACCTTTATCACTAGGAACTGCCATCAACTTCCTACTACCGCTCGCAATCACACTTGGCTTAGTATACTATATCGTAAAAGAGATAATGCCTCACTATTTCGATCAGTTATTAGAAATTGATGCGGTTTCTGGACAAACCCGCAAGAAAAAACCTGCAAAACTACCAAGTAATTTACAAAAAGCCTTGGTAAAACACCATCTATCTACATTGAAAGATAGCAACTTGTTGGTTCAAAGTTTTGTCCAGCCTGTTGTGATTGGTTTTGCTTTGTATCCTAGTGTCTCACGATTTGCTAATGACGGAGGATTGAGTACACTATCACCTGATTATTTTGGCATTGCTATGTTAATCGGTATCCTATTAGGAAGTATGTTTGCCGGTGCAACAACATTTTTAGGAGTTGCAATGTCCCTAGAGAAGGAAAATTATCATTTTATCCGTACATTACCTCTCTCCTTTAAACAATTTACTATTCAAAAATTTAAAGTCATCGCATTTGTACAATTCCTACTTCCAACTATTTTATACTTCACCTTAGCCTTTGTGCTATTTAAAGTTCACCTTCTTTTATCCATTTTCTTTACAATAGGGCTTCTACTTTCTGCCCTATTGGTTGGCCAGATTTACTATTGGCGCGATCAACGACTATTAGTTCTCAATTGGCAAAACAGCAATCAATTATTTGGCCGTGGAAGTGGGCAATGGCTGATAGCTGGAAGCATCCTCTTGACCATGATGGTTGGTGCTATCTTAGTCACTATCAGCATCATTGTCGCAAATGCCTATAATGCTGTTTATGTTAGTGCAGCTCTACTAACCCTTATTTTGGTTGCAGCAACCTTACTCCAAGTATTTCTTCACAAGGCATATTGGAGCAAACTACCGCAATAAGAAAGACAAAATAGATTATAAAAACGACACAGCATGTTCAGACTGTGTCGTTTTGAATTGTTATTATTCTTGTTCTGCGTAGTATTCCTGACCATAATTTGCAACTTCAGCATTCACTTGCCATGAAATACCAAATTTATCCGTTACATTGCCATAGGCTGGTGACCATGGAACTGCTTGAAGTTCCATATTAATGGCTTTCGCATCTACTGATAATTTGTCATAGAAATTCTTAGCAGTTTCTGCGTCATCGGTAATCAAGGCAACAGTGATGTTATCGCCTACTGAATAAGGCATTTCTGGGTTGTTGTCTGACAACATGAAACGTTGACCATTCGGTAAACGGAATTGTGCATTCATAACAAAATTTTCCAATTCTGCTGGGCAATCTGGCAAGAAATCTTTGAATAAATTCACTCGTTCGATAGATGCACCGAGCGCCTCTTTGTAAAACTCAATAGCTTCCAAACCATTACCGTTTGTTACCAAATATACTTCCATTGCTTTAAGCATGATGGACCTCCAACTGTTTGATGATTCATTATAACACGAGTGAATCATACGGACAAATCTTTGGTCTCGGTCTTAAATTTTTATTTTGATAAGCTTATTCTTGGTAATCGCCACCAGGAACACCATAATATTCTTCTAAGGTTAAACCAGATTGATAAATTTCCGTTGCTTCTTGACCAATGTAGCGAACATGCCACGTTTCTGCAATATAGCCAGTACTACTTTCCTTTCCTGGTTGATAGCGTACTATAAATCCGTACAAATGCGCGTTTTCTGCTAGCCATTTTGAAGCTGTCGGTTCTTCTAACAAATTACCTGCAGAATCCAACAAATCAAATGCTAAACCAGTTTGGTGCTCACTATAGCCTGGTCGAGCAGAATAAGTGTCTGCTGCAGCCTGTCCTTCTTGATTTACATAGGATTGGTAGAGTGTAGCCTGGGTTTCATAAGACCGGAAGCCACTGTAATTATTTGAAACATCAAATCCTTTCGCTTGCATGTCTGCAACTAATTGCTGAAAAGCAGCAAGAGCTTCTGGATTTTCCCCTGGTGCATAGTCTTTCGCAAGAGGGTGTTTCTTATTGGCAATAACTACTTCACCATATTTCCCTTGAACACTATAATAAGAACCATTGAAGGTTGCCTTTGTGGATGTTCCTGTTTCCGAACTACTAGAAGAGGATTCAATCGTTTCTTCTCCCGTTGAAGAGCTCTGAGCAGAGCTACTAGTTGTCTGAGTTTGAGACTCAGTAATTTCAGTTGATGTTGAGGAGCTTACTTTAGTAGAATTACTCTGCTGGCTACAACCAGCTAATACTAAACAACACACCATTCCGAACATGTATTTTTTCATTTTTTTATCACACTTCTTTCATTCATTGCTTACATTGTAACAAAAATAGGAAATAAATTCTAATATTTATCATAGTCGATTGCTTTTATCAATTGAAGCTGAACAGTCATTTTTAGCTTTGTAGCTTTCAGTGACTTCATTGACAGACTCAACCTGTTTTTGAGCATCTGCTTCTGCTATTGAAATTTGTTGGTTAGTTTCTGCTACAGAGCTTGTGTTACCTAAAATAAATTAGGTTGTTTTCAACCATAGAAACACCCTCAGCCTTGGCCTCTTCAACTGCTTGTGTTACCGTATCATACGGTACGGTGACAGCAACCGCTCCGTTAGATTGTCCAGTTGACCCTAAACTTTCAGTTTGTTCAGAAACATGGGTTGGTTGTGCTTCTGGTAAATTCGTGGCTGGATTCTCCGTTCGTTGGATGGTGGTGTCAACTGATGATGTGACTTCATCAGCATGTGCAACCGTTCCTCCCCAAGCAACAACAGCGGTCACCATGGTTCCAAGGGCAACGACCATGGTTCCAAGGGCAACGGAACATAGAGTGCGATATTTTTTACTCTTGCGAAAGACGTGTTTCTCGCCTTTTTCCTGATTGACAAGAAAGTGATGATTACATGTTTTGGTCATAATGTGTCCTTCTTTTCTTTTTTATGTAGCAACAAACTGTTACTCTTTATTAGATACGAGGGCGTTAAGCGAGCACGACAAAAATAGAAGTTTTGACGATGAACTTTCCGTTCTAGGAGAAACTCTCTTTTTTGTACAGCTCGTAGCCCAAGTTCAATACCATCATAAAAAAGAAGGCTTGATTTTGTTATCACAATACATTAAGGGAAAAGAAAATGTTGCTTTTACACTACAAATGTTGTAAAATTGTAGTGTAAAAGCAACATAAGAAGGAGTAAACATGTCTAAAAAAGAGATTCTACTTGAATTTATAGAAACCCACAATGGCATTATCACCTATAAAGATTGTAAAGCTCTAAAGATTCCAACAATATATTTGACAAGACTAGAAAAAGAAGGGATTGTTTACCGCGTCAAAAAAGGAATTTTCCTAACCCAGTATGGAGACTACGACGAATACTACTTCTTTCAGTACCGTTATCCCAAGGCTGTTTTCTCTTATATCTCAGCGCTTTACCTACAACAATTTACAGATGAAATTCCTCAATATTTTGACGTAACCATTCCTAGAGGCTACCGTTTTAATACTCCTCCAGCAAATCTGAACATTCATTCCGTTTCTAAGGAATATAGTGAACTAGGAATTACTCTTGTAAAAACCCCTATGGGAAACGAGGTCAGAGTGTATGATTTCGAACGTATTATCTGTGATTTTGTGATTCATCGAGAAAAAATAGACACTGAGCTTTTTGTCAAAACACTTCAACATTACGGAAACTATCCTAAAAAAAATCTTACAAAACTCTATGAATATGCGACAAAAATGAACATCTTGGACAAGGTCAAACAAACTCTGGAGGTCCTAGTATGAATAAAGCTAAGTTAACAGCACTCTGTCATAAAATATCAAAGAATACTGGATTAACCTTTAATTCCGTGATGACCTATTACTTTCTAGAAGTGATTTTAAAAAAATTAAGTCAAAGTACCTATTCAAATCACTATATCTTCAAAGGGGGGTTCCTGCTGTCAAATGTTATTGGAGTTGAATCTCGTAGCACGGTTGATATTGATTTTTTGTTCCATCAAATAACACTCTCAGAAGAAACTGTGAAGCAGCAACGCAAGGAAATTTTAGCAGATTCCGAAGAAGGTATATCTTTTGTGATTCAATCAATCACTGCTATTAAAGAAAGTGATGACTATGGTGGCTATCGAGCAACCATTTTGTGCCAACTTGAGAATATTAAACAAGTCATCCATTTGGATATTGCGACAGGTGATGTTGTAACTCCTCAGCCGATTACATACGACTATAAAGCTATTTTTGATGAAGACAATTTTCCAATTATTGCTTATACAATTGAAACAATTCTAGCTGAGAAACTTTAAACCATCTATTCACGCAACTTCTTGAACAGTAGAAGCAAAGATTTTTACGATGTCTATATTCTTTCAAAACTGAAGAAAGAAGCCATTGACTTCATTCAGTTGAAAAATGCCTGTCAGAGAACATTTTCATATCGCGTAACAGAACTCGATTTTGCAAAGATTATTGAACTACTCGAGAGATTCAAATCTGACCCTACTCAGAATAAACAATGGCAAAATTATTCGAAAAAATATAGTTATACAAAGGGGATTTCACTTGCAGATGTACTTGATGAGATGATTCATCTCATAACAGTTCTCATTTCTATAAATTCTGATTAATCGTGACAAAAAATAAAAAAGATATGCTAACATTTATTCATTTTGTTAGCATATCCTTTTTTATTTCGTCGTATAGGCAAAACTCAAGCTACTATCCACTCCTGATAATTTACGGAAGGTGTAGTTGGGATTGCCATTGTGATTGGTTTCGGAGATAAGGTATGAGCCATTTGGACAGAATTTGCGATTATTGGCCGTTCATCAAACAATAGTGCGTTCATATACACCTCTTACATCATTATTCAAAAAGAAAAGCAACCTGAATATTCTAATTATTTCAAAGATATAGTATTTTGAAATCAGACTACGTTGAACCCTGTTGGAGTTTGATTTTGGATATACAAAATTGAATTTATTAATCGCTCACTTTAGTAACTAATACTCATTTAAAATCCAACGGATATTCTTTCCAACAAAAAACCGCTACTCCGAAGAATAGCGGTTTAATAATGTTTTTAGGCTACTTGAGTAGTTACTCTATTATTTAAGAGTAACAGTTACACAATGCCTATAAACGCTGATATAATCAGGTTTGTCTTTCTCTTATTTAGTTTAGTGGGGTTTTGGTGGGGTTTGATGATACTCCAAACTTATGTAGTGCTTGGGTTATCTCTCTTCCACCACTAGCTTTTTGACTTTCATACAGATGAGAATAGGTATTCAATGTAGTTGCCTTGTCAACTCGTCCGGAACGTTTAGAAACATACAGAACATCTTTTCCCAGTACGTTTATCAAAAAACTGTCGTGAGAATGTCGCAACCCTTTTCCAGTGATTACTTCTACTCCTGCTTTTTTTGCATGCCTTTTGAGAATACGGCTCAAAGTACATTTACTTAATGGTTTTCCAAATCGTGCTAGAACGTAATCATCATCATTGTTTTCTACCTGTACGATTCTCCATTGTTGTAGTACTTCTACCGTTTCATCATCAAGCTCAATCCATCTAAGCCCTGCCTCTGTTTTGGTCTGATTTTTCCGTGTGAAAATGCCATTTCCCTCATACTCAAGTGTACTTTGAACATGAAGCAACTTTCTTTCAAAATCAATATCAGACCAAATCAAACTTAATCCCTCAGATACTCTAAGTCCAGTAAAGAAATATAGCCAAATTGCAGTAAATCTATGTCGTGCCTCGTAGTCCGATAGGTCAAAGGTTGCAATAACTTTTCTAAAGTCATCCAGTGTCCAAAATTTTGTATCTGGTCGTGAACCCTTAGGGTTATCAAGCGATTTACAAGGAAACTCATCTATAATTTGAAGGCGTTCAGCATAGCCCAGACATTGCTTAAATCGAATCCAAACACCTTTAGCATAGTTAGGGGAGTATTTATCAATCAGATAGATTCTAAATTGCTCGCACTCTCTAATCGTTATAGATGATAATTTCTTGTGACCAAAAATTTCTACAAACATTTTATGATGAGTAAGTGCCGTCTTATAGGTAACCGCTTGAACTGTTTGCCTATAATAAGGTAGATAAATTTCTTCCATATATTCAGCAAAGGTCATGTAATCTCCGTTCCTATTTTGGGAGATTTGAAACTCTGCTCTTACTCGGCACAATTCATTATAAGCCTGTTTTTCACTCCTGAATGGATTTCCAAACTGGTCTTTATAGCTTTTCTTTCGTTGTCGCTTACCAGTTAAGTCATTTGCTTTAAACTCTGTTTGATAATAAATTTTGCCTTGTTTATCTCGCGATACTCCACGATATTTTTTAGTTGCCATTCTTTAAGTTCCTTTCTTTATCAAAAGGTAACTCAAAGCCTAGTAATTCTTCTACGATATAAGTAGGGGCAAGGTCAAGTCTTGAATTGTCAAAGAGCGATTTTCTTAATTCTAGCACATTATCCAAAGAATTGCTAGTTTCTTCAAACTTTGCCACTGCAATCGATTTAGCTTGATGAATGATATTCCTTGCTGTATGCTTTGGAAAACCAAGCTCCATTAATCGTTTATGATTTATTGTCCTTGTCAAGATTTATTCCCTCCTTGCATATCTTCTTGAATCCAGATATTTAGCAAAGAAATAGGTTTTATCCATTATCAAGTTAAGCAGTTGAGGATTTTCAGTTCTCGCATACCTAACCAGATTATTAAACTCAGTGAAATTGTGTTCTTCGATAATATCAATTATCAGAGATAAAAATTTATCATGGTTATTGCTAGTGAGAAATTTGTCTAATTCAAATCCGCAACCCGATTCAATATCATTTATATCATAGAGTGTTTTATCTGGATTCTCCGCATGAATAAAATAATCATACATGCCTTTAGGGGACATGATAATTTCAACATGATTAGGAGTTTTCAGGTGTTTAGTCAACAATTCAGAGACTTGCGAATAACTCTTGAGAGATTCAAAGAATAGAGCTCCATGTTTGTGAGCTTTTTTGATTTCTCCTGTTTCCTTGTTCACGTCTCTATCGTGCCACGGACTCAAAACAAAGGGAATATGCAACTCTTCAAGAACTTCTAAATAGTTATCAGGTGCACTTTCTTGATAGAGTAGAAATGCCCATTTATTCGAGCGTTTATCTTTTGTCATATACTTCCTTTCATGATTATTGATTATTGGTGTAATGGGGGTCGTAGTAACCCCATTACACATGTTAAAAACAGTTATAAGAAAGAGTGGTGCTTTTGGCTTTCACTTCGTGAGCCAAGCACCACCCTTTCCCTTACCGTTTAGTACCTGTGAACCAGAGCTTGCTTTTCTCCCGATTTGGGGCAGAGAAATAATACTTGGGATTTCGGCTCGAAATTTCTTCCTTGATATGTTCTTCCATTTCTCGCAAGAGTTTTTGTGCCTGTTGCGTTTTAGGGACTTTTAGAAAGACAGAAACAGAATCCTTTCGGACATCCACCGTGCACTTAGAAACAACCCGATTGAAACTTCTTAGGATAGGATTAAAGCGAGTGACCGTTTGATTTTCTATTGTCATAACAGGTTCAGAATGTTCTTCCTGTCTAAGAAATTGTCTCAATCGTAAGGTTTGATAAACAGACTTAAAGTAGTTCCATATTGAGTCCTTCATAATTCGCTGACAGAGTTCAGTCAAGATTAGAATAATGGCAATCAGAATAAGCAAATATGCTATTGAATGAATACATTGTTCTACCACTTGTAACATTGTTTGAATATCTACAAAGACTGATTGAGAATTCAAGAAAGAACTTGTCTTGATTTGTTTGCCTAGTAAATGAAATCCATAACTTAGTAAGAAGGTAACAAAACCAAAGAAAAGTAAATTCAGGTTAAGGTTAAACGTTTTTTGGAAGAAACTTCTTTTCATTTTATAAAATGCCTTTCTTAGTGTAGTAGGTTGGACAAAGTAAAGGTAATACTTGATATGGGTGTTCATGATCAATAATTTGAATTAAGCCAGTACCTTTACCAATTGGGATAACAATGCCTTCAGGGTCTAAGTCAGGAAAGAGAAACTGAGTCGTTTTCTTGTTGATATTTCCAATCTGAATCAAGACATTTAACTGTTCTCTGACCGAAATCGGAATAGTGTTATGGTCAAATCTTTGCGAAACCAGCAATAAGTGGATTTTAGTGGCTCTTCCCAGTAAGGCAATTTGAGAAAGTAGTGAGAAAAAGGATTCTTTGATAACTTTGTTCACTCCTTCTGAAAGTGCCAGAACTTCATCGATGACAATGGTTAGATGGTCAAATTCGTGGTCAGGATTTTCATAGAGAATTTCTTGGCGTTGTTGAATAAGCTCTAAGCACGAACTTAGATTCTCATTGATTTCCGATACAAAATCAGACTTAGAGCGATTCTTTTGAGGGTGAATCACTGCAATACCATTTTCTCTTGCCCATCTGCTTGGGGTATCATATTTAGGGTCAACGATTATCAGTTCTGAAATCCCTTTTAAGAGACTCAGAAAGTAGGTCAGAGCATAAGATTTACCTGATCCTGAATTTCCTGCAATGGCAATATGATTGACCTTGTTAAAATCAAGAGATAGATTTTTCATGATAGGAATCAGAGTTTCCTTTTGAGAGCTTGCGAAATCTTCCAAGTCAGAAATGACTAAGCGTTCAGATACGCCTTCTTTCCATGGGAAAAATAGCCCACGTTGAACATGAATATCTTCTGTATCAAGTGCCATGAAATAGGCAGAATTTTGTTTCAATAGTGTGTAACGAGGGAAGAGTGAAGCATTGGCGATTAGGAATATTTTTTGATAGAGTTCATCATCAATAATATATCCCGCTGGTAAGCGGGGAAGAAAGAGAAATCCTTCTTCCATAATTTTGCAGTCAAAACTATTGGTATAACTGGTTTCCCCCTTTATAAAAGTTCCAAGCCCCATATTAAGACTTTGTAAAAGATACTGTGACAATTCCTTCTTGGTCATTATTTAACCTCTCTGACTCTGATATTATCAGCTTTGAAATACACATTGAAGCCGACTTCGCAGGCTTGAAGATTGTCAAACTGCACCATTGCCATATAGGGTGGCAATGTGACTTCATTTTCAAACTTCACCATGAAAGGTGGAAGCCCTTTTTGAGAGAACCAGCCCTTATAAGCGATAATCTCACCAGTAGGTTGATTGTCTTCAAACTTAATTTGTGGTTCAAGTTCTACACTCATGCAATAAATTGCTTGTTTAGGGTCGATATACTCATTTGCGGTATTGACTGAATAGCCACTTTTACGATTGCGTGTTTTCATGTTTGATTTTCTCCCATACTTAGTATTAGGAATCAGCAACTTCCTAACAAAGCGAATCAAAAGATTTGCAACTCTTTTGATTGGTCACCATCAAAGCCTTGCTGTGCTTTGATAGGTTTAGTATAACCGAGAACTGTTATCTATGAATATCCAGTTTCGTTCTTAGTTTTTACATTTTTTGAGAATAAAAGAAAAATGGCTAGCCACAAATGACTAACCACTTTTTATCAAATTTTACTCTGTCTAAAGAAATGTTTCCAATTTATCCCACTTTATTAAATTGATATAAATATTTTGAAAACGCACTAATTCATCAATCTGTTGAAGATATACTTCATTTACTTTAATTTGAAATAATTTAGAAGCTTGACTATTTACAGTCAATAGACCAGGAATTTTCCTCTCGTTTGAATTTAGGTCATGGAGTCTATCAAAAATGTCAGGTGTCATAAGAATACAATCCAAAAGAGACTGTGCACTTACTCTACGTGTCTCATCTACAAAGGAGATGCTTTCATCAGTTACAAAATCAAATTCCGTAAAAAATTTTTCTCCATCTATTCTTTTTATATCATCCAAACCGTTTATAGAAGTATCACGTGTTAACATCTCAACAATTTCAGTCGATAATTTCTCAAGATCTTCATCTGAAATGTCCTCTTTGAAACTAATATGATAATTTTTCATTGGTAAGTAAAATTCTTCCAACGGTACATCTTCCAGATAGGATTTTGGTAAATCTACTTCTATGAAATTATCAATTAAATCCTTAACCATAAATCCCATTTTAAAAATACTATTGGTTCTTAACTTCTGCAAAAACTCAGGTATAATGCTATTCACAAAATACTTCTCGTACCATAAATTAAACTTTACATTAATTTGATTGAAATTAAATTTAGGTTCCGAATCATTAAAAAATTCTGTAATTACTTGCACCTTAAATGAACTTACCACTTTTTTATTCAGCAAAGCCCATACTATTTTAAACATAGAAACTACATCAATATCTTTATCGGAAATATCTTCAAACCTTCTTATTTTATACCACCTGTAATAATCTCCAAAAATAGTAAATATTTCCCTAAATTTTTCATAAGTATCTGGAGAAATATCATCTTGAAATTCTTCCGATTTAAATGGATACTGCATATCAGGCACCTTAACATCAGGAATTATTTTGACAAATACTTGTAGGAACATGAAACATAAAGTATTTTCTATCTCTGCATCATTTCCAAATATTAATTCTGGTTTACTTTTTCCGAAATATTTAGAATACTCATCGAGCAAAGTATCCGACACAAAGTTACCACTTGTTACATTTATTCCCTGCTCAATCCGATTCATATTAGCACGTTGTGATGAAATCAACTCATAAGGAATATCCCCACGCAACTTTTTAAATCTATAAGCGATTATCTTTCTCAAGATTCTTTCTAAGTCAAGCAAATCTCACTCCTCCATTTCAAGGACAGGTAAACTATTGGATTTAATGAACTTTTTTTCATAACATATTAAAAAATTTGATAATTGTTTAATTTTTAATCAAACTTAAATATTAAACTTTTCACTTAAATGTATTTGAAATGACACTAACTAATCTATCAATTCCATTCTCAACTCCCCAGCTTACACTAGCACTAAGAGCCATTGCAAGTATTGGGTGCTTTTCAAAGAAAGTTTGATGGTTACCAACTTTTCCGACTTCTTGTACCTCATTTAAAATTGTCACTAATTCTGTCTGTTCTTCTTCATCTAATGTCCTAGAGTACTCCCTGATATTCTCAAATACTCTCTCAATTTCCATCTCAGTATAGGTAATATTTAACGCATTATTTTGTCCACCAATCTGTGAGTTTATCAAATCTCCATTAACAGAAACATGAGTACTATTATCTTGATGATATTCGTTGAAGTTTAGTGCTGTTTTAGAGGAGTCTAGTTGTGTTGGAAGGATAACGGGCTTTATCTTCTTATTAGCTCTCTTCACCATTTTATTCGTTTCTCTGACCAAATTTCTCTCAATATCTCGTAATTGACTTTTTAAACTTTTTGCCATTTATACCTACTTTCTATACCTCAAACTCTCTAACTGTCTGCTTTTCCTCTTCTGTCAATTCAAACAAGTCCATAACCAAGTCGTCTATCGCTAGATTAAGCTGGTTCACTGTTTCAGTGTCAGGAGAATCTTTCTTCATCTCCTCCATCAGTTGTTCAACAAGCTGTGCTATTTCTTCTTGCTGGGAATCAGTAGCATCTGGAATTGGAAAATCTCCTAGTTCATTAACTTTGAACTGTGGGAATAGGCGACGTTGGAATTTATCAAACTTCATGAAAAACCAAAGAGAGATTAAGCGAGAGTTCAAAATACCTAAAAGATAAAAAGGATTAACCTGAATATCTGTGATGACCATGGAGTTTAAGTCGTTAATAACATCACTATCAGTATAAACAGCTTCAACAGCATAAGTTGATTTACTTGGAATCTGACGAACTAAAATTCGTGGTTTTTCAAAAATTTCTTTATCTCTTGGTGCAGCTAAATTTTCACCATACTTGACATATTCACCATTCCAAGTCAGTTTATAGCGTGACACATTCTCGCCATCAAGATAGGGACGGTAGGAGTCGTCTAACCTTTCTCTTGCATGATAAATTCGATTATCCTTATCTTGAGCGGTCATTTTAGGATTCCCTTTTCCAGTTTCATAGGCTTTGATTCCAGATTTTACAGTGGAAATTTCTGGTCGTCCTAGTATTGGAAAACGGTTGACTTTCCAGAAGATGTCAATCGCCTGACGATACTTGACCATCGAGATTGAAAAGGTAGGGATTTCACCAAAGAAATCTGGCGCAACTCGTCCAACAGTGTTGAACTCGCCGTGATGTAATTCTGCTACCTCAATCCAGTTTGGCGCATTCTTCTTGAAGAAAATGATACAGTTATCCACGCTAGCATCCGCAAAAATTTTATCCAGAGAATTGATCAGAACAACATCACTCGTCTGCTCCGTGATAAACTGACGAACTCTTGAATTGGTCTGAATGGTCAGAAAATTATTTGGAATGATATAGGAGAATGTCCCACCTTTACGCAAGAGTTGATAAGCCAATTCCATGAATATAGTATAGGTATTGGCTTGGTATTCACTTACTTGATAAGTCCTTGAATAGTAGGCTTTCATCTCATCTGTAAAGGACTGATTACGAGCAAAGATATAAGGCGGATTCCCAATTACAAGGTCAAAGCCGATAAATTCGCCAGCTTCTCCCAAAATCTCAGGAAATTCCATTCGCCATTCCATACCTTTAGCGAATAGTGGATTTTTCAGTCTGTATTCCAATTCCTTTTCAGCTTTTGCTAGTTGCTTATTTAATTCCGCTACTTCTTTAGAGTTTTTATTTTCTTCCTCAAATAAGCTAATGGCACCAGCCTTATTTCGTTCAGATATGAGCCGAGATAATTTCTTTAATTCAGGGCTTGAAGCTGTGTCATCAAAGGAATGTTTGAGCCTTTCGATTTTCTCCCAGATTTCTGCTTTAACTCGTTTATTATTCGTCTCCTTATAGTCTTTAACTAGAGATAGATAGTCCTTGAAATCTGTTTTTCTCATATCAAATTCATAGTCAAATCCAAACTTATGTAAGAGACTATCGCCTACTTTAATATTGATATCAATATTTGGCAAAGTCGTCAAAACAGGTTGGTTGGTATCAGTATCCTGATAGTAATAAGAAGACTTCAAGAGTTCAATCCAGAGACGCAAACGGCAAATATTGACCGAACTTGGGTTAATATCAACTGCAAAGAGCGAATTTTCCAGAATATGTCTCTTCTGGTTGAAAATTGCCTTTTGAATTTGTTCTGACTGCTGATTACCTGTCTGATACAAAAAATTATTTCCAGACATATCTTGAATGACTAGCTCATCATTGATGACATAACATTGAATCAGGTTTCCAATATATTTGCCATCAGCGTCAAACAAAACATTTAAATCACTTTTAAGAGCAATAATTTCATTCAGGACTGATACGAGGAAGTGACCGGATCCAACCGCTGGGTCACAAACCTTCAAACTGTCAATCGCATCTGATACCTTTTTAGCAATCTGAGCATTACGTATATTAAACTTTATATCTTCGATTGTTTCACACTGCCAGTCGAGTGCCTCATTAACTTTGTCCACTGCTGCTGTACGAATCGCCTTACGTGACATATACATGGTAATATTGCCTGGCGTATAAAAAGAGCCGTCACGGTAGCCGTTGATTTTCTCAAAAATTAATCCCAGAACTGACGCATTGATAAGGTCATTCTTAGATTTCTCATGGTGGCTGATGGAGGTCGAGAAGTCATAAGAATCCAAAAACTCAAAGAGATATTCAATAAAATTGATGTTCCCTTTTTTACGTTTTTTATCTACGCCTTTAAGAGCTGTTTTGGAGAAAATTTCAATATCTCCCTCTGGTAATCTATCAATACCAATCCCATCTTTAGAAATTTCTAATTCTGTTTCTTCAAACAGTGATGAGTTCAGATAAGGGACATAACTGAACTTTTCTTGCACTCGTTCATTTCTTTCCGACACTTTCTTAGCAAGTACAGCAAAGAATAAACTATAAATCTCCTCAAAGTTAGGCAGTTTTTCATAGGTCAAGAACCTATACGATTCATCTTTGTTGAACAGCACCAGCTGAGATTCTAACAGTTTCAAAAATAGAATTCTATTTATCCAGACAACTGTTAGTTGAATAGCAATGTCTTCCTGCCTTTCTTTTGGAACATCTTTCATCTCCAATTTATCAATAATATTCTCAACAAAAGAATATCGCTGACGTTTGGTGGGTTTTAAGCGTGAGATAATTTTTGAAGTCCCTAACTTCGTTTCTTCCAGCCCCATCAAATAAAGCAATTCATCATAGAAATTCTTATTGAGTTTGTTTGAATCAGTAAAAATCTCTTTATTGAGAAGATTCTCTGCTGTGAAGAATCGGTAAAGTTGAGTTAGATTATTTTTCTTGATTTCAATGTTTTTGCCAGATTTGACCAAAGCTTGACGTAAATCAAAGTGAGCAATCACGATTCCCTTTTCAATGGCTTTATCAATTTCTGGTGCGATAACTTCAGAATATAAAAAATCTGTTTTATTGCTAGAAAGTTGATTATTTCGAAACTTTGTCACGAGGTCAACTAGCTTTTTATTTTTGAAAAAATGTTTTTCAAATTCTTTAGCCTCTATCACAAACCAAGATAGGCCATTTGTGATAATACACTTTTTGATTTCTAAATTTTTATTAAATAGGCGCTCTTGTAGGTAATAATAAACAACTTCTTGAAGTGCTTTGGAATTGATTTTTTCCGTTGACATCATTTCAGACTTGTTAGTCAAACTCTTGCATTCAAAAAGAATACCTAGTGACGAATTGGCGTCTTTTCCATTATAGATAGCAAGGTCTATTCTACTAGAAGTATTAATAAAATTATAAGGCAATACACTTTCTAAAAATCCCTTGAGAAGATTTTTCTGGTATTCCTCTGACTCATCCTCTTTGTCTTTTAAATGAGTCAAATAACTAACCAATTTTTGATTAAAAACCTCTTTTTCTTCATCAAGTGGCATAATTGCTTGAACAGAGCGATTCATACTCTCTTTTAATGTAATTCCCTTTATTGCTATGAAATAGACTCCTTAACTGATTTATCTAATAGCTGATAGTATTAGTCTATTGCTTACACAATAGACTAAGGGTACCCTTAGAGATATATATACATATTATACCATAAATAAAACCCCACCAAGATTAAATCTTGGTGGGGTTTTGGTGGGGAATAATAACATTCTCCCGATTTTTTATCGCTCTAAGCAATTCTAAAACCTTGATTTACTAGGCTTCCGCAATCAAATTGCGATACTCTATTATTTAAGAGTAACTGAAGCGCCAGCTTCTTCAAGTTTAGCTTTGATTTCTTCAGCTTCTGCAGTTGCAACGCCTTCTTTAACGACAGCTGGTGCACCATCAACAAGTTCTTTAGCTTCTTTAAGACCAAGACCAGTGATTTCACGTACAACTTTGATAACGCCAACTTTTTTGTCGCCAGCAGATGTCAATTCAACGTCGAATGAATCTTTAGCTTCTTCAGCAGCAGCACCAGCCGCAGCAACAGCTACAGGAGCAGCTGCAGTTACACCAAATTCTTCTTCGATAGCTTTAACAAGGTCGTTAAGCTCAAGGATAGTAGCTTCTTTAATTTCAGCAATAATGTTTTCAATGTTCAATGCCATTGTGATTTTCCTCCAATTTAGGTTTATTTAAATAGTGTGTAGCACTAAGCAGCTACGCTCTGACGCATTAAGCAGCGTCTTCTTTTTCTGCAACAGCCTTGACAGCGTATGCAACGTTGCGAACTGGTGCTTGAAGTACAGAAAGCAACATAGAAAGCATGCCTTCGCGGTTTGGCAATGTAGCAAGTGCTTCGATTTCTTCTTTAGAAGAAACTTTACCTTCTACAGCTCCACCTTTAATTTCAAGAGCATCAGCAGTTTTCGCGAAATCGTAAATTGTTTTAGCTGGAGCAACTGCATCGTTTGAGAATGCAACAGCAGATGGACCTACAAACAATTCTGCAAGACCTTCAAGACCAGCTTGCTCAGCAGCACGACGCAAGATTGAGTTTTTGATAACTTTGTACTCAACTTCTGCACCACGCAAGTTACGACGAAGAACTGTATCTTGTTCTACTGTCAAACCACGAGCGTCTACAACAACGATAGATGTTGCAGCTTTCATTTGCTCAGCAACGGCATTTACTAATTCCGCTTTTTTAGCGATAATAGCTTCACTCATTTTTTTACCTCCGTTTTTATTTTGGGCTAGGCACAAAAAAATCGCACCTAAACCTAGACACGAAAGTACAAATACGTTTATAAATCAATAATCGTTTTGTGCCTCGGTAGGATGTTTATGAGTCTAGCTCCCCTACTGTCTTAGGTCAGTTTTTTCAAACCTCATTCATATTACCATACAAATCCTAAGAATGCAAGAACTTCTTACTATTTTTTTCAAAAAAAATTCTATTTCTCGCTGAAAGGCGTCGTTAATGTCAGCTAATCAGTCACTCTAAAATAGAAAAAAGCTTAAGATCCTGTCGTTGACACAGTGATCTTAAGCTTTTATTATACAGGGGTTTCACAAATTTGGTAACTGTATAGGTTACCAGACTGATATTATTTTACTTTTTCTTCTTCGTAGTCACCATTTGGACAAACGACTTGTTTACCACCACCACGAACTTTTTTCTCTACGAGATAGTGGTCACATTTCGGACAAGAACGCCCGACTGGCTTGTCCCAAGAAGTAAATTCACACTCTGGGTAGCGATCACAACCATAGAAAAGACGGTTGCGTTTGCTTTTACGTTCAATGACCTGTCCTTTTTGGCAAACAGGACAAGTCACACCAATTTCTTTAGTGATTTGCTTGGTGTTGCGACAATCCGGGAAATTGCTACATGCATAGAATTTTCCAAAACGTCCTAATTTAATAACCATTTCATGTCCACAGACATCACAATCAAAGCCAGCTGGTTCATCCTTAATTTGGATTTTTTCCATCTGTTCCTCAGCCTTTGATAATTCAACCTTAAATGGCTGGTAGAAACTATCAATGACCTTCTGCCACTGCTCTTTCCCAATTTCAACATCATCCAATTTTTGTTCCATTTCAGCTGTAAAGGTGACGTTTACGATATCAGGGAAGAATTCAACAATCAGCTTATTTACGATTTCACCCAACTCTGTCGGTTCAAATCGTTTCGCAGCAAGCTTGACATAATACCGTTTTTGAATGGTTTCAATCGTTGGTGCATAAGTTGAGGGACGACCTACTCCATTTTCTTCCAAGGTTTTAATCAAAGTGGCTTCAGAATAACGAGCTGGTGGCTGAGTGAAATGTTGTTCAGGAGTTGTAGCTGTTCTAACAACAGTGTCACCCTCCTCCATTTCTGGTAACATTTTATTTTTATCAGCATCATTATAAACAGCCATGTAACCATCAAACTTGATTTGACTGCCATTAGCAGCGAAGATAACGCCATTTTGTCCCAAACGGACACTCATGGTATCAAAGACTGCCGCAGCCATCTGACTAGCAACAAAACGATTCCAAATAAGAGTATAAAGTCGTAATTGATCTTTATCCAAGTACTTAGCAATCGACTCTGGTGTTAAGTTTACATTTGATGGACGAATGGCTTCGTGGGCATCTTGTGCACCACTAGCATTTTTGACTTTATTGCTATGTTTTGAATACTTAGAACCAAAGCGCTCAGTAATAAATTCAGCAGCTTGCGCCTGGGCAACAGGACTGATACGAGTTGAATCCGTACGCATATAGGTAATCAAACCTTGTGTACCGCCTGTACCAAGACTTACCCCTTCGTATAATTGTTGCGCAACCATCATGGTTTTACGAGTACGGAAGTTGATTTTATTGGCCGCATCCATCTGCATGGTGGATGTTGTGTAAGGCAGAGGCGCATTTCGTTTGCGTTCTTTTCGTTCAACCTGCTGGACAAGAAAGTCATTTCCATCAAGACGAGCAAGTATTTCCCTAACTTGGTCGTTGGTTTCAATTTTGACCTTCTTACCATCTAAGCCATAAAAAGAAGCCTGAAACTTCTTACTACCCTTTTTAAAGGTTCCATCAATTGTCCAGTATTCTTCTGGCTTAAAATTACTGATTTCATTTTCGCGGTCAATAATCAGCTTGAGAGCAACTGATTGGACACGCCCTGCAGACAAACCTTTTTTAACCTTCTTCCATAGAATGGGAGAAATAGAGTAGCCGACAATGCGGTCCAAAACACGACGCGCTTGTTGAGCATCTACTAAATCTAAGTTGATAGCACGTGGTTCTTGAAAGGCATTTTTAACGGCATCTTTTGTGATTTCATTGAAGACAACACGGTTTTTATCATTTTCATCCAAGCCCAATATGTGAGCCAGATGCCAAGAAATAGCCTCCCCTTCACGGTCCGGGTCACTCGCTAAATAGACTTGTTTGGCATTTTTTGCTTCTTTTTTCAATGAATTAATCAGTGGACCTTTTCCCCGAATATTTATATATTCAGGTTCATAATTATTGTCAAAGTCAATAGACATACTCGATTTTTTCAAATCACGAATATGTCCTACTGAAGCAACAACCTTATAATTTTTCCCAAGATACTTTTCAATTGTTTTCGCCTTAGCAGGCGACTCCACAATCACAAGATTTTTCTTGGTTGTTGATTTTTTCTTACTAACTGTTTTTGTAGCCATTCTTTTACCTTACTGATATTGTTAATCTCACAAAGAATATACTATTTTTTAGTCAGTGTCAAGATTTTTATTTTCCTATAGGAAAACTTGTTTTAAAATCGGTAGTCTGAAAGGATGTCCAAACCTGATGTAATGCACTTTGCTCCTTCCTGTATCAAATGATGACAGCCATCTGATTTTCCATCCACAATAGAACCAGGAATGGCATAAACTTCTCTTCCTTCTTCCAAGGCACGTTCGCAAGTAATCAAGCTACCAGACCGCATTTTTGCCTCACAGACCACCAGACCTTCAACCAATCCGGCAATAATGCGATTTCGCTCAGGGAAATGGTATTTTAAAGGCTGGGCATTTGGTTCATACTCTGTTAGCACTAAATGATGTTTTCCAATATAGTGTTGTAACTCCTTGTTTTCCTTAGGATATACCTTATCTAATCCTGTTCCAATAACTGCAATGGTTTGTCCGCCATTTTTCAAACTCGCAATATGAGCTGCCGTATCAATCCCCCTGGCCATACCACTCACAATGACAAAGCGGTTATTGAGTTCTTTGATAATTTTCTGAACAGATTGAATGCCATTTTCACTGGCATTGCGTGTACCTACCACTGCCAATTTTGATTTTTCAAGTAATTCAAGATCACCTTGATAAAATAAGAGAACTGGTGGATTATAAATTTGTTTTAAAGCTGTGGGATAAATATCATCCAAAATTGAAAAAGATGGATACTTATTAAATTCCTCCCGGCAAGCTTTCGTATCTAAATTCTTATAATTTTCCATGAAAAGAATTGGGTTTTTACATTCAGATACGACAGCGACATTCCGTAGAGTTAATTTTTTACCTTGTTTTTCTTGATAGGCCAAAACTTTATTAATATTAAGATTGGACAAGCCTGCTTTTTTCCATTTAAACAATTCAAAATTATTCATTTTCTTCACCTCACTTATACAATTCGCAAGGGAAAGAAAAAATCTCCCAAAGGGAGAATTAGTGATAAGGTATTTCTTTGATAACACGCGCAGGATTACCAGCCAACACGACATTATCGCCAAAAGATTTAGTAACAACACTACCTGCACCGACAACGACGTTGTTGCCCAAGGTCACGCCTGGTAAGATTGTCACACCACCGCCAGCCCAGAAATTATCACCAATGGTAATGGGTGCACCATATTCTTTTCCTGAATTTCTTTCTTCAGGATCTAAAGGATGTAATGGTGTCAACAATTGAACATTTGGACCGAGCATAGCATTTTTCCCAATTCGTATCGGACAGACATCAAGCATAGTACAGTTGAAATTAGCATAGAAATCCTCTCCGACATGAATGTTGCTTCCGTAATCACAATAGAAATTAGGTTCCATGTAAATGCGATTGCCAGTCTTGCCAAACAAAGTCTTCAAAATCTCCGATCGCTTAGCTCCATCAAGTTCATTATTAAAGTCTTGCATCTGTTGACGGGCGGTTTTCCTCATATGTCTTAATTCTGGATCCGCTGCAATGTACAATTGGCCAGCAACCATTTTTTCTCTCTCAGTTTGCATACCCTATCCCCTATTTTTTAACAATCAAGTTGATTGCTTCTTGTAACCGAGCTTCCTGTTCTTCCGGATTATCAGATGGATGCTCAATACAAGCTTGTACTTTTTGAGCAATCACTAACCCCATAATACTATTAATACTTGAACGGACAGCGCTCAATTGAGTCACAATATCAATACATTCTTGCTCCTCATCAATCATTTTTTGGATACCACGAAGTTGACCTTCTGCACGTTTTAGACGATTTAACATGTTCTTTTTTTCTGTTTTCATACTAACTATGGTACAGTTAGTTTTACAAAATGTCAATTAAAATACTTGACACCTACTTATATAATTGTTATATTTTATATACCCTACAGGGTATTAAAAAGGAGTAGATATGTTTAAACAAATTTTTTCAGGAATGTTTTCAACAGGAGAAGGCATTCCAATTTCTGCCTTAGAGCAAACACTAACAGAGGATAACACCATTTTACTTGATGTTCGCGAAGAGGACGAATTTATCAATGGTCATATTCCACAGGCGAAAAATATGCCATTGAGCCAACTAGATTCTTTCAAAGGTAATAAAGATACACATTATGTTATCATCTGTCAATCAGGTATGCGCAGTCAGCGTGCGACAGATTTTCTCAAAGAGCAAGGCTATCAAGCAACCAACATTCAGGGTGGTATGAATGCATGGAATGGAGCAATTAAAGGAGGAAATACATGAAAATCATTATTGTAGGTGGTGTTGCAGGTGGAATGTCCGCTGCTACACGTCTTCGTCGTCTCATGGAGGATGCAGAAATCATCGTTTTTGAAAAAGGGCCATTTGTCTCCTTTGCCAACTGTGGTCTACCCTATTATATCTCTGGAGAAATAGCTGAGCACGATAGCTTATTACTTCAAACGCCAGAAAGTTTAAGAAATAGATTTAACTTAGATGTCCGCCCCTACCACAAGGTAGTCAACATCAACCCTGACCTTCAAACAGTTACCGTTCAAACACCTAATGGTGAAATCATGGAATCCTATGATAAACTCATTTTGTCACCGGGAGCTAAGCCTGTCATCCCACCACTAAAAGGGATTACTGAAGCTGAAAATCTCTTTACCTTGCGGAATGTACCTGACCTAGATAAGATTATGGCAAAATTAGAACAAATAAATTCAGGAAAGGCAGTTGTAATTGGTGCTGGTTTTATTGGTTTAGAGATGGCTGAAAACTTGGCCCTAAAAGGACTGACAGTCACTCTAGTTGAGCAAGCTCCTCATGTCTTACCAACTTTTGATTTGGAAATGGCTCGGTACATTGAGACAGAGTTAAGTGAAAAAGGTGTACATGTGATGACAGGGCAATCTGTTACCGCTTTTCATGATAAGGGACAAATATTAGAACTGTCTAATGGTCAAACCTTAGCTTCAGATATTACAATTCTTTCAGTCGGTGTTGCACCAGATAGTGAATTAGCAAGTCAAGCAGGAATCGATCTAGGTCTTCGAGGGGGCATACTAGTTGATCAGAACTATCAAACTAGTCAAAAACATATCTATGCTGTTGGAGACGCCATCATTGTCAAACAAGAAATCACAGGTCAGGATGCCTTAATTTCATTAGCTTCACCTGCAAACCGTCAGGGGCGACAAGTGGCCGATGTCATTGCAGGTCTCCCTCGCAAGAATAAAGGTTCAATCGGAACTGCAATCGTTAAGGTCTTTGATCTTGCTGCTGCTTCAACAGGATTAAGCGAACGTGCTGTACAAGCATTAGGTTACAAACATGCCGTTGTCCATACAACAGGTAAAGACCATGCTGTTTACTATCCTGGTGCAACAGACATTGTTCTAAAACTCATTTTCTCACCAACTGATGGTAAAATCTTTGGTGCTCAAGCTGTTGGAAAAAAAGGGATTGACAAGCGAATCGATGTACTGGCCACAGCCATCAAAGCTGGTTTAACAATTTTTGATTTGCCAGAATTAGAATTGACTTATGCTCCGCCATTTGGCTCAGCCAAAGACCCTGTCAATATGATTGGATATGCTGCCATGAATATCGCTGAAGGAATTAGCCAAAACATCCAATGGCACCAGTTAGAGGAAGAACTCGCTGCTGGAAAAATCTTACTGGATGTTCGTAATCCAGCAGAGCTTCAAAATGGACAATTCATGGACTTTCTTCATATCCCCCTGGATCAACTACGTGATCGAATTGACGAGTTGGACCCTGCAAAAGAATACATCGTCAGCTGTCACAGCGGACTCCGTTCTTACATTGCCGAACGGCTTTTGAAAGAAATGGGATTCACCGTAAAAAATTTGGATGGCGCTTATTCGCTATACAAAATGGCCTTGCCAGAAAAAATTGTTGTACCAACATAAGAAGAAAGTATCTGTCATTTCCGAATGCAGATACTTTTTTTCTTGACAATAGAAAAGGATTGTCTTAGAATCTAGTTATGAATACTAGATAATAGAAAGTGAATGATTATGAAACAAACCCTCCCCTACTGGCATGAATTACCTGATTTAGATTTGTATTTGGACCAAGTCCTGCTGTATGTAAATCAAATAGTCATTTCTCAGGAAAGCCTTGAACAGAATTGTTTATACTCAATGAAAATCAATAGCAACCTAGGAAACGAGGCCGATGATAGAACTGGGGTTCATCAAGGCAAGTTGACAACGGATAATGTTGATTTACGAAGAGTATTAACTGCTGCAATGATCAATAACTACGTCAAACACAAACAGATTGAAAAACCAATTAAGAAAAAATATCAGAAACACCAGGTGGCACGGTTGATAGCTTTGACCATATTAAAAAATGTCTTTTCTATTCAAGAAATTAGTCAAACCTTAAACTTGTTACTCAATTCTAGTGATTCAGAAAGCCTATACAATCATTTTGTAGATTGTATGAGGGATAAAGGGAACGAAAAAACACCTGATATTATCCGATTTGCTTGTCAGTCCGTCAAACTTTATTATAAAACCCGTCAGCTCACAGTTGATTTAGAAAGGAGCCAACATGAATCCTAGTTTGAAATTAAGCCTACAACTTTCCTTTGGTGAAGAAGTTGCTAACAGTGTCACACATGCGGTTGGAGCTCTATTGATGCTTGCTTTGCTTCCTGTTACAGCTATTCATTCCTTTCAAGATTATAATGTGACAGCGGTAGTTGGCATGTCTATCTTTGTCATCAGCCTCTTCCTCATGTTCTTATCCTCTTCTATCTATCACTCCATGCCCTACGCGTCGATCCACAAATACATCCTGCGTATCATCGACCATAGCATGATTTACATTGCTATCGCTGGAAGCTACACACCTGTTGCCCTATCCTTGGTCGGTGGTTGGTTGGGGTATCTAATTGTTGGTTTGCAGTGGGGATTAACTATTTTTGGCATTCTCTACAAAATATTTGCCAAAAAAATCAATGAAAAATTCAGCCTTTTTCTCTATCTCTTTATGGGCTGGTTGGTTGTCTTTATCTTGCCAGCCATTCTTCAAAAGACTGGACTTGTTTTCGGAATTCTAATGCTAGCTGGTGGTTTATCTTATACCATTGGCGCCCTCTTCTACGCCAAGAAAAAGCCCTATTTCCATATGATTTGGCATCTCTTTATCCTACTAGCTTCAGCACTGCAATATATCGCCATTGTCTACTTTATGTTATAAGAAAACAGCTTCTAGTCACCTAGAGGCTGTTTTTAATGCATTAAACTGATGATCACTCCGATCAGGTAAAGGGCTGACACGATGCTCAAAAAGACTAAATGCGCCTTTCGACTCATGACAACATAGCCAACAAATTCCCGAATGAAGGCATTGAGGCTAAAGTAAAATCTGGTTTTTGCGCCGTAGCCGATACATTTGATTTTCAATTGTCGTGCCAATAGCAGAGCTCTGAAAACGTGATAGTAATTGGTTACAAGTGCAAATCGGCTACTTGATTTCATCAAGGCATAGGAGAATTTCAAATTTTCTTCTGTGTTGGTTGATTGATTTTCGATGAGAATGTCTTCAGCAGCCACTCCTTTCTCCAAGGCATAATTTGCCATAGCTTGACCTTCAGCTATGAGTTCATCAGGACCCTGTCCGCCTGACATGATGAGCTTGCTGCCAGGATGTTTCTGGTAGATCGCTATGCCTTTTTCAATCCGCGAAGCCAAAAGTGGCGTCACCTTATCACCAATCAGACCTGCTCCTAGCACCACCACATAATCCAGCTTTCCAGGGAAAAGATTAACCAAATTGACAAAGCTAGACGTGGTATAGAGCATGCTGATGATAATGGCATAGGACGCCAAAAAACCAACGTAAACGAACACCATATTGAAAAAGGTGATGTCTGAAAGGGATTGAACCACAAAGGGAGCGATGAAGAGATAGAAAGTCAGGGCGACTGCCAGTCCCATGGATAGGAAATTATGGAAGCGAACCCCTTCTCTCTTCAAAATCTGAAAACCATTTAGATAAAGTGTGAAAAGCAAGACAAATGGACCACTTAAGAAGGCTAAAAAGAGCACCATAGCCACTGCTATAGCCAGCAAGCGCAAGATTTCATTGTTTTCGAGAATGCCTGTTGAGATAATCCATGCCAAGGCCCAGACGAGGATATTCAAGGTAAACAATGAGATAAATATCGACCGCCGCTCCCAGAAATAGACGAGAGCAAACAAACCGATCGCCACTAAAAAAAACCAGAAAAAGACTGTCAAGACTAGTTCCCCCCAGCTACCATAGACTTAATGGGCTCAAAGGTCTTACGGTGAATAGGCGTAATTCCTAGCTTGTTCAAACCTTTCAAATGCTCTGACGTTCCATAGCCTGCATTTTTGGCGAAGCCATAGCCTGAGAATTCCTTGTCATAATCCGCCATCATCTTGTCCCGCGTCACCTTGGCAACGATTGAGGCTGCTGCGATAGACAAACTATTGGCATCGCCCTTGATGATAGAGGTTTGCGGTATGGAAGAATCCAACTTCATAGCATCTATCAAGAGGTGTTCCGGCTCTTGGTTCAGTTTTCCCAAAGCCTCTAACATAGCTAACTTGGTCGCCTCGTAGATGTTGACCTGGTCGATGACAGCTGCATCTTTGACGCCCACACCGACTGCTACAGCTTGCTCAATTATTTCATTGTAAATAGCCTCGTGCTTGGACTTTGGAATTTTCTTGGAGTCGTTGAGGTAGCGGATTTTGCAGCCCTTGGGCAAGATAACTGCAGCTGCCACCACAGGACCTGCTAGAGGCCCCCGGCCGACTTCGTCGATGCCTGCGATGAACTCCACCCCATTTTCATAAAGGTTTTTTTCGTAACATAGCATAGCTTCTATGCGAGCGTCTTCTGCTGCTTCTTTTTCCAACTCCTTTTGGCGTTTCTTGATGGCAGCCTGAACCCCTGCTCGATCATCCTGAGCTAAGTCCGCCCAGACAGGGCTGTCTAGACTGTCCACCTGAGCTAGCAGAGCAGTCACTTCCTTAATCGTTGCCATCTAAGTCACTCACCTTGTCCAATGTATAGGTGCCCAAACGCCCGTCTCGAACATCCTTGACAAAGAGGTTATAAAAACGGTCATAATCATCACGGAAACCCAATTTTTTAGTCCAGTACATGATGAGTTCAGGTGTTTCCTGCTCCAAATCCATACCCTTGAACCGCTCTTGTAAGCGTTCTGGGTAGTTTGCCTTGAAATAGTCCAAACCAAAAATTGTCACTTCATCCATAGGCAAGAGCTGATCCTTAATGGCTCCTGTCAGAGCCAACTTAAGTCCAACTTCCTGATCCTCAAATTTAGGCCAGAGAATACCTGGTGTATCAAGGATTTCAAGATCTTTATTGGACTTGAGCCACTGTTGACCCTTCGTCACACCTGGTTTGTTTCCGACAACGGCGATTTTCTTACCAGCCAGACGGTTCATGAGAGTGGATTTTCCAGCGTTTGGAATACCGATAATCATGGTTCGCAGGGTTTCTTTTTGAATTCCTCTTTCGCGGAGGCGTTCAATCTTGTCTTTCATCAGACTCTTGGCTGCGTCGGTCACCTTTTTCACCGTCGCTTGCTCTTTTGAGTTGATAGCAAGGGTACGGATGCCTTGACCTTCAAAATAGCTCTGCCATTCTTTGGTACGAACAGGGTCAGCCAAATCAACCTTGTTTAGAATCATTAGTTTGGGCTTGTCACCAACAATCTTAGTCAGCATTGGGTTTTGACTGGATAAAGGTAGGCGGGCATCAACCAAGATGGTCACGAAATCAACATGCTTGATGTTTTCCTGCACCTGACGGCGAGCCTTGGACATGTGGCCCGGAAACCATTGAATAGTAGCCATGAGTTTATAAATCCTTTCGTAGCAAGGTTTTTCGTTTGAAAAACCTGCCTGTTTTTTATTAGGCACCAAACAGGCACCAAGATTTTGTATTCACCAAGTTAACCTATAACCAACAACCTTTTGTTTTCCTTCTCTTAAATAAGAAATATCAAATGACTTGTAATATTTTGATAAATCTTTCTTAATCTTAGGAATTATATTTGCAGTTATATGCCTAGGTGTATAAGTTGATTTTAGACCAAGTTTGTCTCTAAAATCATCTAAAGAAAATTCAATTATTTTTGAATCAAGATTATTTTCTATTTCATCATTTAATATTTTGGAATATTTGCTAGACCAAGATTTTAATGCTTCAAATCTAAAATTATTTCTATCAATAAATTTATCTAAGGCTTTAACTGATTGATTTTGAGATATTCCTTGGCTATGAGTATACAACATAGTTGTTTCATAATTAGCATGTCCAACACGTTCCATAATTTCTTTTATAGCAACTTTCATACCCTCACTTTGTAAATAGGTAATATGCATATGTCTAAATGAATGAGGGGTTACATGCTATGTCCATTTGAAACCGTATCTCTCTTCGCAGTTTTTTAATAAGATCAGTTTCAACACGAGCAAGTACTTCCCGGAAAGAATGCGAAGTTATTGGTGAACCGTATTCTGTTCTAAAAACACTCTCAGAGAATGTAAATGCTTCGCAAGGATTTTCAATCGCATAGCGGTCAAACTCTTCACTTCGTTGTATAGCCCTTAATATAGCATCACAAGCCACTTTAGGTAAAGCAACATCTCGATCAGCATTTATTGTTTTAGTTTCATCAAAGTAGAATTCTGAAACTTTCAAATCATGATATTGCAAAGCCTTATCAATATGTAGTATACCTCTCTCAGCATCAAAATCTTCCTTTGTAAAAGCAGCTTCCCCGATTCGCAGTCCTGAAAATAGTAAAACTATAGCCAAGTCATAATAATTCGGGTTTCTTCTTCGACTTAGTGTTTCAAAGAAAGCTCTAATTTCATGAATTTCTAAAAACTTTGCTTCTCGTTTTTTCTTTGTTTCACGCTTTTTCTCAAGGGACGTTTCTAGCTTTATTACAGACATTGGTGAAAACTGAATAACATTATAAAGAACACCATGGTTAAAAATTTTGTTACAAGTGCTTTTTATATGTATCATAGTAGATTGTGACGCATTATATTTCTCCATATAGGTAGTCAAACACTTTTTCATCAATAACGGTGTTAAACGTTCGAGTAAATAATCATCACCAATAATTTCACCAAGACGTTCTATCACAAAAGCCTCTCTTTTTACTGTCTGAGGTTTTACTGATACTGACCAGGTTTCTAGCCAACTCATCTTTAACTCTCCGAATGTTCTTATCAACTGGGGATTAAATTGAGCTTCACTGCCATTAACTAATCTCTCAATTTTATCTTCGAGCTCGCGTTCTGCTTGTTTTCGAGCGCGACTTGTGTTTTTATGATAACTTACAACAGCTGTCTTCCACTTGCCAGTTAGTGGATCCTTATATTTATCTACAACTTCGTATCGAGTAACTCCTTTTGAATTAGTTTTTGTTCTATAGTACATTTTCGTTTCCTTAAACTTGAAAAGAAAAATCAATCATAGAAATATAACCATTTTATATTATATCATGATTCTCTTTATTTTACCGCCCTCTGCTTCCATCTTAAAAACTCTTCAAAACCTTCCAAATTTATAAAGACTAGTTTATGAGTTGGGTTAATCACATAATCTTTAAACTGCTTATTATCTCTCATTTCACCTAACCATCTATTCAGTGTATATTGATTCAGACCTTCCCACCTCCTCAATATAGCTTTTTTATCTGCCCACTCAGCTATACTATTCTCAATCGATACAAATTTAATTTTCATAATAGTTTCTCTCTATTTAATATTATTAACCTCCGTGGGTATGATTGGTTAAATCACTCATGGGCATTTCACCCGCTGTCCTTTTACGATGGCAGCCTGAACGTTCAGAAGTATCATTGTCCTTATTTGTGGTCTTGGCAGATAGATAACCACTCTATTTTATAGCCGACAATTATCGCTCTTATCACGGCGTATCTCACTAAATTGCTCGACAAATAAGAAAGTCCCACCTCGGTATATTCAATTGTCAATGAACAAATCAAGGAGAGACTATTTTATTTTATGTTTTATCCTATCTGGACAATCTGTTAACCCTAATAGGTAATCTGTACTAACGTTATAGAGTTTAGAAAGCTGCACAAGAACATCTGCCGTTAAGGCAACCTCTCCTCTCTCAATTTTTGCATAATTTGTATGAGAAAAGGAAAGTAAATTTGCAACAAACTTTTGAGTGAGATCATGATCTTCCCTCAAATCTCTTATCCATTGGTACATCTAGCTTTCTCCTAAGAAAAGTATATATCACTTTCAGAAAAAAGCTGGAAAATTGTCATATTATGACATAAAAATTTTTAACAATTAATTGATATTATACCTGTTTCCAGATAAATATTGTAACATTCACTTTATCGAAAATTATGACAGTTTAAAATATAAATCCAATTACAATTAATCCAGATTTTTTGTATGACTTATAATAAAAAAAACAATAATAACTGAAAGTAGTAATGCTACCGATCCGAATTTAAAGCCAACTATACTAGATAATGCAATAATCCCCATAGTAATAACACCAGAGACTACCAAATTGAGAGCAGCTAGACCAGCTTGTACTGTTCCAATGACGTTTTCTGGAATCAATGTAAATGTATATTTTCCTATACGTGGACCGACTATCCCCACCGTAACAGCACAAAATAATGATGAAAGTAATACAATATAATAGTTCTCGGACCAAAATCCAACAATAATAAACAGACGTGCAAACTGACTGATAAATAAAATTCTTTTAGTCGAAAAGTCTTTCAAATAAGAACCACTAAAAAGATTACCAATAACTGAACCTAAAAATAGTAAAACAGATAAAATAGCAATTGACTGAGCTGGCTTTAATGAATAAAAGGGAGTTTTCAATAGCATCAAGCTTGACATAGGTAATAGAGAACTCAAAATGACTTGACTAAAAATTGATATAGTTGATAATTCCACAACAACTGGAAATTTTTTCAATATATTTATAGATTCTCTAAAATGGCTGTACAATAATCGTAGATTTACGTGTTCTCTATATATATTTATTTTCTCTTCAACCTCCTTAAGGGATCTACTTATGGATAACACACCCATAAAAGCTATCAAAAAGGTTAATGCATTAATCCCAATAAATAATTCAACAGAAAGAATCCCCAATAATAGTCCTCCTGTTGTGTTGCTAACAACGTTAACCGAGCTTATAGCCGCCTGCCTAAATCCCATTGCAGATGTTATATCTTCATCTATAATTCTCATATATATCGGGGTTAGCATAGATCCTGCAAAATAACTGAGGGTATCTGATATCAAATTAATTCCACAAATAATAAAAACAGTAATTAAACTAAACTTACTGGTTCCGACAATAATTGTTAATAAAGAATACATCACAAATTTAAGTCCTGAAATCGTTACATATTTCTTAATTCGATTATTTTGAAAGTCAGCTAGACCACCTGTAAATATCTGTAATATTTGAGGGATTGTTTCTGCAACTGTAATGCATAAAATCGCTAACGGAGCAAAGGGATATGAAGAAACATAATTTATTAAGGCCAAATAAAAAATGGTATCGCCAAATGATGAAATCATTTGATTTATAAGTAACATTCTATAAAGTTTATTTTTCAAAAATATATCCATACTCAATTTTTCCTTTTATACCTCAAATGGAAATGGGTAACCTAATAATACCCAATAAATCCCCAATGTCCCTACTCCAAAATCAAAATAATCTTCATGTCTATTTTCGCTCTGAAAAACTAAAAGATCCTCCTTACGATAAGATTTTGAAATCAATAATCCATTTATATCATCAGCATTTCTATCTACATATCCGAATGTTTGAATCAAGCTACTCACTCCATGACAGTATGAAGTTCCCATAGCTAAGCTATTATTAATAACTCTATCTTGAGCTTTATTTATAATGCTAATGTATTTTTGGGGGTTAATCAAGCAAAGATATAAAATTAATCCTGATATTCCTTCACACCACGATAACTCCAAATTACTATATGCTACTTTTTTGCCTGATGAAAATTCTTCTAATAACCTGACTACATTATTATTAACTTTCTCAACTAAACTTTGATATGTACCATCATTAAAGTTTTTTATATAACAATCCAGAGTGTACGCAATCCCCGATACCCCATGAGCAAAGCTGTAACTTAAAACATCAAATCTTTCATTAATATCAAACTGTTCAATAAAATCAGCTAGTCTATTAATATTATCTTCCACAAATTGTTTTACAATTTTATCTTTAAAAATACTTGAGTACTTTATCAAGGTAAGTAATATTCCTGCACTACCAAGAGCAAAATCGATTTCTTCCGATTCCAAAAAAGAAATCATTATTTCTTGAATAAGTCTTTTACAAATTAACTTATAATCTTCATCACCAGTTTCTAAATACAAATCAATTAAACTCCAAGCATAGCCTGCTTGTCCAAATAGTAATGAATTTTCATATGTATATTTATTTTTTCTCCTAATAGATTCTATATATCTTATCCAAGTTTTTACAGCACTCAAGTCAGAGATTTTATTCACCTTTGAAATGAATTTTACATATCCTGAAATTCCGTGTTGAAAAGAGACTGGATTTACAAATTCTCCAAATATACTAGATCGTTCAATTCTTCCATTATCAGCAATAACTTTTTTTAAAAGATAATCTATAATTTTTTGAGCTTCACCTTCATAATCAACTATATTCGGATCCCAAATATTCATACTTGAACTATTTTCTTTATAAGTTGAAAGTATTGGAACACATCCTATTTGTCTACTATTCTCTTCTACACTACAATGAATTATATGAACTAACCATGACGAATGCTTCTTGGTTATTATTGCATTTCTTTCTGCATAATTTATCGTTTGAATTACTTTTGCAACACAATCTAATTCATAGACTTCATCTCGTTTGGAAAATGACATAACTTGGCCCGATAAAATAGAAAACGCCAACATTGCTAATGAAAAATAATCTTGATAAAAAGAACTATGGGATAAATCATTATCTGGATTTACCATAAAAGGAGTCTTTACACGTCTAATTTCATTACTCGAATGAGTTATATTTTCTAAATCAATCAAATGAACACTACCATCTATTCTGTAAATGAAATTCGATGGAGAAATATCAACTAATTTATAACCTTCAGAATGGATATTATTTATGATAGCAACTATCTTATCTACTATTTGTTCTTTTATCTTCATTGGTACATCTTGTTGAACAAAGTCATAATAGTTTAATCCCTCAATGTAACTTTGAACTAAAAAATTATCTCCATTTATCTCAAATTCATCTAAAAAATTTGCTGTATACTTCTTGTTAGTAAAATATTTCAACATTTTAGATTCATTTTTTAGCTCATCTATAGCATACCATTTACCCTCCATATCATCTGTTATAAAAGGACGCACTTGTTTTATTATAACTTTCTCTTTTGTTTTTTTATCAATTGCTTGATATACATTTCCTCTATTCGACTTTTTTAATATTTTCTCAAATATATAATTATTTATTACGCTTTGATTAGGGATATCTTCAAATAAATTAAAATATTTTTTCTTCTCATCTTCAGAAAATAAATCATTTTGCCACTCTGGCATAAAAAAATAGCTGTTTCTTACATCTTCAACAAGCTCTCCTTTCTCATTCTGTAGCATATAGATAACTTCACGAGTTTCTTTGTTATAGGATTTTATCTCTTTGAAGGCTCCAAAGCGGTAATGGACTGAAGAATGTTTTCCACACTGAAAATCCGACAATATTTTCGGAGAATCAAAATTATACAAAAGGCTATTCAACTCTAAAATAAGTTCCCTTGCTTGGCTATTATCCTTTGTATAAATCGTTATAAATTTATTTGCCGTTGATGATGTTTCTCTCGGTGAATTAATTTTTTTAAGCGTTTCCATATCCTTTGCAACTTTAAAGTAACAATCTTTATCGAAAAGTACTTCCTGGCATATATTGAATATATCTACAGAATCTTTCAGCTGAGAGCTAACATGAATTTTCCAACCTTGTTGGGGAATTTCTCTATCAGAATTGAAATAAATCCATGCACCTTTTTCTTTATAAGACCTTTGAATTTTATTTATTATCTTTTCTAAATTATCCATTATTTACTCCCTTTTATGCCTGTATAATTTAGTGAGGGGAGGATAAAAATCCTCCCCTCACTAAATTAAAATTTATTAAGCAGTGTATGAACACGTATAGTCACAAAGACGTCCCTCAGCAGTCTGATCCATTTGGAATGGTAATTTTTCAAGTTCCATTAAATTACTCATTGTGTCTCTCCTTCATTTATATTTAAGATTTTTGTCCGGTGAGGATAAATCTTATCAAACCCCATAATATATAACAATCTATTTAATTACACTATTTGCAGGTCCTGGATCAATTTCATTCATTGGCTGAACTTTATTCGTTCCAACTTTACCAATCGCTAAAATTAAACCTCCCAATAAAGACATAATGATGAGATTCTTTAAAAACTTCTTCATAAAATTCTCCTTTACTTTTGATGGATTTATTTTATCATCAAAAAATCACCTTGTCAATATTTTTAATATGCTTTTTTGATATATTTTTTTTTTATACCTTTTTTGTATTTATAGAAAAACGATGTTTAAAAACATCGTCCTAATATTTAATCTTGAAATTTGTCTGCGCGGGAATTTGACAGTTTGAATGACGCAAAAGTGCTCTAATCATTGATATAGCGCTATTTTTTTGTCAAATTTTTGTATACATTTCTTGCGTACTTTCTCGTACTGTGGTATAATAGAGT
>NZ_JAIMEP010000082.1 GCF_019794555.1 Streptococcus suis | reverse complement strand
AGGACACAGGATACAATCGAAGTGTTCGTCATAGACAAAATCTTTAGGCCGAAGTTGTCCCTTCTTCCCACGGGGACGGGTGTAGGGAAGGACAGGAGTGATTTCCTTATCAATTAGAAACTTGGCAATACTGGGAGTTTTATAGCCCGAATCCGCAATGATATACTCTGGTTTCAAGGGTTCAAGATTGGCGAAAAGTGCAGGAAAAGCCTGGCTGTCATGGATATTGCCAGCCTCAACACTATAAGCAAGTGCCCAGCCATACTTATCACAGGCAACTTGGGCAGAATAAGCGAAAACTTCCTTATGATCACCTTTGTGGAACCAGCCACTTTCTGGGTCGGTTGTAGAGATTTTCTTAGCGATGGGCTCTGGCTCTTTGGCGGGCCCGAGCGGCTTTTTTCCGTGCTTTACCCGATCTTGATTAATTTCGATTTCCAGCTGTTCACTCATGAATTTGGCCTGCTTTTCCACCTCTTGGTTGATAAACTTACGATTATTAGCCGCAGCTTTAATATGAGTTCCGTCTATGAAAATCTCCGTCGGGTCAAT
>NZ_JAIMEP010000081.1 GCF_019794555.1 Streptococcus suis | reverse complement strand
GGCACGCCGCCAGCGTTCGTCCTGAGCCAGGATCAAACTCTCATTAAAAGTTTTGATTCAAACTCAAGCTATTGCTAGCTTTCCGTTTTATTGTTTTTGTTTTGTCATTGACGATTTATATAAATATAAATCACCCTGCACGTTTGGTTCGTCTTCTTTAATTTTCAAAGGTCTTGTAGTTGTCGCTCCCTTGCGACAACTATCTTAGTTTATCATTTCTTCAAGGTCTTGTCAACACTTTTTTGAAACTTTTTTTTCGTTTCCTTTGTATTGATCTCCCTCAAGAGACAACTCAATCATTCTATCATCTTCAGACTTACATGTCAACTACTTTTTCAAACTTTTTTTCGTTGTTTTTAGCTGACTAGTTTTGCGAGACAACTCAATTATTCTATCAAATCTTATCTATCATTGTCAAGTAGTTTTTCCTGTTTTTTTCACTTTTTTATTTTTTTTTATTTTTGAAAGTTCTATAATGAAGTTAGCCACTTTACCTTAATCAAAATCAGCTGCTTTACTATAAATGAGTTGGCGATTGATTTCATTTGATAACAGGCTTGAAGCTGTTAGGCTAAGTTGCC
>NZ_JAIMEP010000080.1 GCF_019794555.1 Streptococcus suis | reverse complement strand
CAGATCCTAAATCTGGTGCGTCTGCCAATTCCGCCAAACCCGCATATGACTCGTGCTGGGCTCGAACCAGCGACCCATTGATTAAAAGTCAATTGCTCTACCAACTGAGCTAACGAGTCTTAAATATGATGCAAACTCTGTTTGCTCCATTTCCAACTTCAAATAGTCTACCAAACTATTTGAACGGTCCCGACGGGAATCGAACCCGCGATCTTCGCCGTGACAGGGCGACGTGATAACCGCTACACTACGGGACCAATCTGTACTCAAGCTAAAATCCTAGTGAAAAAGATAAACTTCCTAGAGTCATTAACTCTGCGTCAGTTTCCTATCTTCTTACGGATTTCTTAACGCTCTTAGTAACATGATATGGGAGTTAACGGGATCGAACCGCTGACCCTCTGCTTGTAAGGCAGATGCTCTCCCAGCTGAGCTAAACTCCCAATGGGTGGGACTTAGCTCAGCTGGGCATGGAGAAAACTTCGTTTTCCTCATCTCCAACTTGAAAGCTCGAATTCCTCTCACTTTCAACTAAGCTAAACTCCCATATGGAGATTTCTCTCCAAATCTTGCTAAGCGACTACCGTATCTAACAGGGGGCA
>NZ_JAIMEP010000008.1 GCF_019794555.1 Streptococcus suis | reverse complement strand
GAACGGCTATTTGGCACAGCCAAGGAATACCATAATCTGCGCTACACGAGGGAAAAAGGCAAGTCCAAAATGGAGGATAAGATTGGACTGACTTTGGCGTGCTTAAATCTCAAAAAACTGGTCAAAAGGATGGCGGGAGAGCCTTTTTATTTTGTCCAGATGAGATGGTTTAAGCGCCAAAACAGACATTTTTCACTAAAAATAGTAAAAAAGACAAACACCGAAACGATGTTTGTCTGCAATCTGAACCTGCCAGTCTTGGCAGGCTTTTTGCGTTGTCGAAAGGCTGGTGACTAGATGACTTGGAAACAACTTATGCTAGACATACCCGTCTATGCACCAGAACTCTTGGAAGAAATGAAAGCCATAGAGGAATACCAAACAGGCTTACTGAAAAAACTAGAAAGACAGGACAATGCCTTAGAGTTGGAGGCTGTTTACCAAGTGGAACAAGCTCGCCTGACCGATATTGTCAAAGGCTATCTGGACATCAAGCGTAAGCCTGGTCACTATGCCCAAGCAGAGCAGAAATTGGCAGATGCCCACGGTCAGTTAATCGGTTTCCGCAAACATCTTCTGAACTTGCTACAGAAAGTGAATGAAGAGGACTTAAAAAATTTTCAAGTCAGTCTGCGTTTACTACCTGGTCAACGGGAGTTGGTTGATCCTCAGGCTCTTTATCAGACCAAGAAGCCTGCTAATGAGCTACAGATAGAAGATGAACTCATTCGCCAGTTGACCAGCGGAGAGAGTCAGTGGGTCTACCGTCCTGAACTCAATAGTGAAGAACTCCTTTGGTCCAACTTTTTCGCCAAGCTAGAGGCCAATAACGTCCGCCATTTGGCTGACCATCCTCTGACAGACCAAGAAAAGCACCAAATTCGCAACCAGCTCAACTTTGTCAATTTCTACGAAGCTGCCAAGTGGCTAGCAGGTGAGAATGGAATTGCCAAGGTGCAAGTCCAGCGAGAAGATGCCAGTCTGGGAACAATCCGACTAGAGGTTATCTGGCGTCACAATGTCGCAGGGGGCAAGTCCAGTTATGAGGTTGTCAACCAAGTTGTGACAGGTGGTGATGCTGCCAGACAAAGACGGGGAGATGTGACCCTCTTGATTAACGGACTACCCATGATTCAGATTGAGCTCAAAAGCCGTTCCCATCCCTATATGGATGCCTTTCGCCAGATTCGCAAATACGAGCAAGAAGGTCAGTTTAAGGGTATCTTTTCGAGCTTGCAGATGTTTGTAGTGTCTAATATTACGGAAACCCGCTACATAGCAGCAGCCAAGGAATCCAAGCTCAACGACCGCTTCTTGACCAAATGGGTGGATAAGCACAATCAAGCCCAGCCCCATCTCTTTGACTTTGCCAGAGAGGTCCTTTCCATTCCCATGGCTCACCAATTGGTCATGCAATATTCGGTGATTGACGATGACAAAAAAGCCCTTATTCTGCTCCGTCCTTATCAAATTCATGCCATCGAAGCTATCAGAGAAGCCAGCCGTCTACGCCAGTCAGGATATATCTGGCATACGACTGGTTCAGGTAAAACCCTGACTTCTTACAAGGTAGCTCGCAATCTCCTGCAAATCCCATCCATTGAGAAGACGATTTTTGTCATTGACCGTACGGATCTTGACCAGCAGACCACCGCTGCCTTTCTATCTTACGCGGAAAATGACATGATAGATATTGACCAGACAGACGATACCCAGCACTTATTGAAAAATCTGTCTTCAGAAGACCGCCGTGTCGTCGTCACCACTATTCAAAAACTCAATACCCTCCTGCGTCAATTTGAAGAGGGGTTTCATGAGAAATTCCACCAACGTGTTAAGAACCTAAATCTAGCCTTCGTTGTGGACGAATGCCACCGGGCTGTCACCCCAGAACGCCAGCGGATTTTGGAACAGTTCTTTGTTAACTCACTTTGGTATGGCTTTACAGGTACTCCTATTTTCAAGGAGAACAAGCGGGAGCAAAAAGGTGATTTAGCCCAGACGACAGAAGAACAGTATGGGCCATGTCTCCATGAGTACACAGTCAAAGAAGCCATCCATGACCGAGCTGTTCTTGGTTTCCAAGTGGAATACCAGACCACCATGCCTGGCTGGGCTGAGGATGAAATCGAAGACGAGTTTTACGACGATGAGCGGCACATGCTGACGGTGTTGGATGCTATTTTAAACAAATCCAAACGCAAACTTGGTTTCCAAAACGGTGTAGGGAAAACCTATGAGGGCCTACTGACTGTCAAGTCCATCGCCCGTGCTCAAGCTTATTATGACCTGATACAAGAAGTCAAGGCTGGACAGAAGAGCCTGACAATTTCGGAATCAGTCAAAAAAGTCTTGCCTGATTTTCCAAAAGTTGCGATCACATACTCAGTATCTGAAAATGACGAGTCTTCCTTTGCTAATCAAGACTACATGAGCAAGAGCTTGGAGGATTACAATGCTATGTTTGGTACGCATTTCACTCTGGCGTCTCTTGGTTCCTATAATACTGACCTCAACGACCGCTTGGCACGCAAAAAAGACAAGTATGCCTTCCGTGAGGAGCAGTTGGACTTGGTCATCGTGGTGGATCGCCTCTTGACGGGCTTTGATGCTCCGTGCTTGTCTACCATTTTCATGGACAGGCAACCTATGAAACCTCAGCACATCATCCAAGCCTTTTCACGCACAAATCGTCTCTTTGACGAGGGCAAAAAGTTTGGACAAATCGTTACCTTCCAGACTCCAGAACGCTTTAAGGAAAGGGTTGACGAGGCCCTCAGTCTCTACTCAAATGGTGGCGAGTTTGCGGTGCTGGCTCCGACTTGGTTGGAAGAAAAAGCCAAGTTCACGGAAAAGGTTCAGCAGTTGTTGGCGATTGCCCCAAATCCTGAAATGGTTCCAGACCTAGATGCCAGCAGTGATGCCGAGTTGAAACGCTTTGCCAAGGCCTTCCAGGAATTTGACAAGCTCTTTGCCTCCGTACAGGTCTATGCCGACTACGAGCAAGAGGACATGCTCAAGGAAATCGGGCTTAGTCTGGAGGATATTGAGAATTTTTCTGGACAATACCAAAATGTCATTGAAGAACTCCGCAGACGGCGGAAGGATGACGAGGGCATAGAAGATACGCCTTTTGATATTGAATACGAGCTGGAGTCTGTCCGTACGGATGAAATCAACTACCACTATATCATCTCCCTCATCCAGAACCTGATTGACAGTAAAAATCAAGTCATTCCTGACAAGGAGAAAAAGATGGTGGACAACTACATCGCCGACTTAGACAAGACCAATCCCAAACTCTCCCAACTCATCTCCAAAATCTGGCAGGAAGCCCAAACCAATACCCAAGATTACAAGGGCCAATCCATCGCCCACAAACTTGACGAGATGATTGACCTAACCATCCGTGAACAAGTCGTATCCACCGCACGAGATTGGTGTGTTGGCGAAGACGAACTCCAGTTTATCGTGGACAACTACCGAGTTGGAAAGGATAAGCAAATCGGAGAAAAAGCCCTTGTTGATACCTACGATTATACAAGCTACAAGGAAAACAAGGGCGACCAAGCCCTCAACAAGCTCAAATACAAAAAAGCCCTCAAAGAGGACTATATGAACATGATTGCGGAAGAAATCCTGCCATTGAGGGGGAGATAAGTATAGCATATTTTGAGAGATGATAATGATGGAAATATGCATCTCAAGTTTTTCTAGTATGTTATCGACTTGAGTAGATTAATTACTTTCCTTTAAGAAAGTAAAAATGAGGTGATTATTATGGAATACGCACGTAGACTAAGTAGAGAGGTTGATGTTTGTTTAAAGCTGGAAAATCCATTCTCTGAAAAGGAGGTCACAAATACATTACTTGCTAGAGTAACTAGACCAAGTGTTGATATGACCTTTGTGAGCATGGCAAATGGATTTTTTGATACAGCTATCTTATATTTATCACACATAAAAGATAATGGAGAAGATGGTGATTGTGAAGTATTATGTATTTTGCATAATATATTTATTGCCTTGGAATTGTCTCTTAAATCAATTTATAGTGGTTTTCACCAATATACAAGCGAAGATTGGATGATAGTCCGTAGTCAAATCGAAACAGGTCATAAGTTGACAGTGTTAGTTGGAAAAATTAGAAGCTGCTATCAAAAAAGCACTTCGAAAGATCCTAAAAAAAATTGGGTTAACGATAGGCTGAAATTGATTGAACGCTTTGTAGAATTTACAAATAATGCAAATATTGATTTTCAAAGTACACGTTATCCGGTAAATCGAGATTCAAAAAGATATGAGTATATGACAAAAGATATTAGTGTGGATATACAGTTATTAGAAGAATGGATTTTGTTGCTATGTAAAGTGTGTAATGATTTATTTGCGATTCATGATTCGCTAGGTGAAGCACGCTCTTCATATTGAACATAAAAAGGAGATTAAATGAAAACAAACAATAATATCCCAGCCTATCGTTTTCAAGGCTACACTGACGCTTGGGAACTGCGGAAGTTGGGGGAAGTGGGAGAAATAGAAAGAGAGAGTGTCAACCCCAAACTTTCTCCGAACAATATTTTTGAGGAATATAGTATGCCGTCGTTTGATGTAAATAGAAGACCAGCTTATGTATTAGGGAAAGAAATGTTAAGTTCTAGATTGAAAATACAGCGTAGTTCTCTTTTGATAAATAAGCTAAATGTTCGTCAACAGCGTATCTGGTTAGTTGAAACTCCTTCAGAGAATGCTATTTGTTCTTCGGAGTTTATGCCATTTGTTTCGGAAATGGTAAATTTAGAGTTTTTAAGAGAATTTTTTCTATCAAATGAAACAACAAAAAAATTAGAAGAACTTTCCACAGGTACTTCTAACAGTCAGAATCGAGTTTCTCCAAAAGATATAATAAACTTTAAACTCGCCATCCCCACCCTCCCCGAACAAGAAGCCATCGGCACTTTCTTCTCCACCCTGGACCGCCACATCACCCTTCATCAGCGTAAGTTGGACACGCTCAAGGAGCAGAAGATGACCTATCTCAAACTCTTCTTTCCAGCCAAGGGACAAACCAAGCCAGCCCTCCGCTTCCAAGGCTTTGTGGATGATTGGAAAGAAGTAAAAGTTTCAGATATTTTTCAAGTCACTAGAGGTCAGGTTTTATCTACTAATTTAGTTAGCGATACAAAATCTGATGAATATCCATACCCAGTTTATTCCTCCCAAACTAAGAATAATGGATTGATGGGTTTTTACAAAGATTATCTGTTTGACACCGCAATTACATGGACAACCGATGGTGCAAATGCTGGTACAGTTAGGTTTAGAGAAGGTAAATTTTATAGTACAAATGTTAATGGTGTTTTGTTATCGGATGAGGGATACAGTAATATAGCAATATCAGAAATTTTGAACACTGTTGCATGGAAATATGTTTCCAAAGTTGGTAATCCAAAATTAATGAATAATATCATGTCTGAAATAATATTATTAATTCCTGGTGGTTTTGCCGAACAACAAGTTCTTTCCTCATTCTTCCAAACTCTTGACCAAGAGATTGCTCAGGTGGAGGACAAGCTAGCTAGCTTGAAAGAGATGAAAAAGACACTACTCCGTAAATTATTTGTATAACAGAAAAGGAAATCAAATGGCACAAGAAAACAACTCACAATCCCTTTACCAGTCCCTTTGGAATGCGGCGGATATTCTCCGTGGCAAGATGGACGCTAACGAATACAAGTCCTACCTTTTGGGCTTGATTTTCTACAAATACCTGTCAGATAAGTTGCTTTTGGCGGTGTGTGACAACCTTGATGAATCCTTTGATAGTTTGTCACAGGCTCAAAGGCTCTATGAAGAAAATTTTGCGGATCCAGATGTTAAGGAAGATTTGCTAGATGTCCTTGATGATGAGCTGGATTACTTTATCGAGCCTGGCTTGACCTTTACAGCCTTGGTAGCAAAAGTCCACACCAGCAACTTCCAGTTGGAAGATTTGGCACAGGGCTTCCGTGACATTGAGCAGTCCAACGAGATTTTTGAAAACCTTTTTGAAGACATAGACCTCTACTCTAAAAAGCTGGGACCAACACCACAAAAGCAGAATCAGGTCATTTCAGCCCTGATCAAAGAACTCCATGAACTCAACCTCAGTAACCATGATGGGGATGTCTTGGGGGATGCTTATGAGTACCTGATTGGTCAGTTTGCCAGCGACTCAGGTAAGAAAGCAGGCGAGTTCTATACACCTCAAGCCGTTTCCCACCTCATGACCCAGATTGTCTTTCTTGGACGTGAGCGCCAAAAAGGAATGACCCTCTATGACCCAACCATGGGATCTGGCTCTCTCCTTCTTAACGCCAAACGTTACAGCAAAGAGGCTTCGACCGTTTCCTACTTCGGTCAGGAGATTAACACCTCGACCTACAACCTGGCCCGCATGAACATGATGCTCCACGGTGTTGCCATTGAAAACCAAAAACTTCATGTCGGTGACACTCTTGATGCGGACTGGCCAACGACCGAGCCGACAGATTTTGATGGTGTGCTTATGAACCCACCTTATTCTCAGAAGTGGAGTGGAGATGCTGGCTTCCTGCAGGATGCACGTTTCTCTAGCTATGGAGTATTAGCCCCCAAGTCTAAGGCTGACTTCGCCTTTTTGCTACATGGTTTCTACCATCTCAAGCATTCAGGTGTTATGGCCATTGTCCTTCCTCACGGGGTTCTCTTTAGGGGAAATGCAGAGCAGAAAATCCGTCAGCACCTTCTAGAAGAAGGAGCCATTGACACCGTGATTGGTCTACCAGCCAACATCTTTTATAATACCTCCATTCCAACCACAGTCATCATTCTTAAGAAAAACCGCACCAGTAAAGATGTCCTCTTTATCGATGCATCTAAAGAATTTGACAAAGGCAAAAACCAAAATATCATGACCGATGACCATATCGCTAAGATTTTGAAAGCCTATCAAGAACGTCAAGATGTAGACAAGTTTGCCCACCTAGCTAGCTTTGAGGAGATTGTGGAAAATGACTACAACCTCAACATCCCTCGCTATGTGGATACCTTTGAGGAAGAGCCTGTTGTTCCACTAACAGAGCTTGCGGATAAGCTTGCTCAAACTGATAAGGAAATCGCAGAAACTTCAGCACAGCTTGAAGCCATGCTAGGTCAGCTAGTCGGTACCACACCAGAAGCTCAGGCAGAATTAACTGCTTTTCTGGAAAAATTGAAGTAGTTAATTTTATGTATTCGCTATCCTCCTAAACCAGTTCGTGATATAATTATTTCATGAATGACTTCAAAGGAGACAAAGATGACAAACTTAAAAGAGCAGGTTGGTATTAAGGCTGCGGAATTTGTTACGGATGGTATGGTTGTTGGTCTAGGGACTGGGTCTACAGCTTACTATTTTGTTAAAGAAATTGGCCGTCGGGTTGCGGAGGAGGGGTTACAAATTATTGGTGTAACGACCTCGCATGCTACGGCAGAACATGCTGCGTCCCTTGGGATTCCACTAAAAAATATTGACGAAGTTGAGTATGTAGACTTAACGGTAGATGGGGCTGATGAAGTAGATGGAGCCTTTAATGGAATCAAAGGTGGCGGAGCAGCTTTATTGATGGAGAAAATTGTTGCGGTCAATAGTAAAGATTGTATCTGGATTGTTGATGAATCCAAAGTAGTTGAAACGCTAGGAGCATTTAAATTGCCAGTAGAAGTGGTTCAATACGGTTCTGAAAACCTATTTCGCTTGTTCGAATCAAAAGGTTATCGCCCAAGTTTCCGAATGAGTGATGGTGAAAAACTTGTGACGGATATGAAAAATTATATTATTGACCTCGATTTACATCGGATTGAAGATTCACTTGCATTGGCAGAAGAATTGGATCGGACAGTCGGAGTTGTTGAACATGGTCTCTTTATTGGTTTGATTTCCAAGGTAATCGTTGGTACGCCTGACGGTCCTCAAATAGTTGAAAAATAAATAAAGTGAAAACGCTTCTCAATTACTAACAATGAGAGGCGTTTTTATGGTATAATGAAAATACGAACGTTCGAAGTTAATGAGAATTCGTTTCCAATTTTATAGATGTTTTTTGCTATCCATTGCTTGCAAACCCTATGAATGAGTATAGATTTTCTAGAATGGAATCTATGCTCTAGGTGCTCGGGGATGATCCGAGCACGAAGAAGGCAGCAGATAATGCATTTATTAAAAGATGAAATTCCAGATATTTTACTGGTATTATGGTTGGAAATTAATTTTCTGTAACTCATGATTTAAAAAAGGAGACAATTATGCCTAAATTTAAACGTGTTCACTTGGTTGTTATGGATTCTGTCGGAATCGGCGCAGCACCAGACTCAGATAAATTTTTCAATGCGGGTGTAGCAGATACAGAATCTGACACTCTCGGTCACATTTCTGAAAAAGCTGGGCTTGATGTGCCAAACATGGCAAAAATTGGTCTTGGCAATATTCCTCGTGATACAGCGCTTGCGACAGTTCCTGCTGAAAGCCATCCAACCGGTTACGTGACCAAGTTGGAAGAGGTTTCGCTTGGGAAAGACACCATGACAGGACACTGGGAAATTATGGGTCTCAATATTACTGAGCCATTTGATACATTCTGGGATGGTTTCCCTGAAGAGATTTTGACAAAAATCGAAGAATTCTCAGGTCGTAAAATCATTCGCGAAGCAAACAAGCCGTATTCAGGTACAGCTGTCATTGATGACTTTGGCCCTCGCCAAATGGAAACTGGGGAGTTAATCGTCTATACCTCCGCAGACCCTGTGCTTCAGATTGCAGCCCATGAAGATATTATTCCACTTGATGAGTTGTATCGTATCTGTGAATATGCTCGCTCGATTACCCTTGAACGCCCTGCTCTTCTTGGCCGTATTATCGCACGTCCATATGTTGGTGAGCCAGGGAATTTCTCACGGACTGCGAATCGTCACGACTATGCAGTGTCACCGTTTGAAGCAACAGTCCTCAACAAACTAGCAGATGCGGGTGTACCGACTTACTCAGTTGGTAAAATCAGTGATATTTTCAATGGTTCAGGTATTACCAACGATATGGGTCACACTAAGTCAAATATGCACGGTGTCGATGTCTTGCTTGAAACGTTGCAGTTGCCTGAATTCGAGGAAGGTTTTACTTTTACAAACCTAGTTGACTTTGATGCTGTCTATGGTCACCGTCGCAACATCGAAGGTTACCGCGACTGCTTGCAAGAGTTTGATGCACGTATTCCAGAGCTTATTGATGCGATGCGTGAAGATGACCTACTCTTGATTACTGCAGACCACGGCAATGATCCATCCTATGCTGGAACAGACCATACACGTGAATATGTGCCACTTTTGGCTTACAGTAAGTCATTCAAAGGAAATGGAGTCTTACCAGTCGGTCACTTTGCGGATATTTCAGCCACTGTTGCTGAAAACTTTGGTGTGGAGACAGCCATGATAGGTGAAAGTTTCTTAGGAGCTTTAGTTTAATGGAAAAAGTTGTGATTTATCATAATCCTGCATGTGGAACATCGCGCAACGTCCTTGCTATTATCCGACATGTAGGAATTGAACCTGAAATTGTTCATTATTTGGATACCCCACCAAGTGAGGAAGAATTGCATGGTTTATTGTCCAAAATGGGAATAACAGCTAAAGATTTGTTACGAACCAATGTACCACCATATCATGAAATGGGGATTGATTGGGAAAGTGCATCTGAGGATACTATCATTTCGGCAATGGTTGTTGAACCAATTCTTATCAATCGACCAATTGTTGTGAGCTCAAAGGGTGTTAAATTATGTCGTCCTTCAGAGACAGTTTTGGAATTATTGCCACCAATGAAAACACCCTATGTTAAAGAAGATGGTGAAGTAGTTTTGCCTTTATAAATAGTTAGATTCTTAGGGTTTATCAAAGATTATAGAAAGGAAGTTTAATTAGCTAAGCTAATTGAATTTGGACGACAGTCCAGTATCATTGAACTTATGACATTAGTAGAAAAAATTTATGAAACAAAAGCGTTCTTGGAAGAAAAAGGTCTAGTGAAACCTGAATTCGGTTTGATCTTGGGGTCTGGCTTGGGTGAATTAGCTCAAGAAGTTGAAAATGCCATTGTTATTGATTATGCAGAAATTCCGAACTGGGGCAAATCAACGGTTGTTGGTCATGCTGGTAAGTTGGTTTACGGTGATTTGGCAGGACGTAAAGTCTTAGCTCTTCAAGGTCGTTTCCATTTTTATGAAGGAAATCCTATGGAGGTCGTGACCTTCCCTGTTCGTGTCATGAAAGCACTCGGTTGTGAAGGTGTGATTGTGACAAATGCCGCAGGTGGTATCGGCTATGGTCCAGGTACCTTGATGGTCATTACCGATCACATCAACATGACAGGTCAAAACCCATTGATTGGTGCAAACTTGGATGAATTTGGTCCACGTTTCCCCGATATGTCCAATGCCTACACTAAAGAATACCGTGAAAAAGCCCATGCCATTGCGGAAAAATTGGGTATCAAGTTGGACGATGGTGTCTATTTAGGTGTGACAGGTCCTACCTATGAAACACCTGCAGAAATCTTGGCCTTCAAGACTATGGGTGCTCATGCTGTTGGTATGTCGACAGTACCAGAAGTTATCGTGGCAGCTCACTCAGGTATGAAAGTCTTGGGAATTTCAGCTATTACAAACTTTGCGGCCGGTTTCCAATCGGAACTCAATCACGAAGAAGTTGTAGAAGTAACCGAGCAAATCAAGGACAACTTCAAGGGCTTGGTGAAAGCTATCTTGGCTGAGTTGTAAATTGGTGAAAGTGAGAGTACAATGATTACTTTTCACACTCTTGCTTCAGTACTTTTATCGTTTTCCAATCTAAATAAGAAGAATAATTATCAAGAAAGGTAAGGATCTACATGTCTATCCATATTTCCGCAAAACCAGGTGAAATCGCTGATAAGATTTTACTGCCTGGTGATCCACTTCGTGCTAAATTTATCGCTGAAAACTTCCTTGAAGATGCTGTTTGTTTCAATGAAGTCCGCAATATGTTTGGCTATACAGGTACGTACAAAGGTCATCGTGTTTCTGTGATGGGAACAGGAATGGGTATGCCATCTATTTCCATTTATGCACATGAACTGATTAACGAATATGGCGTAAAAAAATTGATTCGTGTGGGAACAGCCGGTTCTTTAAATGAGGATGTTCATGTCCGTGAATTGGTACTTGCTCAAGGGGCAGCCACTAATTCAAAAATGATGAATATTGACTGGCCAGAATATGATTTGCCCCAAATTGCCGATTTTGAATTGTTGGATAAGGCTTATCATATTGCTAAGAAACTTAACTTGACAACCCATGTCGGCAATGTCTTGTCATCAGATAGTTTCTATTCTCCAAAGCTATTCAGTCGGAACTTAGAATTAGGGAAATTGGGTGTGAAAGCTGTAGAAATGGAAGCAGCCGCACTTTACTATTTGGGTGCTAAGTTTGGTGTTCAAACACTTGCCATTATGACAATTTCTGATAGTTTGGTGAATCCAGAAGAAGACACTACAGCTGAAGAGCGTCAAAACACATTCACTGATATGATGAAGGTTGGTTTGGAAACTCTGATTGCAGATGAATGATAAAAAATCTTGATTGCTAAAAAAACGCAATCGTTTGAAAGACGAACCAATTTCTATTTGTACGGAACTTGGCTTGTCTTTTTTTGTTGAATAAGGTATAATATAGAAAACGGTTACATTTTTTAACTGAAACAATCGTGAATACTTACATAAATAAGTTTCCAAAAGGAGGAAAAGAATGATCAACTTACAAAACTTTGTCCAGTCTATGTACGCCAAACGTATCGAAGATTGCACAGACCAAGAACTCTATTATGCTTTATTAGCCTTCACTAAACAACAAAGTGAAGCCAAGTATACCAACGATCAGAAGAAAAAAGTTTACTACATTTCAGCTGAATTCTTGATTGGGAAATTATTATCGAACAACCTAATCAATTTAGGACTTTATGATGAAGTGAAAAGTCAGTTGGTTGCAGCTGGCAAAGATTTGATTACCATTGAAGATATGGAACTAGAACCATCACTTGGCAATGGTGGTTTAGGTCGTTTAGCTGCCTGTTTCTTAGACTCGATTGCAAGTCTTGGTTTAAATGGTGATGGTGTTGGCCTCAACTATCATTTTGGTCTCTTTCGTCAATTATTTGCCTACCATCAACAGACTGCCGTTCCAAATGGGTGGATTACTCCGCATTCATGGTTAACGGAATCACCGATTTCTTATCAGGTGCCATTTGCTCACTTCACACTGACTTCAAAGCTCTATGATATTGATGTACCAGGTTATAAAATGGAACGGAAAAACCGTCTGCGCTTGTTTGACCTAGGCTCAGTAGATGATAATATCATTTACGATGGTATAGAATTTGATAAAGAAGACATTTTCCGCAATTTGACTCTCTTCCTTTACCCAGATGATTCGACGGATGAAGGAAAAGTCCTTCGGATTTTCCAACAATATTTCATGGTGTCCAATGCTGCGCAACTATTGATTGATGAAGCGATTGCCAAAGGTTCTAATCTGCATGATTTGCCTGATTACGCTGTAATTCAAATCAATGACACCCATCCTTCATTGGTCATCCCTGAATTGATTCGTTTGTTAGAACTTCGTGGTATTTCATTTGATGAAGCGGTTGAAATCGTGAAAAAGATGACGGCCTATACCAACCATACCATTTTGTCAGAAGCTTTGGAAAAATGGCCACTTGATTTCTTAAACCGTGTTGTGCCACATCTGGTACCATTTATCGAAGAATTGGACCGTCGTGCGAAAGCTGTCAAGAACGATCCAGCGGTGAACATTATTGATGAACAAGGGCGTGTTCATATGGCTCACATGGATATTCATTATGGCTATTCCATCAATGGAGTGGCGGCCCTTCACACAGAAATCCTGAAAACTTCAGAATTGAAGGCTTTTTACGAGCTTTATCCTGAGAAATTCAACAACAAAACAAACGGGATTACCTTCCGACGTTGGCTGATGCATGCGAACCCAAGTCTGGCAAGCTACTTTGATGGCTTAATCGGACATGGCTATCACCATGATGCGAGTGAATTGGAAAAGCTTTTGGATTTCAAGGGAAACAAGGAACTTAAAGACTGGTTGGAAGAAACCAAACAACATAATAAACGGAAATTGCAACGTCATATTTCGAAAACTCAAGGTGTACAGGTTAACCCTGAATCCATTTTTGATGTGCAAATCAAGCGCATGCATGAGTACAAGCGGCAACAAATGAACGTATTATATGTCATTTACAAATATCTGGATATCAAAGCTGGGAATATCCCAACCCGACCATTAACCGTATTCTTCGGAGGAAAAGCGGCACCAGCCTATACAACTGCCCAAGATATTATTCACTTAATATTAGTATTGTCACAAGTTATTCAAATTGACCCAGATGTTGCCCCACATTTGCAAGTGGTGATGATTGAAAACTACAATGTAACCGAGGCGAGTTATATTATTCCAGCAGCAGATATTTCCGAACAGATCTCTCTTGCATCTAAGGAAGCATCTGGTACTGGCAATATGAAATTCATGTTGAATGGTGCGTTGACAATTGGTACGGATGATGGTGCCAATGTAGAAATCCATGAATTGGTTGGTGATGAAAACATCTACATTTTTGGTCAAGACAGTCAAACTGTTATTGATCATTATGCAAATGGAACCTACCACCCATACGCTTACTACGAACGCGATACAATCCGTCCATTGATTGATTTCATTACTAGTGATGTCGTTCGTCATGCGGGTGGTATCGATGAACGTCTATGGCGCTTACAAGATAATTTGAAACACAATGACCACTTTATGACCCTCTTAGACTTGGAAGATTACATTTTAACCAAGGAACGCATGTTGACAGATTATGAAGACCGTAATAGCTGGCTTGAAAAAGTGATTGTCAATATTGCCAAATCTGGATTCTTCTCATCAGACCGTACGATTCAACAGTACAATGATGATATCTGGCATTTGGAAGCTAAATAGCATAAAAGTGGACAGATAATCTAAAAAAATCTCACTCTGAACAACATTAGAATAAAAAATAGCTTAGAATGAACGTTGCTGATGACGTCATTCAAAGCTATTTTTTATGTTAAAGACTAGTTATCCAGATTTATTTTTTTTTTGAATTTTATAGTCGAATGAATTAGCTTTCAGACAAGGAACTGAGACGCAGGCTGTACTAGAGTACGGCAAGGCGAAAGTGACGATGTATCAAAGCTAATTCAAATGACTATGTTTTTGAAGAATTGACCAATTACTGATCGTCCAAGGAAATTTCCAAGAACAAAACCGATTGTATTGAGCAGGATGTCACCAAGATCAAAGAAACCTAATGAGAAAGTGTACTGGCAGACTTCAATTATCAGAATTACACCAATAAAAAGAGTTATTTTTTTCCAAGAAAAGGGAACGAGCAATCCTAGGGGTAAAAATAATAAGAGGTTAAAGACTAAGACAGCTGGATTGAGAAAAAGGTCTTGTGTGAAGGTGGAAAAGATATTCCAGTTGAAACCCTTGACGCCGATACTTTTGAAAAATAGGAGATAAATGAGGAGAAGTATATAGCTAGAATAGAAAAAGTAGAGAGTTGGTCTAGAAATTTTTGGTCTATAAATTAATCGAAATATGTTAAAGCAAAATGCAGTCATTAACAGGATTGCCGCAAGTGTCGGAATGACATCATAGGTCATAAATATAGTCGAAAACTGGAAAAAAAGAAAAGTCATAAAAATCCAGCGGCAGACTAAAAATGACAGGATGAGATTGATGCTATCGTATATTCTTTCTTTGTTCATTAAAAGTCTCCTTTCATCTTTATTATACGAATATTTTAGAGTGAGGTAAAGTGTTGCTCCAAAAAAAGTTTTCATTGACAATGTGCTATAATAGATTTTATGAATAAACGACCGACATCAGCCTACATTCACATTCCATTTTGCACTCAAATTTGTTACTATTGTGACTTTTCCAAGGTATTCATCAAAAACCAACCTGTCGATGAGTATTTGTCTGCCCTCATGGAAGAGGTCAAGTTTTACGACCTCCCAGCCCTTCGGACCCTATATATTGGTGGCGGAACACCTTCGGCTTTATCAGCAGATCAATTAGACTACCTCTTGACCAATCTTGAGAATTTGTTGGATTTATCTCAACTGGAGGAATTTACTATTGAGGCTAACCCTGGTGACCTGACAACAGACAAAATTGAAGTTCTAAAAAAATCTAAGTGTAACCGCGTATCATTGGGGGTTCAAACCTTTGATGACCGTATGTTAAAAAAAATTGGTCGTAGTCATAATCAAGCCCAAATTTATGAAACCATTGCTTCACTAAAAGCAGCTGGTTTTCATAATATTTCCATAGATCTTATCTATGCGTTACCTGGTCAGACAATGGAGCAAGTCAAAGACAATGTTGCAAAGGCCTTAGAATTGGATATTCCCCATATGAGTCTCTATAGCTTGATTTTGGAAAATCATACGGTCTTTATGAATCGTCAACGCCGTGGAAATCTTCATCTCCCCAATGAGGACGTAGAATCTGATATGTTTGATTACATCCTTCGGGAGTTAGAAAAAAATGGTTTTGAGCACTATGAGATTTCTAATTTTACCAAACCAGGATTTGAAAGTCGTCATAATCTCATGTACTGGGATAATGCGGAGTATTATGGATTAGGGGCAGGGGCTTCAGGCTATTTGGATGGCATGCGTTATCGTAACCGAGGCCCGATTCAGCACTATCTCAAATCAATTCGTGAGAAGGGCCATTCACGTTTACATGAGGAATTCCTCAGTAAAACGGAGCAGATGGAAGAAGAGATGTTTTTAGGCCTGAGAAAGAAAACGGGTGTCTCGATTGAACGATTTGAAGAAAAATTTGGTATCTCATTTGAAGAACGATATGGTCAGGTTGTTAGAGACTTAATAAATGAAGGTCTCTTACAGGAGGAGAACCATAGGCTTAGAATGACGAAAAAAGGATTATTTCTTGGAGATACAGTAGCTGAACGGTTTATTATTGAAGAGTTGTAGAGGGGTGAGTTAAATGGGATTAAAATACCAAGAAAATCTAACTATTCCATTTGATATGTGTGATGTGCAACATGAAATTAAATTACCAGCTTTTATTTCATATTGTCTGGGAGTGTCAGGACGCCAATCAGAGTCAGTTGGACGAAGTGATGTATTCATTTTTGAAGAATTTGGATTAATCTGGGTAGTGACTGATTATGAGCTGAACATTCATCGCTTACCAACTTATAATGAATCCATCACCATTGTGACAGACGCGATTGCCTATAATAAATTTTTCTGCCATCGAATGTTCTATATTTATGATGAAAATGGCAATCTTTTACTCGATATACTCTGCTATTTTGTGTTGATTGATTTTGAAACTCGAAAGGTAGCTCCAGTTCCAGAAGTATTGATTGAGCCATTTCTATCTGAACAGGTCAAAAAATTACCACGGGCACACAAATACCATGAGCTGGATGCACCAATTGTTCAGGAGTTTTCGGTTCGCTATTTTGATTTGGATATGAATGGTCATGTCAACAATAGTAAGTACTTAGAATGGATGTATGAATCGCTAGGATACGATTTTCTGCTCTGCCATGTTCCTAAAAAAATTCAATTAAAATATATCAAGGAAGTAGCTCCTACAAGTCAAGTGAGTTCTAGATTGGTTACAACAGCATTACATAGCCAACACGAAATCGTTGTAGAGGGGCATATTCATGCACAAGCTACAATTGTATGGAGGGAAAGAGATGACGCAAGATAAGTGGTTGGATTGGGCTGTGCGTCTACAAGCCATCGCTCAAACAGGTTTAGCCTATGGGAAAGATGTTTATGATATTGAACGTTTTGAAGAAGTGCGGCAAATTGCGGCAGAAATGTTAGTGGAGCCTTCAGGGCAACCTTTGGAAGTAGTGAAAGAGCTATTTTGTAATGAATCTGGCTATCAGACACCGAAACTTGATACTCGCGCAGCCATTTTTCAGGATAACAAAATCTTGTTGGTTCAGGAAAATGATGGGCTTTGGTCTTTGCCTGGCGGTTGGTGTGACGTAGATCAATCGGTTAAGGATAATTTGATAAAAGAAGTAAAAGAAGAAGCGGGACTTGAGGTTGTAGCAGAACGGGTTGTGGCGATTTTGGACAAACATAAGAATAATCCAGCCAAGTCTGTACACCGTGTAACAAAGGTATTTATTCTTTGCAAGGTTATTGGTGGGGAATTTCAACCAAATTCGGAAACAATCGGCTCTGCTTATTTTGAACTGAACGACTTGCCACAGCTATCTTTAGGGAAAAATACACCAGAACAAATAGCTCTTTGTTTTGAAGCTAGTCATGCCAAACATTGGGAAACACGATTTGATTAAGGAGGAAAAATGACGTACCAAGGATACTTGATTGATTTAGATGGGACAATTTATGAAGGGAAAAAGCGCATACCAGCTGGGGAACGATTTGTACATCGATTGCAGGAACGACAAATTCCCTATTTATTTGTGACCAATAATACCACCCGCAGACCTGAAACGGTGCAGGCCATGCTGGCTGAGCAATTCAATATTGTGACGCCACTCGAAACCATCTACACTGCAAGTCTCGCTACTATCGACTATATGAATGATTTGGGTAAAGACAAGACCGTTTATGTAATCGGTGAAGATGGGCTAAAATCAGCTATTTATGAGGCAGGTTACGTTGAGGATACAACTAATCCTGCCTATGTCGTTGTTGGGCTAGACACTGATTTGACTTATGAAAAACTCACGATTGCTACATTAGCGATCCAAAAAGGAGCAACCTTTATTGGCACCAATCCAGATTTGAATATTCCAACTGAGCGTGGGCATTTACCAGGAGCAGGTTCATTATTGGCGCTATTAGAAGCTGCAACTCGGATCAAACCAGCCATCATTGGAAAACCAAAATCCATCATTATGGATAAGGCTTTAGAGATACTGGGAACTGAAAAGAGTCAGACAATTATGGTTGGTGATAATTATTTGACAGATATTCGTGCAGGTATTGATAATGGTTTTTCAACCCTTTTGGTACTTACTGGTTTTACGAAACCAGAAGAAGTAGCTCATTTACCAATTGCGCCAACCCATGTGTTGAATAGTTTAGATGAATGGAGCTTTGATGAAAACTAAACTACAAGTATTCGGAACGGTTTTATTTGTGCTGTCGGGTGCAATCCTTGCTACCATTTATTTGGCATGGCTAGTGTTTCCTGTTGAAATTTCTTATCTAGGGCTGGAAAAAAACGTCTATATGAAATCGGCAGATATCTCATATAATTTCAATATTTTGATGAACTATTTAACCAATCCATTTCAGACAGTTTTAGACATGCCTAACTTTTCTTCCTCAGTTGATGGTCTCAAACATTTCGCTGATGTGAAAAAACTATTTCATATAGCGCAAGGTGTGTTTGTTCTAAGTTTTCCCGCTTTTTTCTTGTTCATCAAACAGATTCTTTTAAAAGGCCATGGCTGGTTGGTTCAAAAAACCTTCTTGTGGATGATGCTTGCACCGATTGTCATCGGCTTAATGGGGCTTCTTATAGGATTTGACCAATTCTTTGTTCTTTTTCATACGGTCCTTTTTCCTGGTGATTCTACTTGGTTATTTGACCCAGCCAAGGATCCTGTCATTTATATTTTACCTGAGGAATTTTTCTTGCATTGCTTTATTTTATTTTTTGTTTTTTACGAAGTGTTCTTCGGGGCAATGCTTGCGTGGTCTCGAAAAAGCAATCAATTGGCAAGTTGACCTAGGATAGATTTTTATGATTTAAAATCAAAAAAGATTGACAAACGGATGCATTCATAGTAAAATGATAAAGACTTTGAAATTGAGGGGAGTGAAAAAAATGTCAAAAACAGTAGTACGCAAGAACGAATCACTTGATGATGCTCTTCGTCGTTTCAAACGTGCGGTTACTAAAGCTGGTACTCTTCAAGAAACACGTAAACGTGAATTCTACGAAAAACCATCTGTAAAACGTAAACGTAAATCAGAAGCAGCTCGCAAGCGTAAAAAATTCTAATTGAATTTAAGACAGCTTTTGGGCTGTTTTTTATTTACATTTTACCTTACCTAACTTATAATAGATATGTAGAATTGAATCAAGTCACATTTTTCATGAAAAAAGGAGTTTTTGCATGAGTATTTTAGTAACAGGTGGTGCTGGTTATATTGGTAGCCATACAGTTGTTGAATTGTTAAAATTGGGTAAAGAAGTTGTCATTGTTGACAATCTTTCTAATTCAAGTATTTTGGTTTTGGATAGGATTGAGGAGATTACAGGAAAGAGACCGACCTTCTATCAGCTAGACGTAGCAGACAAACAGGGATTGCGTCAGGTATTCGAGAAAGAAAATATCGAGTCAGCGATTCATTTTGCTGCATTTAAGGCAGTAGGAGAATCAGTTCAAAAACCTGGTGCTTATTACGAAAATAATATCATGTCCATTCTTTCATTGGTTGAAGTGATGGCTGAGTATGATGTGAAGAAAATTGTCTTTTCATCTAGTGCTACTGTTTATGGCAGTTTTAATCCCTCTCCTTATCAAGAGGACATGCCAGTAGGAGTTCCAACTAGCCCGTATGGTCAAACGAAAGTCATGTGTGAACAGATTCTTCGCGACATTTATGTTTCTGATCCAGATTGGTCTATTTCGTTGTTGCGCTATTTCAATCCAATTGGAGCTCATGAGTCAGGCTTGATTGGGGAAGATCCGTCAGGCATTCCAAATAACTTGATGCCATTTGTAGCTCAGGTAGCAGTTGGGAAACGTGAATTTCTCAATATTTTTGGAAATGAATACGATACGCCAGATGGGACTTGCGTACGAGACTATATCCATGTTGTTGATTTGGCCAAAGGACACGTACGAGCATTAGAAAAATTAGATGAAGCTAATCAGGTTTATACATATAACCTAGGTTCTGGTCAAGGAACAAGTGTCTTAGAATTGGTAAATACTTTCATTCAAGTAACTGGTGTAGATGTTCCGTATCGCTTTGCACCAAATCGAGCAGGAGACCTTCCGTCCTTTTATGCGAATGCAGATAAAGCTCTGGCTGAACTAAACTGGAGAACAGAAAAAACAATTGAAGACATGTGTCGAGATACGTGGAACTGGCAATCGAAAAATCCAAATGGATACGAAGGATAAGACAAGATGTGAGTGGAGGCTCACATCTTCTTTTTCCAACAAAAAAGACAGGTAATTCACCTGTCTCATCAATCAAGAATTATTTTTTCAATAAATCACGGATTTCAGTAAGCAATTCTTCTTGTGTTGGAGCAGCAACAACCACTTCTTCCTCAACCTTCTTAGGCAATGCTTTTTCAGCAGCTTTAACGATGAAGAAAAGAACAGTACCGATGATCAAGAAGTTGATAACAGCGCTCAAGAAGTTACCGTAAGTAACACCGTTCCAGCTCAAATCAGCAATCTTATCTGCACCAGCAGCTTTCAAAGCTGGGTTCAACAAGAGTGGAGTAATCAAATCAGTAACGAATGAATCGATGATGGCTTTGAAGGCCGCACCAAAAATTACTGCAACAGCAAGGTCAATAACATTTCCTTGGAATAAAAATGCTTTTAAATCTTTCAACATATCCTAAATATGTCCTTTCATAAATATTTTCTTTTTCTATTATAACCGCTTTTCTTTTTTTTACAAGTATAACGACTTGAAAGTTTTACTTTTCAAGAAATTTATTATACAATATAGAATGTTAAAATGTGCAGATTCTCTGGATTTATATGGGGGTAACCGGTGTTAGCAAAAGAAAAAATAAATGAGCTTAAGCAATCGGTTAACATTGTAGATATTATTGGTGAGTCGGTTGCGCTTACCAAAGCGGGGCGTAATTATTTAGGTTTGTGTCCTTTTCATGGGGAAAAAACACCTTCTTTTAACGTAGTTGAAGATAAGCAGTTTTATCATTGTTTCGGTTGTGGTAAATCAGGAGATGTTTTCAAATTTATTGAAGATTTCCGTGGCGTTACATTTGCTGATGCCGTGGCAATTATTGCAGAAAAAGCTGGTTTTCAAACTGAATTCATTCCCACTAATCAGCAGGCAGAATCAAGACAGCATCCCCATCAGGTTCTTTTTGATATACACAAGGATGCCGCAAAATTTTATCATGCCTTCTTAATGACGACGAAGATGGGTGAAGAGGCAAGGAGATACTTGCATCAACGTGGTTTGACTGATGAAGTGATTCAAACTTTTCAAATCGGTCTCTCACCACCTGAGCAAAATATCCTTTATCAAAAATTATCAGCAGAGTACAATGAGGCAAACTTACTACAGTCGGGCTTATTTAACCCGAGTGAAGGGGATATGATATATGACGCATTTCAAGGTCGAATTATTTTTCCTTTGAGTGATGAATATGGTAGAATTATCGCATTCTCGGGTCGTATTTGGACGAAAAAAGACCAAGAGAATAAGCAACTAGCCAAGTATAAAAACTCTCGCAGCACGCCGATTTTTAATAAGAGCTATGAGCTGTATCATTTGGATCAGGCTAAGGCTACTATCAAAAAACAACGGGAAGTGTATCTAATGGAAGGTTTTTTGGATGTCATTGCGGCGCATCGGGCTGGTATCGAAAATGCCGTTGCCTCCATGGGAACAGCATTGACACAAGAGCATGTTGGTCACCTTTCTAAATTTTGTAAAAAAGTTGTCCTTACATACGATGGAGATAAAGCTGGCCAGGCTGCAACTATGAAAGCACTGGATGAGTTGCAAAATTTTCAGATAGACATAGTCAAGTTTCCTGATAATATGGACCCGGATGAATTTTTACAGAAGAATTCTCCAGAGGCACTGCAACAGATATTGGAAAAATCAAGGATGAGTGATGTTGAGTTTTTAATTCAGTACCTCAAACCTGAAAATCCTGATAACTTGCAAATGCAAATTGAATTTGTTGATAAGATTGCACCGATTATTGCAAAAACACCATCGATTACTGCTCAAAATTCTTATATATACAAAGTGGCAGATTTATTGTCTGATTTTGACTATACACAAGTTGAGTTAGCGGTCAACAATGCACGACTGCAACAACGGCAAGAACGGTCAGTACAAGACAATAGCCAAACTGATCGATCAAGGCTGTTGCCAGTCCAACCGCTTGTACGTGTAACAAGCTTGGTACGAGCTGAAAATCATTTACTGTCTCGGATGGTGGAACACGCTTATATTTTAAATGAATTTCGATTACGAGATGATTTTTATTTTGCGACTCCTGAACTTCAAGTCCTATATGAAGTTTTAAGGGAGCAGGGAGAAATCACGAGTTTTGAATTGTCTCAAATGGAAGCTTCAGTTCAGCAGGCATGGTATCGAATGTTGGAAGAACGTTTGCCAGAAGAAGTTGCTCAGGGTGAAATAGAAGAACTTGAGCATAGACGAAATAAAGAATTATTGAAAAAGGAGAATCAGTTAATTTCGCGAAATATTCGTGAACAGTCCCATATGGGAAATAGTGACATTGCACTTGATGAGTTGCAACAATTGCTCGAAAGAAGAAAACAAATGGAGTAAATATGACAAATAAAAAAGATAAAAAAACAGAAGTAACAACCTTTGATATTCAAGTTGCAGAATTTATTCGTAACCATAAGAAACAAGGGTCTGCTACCGATGATGAAATCAATGACCAATTAGTTATCCCCTTTACATTGGATGCGGATGGTATTGATGATTTGCTTCAGCGTATTCAAGATGCCGGAATTTCGATTGTTGATAAAGAAGGTAATCCATCGGCACGGGCATTACAAGTTGAAGAAGAACCAGAATTATCTGACGAAGAATTGCTAGGAAGTAATTCGGCAAAAGTAAATGATCCTGTTCGGATGTATTTGAAAGAGATTGGTGTTGTTCCACTTTTGACCAACGAAGAGGAACAGGAATTAGCCTTGGCAGTAGAAGCTGGTGATCCAGAAGCAAAACAACGTCTGGCAGAAGCCAACTTGCGTTTGGTTGTTTCTATTGCGAAGCGATATGTTGGTCGTGGTATGCAGTTTCTTGATTTGATCCAAGAAGGAAATATGGGTTTGATGAAAGCTGTTGACAAATTTGATTACTCAAAAGGATTCAAATTTTCAACATATGCGACATGGTGGATCCGTCAGGCCATTACTCGTGCTATCGCAGATCAGGCTCGTACCATTCGGATTCCAGTACATATGGTGGAAACAATCAACAAATTGGTCCGTGAACAACGTAATCTTCTCCAAGAGTTAGGTCAAGATCCGACACCGGAACAAATTGCAGAACGTATGGATATGACTCCTGAAAAAGTTCGTGAAATTCTTAAAATTGCTCAAGAACCTGTTTCCCTTGAAACACCTATCGGAGAAGAGGATGATAGCCATTTAGGAGATTTCATCGAAGATGAAGTGATTGAAAACCCAATTGACTATACAACTCGTGTTGTACTGCGTGAACAATTAGATGAGGTATTGGATACTCTTACTGATCGTGAAGAAAACGTATTGCGTCTTCGTTTTGGTTTAGATGATGGTAAAATGCGCACGTTAGAAGATGTTGGTAAAGTCTTTAACGTAACCCGTGAACGCATCCGCCAAATCGAAGCCAAAGCCCTCCGTAAACTCCGCCACCCATCCCGCAGCAAACCACTCAGAGATTTTATTGAGGATTGATTTTGTCTGGGAGACAAAATCAACCGCTCGCTGAAAACTAGAAACGAGCGAGGAATAAGCCTACGGATAGGCTTTCTCAACGTCCGCCTAGAAATCCGAGAGCGGACAAGTTCGGTGGCACTTATCAGGTCGCTTGCTAAAAATTTGAAACAAGCGAGGGTCCGGGGGAGGTTTTGACACAAACTTCGTTTGGTTCATTTCTAGTATTGAACTTATGAAAAAGAAAGAGAGAAAAATGGCGTATACAGAAGATCAAATTAAAGATATCCAGGAGCGTATTTTTCAAGCTCTTGAAGATGTGATTGACCCCGAACTAGGGATAGATATTATCAATCTAGGGTTAATTTATGAAATTCGTTTTATTGATGGCAAAGCTGAAATTGATATGACTTTGACCACAATGGGCTGTCCCTTAGCTGATTTGATTACAGATCAAATACATGATGTTTTAAAAGATGTCCCAGAAGTGACTGAAGTGGATGTAAGACTGGTCTGGTCACCGGCTTGGACTGTTCAAAAAATGAGTCGTTATGCTCGTATTGCATTAGGAATTAAGTAATATAGATATGTGATGGTTTCGAACGTTCGAAACCATTTTTTAAAGAATGTTTGTTTTTTTGAATAAAATATTACAAATTCTACTTGTCAAAGGGCAATTTCCGTGTTACAATAAACAGGCCTAGGAAAAGTAGCGATACCTATTCTAGCAAATATCAGACCTATATGGGACAGAAAATTGTCATAACCAAAGCCTACGGACAGGCGGGTCGAATGCCGAAGCGTGGCGAAAGCCACATTATTGATTGAGTTAAAAGCTCAAATTTTATAAGTTGATTTTAGGGTTTACCCTAATTCTTACATCAAATTTTAGTGTGGTGAAAGCACACGTCATCTTGTGAAACGGTCAATAAAGTACGTATATATTTGCACTGGAGAGTAGGAAACGGTAGGCACATAAACTCAAGAGAAGAATAAAAAACGTCAATAACGATTGTAGAGCAGGAGATACCCTGCTCTTTTTTACTTGTTTAAAAAGGGCAAAGATAAGATGTTGTACTATAAGTAAAAACAAAGGAGTTTTTCTACATGAAAAATCAACACCAGGCCCCTATTTATGAGGGATTGGTCAAATTAAGACGCAAACGGATAGTTCCTTTTGATGTTCCGGGTCATAAACGGGGACGCGGAAATCCAGAGCTTGTTGAGCTTCTAGGTGAGAAGTGTGTTGGCATTGATGTCAATTCCATGAAACCCTTAGATAATTTAGGGCATCCTGTTTCGATCATTCGTGAAGCAGAAGAATTGGCAGCGGAAGCATTTGGAGCCAGTCATGCTTTTCTTATGGTTGGAGGAACTACATCTTCAGTCCAGACCATGATTTTAGCAACATGTAAGGCAGGGGATAAAATTATCCTTCCTCGAAATGTTCATAAATCAGCCTTGAATGCTTTGGTTTTATGTGGGGCTATTCCTGTTTATGTTGATATGACCGTTCAGCCAAGGATTGGAATTGCTCTTGGACTGGAGAACGATGCATTTGCACGGGCGATTGTTGAGCATCCAGATGCAGTCGCAGTTTTGATAAATAATCCAACTTATTATGGTATTTGTTCGGATGTAAAAACTCTCACTGAGATGGCCCATAAAGTTGGTATGAAAGTTCTAGTGGATGAGGCTCATGGGGCTCACTTGCATTTTTCTGATCAACTTCCTTTATCCGCTATGGATGCTGGTGCCGATATGGCTGCTGTTTCCATGCATAAATCAGGTGGTAGTTTGACACAAAGTTCCCTTTTGTTGGTAGGGCCTGAAATGAATGTTGAATATGTTCGTCAAATTATCAACCTAACTCAGTCTACTTCGGCATCTTACTTACTTTTGTCTAGCTTAGATATTTCAAGGAGAAATCTGGCTCTCCGTGGGAAAGAGTCTTTTGAAAAAGTCATTGAAATGGCTGAATATGCTCGTCGTGAAATCAATGCAATTGGCGGTTATTATGCCTATTCAAAAGAATTGATTGATGGACAGTCTGTGTATGATTTTGATGTGACAAAACTTTCTATTTACACACAAGGTATTGGCTTAACTGGTATCGAAGTCTACGATCTTCTGCGAGATGAATATGATATTCAGATTGAATTTGGTGATATTGGAAATATCTTGGCCTATATTTCAATTGGAGACCGTTTGCAAGATATTGAGCGGTTGGTGGGTGCTTTAGCGGATATCAAGCGCTTGTATTCACGTGATGGTTCTGATTTAATTTCAGGGGAATACATCCAGCCTCAATTGGTCTTATCCCCTCAGCAAGCATTTTATGCAGAACGTGAGAGTCTCTCGCTACAAGATGCTGTTGGACAGGTTTGTGGGGAATTTGTTATGTGCTACCCGCCTGGCATTCCGCTTTTGGCACCAGGTGAACGAGTGACCCAGGAAATTGTAGATTATATTATTTTTGCCAAGGAACGTGGCTGTTCTGTTCAAGGAACAGAGGATCCAGATGTTAATTTTATCAATGTGATTAAGGAGAAATAGGCATGGAAATGTGGTTTTCAGAAGTTCAAACACCTGATGTAAAATTGTCCATTCGCACCAGTCAACAACTTTATGCTGGAAAAAGCGAATACCAAGATATAGCTGTGTTGGACTCGCCAGCCTTTGGAAAAATTTTAACCCTTAATGGTCGTGTTTTATTCTCGGATGCTGATGACTTTGTCTACAATGAGATGGCAGTACATGTACCAATGGCAGTTCATCCAAATCCTAAGAAAATCTTGATTTTAGGTGGTGGAGATGGTGGAGTTGCTCAAGTTCTCAGTATGTATCCTGAAATCGAACGCATTGATGTAGTAGAGCCAGATGAGTTATTGGTTGAAGTGTGTCGTCAGTATTTCCCAGACTATGCATCAGGACTTGAAGATGAGCGTGTAGAGGTTTATTTGCAGGACGGCCTGCGGTTCTTGCGCAATTGTGAAAATGAATATGACATTATCATCAATGATGCGACAGATCCATTTGGACACACGGAAGGGTTGTTTACCAAGGAATTTTACGGTAATGCATACAGGGCTTTGAAGGAAGATGGCATTATGGTCTACCAACATGGTTCGCCATTCTATGATGAGGATGAGTCAGCTTTTCGTTCCATGCATCGCAAGGCTAGTCAATCATTTCCAATTAGTCGTGTCTATCAAGCCCATATTCCAACTTCAGCAGCAGGTTATTGGTTATTTGGATTTGCTTCTAAAAAATACCATCCAATTGAAGATTATGATAAGGAAAAATGGAAAGCGCGCGAGCTTTTTACAGAATATTATACAGCTAACCTTCATGTGGGAGCATTTCTCTTGCCCCGCTATGTTGAAGACATTTTAGAAGAAGAGGAGAAAAGAAAATGAGTCGTTTATTAGTCATTGGTTGCGGTGGTGTAGCCCAAGTTGCCATCAGCAAAGTGTGTCAGGCAGAAGATACTTTCAAGGAGGTCATGATTGCCAGCCGTACCAAGTCAAAGTGTGATGATTTGAAGGCTGCCTTAGAAGGAAAAACTTCCGTAAAAATTGAAACTGCCCAAGTGGATGCGGACAAGGTAGAAGAAGTGATTGCCTTGATTGAAAGCTACCAGCCAAAAGCTGTTTTAAACGTTGCCCTCCCATACCAAGATTTGACCATTATGGACGCTTGTTTGGCGACTAGTGTGGACTACATTGATACAGCCAATTATGAAAGTGAGGATACTGAAAATCCAGAATGGCGTGCTATTTACGAAAAACGTTGTGAAGAAGAAGGATTTACAGCCTACTTTGATTACTCATGGCAGTGGGCTTATAAGGAGCGTTTTGAAAAAGCAGGGCTGACAGCGCTTTTGGGATCCGGATTTGATCCAGGGGTGACCAGTGTATTTTCTGCTTACGCATTGAAGCATTATTTCGATGAAATCCACTATATCGACATCCTAGACTGTAACGGTGGGGATCATGGCTATCCATTTGCGACCAACTTCAACCCTGAAATCAACTTGCGTGAGGTTTCTGCCCCAGGTTCCTACTGGGAAAATGGCAAATGGGTGGAAGTGGAAGCCATGTCTATCAAGCGAGAATATGACTTCCCAGAAGTGGGTCAAAAAGACATGTATCTTCTCCACCACGAAGAAATCGAATCGCTGGCTAAGAATATTCCAGGTGTGAAACGGATTCGCTTCTTTATGACTTTCGGTCAATCCTACTTGACTCATATGAAATGCTTGGAAAATGTTGGTCTCTTGCGGACAGACCCAATCAATTTCAACGGTCAAGAGGTGGTGCCAATCCAATTCCTCAAAGCCCTCTTGCCTGATCCAGCCAGCCTTGGTCCACGTACTGTTGGGAAAACCAACATCGGCTGTATTTTCACAGGTGTCAAAGACGGTCTGGAGAAGACCATCTACATCTACAACGTATGTGACCACCAAGAGTGCTATAAGGAAGTCGGTTCACAGGCTATTTCTTACACAACTGGTGTACCAGCCATGATTGGTACCAAGCTGGTTATGGACGGGACTTGGAAGAAACCAGGTGTCTATAACTTGGAAGAATTGGATCCAGATCCATTTATGGACCTGCTCAACCAGTATGGTCTACCTTGGCAGGTAGTAGAAAATCCAGTTTTGGTGGACTAGATGAGAATAGGACAAGTCCCAACACCAGCCTATGTCATTGACGAGGCAAAGCTGGTAAACAATCTAGAAATTCTTAAGTCGGTCCAAGACCGCACAGGCTGTAAGGTCCTTTTGGCCCAAAAAGCTTTCTCCATGTATGCCACTTACCCGCTGATCAGTCAGTATCTGGCTGGAACAACTGCATCAGGCCTCTATGAAGCTAAGCTGGGTCGTGAGGAGTTTGGGGGCGAAGTCCATGTCTTTGCTCCAGCCTTCAAGGATGCGGATTTGGAGGAGATTTTGGAGATTGTGGACCATATCGTCTTTAACTCAGAGCGCCAGCTCCGCAAGCACGTGGACAAATGCCGAGCAGCTGGAGTCAGTGTTGGCCTGCGGATTAATCCAGAGTGCTCCACCCAAGGTGACCATGCCCTCTATGATCCCTGCGCAGCAGGTTCTCGCTTCGGTGTTCGTATTGACCAGTTTTCAGAAGACCTGCTGGACTTGGTGAATGGCCTGCATTTTCACACCCTCTGTGAGCAAAATTCGGATGATTTGAAAAAAACCTTGGATGCTGTTGAGGCCAAATTCGGTCCCTATCTACACCGTATTAAATGGCTCAATATGGGCGGAGGCCATCATGTGACCAGAGAAGATTATGATCTGGACTTGCTGATTTCCTCTATCCAGCACATGCAGGAAACCTATGGATTAGAAGTCTACATTGAGCCTGGTGAAGCCATTGCCCTCAATGCAGGCTATTTGGTGACAGAAGTTTTAGACATTGTCGAAAATGGCATTGAGACGCTTGTGTTAGATGCATCGGCTACTTGCCATATGCCAGATGTCTTGGAAATGCCCTATCGCCCACCACTACGAAACGGCTTTGAAGCTGAGGAGAAGGACTATACTTACAGACTGTCTTCCAATACTTGTCTGACGGGCGACATCATCGGCGATTATTCCTTTGAAAAGCCTGTGGAGATTGGTGACAAACTCTATTTTGAAGATATGGCCATCTATTCCTTTGTCAAAAATAATACCTTCAATGGCATCGGTCTGCCAAGTTTGGTTTTGATGGATCAGACAGGCGACTGTCGGATTATCAAAAGCTTTGGCTATGAAGATTTCAAGGGGAGGTTGTCATGATAGAAAGTCCAAAAGCAGCTGGCTACCGCATGCCTGCTGAGTATGAGCCCCATCACGGTACCCTAATGGTGTGGCCGACTCGGCCAGGATCCTGGCCCTTTGATGGTCAGGGGGCAAAAAAAGCCTTCAGCCAGGTCATTAAAACCATTGCTGAAAGCGAGCAGGTCTATCTCTTGGTCGATGAGGCACACCGTGAGGAGGCCCAATCCATGCTGGGGGCTGGCATTGCCTACCTGGGCATCCCTACCAACGACGCTTGGGCGCGTGATACAGGTCCGACGGTTTTGGTTCATGAAAATGGCAGAGCTTTGTCTGTCGATTGGGCCTTTAACGCTTGGGGCGGAAGCTATGATGGTCTTTATCAGGATTATGAGGCAGATGATCAGGTGGCTAGTCGCTTTAGTCAGGCCATCGGTCTGCCAGTCCACGATGCCCATCCCTTTGTCCTAGAAGGAGGAGCCATCCATAGCGACGGTGAGGGAACCATCTTGGTGACAGAATCCTGTTTACTGAGCCCAGGCCGCAATCCTCATCTGACCAAGGACCAGATTGAGCAAGTGCTTCTAGATACTCTCGGAGCTGAAAAGGTTCTCTGGCTTCCATACGGAATTTTCAATGATGAAACCAATGAACACGTGGACAATGTTGCGGCCTTTGTCGGCCCAGCTGAGATAGTTTTAGCCTGGACGGATGATGAGTCGGACCCCCAATATGCCATGTCCAAGGCTGATTTGGACTACTTGGAAGAGCAAGTGGATGCCAAGGGCAGAAAGTTGACCGTCCACAAACTGCCTATTCCAAAACATCCTATTCTAGTAACAGAAGAGGATTTGCCAGGCTATATCTATGAAGAAGGGGAAGAAGAACGGACTGCTGGCGAACGCTTGGCAGCTTCCTATGTGAATTTTTACGTCAGCAACGGTGCGGTTTTAGTGCCCCAGTTTGAAGATGAGCATGACGCGCATGCACTGCATCTCCTAGCGCAGCTTTTTCCAACCAGAAAAGTCGTCGGCATACCAGCCCGCGACATCCTACTTGGAGGTGGGAATATACACTGTATCACCCAGCAAATCCCATTTTATGGGGCTAAATGTCTCTGATTCGACGTCGTTGAATTGCCCATCATGAATTTATGAAAAGGATCAAAAAAATGAGAAATGTTACTGTTGCTGCTGTTCAAATGCAATGCAGTCATGTTTTAGCTGAAAATCTGGCGACTGCAGAGCGTTTGGTCAGACAGGCTGCTGGTCAGGGAGCGCAGATTATTCTCCTGCCGGAACTCTTTGAGCGTCCTTATTTTTGTCAAGAACGCCAGTATGATTATTATAACTATGCCAAGTCTGTAGAGGAAAATGATGCTGTTCAGCACTTTATTCCTATCGCCAAAGAATTACAGGTGGTATTGCCTATTTCCTTCTATGAAAAAGATGGAAATAGCCTCTACAATTCCATTGCGGTCATTGATGCGGATGGTAGTGTTTTGGGAGTTTACCGTAAGACTCATATTCCTGACGACCATTATTATCAGGAGAAGTTTTACTTCACACCGGGAAATACTGGGTTTAAGGTCTGGGAAACTCGCTATGGCAAGATTGGTATTGGCATCTGTTGGGACCAATGGTTTCCAGAAACTGCTCGCTGTTTGGCTCTAAATGGGGCAGAATTGCTTTTTTATCCAACAGCTATCGGCTCAGAGCCGATTTTGGATACAGATAGCCAAGGTCATTGGCAACGGACCATGCAAGGACACGCTGCGGCCAATATCATGCCAGTTATTGCAGCTAACCGTATTGGCTTGGAAGAAGTGCAGCCATCTGACGAAAATGGTGGACAGTCTTCCAGCTTGTGTTTCTATGGTTCCTCTTTCTTGACTGATGGGACAGGAGAACTTTTAACAAAGGCGGGACGTGATGAAGAAGTTGTCTTGCTTGCAACGTATGATTTGGATAAGGGAGCGCGTGAACGTTTGGATTGGGGACTCTATAGAGACCGCAGACCGCATATGTATCGACGTATTTCGGAATAATACTCTTCGAAAATCAAAATTATCCGTTGTCAACTTGCCTTGATGAACTCCAGTTCTATCATCGGCTTTGTTTCCTAGGCTATTTTTGATTTTCATTGAGTATAAGAAGCAGAAAGAATTCTTCAAAATACTAAAAAAACTTGGTTGATTGAACCAAGTTTTTTATTTCAAAAAATGATGTAGCCAGTAGCTACCGTAGATCCAAAAATAGCTGTATGCAATGATGGAAAATGGTCGACAGATTAGGATAATCGAAATGAACTTCCGATAGCTCATACTTGTCAGCCCAGAAATCATCACAACAATATCGGCTGGAGTGAAAGGGAATAACATACAGAAAACGAAGAATATTTCATAACCTCGCTTATTGTCAACTTTCTTTTCATATTTATCGAATGTTTCTTCGTTCATAAATAAGAGACAGAATTTTTTACCATATCTCCGAGCGAGCCAGAATAAAATAATACTTCCAATATTTATTCCAATGTAATTTAGGATGAAACCCCACCAAAATTTAAAGACAAGGAAACCAACGACAGTTGTTACCCCACCAGGAATGATAGGGAAAACAACTTGAATAATTTGTAATCCTATGAAAGTTAAGCTGCCATAGACACCTTGATTTTGTAATAAATTGGATAATGCATTCTGATCATTTAATATTCCGATTTTGTAAAGCCAAAACAGGAAAATAGCTGTTCCAATTAGTACAAATATACTTAATACTTGAATAGCTTTTTGAAAGAATTTATACATAATTTCATTCTACCATATTTCTTTTGTAATTAAAATTCAGGAATATAAATAAATATTCTTTGCAATTCGTTCAAGAATCTGATATAATAACTCTCGTATCTAACCCACGGGGTTGTTACGGATTCGACAGGCATTATGAGGCTTGTTCTGCAACTCATCGGCAGATGTAAAAATGCCAGTTAAATATAACTGCAAAAAATACAAATTCTTACGCATTAGCAGCTTAATAACCTGCCTGCGTGACCATTCTCAAATTGCTTGTGTTTGTTGATTGGTCTTAATTTTACAAGCTACGTTGGAATTGAGTCAGGCTGTTCCAAAAGAGATTTACTGACTCGCTTGTACTCGGTTTGAGTTATGTATCAAGTCCAAGTTAAAGTAAGACATAACCTATGGTTGTAGACGAATAAGTTAGCAGGTGTTTGGACGTGGGTTCGACTCCCACCAGCTCCATATATGGAAGATTACTCAAGAGGCTCAAGAGGCCGTGTTGGAAACGCGGTAGGCGTGTAACAGCGTGCGTGGGTTCGAATCCCATGTCTTCCGTATTGCAAGAACGATTTAAAATCGTTCTTTTTTATTTTTTAAACGAGTCTTTCCATCAAAAATGTTCACTTTAAGGTACATGCAACTTGATTTTTAAGGAAAATGTGGTATGATAAGTGACAATATACTCATGAAAGAGATGGAAATACTATTGAATGTTCAGAAATTAGCAAAAGTTGAGTTGCATTGTCATCTAGATGGTTCATTGTCGCTTTCACTTATTCGAAAACTTGCTCAATTAGCTAATCTCTCTCTACCAGAAGAAGATAGTGATTTATGTCAGCTAGTTAGTGTTGATGGCAAGGTGGATAGTTTGATGACCTATTTGAAAAAGTTTGATGTTATTCGTCCACTGTTACAAACTTCTGAGGCTCTCGAATTAGCTACGTACGATGTTGTGCAACAAGCTGCAATGGATAATATTTTGTATATTGAAATTCGTTTTGCACCCGAGTTATCAACTGATAGAGGTCTCACTGTCCTAGAGGCCGTAGAAGCAGTTTTGGCAGGATTAGAGCGGGCTCAGAAAGATTTTCATATAGTGGCTAAATTATTGGTCTGTGGATTAAAACAAACCAATCCAAGTCAGACTAAAGAAATCTTTTCAGCTATTGCAGATTTGGCCCCTAAAGGCTTAGTTGGTTTTGATTTTGCAGGAAATGAGGCAGAATATCCAACGGAGGATTTAGAAGAGCTTATCCAATTTACACAATCCTTGGGCTACCCTATCACATTTCATGCTGGTGAATGTGGCTGTGTGACCAATGTTGCTCATGCTCTGGCACTTGGTATTAAGAGGATTGGACACGGAACCGCCCTCTATAAGAACCCGGAGGTTATTCAGGAACTTATTCATAGTGGAGCAACGGTCGAAATGTGTCTAACATCAAACCTCCAAACTGGAGCTGCCTCATCACTAGCAAGCTTTCCTTATTCTCAACTGATAGAGGCGGGAGCAAAAATCACAATCAATACCGATAATCGAACCGTTTCAAATACAAACTTAAATAAAGAGTACCAACTGTTTGTCGAACATTTCGGTACAACTAAAGAAGATTTTTATCAATTTAATCGTCACGCCATTCATGCAAGTTTTGCTAGCGAGAAAGAAAAGGAAAAATTGTTACGCTTTCTTTCGCTTGCCTACCAACAATAACCTGTAAAAAGAAAGCTCTAAACCACGTCCGAGTGACATGGGAAGAGCTTTTTATTATTGTAGGTTCAACTTCTTGGTCATGATATAATGGGTACCAAAGTAATAACCAAAGGCCAAGACAATATTTAATAATACAAAGAACGGATTTGGATATAAAGAGCTAATAGTCTCTGCATATACATCTCCTTGGTTGATATAATAGAACATACTGATTGAGCCTGACAAAATACTGATACCGATGTAAGTTAAAATGGCAAATAGTAATCGATGATCTCGAAATAGTTGACCAACTGAAATAGAGAAGTAGATAAGTAGGATTCCCCTTATACTCTCAATCAATGTACTAAGAGCATATGCGATGAATACACCGATATCAACTTGCTGAAACACGTATTGCAGTTCAGGAATTAATAATTCATTCGTTGACATCAGTACGAAACTGATTACTATTCCAATAGCTAGGAGAGCAGTTATTCCTGCCAAGAAGTACCATACTAAAGAGGCGACTAGTTTACTAAGGATCAGTTGGTGACTATTGACAGGAAGGGTCATGGTTAAGTATCCTTGTCTTCCGTATATATTGCTTCTAAAACGGTTGATGACCAGAACGAAAGTTGATAGAAAGAGCGCTGCAATTAGAATACCGAATACCATTGATGAAGTACCGAAAAGGAACATTTCTGCGTTTGCAGTATTCACAGCAGATGTAGTTGATTTTAATACCAAAGCCTGTATCCAAAAACCTAATACGACTGAAAGAATAATGACTCCCAAGTAGATTCCCAAATACCATTTTCCAACGGATTTGAATTCATATTTTAATAGTTTTTTAAACATTACAATCCCCTTACATGTTCTGCTTTAAAATCTTGACGGAAGAGTGAATCAATGGATTCTCCTGTTTCAATTCTCAAATCATCTACGTTCCCTTGTCGGATAACACTACCGTACTGTAGGAAAATAACTTCATCTAATATTTGTTCTACATCAGCAATTAAATGGGTAGAGATGATTACGGAAGCTGTTGGAGAATAATTATTCACAATCGTACGAAGAATATAGTCTCGTGCTGCAGGATCAACTCCGCCAATTGGTTCATCTAATACATACAATTGCGCTTGTCGACTCATAACTAATATCAATTGAACTTTTTCTTTGTTCCCTTTTGAGAGATGTTTCATTCGACTATTCAAATCAATTTGCAACTCCGCTAAGAGGGTGCAGGCACGTTCCATATCAAAATCTTTGTAAAAATCTGCAAAAAAATGTACAGCTTCAATTACTTTCATTTGTTCGTCCAAATAGGTTGTATCTGGAAGATAGGAAACGATAGCTTTTGTTTCTGGTGAGGGGGTACGACCATTAATGAGAACTTGACCATACTCAGGTTGAAGTAAGCCGTTGATAATCTTAATCATGGTTGTTTTTCCTGAACCATTTGGACCTAACAAGCCAATTATTTTTCCAGCTGGTAATTTCAAGTTAACATTGTTCAGTGCGACAGCACCTCCATATGACTTGGAAACTTGTTGTAACTCGACCAGTGTAAACGCATTATTCATAAGAAACTCCCTTCAAGAAATCATCTAGTTGTTTAACTAATTCGTCTTGCTTGAAACCTAAATCAAGCATATTTGTAACAAAATTATCTAATTCATTCTGTGCTAATCGGAGACGAGTTCGCCGGATTAGTTCGTCGTTATCTGTCACATATCTGCCAGTGGTTCTAACGGAGTAAACGAATCCTTCTGTTTCTAAGTCAGACAAGGCCCGTTGGACTGTGTTGGGGTTTACACCAGCAGTCTCAGCTAAATCTCGGACAGTAGGAAGTTTGTCTCCTGATTTTAATTGGTTTGTTACTATTTGTAATTTTATGGTATTACTTATCTGGATGTATATTGGGATGTTATTATCAAATTTCCAAGCCATGATTAGTGCCTCTCTATAGGTTAGGTTATGTTTGTATTTTTGTTCTATATACATAATACAATAAAATTTCTTGGACTGCAAGAGAAAAGTTTTATCAAGATGTATTTTTGACAATAAATAAGAGGTTAGAATGATTTTTAAATTGAAAATATGGTGAAGATAGGTTGTAAAACTTGAACTTTGAATTTTGGAATTACCGAACCACGAAATGCGTGGTATCGATATTTTTGGTATAATGTATATAATAATAAAAGGAGAACACCATGCTAGCGCAATTAGATACAAAAACCGTCTATACCTTTATGGATAGCATGGTTACAATTGAAGAATACGTTAAACGTGCAAAAAATCTTGGCTATCAGACTATAGGAATCATGGATATTCATTCTTTGTACGCTGCATATGGATTTTTGGAAACCTGTCAAAAAGAAGGGCTCAGACCCATCATTGGTTGTGAATTGGACTGGAAATATAATAACGGCCAATCAGAAATTTTAACGAAACTGATCGCATTATCGACAAAGGGTTACCAAAACCTGATGAAAATCTCTACCGCAAAAATGACAGGTCAAGATGATTTTGATTCGATTCGTCAATTTCTTCAAGATATTGCAGTTATTGTCCCTTTTAAAGATGGTGTCGATAAACTTGATTTGGGGGTAGACTATTATATAGGTATTTATTCAGATACACCAGTTCAGTCTTTTGACCATCCTGTCCTTCCGTTACATACAGTGCGTTATTTTCAAGAAAATCAACTAGAGAGTCTTCAAGTTTTACGTGCTATCAGAGACAATATTCCTCTTAATCAAGTAAACGAAATTGAACACCAGCAAGTTTTACTATCTGCTGAAAGATTAACGATGATCTTCAAGGAGCGATATCCTCAGGCAATCTCCAATCTTGCACAATTAGTGGAAAATGTTTCTTATCATCTTGATAAAAAAGTTAAACTTCCTCGATTTAATCGTCAGCGACCTGCAGTTGAGGAATTGAGAGAAAAAGCACAAGCAGGCTTAGCGGAAAAACAATTGGATTTCCCCCTTTATCAAGAACGTTTGGATAAGGAATTGGCCATCATTCATCAGATGGGATTTGATGATTATTTCCTGATTGTATGGGATTTACTTCGATTTGGTCGTAGCCAGGGTTACTATATGGGAATGGGACGAGGATCAGCTGTAGGAAGTTTGGTTGCTTATGCATTAAATATTACAGGTATTGATCCTGTCAAACACAACTTGCTATTTGAACGGTTTCTAAATAGTGAACGGTATTCTATGCCCGATATAGATATTGATATACCGGATGTCCATCGCTCGGATTTTATCCGTTATGTTCGTGATCGCTATGGTACGACGCATGCGGCTCAAATTGTGACCTATTCTACTTTTGGAGCCAAGCAAGCTATCCGCGATGTCTTTAAGCGTTTTGGAACACCGGAATATGAACTGACCAATATTACTAAAAAAATTTCTTTTCGTGATAGTCTGGAGTCCGCTTATCAGAGAAACGCCGCATTTCGCCAAATCATCAATAGTAAAATAGAGTATCAAAAAGCCTTTGCTATTGCTAGACAAATTGAAGGCCAGCCAAGGCAAACATCAATTCATGCTGCTGGTGTTGTGGTTAGTGACGAGGACTTGACGGATACTATTCCATTAAAAATCGGCGACGATATGCTGATAACACAGTATGATGCTCACGCGGTTGAAGCTAATGGACTTCTAAAGATGGATTTTCTGGGGTTAAGAAACCTGACATTTGTTCAGAAAATGGCGGAATTGGTCAAGAAGAAATATAATAAAACGATTGATATTGCTGCAATTGATTTGGAGGATTCGGCAACTTTAGAATTATTTGCCAAAGGGCTGACCAAAGGTATTTTTCAATTTGAACAGCCAGGTGCCATTAGCTTATTAAAACGTGTAAAACCTACTCGTTTTGAGGATATCGTAGCTACTACAAGTTTGAACCGCCCTGGTGCGAGTGATTATTCAGAGAATTTTGTTCAACGAAAACAGGGCAAAGAAGCAGTCGTCTTGTTAGATCCATCAATTGCTTCTATACTTGAACCGACCTACGGGATTATGCTTTATCAAGAACAGGTCATGCAGATTGCTCAAGTGTATGCTGGATTTACGCTTGGGAAAGCCGACTTGCTCCGTCGAGCCATGTCTAAGAAAAATGCTCAGGAAATGCAAGCGATGGAGGCTGATTTTTTAATAGGAGCTGAAAAGAATGGCCATGAGAAGTCAAAAGCCAAAGATATTTTTGCGATGATGGCCAAGTTTGCTGGCTACGGTTTTAATAGAAGCCATGCTTATGCTTATTCAGCCCTTGCCTTTCAGATGGCTTATTTTAAAACTCATTATCCAGATGTATTTTTTGAAGTGATGTTGAATTATTCGAATGTAGCTTATATTCATGATGCCTTGCAATTCGAATTTCAGATTGCCCCATTGTACATCAATACCATTCCTTACCATGATAAATTTGAGCAAGATAAAATCTACATGGGCCTAAAAACTATTAAAGGATTATCTAAAGATTTCGCTATTTGGATAATAGAAAATCGACCATTCATTACATTTGAAGATTTTATTCTACGACTACCTCATCAATATAGAAAACAAGAACAGTTATTGCCGTTGATACAACTTGGTTTATTTGATGAGATTGAGTCGAATCGGAAGAAAATAGTTGAAAATCTTGAAAATCTGTTCGTTTTTGCGGAAGCATTTGGGACTTTTTTTGCGGAGGAAGCCTATAGTTGGAAAGAAGTAGATGATTATAGTGATATTGAAAAGTATACGATGGAGCAAGAAATTGTTGGGGTTGGAATTAGTCCGCACCCACTGCTAGCTCTAAGGAAGCATTCTACCCATCACCTGACAGAGATTGCAGATTTAGTAGTTGGAAATAAAGAGACCGTATTAGTGCAAATTCAAACTGTAAGAATTATTCGTACGAAAAAAACTGGGGAGCAGATGGCCTTTCTACAAGTAACCGATACAAAACATAAATTGGATGTTACTTTATTTCCTGAAACTTACAGAAAATATCAATCGTTTTTAAAAGAAAATGTCATTTGTTATTTGACTGGAAGGGTTCAGGAACGGGATAATCAACACCAACTCGTGCTGGATTATTTAGAATTGGTCGCACAAGAAAAGCTTTGGATATTGTTAGAAAACAAAGAGAATGATTTTGCAATTGCTCGCATTTTAGAAAAATATAGGGGAACAATTCCCGTTGTGCTACACTATCAAGATAGTAATCAGACAATTCAAGCTGAGACTTATATGGTAATGAAAACGCCTCAATTAGAAGAAGAATTGGCAGAATTTGTTATGAAAGCGATTTTTCGATAAAAAATTAGCAAAAAGTCAAGCAAGTTTATCTTAAGTATGTTATAATAGGGCAGTTAAAATGAAAAGTTAAAGGAGCATAAACGAATGAAACGTATTGCTGTTTTGACCAGTGGTGGTGATGCCCCTGGTATGAACGCTGCTATTCGTGCAGTTGTTCGCCAAGCAATTTCAGAAGGAATGGAAGTTTATGGAATCAATGAAGGTTACGCAGGTATGGTTGCGGGTGATATCCATGAATTGTCTGCACGTTCTGTAGGTGATGTAATTTCACGTGGAGGAACATTCCTTGGTTCAGCTCGTTATCCAGAATTTGCCAAATTAGAAGGGCAACTTAAAGGGATTGAGCAATTGAAAAAACATGGTATTGAAGGTGTAGTTGTCATTGGTGGTGACGGTTCTTACCATGGTGCAATGCGCTTAACAGAACATGGTTTCCCAGCTATTGGTCTTCCGGGAACAATTGATAATGATATCGTAGGTACAGATTTTACAATCGGTTTTGATACAGCTGTAACTACAGCTATGGACGCAATTGATAAGATCCGTGACACTTCTTCAAGTCACCGCCGTACTTTCGTTGTTGAAGTAATGGGACGTCATGCGGGAGATATTGCTCTTTGGGCTGGTATTGCTTCTGGTGCAGATGTTATCGTTGTTCCAGAAGAAGAGTATAATATCAGTGAAATTGTAGAGCGTATAAAAGCTGGCTACGAAAATGGTAAGAAGCATAGCATTATTGTCTTGGCTGAAGGAGTTATGCCTGCTGCGAAATTTGCTGAAGAGTTGAAGGCAGCTGGTGATACTAGCGATCTTCGTGTGACTGAACTCGGTCATATTCAACGTGGTGGTTCACCGACAGCACGTGATCGTGTACTTGCATCTCGTATGGGAGCTCATGCGGTTAAACTATTGAAAGAAGGTCGTGGAGGCCTTGCAGTAGGTATCCGCAATGAACAAATGGTAGAAAATCCAATTCTAGGAACTGCAGAAGAAGGTGCCTTGTTCAGCTTGACTGCTGACGGTAAGATTGTTGTAAATAATCCACACAAAGCAGATTTGGAAATGGCTGATTTAAATCGTAACTTGTCTATTTAAAGTAGCGTTGTTTTATAGTGTTAATTTAGGGTCATAAGACCATAAAAATAAAAGGAGTTTTATTTATCATGAACAAACGTGTCAAAATCGTTGCAACTCTTGGTCCTGCGGTTGAAATCCGCGGTGGTAAAAAATTCGGTGACGATGGTTACTGGGGCGAAAAATTAGATGTTGAAGCATCTGCTCAAAAAATTGCCCAATTGATTACTGAAGGTGCTAACGTATTCCGTTTCAACTTCTCACATGGTGACCACCAAGAGCAAGGTGAACGTATGGCAACTGTACGTCGCGCCGAAGAAATTGCTGGTAAAAAAGTAGCTTTCTTGTTGGATACAAAAGGTCCTGAAATTCGTACTGAGTTATTCGAAGGTGATGCAAAAGAGTATTCTTATACAACTGGTGAGCAACTTCGCGTAGCAACAAAACAAGGCATCAAATCAACTAAAGAAGTGATTGCTTTGAACGTCGCTGGTGGTCTTGATGTATTCGACGACGTTGAAGTTGGTAAACAAATCCTTGTAGACGATGGTAAACTTGGATTGACAGTTATCGCTAAAGATGAAGAAACACGTGAGTTCATCGTTGGTGTTGAAAATGATGGTGTTATTGCAAAACAAAAAGGTGTAAACATTCCTTACACTAAAATTCCTTTCCCGGCTCTTGCAGATCGTGATAACGCAGATATTCGTTTTGGTCTTGAGCAAGGTTTGAACTTTATCGCAATTTCATTTGTACGTACTGCAAAAGACGTTGAAGAAGTGCGTAACATCTGTAAAGAAACTGGTAACGATCATGTTCAATTGTTCGCAAAAATTGAAAACCAACAAGGTATCGATAATATTGATGAAATCATCGAAGCAGCTGATGGTATCATGATTGCGCGTGGTGACATGGGTATTGAAGTACCGTTTGAAATGGTTCCAGTTTACCAAAAAATGATTATCACTAAAGTGAATGCGGCTGGTAAAGCAGTTATTACGGCAACAAACATGTTGGAAACAATGACTGAAAAACCACGTGCAACTCGTTCAGAAGTTTCAGACGTGTTCAACGCAGTTATCGATGGTACAGATGCTACAATGCTTTCTGGTGAGTCAGCAAATGGTAAATACCCTGTTGAATCAGTTCGCACAATGGCAACTATTGCTAAGAATGCTCAAACATTGTTGAATGAATACGGTCGTTTGACTTCAGATCACTTTAACCGTGCTTCTAAAACTGAAGTTATCGCATCTGCAGTTAAAGATGCTTGTCATTCAATGAACATCAAATTGGTGGTAACTGTGACAGAAACTGGTTTCTCAGCTCGTCAAATTTCTAAATACCGCCCAGATGCAGATATTCTTGCAATTACTTTCACAGAGAAAGTTCAAAAATCATTGATGGTGAACTGGGGTGTTATTCCAGTAGTAACTGAAAAACCAGACTCAACTGATGATATGTTTGAATTGGCAGAACAAGTTGCTTTAGAGCAAGGTCTCGTTGAATCCGGAGATAATATTGTGATTGTTGCTGGTGTACCAGTAGGTGTGTCAGGTTCAACAAACACAATGCGAGTTCGCACTGTAAAATAATCTATAAAGAAAAAGCCTATTGTATCAACGATTATTCGTTGTGCAGTAGGTTTTTATTTTTTTAGGCAATTGCAAGAAGTATGAATCAGTTCTCAAATCTATTAAATATAGGGAAAAATAAAAGAGTCAAAGGCTAGTTTTTGACTCTTTTAATATACTTATTAGGTGAGTATGGTGTTCGATCAAAGTTTAATTCGTATCCAAGAATTTCGTTTGCGATTTGCCAACCGATAATTGGCCCATTTGTTAAACCAGTAGAGCCTAGACCGCTAGCTACCCAGACATTAGGCATATCCTCAATATTTCCGTAGAATGGAGAATAAGTTGAAGTATAGGCGCGCGTTCCAATGCGAGATCTGGCTACAGGATAATTTGCCAAATCAGGCATAAATTCGGCTATTTTATCATGCATGGCTTGGATTTTTTCAGGGTCTATTTCTAAATCGTACCCCATATCATCTTCATGAGTTGCACCAATAATGATTTTTCCATTTTCAAATGGTAGGATGTCAATCTCTCCGTAAGGCATACAAACTGGCCAATTATCTGTATCGAATTCTGTATCTAATTCTAACAATTGTCCTTTTTGTGGTCGAACATCCACTTGATAACCAAGAGGTTCAAGAATATGTGGCAACCAGGCCCCTGTGGCTAAGATTATATGGTCAGCACTAAGCACTTGATGGTCTACTTCGACTGTATTGGCATCTAACAGTTTTGCCTGTCCTTGTAGAAGCGCTCCGCCATTTTTTAACACTTGCTCTTGAAGGATATCAATCAAACGCCCACCATCAATACGACCGCCACCTTCTAAATGGATACCAAAAAAATCGGGTTTGAGCGGTGGAAGGTACTGGCTGATTTCTGCGCCAATTAAGGGGGTGATTTTCCCGATAGTTGGAGTGTCAACACGACGGTCCTCCGCTATTTTTTGGATTTTATCAAGTAGTTCAGGTTTGCTTTTTAGGCCGATAGTTCCAGTCTGTTTGAAGGGAATCTCAGTAGCACCCGATTTTTCCAAATCGGCTACCAATTGACGGTAGAAAACAGCACCATCGGATGTTAACTTATACCAGTCTTTATTTTTCTTTTGAGCCATCCATGGGCAAATGATACCAGCAGCTGCTCGAGTAGCTGTTCCGACACCTGAATCAATGAGAGTAAGATTGACTCGTTCTTCTTGGGAGAGATAAAAGGCTGCAGTAGAGCCAACAATTCCTCCGCCTATAATAATAACTTGTTTTTTCATAAGTTAATTATATCACAAATTCATAAGTTTATTTATTTTTTTCAACATGATACAATAGAAAATAAGAAAAATTGAGGAGTTCGTGTGTCAGATATAATGTATCCTGAGGTCCTAACCGTTGGAAGTGGGGCCGTAAAAGTTGCAACAGTCGGAGATAGTTTGACTTATGGATATGGCTTAGAGAATCGTGAAAAAGATGCCTATCCTTGTATTCTAGCTGAGAAACTTGGCTCACATTATCAAGTTTCAAATTATGGTTTGAGTGGGCGTTCACTTCAGTCAACTGCAGATTTTCCTTATTTTAATGAGGAAAATGCTCAGTTATCTTTGGACAGCGAAGCGGATATTGTGATTATTATGATAGGCAGTAATGATAGCCGAGCGCCTTATTGGAATAGAGAACGGTTTGTCCGGGAGTATAAAGAAATGGCAGAGCGTTATGCCAATCTTTCAAGTCAGCCAGATGTCTATCTTGTTATTCCACCTTTCGTTCCAACCAGTCGCTTTGGATTGAATAATCAAATTGTTGAAGCAGAACTTCAAACAATTATTACTGAAATAGGGAATCAATTGGATCTTCCTGTTATAAATCTCTATTCGGTAACAAAAGGTCATAATGAGTATTATAGTGATGGGCTCCATTTGAATCCCCAAGGAAACCAAGTAATTGCTTCAGAAATTCACCGTCATCTCGTCAATGAAATAGTTTGAAATATGATATAATGTTAAGTGAAAGGGTGAGATTATGGTTAGAAGAGATTTTGTAAAACACATTGTATTGTTATTATTGTTACTAACGGGAATCATTGGTTTACGTGTTTGGTTTTTTGAGCCAGTAACAATTACCAAAGATGATTCAAATACTTATTTACATGAAAATGATTCCATTATTGCATTTAAAAATGCAACGATTGAACATGGAGATTTCATTTTGTATGAGATTGATGGTCACGAATATGTCAGTAGAGTCATTGCGATGACTAATGAGAGAGTTACTTATATGGATGATGTATTGTATCGAAACGAGGTTGTTGTGGATGAGACCTATTTAAAAACTCCTCAATTTCAAGAGTACTATACAGAGGATTTAACAATTGCAACGATAACAAATGGGGAATATCAAGTGATACCAAAAGATTATTTCTTGGTTCTAAATGATAATCGCACAAATAAAGATGATAGTAGGACTTTTGGTTTGATTCCTAAAAAAAATGTGATTGGTCGATTAACATTTAGAATTAGTCCCTTGACTAAATTTGGATTTATTGAAACTGGATTAGTTAGTGATAACTAGTCTTTTTCTTTCATTATAATTCCCGAAACAGGACTATACCAATTTTTGCGTTGACAAACCGAAATGCTTATTGTATACTGTTTTTACTGGTTCATTGGCCTGAAATAGGGCTATACCAATTTTATTAATAATGAAAGAAAATGTTAGTTAACATCTTAGGTAAATAATATGTGTGGAATCGTTGGTGTTGTAGGAAATACAAACGCAACTGATATTTTGATTCAAGGACTTGAAAAATTAGAATACCGTGGTTATGATTCAGCAGGTATTTTTGTGACGGGTGGTGAGCAAGCTCATCTTGTGAAAGCTGTTGGTCGCATTGCAGAATTGTCTGCAAAAGTTGGCGATAAGACTGAAGGGACAACAGGAATCGGTCATACTCGCTGGGCGACTCATGGGAAACCAACTGAGAATAACGCTCACCCTCATACGTCTCAAACTGCTGGACATATCCTTGTTCACAACGGTGTGATTGAAAACTATGCAGAAATTAAGGAAGAGTATCTTGCAGGTCATGATTTGAAAGGGCAGACAGATACAGAAATTGCTGTACACTTGATTGGTCAATTTGTTGAAGAAGGTTTGTCAACTCTAGAAGCCTTCAAAAAAGCATTGAAGATTATACAAGGGTCATATGCCTTTGCCTTGATTGATGCTACGGATGCAGATACAATCTACGTTGCCAAAAATAAATCTCCACTTTTGATTGGTCTTGGTGATGGCTATAACATGGTCTGCTCAGATGCCATGGCTATGATTCGTGAGACAAGTGAATATATGGAAATTCACGATAAGGAATTGGTTGTCGTGAAAAAAGATAGTGTTGAAGTCATGGACTATGATGGCAATGCGATTGAACGTGGTAGTTATACAGCTGAGCTTGATTTGTCAGATATTGGTAAGGGAACTTATCCATACTACATGCTCAAGGAAATCGACGAGCAACCAACTGTTATGCGTAAATTGATTAGCGCATATACTAATGAAGCTGGTCAGGTAACGGTTGATGCGGATATTATCAAGGCAGTACAAGAAGCTGACCGTATCTATATCTTGGCTGCTGGAACTTCCTATCACGCAGGATTTGCCTCAAAAGACTTCTTGGAAAAATTGACAGACACACCAGTAGAGTTGGGAATTTCATCTGAGTGGGGTTACAACATGCCACTTTTGAGCAAAAAGCCGCTCTTTGTCATGATTAGCCAGTCAGGTGAAACTGCTGATAGCCGTCAGGTATTGGTTAAAGCTAATGAAATGGGCATTCCAAGCTTGACAGTAACCAATGTACCAGGCTCAACACTGTCACGCGAAGCAACTTACACCATGTTGCTCCATGCAGGACCAGAAATTGCGGTAGCTTCTACAAAAGCCTACACTGCACAGATTGCGACTTTGGCAATCTTGGCTAAGGCTGTTGGTGATGCAAATGGCAATGCTTACGCAAAAGATTTTGATTTGGTACATGAATTGTCAATCGTAGCACAATCCATCGAGGCTAGCTTGTCAGAAAAAGATGTGATTGCTGAAAAAGTGGAAAAACTCTTATCAACCACTCGCAACGCATTCTATATCGGTCGTGGTAGTGACTACTACGTTTCTATGGAAGCCAGCTTGAAATTGAAAGAAATTTCATACATCCAATGTGAAGGCTTTGCGGCAGGTGAATTGAAACACGGTACCATTTCATTGATTGAAGACGGTGTTCCTGTCTTGGCCTTGATTTCAAATCATCCACACCTTGCAAGCCATACTCGAGGCAATATTCAGGAAGTAGTGGCGCGTGGTGCCAATGTCTTGACAATTGTAGACGAAGCAGTAGCTAAGGAAGAAGATGACATCACTGTTACAACAGTCCATCCATTCTTGTCAGCGATTGCTATGGTCGTTCCAACACAGTTGATTGCTTACTATGCAACATTACAACGCGGGTTGGATGTTGATAAACCACGTAATTTGGCTAAATCAGTAACAGTTGAATAATTTGTAGAGGAGGTTTGGTGAATCCAAATCTTCTTTTTGCAAAAATATTGCAATAATATACAATCCGATGGAGAATTTATTAAAAATTCTTTGAAATAAAGGATATTTTTTGATATACTAGAACCTACTAATTCTTTTAGGAGAACTCTATGGATTATGTTTTGGAAGTCCTACCAAGCCTATTGAGTGGGGCGGTTGTCTCCTTGCAGGTATTTTTTTTCGTATTAATTTTATCCCTGCCTTTAGGAGCAGTTTTTGCGTTTTTGATGCAGATTCGATTTAAACCCTTGCAGTGGTTGTTGCATATCTATGTACTAATTATGCGTGGAACACCATTGCTGTTACAATTAATCTTTGTTTACTACGTTTTACCAAGTGTGGGTATTACTTTTGATCGAATGCCAGCGGTTATTCTTGCTTTCACCCTAAATTATGCGGCTTATTTCTCAGAAATTTTCCGAGGGGGGATTGAAGCCATCCCTGCCGGCCAATACGAAGCTGCTAAAGTATTAAAATTTACACCCGTTCAGACGATTCGATATATCGTTTTACCACAGGTAGTAAAAATAGTACTACCTAGTGTTTTCAATGAAGTAATGACATTAGTGAAGGACACTTCATTGGTTTATGCTCTTGGGGTGAGCGATCTCTTGCTAGCTAGTCGAACGGCTGCCAACCGAGATGCAAGCCTAGCACCAATGTTTATTGCAGGTGCTATCTACCTTTTGATGATTGGAGTTGTGACACTCGTTTCTAAACAGGTAGAAAAGAAATTTGACTACTATAGATAGGAGGAAGCCATGTTAGAATTACGTAATCTTACAAAACGTTTTGGTAACAAACAGATTTTCTCCAACTATGATTTAGTTATTCCTGAGGGGGAAATTGTAGCTATTGTTGGTCAATCAGGTGGTGGTAAAACGACCTTATTGAGGATGTTGGCAGGATTGGAAACCATTGATTCAGGAACATTGATTTACAATGGTCAAACTTTACCGCTTGAAGAATTAGAGAAACGACATTTGCTGGGCTTTGTCTTTCAAGATTTCCAGCTTTTTCCACACTTATCCGTTTTGGAAAATTTGATTCTTTCTCCAATAAAAACACAGAACATGTCTCGTTCAGATGCGGAAGACAAGGCCCATAAACTATTGGATACTCTTGGGTTAGCCAACCATGCGACTGCTTATCCATTTTCCTTATCGGGTGGGCAAAAGCAACGAGTGGCCCTAGCCCGTGCTATGATGATTGATCCTGAGATAATTGGTTATGATGAACCAACTTCAGCCTTGGACCCCGAATTGAGAAAAGAAGTTGAAAAATTGATTCTTGAAAATCGGGCGACAGGTATAACGCAAATCGTAGTGACTCATGATATGCAGTTTGCTGAAAATATCGCAGATGAAATCATCAAAATTGAACCAAAACATTGAGGTAATTAAAATGATGAATATGAAAAAGATTGTTTTAGGAGCAGTTGCTCTCGTATCGAGTCTCGCTTTAGTAGCATGTGGGTCTACCGACTCAGCAACCAAATCAGATAACTGGTCTACCTACGAATCTGAAAAATCTATTACGATTGGGTTTGATAAAACCTTCGTTCCTATGGGATTTGAACAAACAGATGGTTCTTATACAGGTTTTGATATCGATTTAGCAAATGCTGTTTTTGAAAAACATGGAATAACTGTTGAATGGCAGCCAATTGACTGGGACTTGAAAGAAACGGAATTAACGAATGGCAATATCGATTTAATTTGGAATGGATATTCAATTACGGACGAACGGAAAGATAAAGTTCTTTTTACCAATCCTTACATGGACAACCAACAAGTTCTTGTCACCAAAAAATCTTCCAACATCAGTCAGGTATCTGATATGAAAGACAAGGTGCTGGGCGCGCAAGCCGGTTCCTCAGGATATTCAGTGTTTGAAGGCCAGCCTGCTATCCTAAAAGATATTGTGCAAAATAATGATGCAAGCCAATATGCAACATTCAATGAAGCCTTGATTGACTTGAAAAATGATCGTATTGATGGTCTCTTGATTGACCGAGTATATGCTAATTACTACTTGCAACAAGAGGGAATCATTGATGACTATCATATCATTGATGCTGGATTTGAAAATGAAGCATTCGCTGTTGGAGCTCGTCAGTCAGATACGACACTTGTAGAAAATATCAATAAAGCATTTACTGAATTGTACAAAGAAGGTAAGTTCCAAGAAATCTCTCAAAAATGGTTTGGTGAGGATGTGGCGACTGATGCAGTAAAAAACTAAAAATATAAATAAAAGAGCCTAGTGCTCTTTTTTGGTGCAAAAGAAAAGCCAGTCGTTCGACTAGGCTTGTTTCTTTGAGATTTGGTGGAAAATGACAGTCCAATTTTCATGACGACGCCAGAGGGATGTATGGACAAAATCGCCAATTTCAAATGTAACTAGTTTAGACTTTTGACTAATAGAAATCATCTGATAGTTGGAAAGATAGGTTGTTTGAACAGGGTGACTTTCAAGCATTTGAGTTTTATCTTGATACCGACCTTTGGCATCGATGAGAAGGTAGTTCTCATCAATTAAAGTCTCATATCCAGTAGCATGTGCTTGTATCTCTGTTTCAAATCGGAAGAGTTTATCATAAATGTGTTCATACATCTCATCGTGTGGAATTTCAGATGGTTCTACGTGTATATCTACATCAAAAACACCATGTTTGAGTGTTAGGAGTTGCTCAACCTGTTCGGTTATTTCATGACTTTCATAAACGGACAGATCCGGATTCATTTCGAGGACAATATCCAGATAGATATTGGCACCATAGGTGCGACCACGTTGTGACTTGACAGAAACAATTTTAGGAAGTTTGAGAATATCTTCTTCGTATTTTTTCAATAAGTTTTCATCAAAACCATCTGAGAGTGTGAAAAAGCTCTCCATAAAAATATCATATGCAGTTTTTAGAATGAAAAAGGTGATGATGATAGCAGCAATTTTATCAACAATTGGGAAGTTAGAGGCAGCAGCAAAGATTGCGATAGAAGTTCCAATGGAGGTAACAGCGTCAGATAGATTGTCCTTAGCAGCAGCTTCAAGTGCTTTAGAATGAACTCTTTTCGCTAGGCGATTATTATAAAAATATACGGCCAACATAACGAGTGCGGAGAAAATACCTACTATTGCCCCCGTGATGTCTACCTCGACTGGAGAATTACTAATTATTTTTTGTAAGGTATCATAGAGGACTTGAAAACCAACAACGAACATGATGAAAGAAGTCATCAAACTAGCAAGGTCTTCCATTTTCCAATGTCCGAATTTATGGTCAGTGTCAGCAGGTTTTTGAGCCATTTTCAATCCAACCAGTACGGCGACATTTCCAATAATATCGGAAATATTATTGAAGGCATCTGCTCGCAAGGCATCTGAATGAAAGAGTTGACCTGCAGTTAGTTTGATAATTGACAAGACTATGTAGGTACCTATTGATAGTAAGGCACCACGTTCAGCTAGTTTTAGATTGGAAACAGTTTGGTTCATGGCATCTCCTTTAATAAGTTTTCATTGTAACAAAAAGCCCCCCTGTTTTCAAGGGGTTAGACTGAATTTTTATGAGCATTCATGACCTTATAAAGGCGTAATAAGATAGTGCCACTTGCCATACCAATTGGGATAACCAAAGCTAGTGTCAATACGGTTGTAATATTGGTGAGGGCTTGAGCATATTCGCCTGAAACAAAATAGGTAGTAGACATGTATGCACGGTAGCCGGGAACAAGTGGTGCAAGTATAGCCAATGAAAAGATGACGGAGGGTGTTTTTAACCAAATACTCATGATTTGACTGACACAGGATCCGATAATTGCTGCGAAAAAGGTAGCAATCAAGACATTTGTTGGTTCCAATAGTAAAAGATAAATAAGCCAAACAAGCATTCCTAGGAGACCACCCGGAATCAACATTTTCTTTTGAACATTGAGAACAACTAAAAAAGCAGCAATAGCGATGTAAGATGCAATCGCCTGAAATAAAAAATTAATGGAAGTCATACCTTACCTCACAAGCATCAGGGCGACTGTAGTTCCAGCACCAAGTGATAAAATAATCAGCGCAGTTTGAAAGAACTTGGTCATTCCAGTATTAATATGGTTGGTCATCAGGTCCCTCACAGCATTTGTGAATGCAATACCAGGTACAAATGGCATGACCGCACCAGCGTTAATCAGGTTTGGATTGATGGTAAGGTTCGTATGGGTACTAAGTATGTAGGATGTGAGTGAGAACACAAAAGCGCCGACAAAAGTTGTGACAAAGTCAATTCCAATATAGCGATCTACAATGAGAGAGAGAGGAAAAGCTAGTGCGGTGGCAAGTATAGCTCCTGCAGCATCTAAAAGCGATCCACCAAACATAATGGTAAAAAAAGGAGCAGCGACCACTGCGGCCAAGGTTACTTGGATATTATTATATGGTGGTTTTTGTTGTTTAATTCTATTTAACTGTTGCCAAGCTTCTTCCAAACTTATTTCTTCATTGGCAAGAGAGCGAGAGACTTGATTGACATCACAAACTTTTTGCATGTCGTAATTTGAGCTCACAATACGTTTCATACGAGAAATGTTTGTATGATCAATGGAGAAAAAGATTGCAGCAGGAATCGCCAGAACATTAGCTTGTTCGATTCCTTGTGAGTGTGCAATCCGAATCATTGTATCCTCTACTCGATGAATTTCAGCTCCGCTTTGCGCTAAAATAGCACCAGCTAGCATGAGTACATCTATGACTAAGTTTAGTCTAGGAGTGTTTTCCATCAATGTGTCCTTCCGCTTGTTTTCCTTCATTATAACAAAATATAGGTATAGGAAACACATTTTTTTGATAGATAAGCAAATAAATTGCAAATTGTTCGGATTGTAGTATAATTGATTTATCAACGATTGATGAATCAATCAAAAGAGGTAAATCTATGCAAGAAATGGAAGATTTGTTATACAGATTGAAAGTGGCTGATGAATCGATTTCTAATCTATTTGAAAAGCAATTGGGAATCAGCTTGACACGTTACACCATACTACGGATATTGTTGGAGGATGCCCCGATGCATCAATTAGCATTACAGCAGCGACTTCAGATTGATCGGGCAGCTATTACAAGGCATCTGAAATTGTTAGAGGAACAAGGCTATATTAGTCGTGAACGAAATTCTAAGAATCAGAGAGAAGTACTTGTATGGCCGACTGAGCAGGCTCGAGAAGCACTGATTTCTGCCCCTCCAGCCCATCATCTTGCGATCAAGGAAGCAATGAACCAGGTTCTGACTCTCGAAGAGAGGAATCAATTTCTTGCCATGCTTGACAAATTGCTAAGTGGCTTGCAAGAGTTACCTATTTAATTTTTAGAGAGGAGACATTATGTCTATTTTTACCACTATTCTAGCTAGTATCGTAGCTATTGAACATTTATATATCATGTATTTGGAAACCTTTGCGACCCATTCAAATACTACAAGCCGTGTCTTCAATATGGCCAAGGATGAATTGCAACGTAAGTCTGTGACCACTCTATTTAAGAATCAGGGAATCTATAATGGCTTATTAGCTATCTTTCTCTTGTATGGAATTTTCACAGGCAACCTTGAAGTGACAACTATTTTTGTCCTGTTTGTTATTGGAGCGGCAGGCTACGGAGCAGCGACTTCTAGTCCTAAAATCCTTTTGACCCAAGGAGGGCCAGCAATCTTAACTCTCATTTCAATCTTTTTATTCAACTAAGCTAAAAAGCCTTCCGTGAGGAGGGCTTTTTGCAATTAACGAATAGTCAGTTCTCCATCTAGTGTAGAGATAGAGAGGTAATTTGTGGCTTTTGGATTAGAATAGTTTGGAAGGTCAATTCCTATATTATTTTGACTGGCTTCAATATAGATGTCAGATTTTGTTTGTGAATGAAGAGAAATGTCGATTGAACCATTGTAATTGTTGATGCCATGCCTTCCTTCTAGTTTTAGATTTTCAGCATTAAAGTTCCCATCCTCAACAGTTAGGATACTCCCGACAGTATCAGTGATGTCTGCTGGACTTGTTAATGTGGAATGATTGATTTCTACTTCTCCATTGAAATGCGATAAATGCTTGAAGCTAATCTGACTGTTTTCAATCAACATGTCCCCATCTTCTACAGTGAGATCAAGACCATGAATAGTCACTTTATCCAGATAAAGATCTCCTTGAATGTTACCTGAGAGTGATTCGATTTTGCTGTTTTTAGGAACCTCTAAGACAGGTTGGTAGTTGGCAATATTCTGGTTATTGGCAAGATTTAAGATAGGTTCTAATATACCATCATAAGTTATGATTCCTTGAAAGGCACTAGAAATGGTTAATTTTCCGTCTTGGAAATTGTGGCTGAGTTGGTCAATTTCCTTATGCTGATTTCGGTAGTAGTGGAGGTGAAATTGGTTATCAGGCGATGGCATGATGGACAGTCGGTCATTAACTTCAATAGCTCTAATGTCGCTAAAGCTTACAGTTTGAGGCTGATAGTAGTTTTTTGCAACAGTTTTCATATTTTTCCATCCCCCACCTAGGTAGCCGATGAGGCTGATGATTGTTCCAAGAGTGAGCAGGACCAGACTAATTCTCGTAAATGGTTTAAGCTTTCTCATGATAATCTCCTTTGCGAATTGTTCTTTGTATCCAGTGTAAAATAAGCAAGAAGGATTTGCTACTCCAATCAAGCGTGAGCTTGCTGCCAAGAAGTGAGAGTGCAAAACAGATGAGGGCTAGTCCTGTAAAGAGAAGCGAAGAAGACCAGGAGAGTGAGAAAAGGTCGATGGCAAGGAGTAGCTGGGCGATACCTAGGCTTAGGAGTACTATCCAAAGTGAGATAAGGATTAGAATAGCACTGAGGATGAGCAGGAGTAGGGTAATGAAGAGGGCAACTAGGGTGATTGCTAGGGGAATGCCGATAGGAGCTGCGAGGATGGATAAGATTATAAGCCAAACCATGTTACGTGTGTTTGGTTTTTTCTCGGATTTTTCCTTGTTATATAAGTGTGCGAGAATATCCCGTGCAGCCTCTTTGGGAGTACCCAGTTCTTGAATAATGGCCTGTTCATTTTCAGGTCCTGCTTCATCAAAATGTTCATTAAAATAGTCAAGCGTATCTTGAAAGTCTTCTTTAGGCAAGTGTTTGAGATGTTTTTCAAGTTTCTGCAAATATTCCTTCCGATTCATAGTCATCTCCTTTATCCAATGCTAACTTGACAGTCTTCACATTGGATGATCAACTGTGCGGGACTGTTAGCTTGTTTGTAGCTCAGATGTGAGGTATCATCATCTTTTATCATTGTAAATGTCTTATCCTTTGGCAGTTTTAGGCTGGAATCTTCTTCTGTGATGTCTAAGTTAATATCCTCAATTGGTCCAAATGATAAGACAGAATCTTGAGCATGGCAACTAAAGGTGTTGGTTAAGATAAATTCTTTATGATTCCAGACACAATCTTCTAATTCTGCGCGTGCTGTAGACATGTTGACACTTGTTAGATGAACAACCGAATCACTCGCTCTACTTGTAAACTCATCGAATTGACTATCCGTGAGAGTGAGACTGGTATCTTCTAGTTGAACTGATGTGGCAGAACTTTGAACCTTGATCAATGTTAGATTGCTGTCTTCCGAATTTATTTCGAGCAGTTTTTCCACTTGCATATCTACAATTGTTAAACTACTGTCGATTAGTTTCAGATTAACAGTGCTCAGAGGGAATAGACTTTTTGGGATTTTGAGAATAGCAGAGCTAATTTGATTATTTGAAAAGTTTAGATTACCTGGTATTGGCTTGCTGCTGATATATAAATGATCATCGACAAGTTGGTATTCAAATGATTGGTAGTTGTCAACTAAGGAAGTTGGATATGAGAATAAGACAACCTCATCATCCCAAGCCTGTACAGTCAGGCTATTGTCCTCTAAGTAAATATGAATCTCTTTACAATTTGGAAGTTCCTCAAACTTAGTTTTCAAGCTGTGCTGTTTACTAGTTTGATTGGATGAAAATTTGAAATTTTTGAAGAATTCATCCCAGTCAAACTGAAAATCAAAATCGAAATCAAAATCAAAATTGAACGGGTTGGCGCTGTCTGAAGTAGATTGGTCGTGCGGATCTTGCAGTGCATCTTCTGGTAAATTGGTAATGATTTCTTTGGCAACTTCCTCAGGTGAACCTAATTCTTGAATGGCAACTTGTTCATCAGCTTTTTCATCAAAAAACTCATTAAAATAATCTAAAGCTTCTTGTTTTGCAGTTGGGTGAAGTTGTGAAAGTGCTTGTTCCAATTGTTCAAAATATTCGGTGCGTGTCATTTTCGTAGGCTCCCTTCTATAATTCCATCTATATTTGTTTTGTAGGCATCCCATTCTGCCTGGAGGAATGGGATATGATTTCGACCATTCGGAGTAATGGTGTAATATTTTCGTTTTCTCCCCTGAAATTCTTGAGTATAGGTTGTTACAAATCCTGCTTTCTCCAGTTTTTTCAGAATGGGGTAAAGTGTCGACTCTTTAATATCAGCGACTATCTTGATGGTCTGACTAATTTCATATCCATATGAATCTTGTTTTTCAACAATAGATAGAATCAGAAATTCAATCAAGATAGAGGATACAGGGTAGTACATAAAATCACCTCTATGATCTTGTTTTAGTTGCTTAGTTTTCCTTTTATTACAAAGAAAATCTTAGCAGTTCGTATTGTACACTTCAACCCTGATTTATACGGCTGAAGCGAACAGATTTTGCTTCGTTTTCAACCTCCAACTAACTACCAGATAGTTGGAGTATGTTGTAAAAGTAAACTAAAAGACTACATATAAAATTTTTATATATAAATTATATACCTATCATTTCCTAAAATCAAGTATTTATATAAAATTTTTATATATAATCAGAATGAACTTCTCTATGCTATACTATATCCATGAAAGAACTTGAATTATTAACTCGCGCTTTTAGTTTTATTTGCGTAATTGGTCTCGGTTACATTTTAAAAATCCAGGGAATAGTCCGAAGAGAAGATGCCACTATTTTTTCCACTCTGGTCATGAATGTAACTTTGCCAGCCTCCTTATTCATCGCCTCCTCAACAGCACAAGTATCGTTCAGTCTCTATCTTCCATTCCTTTTAGGAATTTTTTGTAATCTTCTTTTGAATCTAGTAGGATACTGGGAGGCTAAACACTCTGGACATCAAGCGTCAGTCGGGCTCATGCAATTATCTGGATACAATATAGGTACTTTCACACTACCTTTTGTTCAAGCCTTCTTTCCAGCGAGCAGTTTGCTAAGTGTTATCGTCTTTGATGCAGGAAATGCAATTATGGTTTTAGGAGGAAATTACAGTATTGCAACTGGAATTGATGTAGAAAAAGAAGGGATGTCTGTTACATCATTTTTTAAAAACATTTCGCGCTCAATTCCGCTGATGGTATACTTAGTCAGTCTTTTACTTGCTAGTTTATCCATACAACTTCCACAAGAAATCCTCTCTACTTTGACGATTGCTAGCAATGCCAATCCATTTTTAGCGATGCTGATGTTGGGAATCCTCCTTGATTTAAAACTGAATTGGAAGGAAATTGGTCGATTGTCCTACCTCTTGTTTCTGCGAGTAGGGGCCAATATCTTGATGGGGGCCCTCATCTATTTTCTACTCCCAATTGAGCAGTCTATGAAAATGATGCTTCTGGTGTGCTTAGCATCACCAATTTCGGTCATGTCACCAATTTATGCATTAAAGTTAGGAAGCCGTTCTGCAGAACCTGCGAATGTCAATTCCTTATCTATACTTGTTAGCCTTGCTGTGATGGTACTTCTGATTTTTCTATTCGTATAAAAAAGCCTTCGCTTGTGCGAGGGCTTAAAATCTGTCTCATACTCAATGAAAATCAAAAGTAGCCTAGTTTCAGCTATCTGGGAGATCTTGAAATCTGGAAATTGAGAGAACTGTGTTTGCGTCATTAAGCTAAAGATATAGCTCTGTTACTATCTCATTTCAAGGTTTAGTCATTTGAATTGGCTTTGATACATCGTCACTTTCGGCTTGTCGTACTCTACGATAGTGACTTGTTTCGAAAGTCTTATTTCCAATATATTAATCAATAAAGAATTCCTGCGGGCCTTGGTAACGACTTCCGTCATTGAAGGCTAGGTAGAGGTTGAAGATTGGTGTAAAGAAAACATACAAGATAGCTTGTAGCGCTGATAGTCCAAAACTACGGCCAAAAGAGTAAACCAGATAGATGCCGTATAGAGGTCCTACTAGTGGAATCAGTAAAAGGAGGATGAACCATCTTTTTTCATAGCCAAATGTGATACATTGTTGGATATAGAGATTGTAAAATGGAATCAATGATTTCCAACCTGCATAGCCTGCTTTTTTAAAAAGAAGGTAGTTTGAAATAGCAACCAGGATATACCAAATAAGTGAGAAAAGAAGTGCTGTTCCCCAAATACCGATAAGAATACCTTGTAGTAATGTTTCGTTTGTCATAATAATTCTCCATTTCTATTTGATAATTCTATTATACTAGTATTAGTTCAATAATACAATATATTTTTGCATTTTTTTATTTATTTTTTTAACATTTTAAAAAATCGGCTATCATTTGATAACCGATTTAAATCTTATTTAGCAGTAACAATTCCAAGGATGACATCAACAGCTTGTTCCATGGTTTCAAGACTAACGAATTCGAAGCGACCGTGCATGTTTTCACCACCTGCGAAGATATTTGGTGTTGGAATGCCCATGAAAGAAATCTTAGACCCATCTGTTCCCCCGCGAACAGGTTCAATGAGAGGTTTGATACCAAGATTTTCCATAACTTCTTTGGCAATGTTGATTGGAGTCATGTCTTTTTCGATGATTTTCTTCATATTGTAGTACTGATCATGCAAGTGGACAATGACACGTGGAGTGTCAAAGTTGGCATTCATTTTCTCAGCAATGTCCAGCATGAGTTCTTTACGTGCCTGAAAATCTTTTTCCTCAAAGTCACGGATGATGTAGCTAGTTGAAGCGGTATCAACACTACCTTCCATGTTCATCAAGTGGAAGAAACCTTGATAGCCTTCCGTTTTTTCAGGGCGGTCTTCTTCAGGAAGAGCATTGTGGAAGTCGATAGCCAGTTGGAAAGCGTTGATCATTTGATCTTTGGCTGAACCTGGGTGCACATTGCGTCCAAGAAAATCAACTTTAGCGGCTGCAGCTGAGAAGGTCTCGTACTGGAGCTCGCCTAGCGGTCCACCGTCCATCGTATAGGCAAAGTCTACATCAAAATCTTCCACATCAAACTTGTCTGCACCGACACCGATTTCTTCGTCAGGACCAAAGCCGACACGGATTTCACAGTGTTTGATGTCAGGGTTCTGCACCAAGTACTCAATTGCCGTCATGATTTCTGCAATTCCTGACTTGTCATCAGATCCTAGCAAGGTAGTACCATCTGTGGTAATCAGGGTTTGACCCTGGTAGTTGGCAAGTTGTGGGAAGTCTTTTGGATGCAATTCATAGCCAGATGTGCCCAAGGCAATAGGATTTCCGTCGTAGTTTTCGATGATTTGTGGGTTGACACCTTCTGCGTTGAAATCAGCCGTATCCATGTGTGCAATAAAACCAATCTTGCGTGTCAAACTTGGATCATTGGCAGGTAGTGTTCCTACCGCAAAACCATTTGGTAGATAGTGGACATTCTGTAAGCCGATGCGTTTCATTTCAGGCAAGAGAATGTTTTGAGCAAACTCAACTTGATTATAGGTAGAAGGTGTGGTTGTTGAGCTTTCATCAGAGCGTGTATTTTCTTTGACATATACTAAAAAACGGTCTAAAAGTGTAGGGTATTTCATGTTGTCTCCTTATTTGTACAAAATATGTTTTTCAATGGCTTTTGCAACACCATTGTTTTCATTGGTATCTGTAATGTCTTGGGCAATAGCCTTGACTTGTTCATTGGCGTTGCCCATGGCGATTCCCAGACCTGCAAATGCTATCATTTCAAGGTCGTTGTTGGCATCACCTATGGCCATAATTTCCTCAGGAAGAATACTGAGGCGGTCCGCTAGCTTTTTCAAACCAGAAGCTTTGCTTGCTCCATCTGGTAGAATTTCCAAGAGATAGTCCTGTGAACGAACGGTGGAATAGCGTTGGCTGAGCACAGTGTTATGTTGTTCTTCAAATGCATCGATGGCATCTTTTTCACCGACGAACATTGCTTCGAAGAAACGATGTTTACCTGATGTAGCCTCTGTTAGATCAATTGGTAAAGGTGTCATACCTACTAATCCAGCATCTAAGGACACTGTCGCATTTGCTTGTTCTGCTAATACAAAGTACTCCTCTTCATCAAAAAGGGAGATTTGGACAGCATCACTAGTTGTGAAGGTACTGAGGTATTCAACGTCTGAAATAGCTAGTTCCTCCCAGTCAACAAGAGCCCAATTTTTTGTAGAATGTGTTGAACAACCGTTATTGACAATGATATATTCTTCTTCCGTATCAAACCCTAGTTGTTTGACAAAGGGTTTGACGCCAACTAAAGGACGTCCTGTGCATAAAACCACTGTGACACCAGCTTTAACAGCTTTATGAATAGCATCAATCTCTGCTTGTTTCAACTCTTTTTTCTCATTTAAAAGCGTTCCGTCCATATCGAGGGCGATGAGTTTTATCATAATATCCTCCTTGTTTTCAATAAGACTAGTATAGCACAAATTAATAATAGAAAGTAATGTAGAGGGATACGTGTTTGGGGGAAATTGCTTCAAAAGTTTTGATTTGATTAACTTAGTCTTTTTTTGAAAAAAATATCTGTATGATATTTTGTTATTTATCATTAACTAGTGATTTGTGATATAATGATATTATCGAAAATAATAAATTGTTTTGGAGGTAAGTAAATGTCGAAAAGCATAAAAGATAAGCTGATTTTTGCAGGTTTAATGTCATTAATGATGCCATCAGTAATGACCGCCTGGAACTTATGGTGGGCAGACCGGTTAAGCTTTCAAATGTTTGTGCCAGCCTATTTGGCCGCGGTTCTTGTTTCATTTATTGTTGTACAATTTGTTAATCCACTGGTGTCTATCTGGATAATTTATTTACAAACCAAAATCTCAAATGTGAAACAAATGAACATACTAATTAGCGTTTTTCGTTCAATCTTAATGGGGCTTGCAATGGGCCTATTTGGTCTTTATATGAGTCAACTACCATTTCAGATACCATTGTATCTTGTTCGTTTTTCTAGAAATATTATTATTTCATTTCCATTAAGTTATTTTCTGGTACGTCCATTAGCAGGAAAAATTGTCAAAAGATTTCATCTTAACGTTGATAATTAGTTTAAATTTTCAAAATGTTAAAATTTTAAAGAAGATTTCTATTGAAAATGTTATATACATTTGGATAATTAATAGGGATAGTTAATGCGATAATATATGGGTGTCTAGGTGTTTTCATGACATTACCATGTTACATAAAAATATATGTTCGATAAAAAAACAAAATGGATGATAATTTAATGAAGAAATTGTTGTTTTCGATTTATTATAGAATCCATGTTTTGTCAGGATTAAAAAATATAGATAATGGAAACATCGGTTATTGGCCGGTGTTTTTTGGTATAATGAGAAAATAGAAGAGGAGTCACGTATGAAGATTAATGTCCAGAAAGAATTAGATACCTATTTACTAACTATCTCATATATTGTTACAGCTGGTTTGGCTGAAACGTGGAATCTGCTAGCGACAGATTCTGGTTTTGCACGCTGGTTTCCGCAGTTGAGAGTTGAGGGCGACAAGCTGGTTTTTGAAATGGAAGGATTCCGTGAAGTGCTGGTTCTTCTTGCCTATCGTGAAAACCAGAAAATTGCCTACACGTGGGATTCAGCAACAGTTTCATTTACACTTTCTCAGCTAGAAAATCAGACCTTGATTACTTTTGAAGAACGAATTCCAGAAGATTTTGGTAATGAATTTGCGAACGCTCAAAAAGACATGACAGGCTGGCTCGTTCAGAACGAATGCATCCAGGCGCTCTTACATCTAGAGGACTTACCTGAGCGCAAAAACTTACAGGAGAAGTGGACATTGTTTTTAGAAGAACAATTGAAAGATTACTGATTAGAGGAGAAAAAGATGACTCATAATATTACCTGCCCTCATTGTGGGACGGCCTTTCAGGTCAATGAAACAGAATACAGTCAACTCTTAGCTCAGGTGCGTGGTGCGGAGTTTGATAAGGAAATCCACGACCGCTTGGAGCGGGAACGGGAATTATTAAGCCAGAAGGCTGAAAATGATTTGCAGGCTAGATTGAGTGATAGGGATAAGGAGATTCTGGAACTGACCGCAAAACTGGATACATTTGCTAGTCAGACGGAACTCGAACTCAGCTCTGCCATTTCTAAAAAAGACCAAGAAATCCAAGAACTTAAGGCTCAGTTGGGGCAAATCGGTCTTGCCAAGGACTTGGAGTTGCAGCAGGCGATAGCTCAGGTGGAGAAGGAGCGGGATGCGGCGCAAAATGCTTTGGTTTTGCAGGAACAAAAGCAAGAGTTAGCCCTGGCGACCACTCGTCAGGAGTACGAAGTACGGCTCAAGGCGGCGGATGAGCAGGTGGAATTTTACAAAAATTTCAAGGCCCAGCAGTCTACTAAGGCAATTGGAGAGAGCTTGGAGCAATTTGCTGAGGCGGAGTTTAACAAGGTTCGTTCCTATGCTTTTCCACGCGCCAAATTTGCGAAGGACAACGAAGTATCAGCGTCCGGTTCAAAAGGAGATTTCATCTTCCGTGATTTTGACGAGTCAGGCTTGGAATTTATTTCCATCATGTTCGAAATGAAAAATGAGGCGGATACGACCAAGACCAAGCATAAAAACGCTGATTTCTTTAAGGAGTTGGATAAGGACCGTAGGGAGAAAAAATGCGAATATGCTGTATTAGTTAGCATGTTAGAGGCAGACAATGACTATTACAATACAGGGATTGTGGATGTTAGTCATGAATATGAGAAGATGTATGTTATTCGACCACAGTTCTTTATCCAATTAATCGGAATTTTACGAAATGCTGCGCTTAATAGTCTGCAATATCAGCAGGAGTTAGCCTTGGTTAAGGAGCAGAATATTGATATTACTCATTTTGAAGAAGATTTGGAAATTTTCAAGAATGCTTTTGCAAAAAACTATCAATCGGCCAGCAACAATTTCCAAAAGGCTATTGATGAAATCGACAAGGCAATCAAGCGAATGGAAGCTGTCAAAGCAGCCCTAACCACCAGCGAAAACCAGCTTCGCCTAGCCAATAATAAACTAGACGACGTCTCCGTCAAAAAACTAACCCGAAATAACCCAACCATGAAAGCTAAGTTTGAGGCGTTGAAGGAGGAATAGGATGAACACAATCGACCTAAATCTGCCTGTGGCAGAGATTATCAACCAGCACCCAGAAGTCAAGGACATTCTGGTAGAGCTTGGTTTCAAGCCCTTGGCAAATCCAGCCATGCTGAACACAGTTGGTAAGGTAACCAGTCTGAAGACAGGCGCCAAGATGACCAAAATTCCACTAGACCGTATTCAACAGGTCTTGGAATGCAACGGCTACGAGGTAATAGGAGGAGAAGCATGACAGACCAACGGATTGACATTTTGAAGAATATTCTCTTGGACCTGCACAATGGTGCCAGCCCAGAGTCTGTTCAGGACCAGTTTAATCAGCATTTTACGGGTGTTTCTGCCCTTGAAATCTCTTTAATGGAGCATGAGCTCATGTCTAGCGACACGGGTATCACTTTTGAAGACGTCATGAGCCTTTGCAATATCCACGCCAACCTCTTCAAAGGAGCCATTGCAGATGTGGAAGTGGCGGATATGGACCAGGAAGGACACCCAGTTTATGTCTTCAAGCAGGAAAACCTGGCACTGCGGGCAGCTCTCTTACGCATCCGCCGAATCATTGACCAGTATGAGCAGACAGAGGAAGAGGAGCTGAAAGACCAGCTCCTGCAAGGTTTGACACGCCAGTTTGGCCTCCTCGGTCAGTTTGAAAACCACTACACTCGCAAGGAAAAAGTCTTCTTTCCGATTATGGAGCGGTACGGTCATGATGCACCGCCCAAGGTCATGTGGGGTGTGGACGACGAGATTCGCGATCTCTTCAAGACGGCCCGTAAAACCCTTGCAACAGGCGACCTAGCTGAGATACGCGCCCACTTTGAAAACTTCGCCAAGGAGTTCGAGGAGATGATTTTCAAGGAAGAAGCCATACTTCTCATGATTCTATTGGAGACATTCACTCAGGATGACTGGCTCCAAGTGGCAGAGGACAGCGACGCTTACGGCTACGCCATTGTTAAGCCGACAACCAAGTGGGTACCTCATCGGGAGGTTTTTGGGGAAATAGCAGAGCAGGAAGTAAATACTGTTACTCCGCAACCAGCTAGCCCAAACCAGCAGATTATCGACACGCCAGAAGGTCAGTTTACCATTACCTTCACACCCAAGGAAAAGTCAGAAACTGTTCAGGACAGGACTAGTCCGCAGACCTTCGGCAACGGTTATTTATCTGTTAAGCAAGCTAATCTAATCCTCAATCATTTACCGCTGGAATTAACCTTTGTCAACAAGGATGACATTTTCCAATATTACAATGACAGCCACCCTGTCGAAGACATGATTTTCAAACGGACACCCAGCCAGATCGGACGCCATGTGGAGCTTTGCCATCCTCCTAAAATAGTGGATAAGGTCAAGAAGATTTTTGAACTGCTCCGCACAGGGCAAAAAGACCAGGTCACCATGTGGTTCAAGTCCGAGAGCATGGGCAAGTTTGTCTACGTGGTCTATAAGGCTGTCCGCGATGACCAGGGAGAGTTTCAAGGCGTTTTGGAGTATGTCCAGGATATCCAACCATTTTTTGAGATTGATAGCGATTTTCATCGGGATATCTAGTTTATTCATTTTTTATAGGAAAGAACATGAAACAATTTGAACGCACATATGAGAATATAGACTTTATTCTTTTTAAGGCTTACTATATTGAAGGAAAGAGCGTAGATGTTGCGGTCAGTCTTAGGGAACAGGATTATATGATTGAATATATTGGTGCAGATAATCGAGTTGAAGATACGGTAGATTTTACACCCATTCGTAAAAGCAAGGTAAAAAAATTTAGAGAATTTTTGAAAGAAATCAAGCTGTTGGAGTGGCCGACCATAAAAATTGGTGACAACGGCTATTATGATGCCCCTTTGATATTTTCGTATGGCTATGATGAAGAGACTGAGGAAGGGATTGATGAAGCAATTCCGCGTAACGCAGTATCTTCTGAAACTATGAGACGTGTTCATAAGGAGATTGAACAGTTGATTGGAACAACTTTTGGTAGCTATCGTTTTTATGATAAGTGATTGATAACGGACCGCCCACAAGAGCGGTCCTTTGTGTTATAATGGAAGAATGATTTCAGGAATTATTAATGTAAAAAAAGAGGCAGGGATGACCTCGCATGATGCAGTTTTTAAACTCCGTAAGATTCTCCAGGAGAAAAAGATTGGACACGGGGGGACGCTAGATCCAGATGTGACGGGCGTTCTGCCCATTGCAGTTGGTAAGGCTACTCGTATGATTGAGTACATGCAGGAAGAGGGCAAGATTTACGAGGGGGAGATTACTATCGGCTACTCGACCACGACAGAAGATGCATCGGGCGACCTTGTTAAGCGGACACCGGTTTTGGACATAGCAGAGCAGGCAGTTGATGAGGCTATGGCTAGTTTTGTCGGTACTATTACCCAGATTCCACCTATGTATTCAGCCGTTAAAGTAAATGGTCGTAAGCTATACGAATACGCACGGGCGGGTGAAGAAGTCGAACGTCCTCAACGCCAAATCGACATTTACAGTTTTGAACGGACTAGCCCGATTGAACTAGTAGATGACTGTGCACGGTTCACCTTCCGCGTTCGCTGTGGAAAGGGCACCTATGTCCGTACCCTGTCTGTTGACTTAGGGGCTAAGCTAGGCTATGCTAGCCACATGTCCAAGTTGAAACGAACTGGATCAGCAGGAATGGACCTAGCGGACGCCTTGACTTTGGAAGAAATTTCTTCGCTGGTAGCTGAAAATGATTTTTCATTTCTCCAACCTATTGAACGTGGTATCGGGGATTTACCTGTTGTAGAATTGAAGGAAGAGCAGGTGAAAGATGCTATATTTGGTCGATTTGTAGAATTGAATGCAGAAGCAGAGCGTTTAGCAGGCTTTCATGATGGTCAGTTGATTGCTATTTTTGAAAAACGCGACCAGCTGTATAAACCAAGCAAAGTTTTGGTCTAAGAAATTTTTCGATAACTGTGATAAAATAAAAGACATGAATATAAGAACAATTAAAGATTTTAACGAATTGCAAAAAGAAGAACCAACCGTTTTGGTACTTGGTTATTTTGACGGAATTCACCTGGGGCATAAAGCCCTTTTTGAACGTGCACGAAAGGTGGCAGATGAGCGAGGGCTGACGGTAACTGTTTTGACTTTTCCAGAATCGCCACGGTTGGCCTTTTCGCGTTTTACGCCAGAATTATTGCTACATTTAACAAGTCAGGAACAGCGCTATCTCTTATTGGAGAAATATGGTGTGGATCAACTGGTAATGACGCCATTTACTAGCGGATTTGCTAGTAATACTCCTGCAGAATTTATTGAGCGGTATGTGAAAGGGTTAAATGCTCAGGTCTTGGTTGCTGGATTTGATTATCATTTTGGAAATTGCAGAGCAGACGTGCAGGACTTGATGGAACTGTTTGACGGTCAGGTAGAAACTGTAAATGAAGTGAGCTTGAGCGGAGAAAAAGTTTCTTCAACTCGAATTCGCCAAGCTATCCAGTCAGGGGATGTCTCTCTAGCTAATCAACTTTTAGGTTATCCATTTATGACGGAGGGAATTGTTGTTCATGGAGATGCCAGAGGGCGCACCATTGGCTATCCAACTGCAAATCTGGCTCCTTTTGACCGTGTCCATTTACCATCTGAGGGAGTCTACGTCGCGGATGTTGAAGTAGATGGGAAACGCTATCGAGCCATGACAAGTGTTGGGAAAAATGTTACTTTTGATGGAACAGAGATGCGGATAGAAGCCCATATTTTTGGGTTTGACCGCTTTATTTACGGAGAAAAAATAACTATTTTTTGGCTTGAAAAAATTCGAGATATGGTTAAGTTCGATGGAATTGAAGGGTTGATGGAGCAGATGAAATCCGATGAAAGCTACGCCTTGCATTGGACAAGTAAGTAAACCTATAGATTTCAAAAAACTGCCAACATATCTATGTTTGCGGTCATTAAATTTTATGAAAAATTAATATAATCCCTTTGGTTCCCTATTGAAAATAACAACAAAATAAGATATAATATATTAGAAAAGCTTGTATAGAAGGGAATGGACGGGCATGATAACCTTATTTTTGTCACCAAGTTGTACGAGTTGTCGTAAAGCTAGAGCATGGCTGACTAGCCACGAGGTGCCTTTTAATGAGCATAACATTATGACTAGTCCGTTAACTGCAGATGAATTACAGCAAATTTTATCACTAACAGAAAACGGCACCGATGATTTAATTTCAACACGATCAAAAGTATTTCAAAAGTTAGATATTGACGTGGATGAACTGTCCGTGAGACAGCTTATTGAGTTAATCGAGCTATATCCGAGTTTACTTCGGCGTCCGATTATCCTTGATGAAAAACGGATGCAGATAGGGTTTAATGAGGATGAAATTCGGGCATTTCTACCGCGAAACTATCGCAAGCAAGAATTAAAGAATGCAACATTACGAGCAGAAATAGGATAGAGACATGGATAAACAATACTCATATCCGCTTGATTTTTCGTGGAGCACAGAGGAAATTTCCTCAGTGCTTTCTTTTTTGAATCGAGTGGAAGAAGCATATGAAAAGGGTGTAGAAGCAAGACTCGTTCTTGAACAGTATAAAAAGTTTAAAGAAGTTGTAAGAAGCAAAGGGCAAGAAAGACAAATTGATCGAGATTTCGAAGAAGCATCAGGTTACTCGAGCTATCGAGTTGTAAAGGCTGCCCAAGAAAAACAGAAAGGAATGATCCGATTTGGAAACTAAATATCATTTTGCCAAGCAGATTATTCTTGAAGCGGGTGAGTTCTTACGTGATCATTTAGATGACCCTCTTGTTATAGATGAAAAAACCAATCCTCAAGATTTAGTTACGCACTTAGATAAACAGGTGCAAGACCAATTGAGCCAAAAGATTCTTTCGGAATTTCCAATGGATAGCGTATTTGGTGAAGAAGGTGGTCAAACTGGTTCCATAAAAGAGGGAAAGGTATGGGTGCTGGATCCGATTGATGGGACAACGAATTTTATCGCTCAAAAGAATGACTTTTCCATTCTTTTGGCATATTTTGAAGATGGTGTAGGTCAATTCGCAATCATTTATGATGTGATGCAGGATAAATTATTTCATGGTGGAGGGCAGTTTCCTGTCTATCTCAATGATCAATTGCTTGAAATTCCCAAGGCCACTGCTTTAGCAAGAAGTTTAATCGGATTAAATGCAACCATATATGCTACAAATCAATATGGATTAGGTGACTTGGCCGATCATTCATTAGGAACTCGTTCTGTTGGTAGTGCTGGAATTGGTTTCTCTCACGTTTTAGAAGGACGCTTATTAGCTTATGCTTCGAATCTTTATCCATGGGATTATGCGGCTGCGAGTATTTTAGGGGAAGGTTTAGATTGTCAGTTATTGAGCTTAGAAGGTGATGCGCCCCAGTTTTCTGGTCGAGAACATGTGTTGTTGGTCCCAAAAGCTAGTTTGAGTGAGATTAAGAGGTTTATCCATTGATACAATTACCACAGGAATTTATTGAAAAATATACGTACTTGCTTGGCCCAGATGCCCAAGCATTTTTTGAGAGTTTTGAATCTTCTGCAGTTTCTGGCTTTCGTACGAATCCTTTAAAAGAACAACAGAAGGAATTCCCAGATGCAATACCGAATATGCCTTGGTCTTACTACGGTAAGATTTCTGGGAAGTCAATCGAACATGTGACAGGTTTGGTTTATTCTCAAGAACCAGCTGCACAGATTGTTGGGCAAGTTGCGGCTCCTGAAAAAGGGATGAAGGTACTGGATTTAGCAGCAGCTCCTGGAGGAAAGACCACCCATTTACTTTCATATTTAGAGAATACAGGGATTTTAGTTAGTAATGAGATTTCAGTCAAACGTTCTAAAATTCTCGCAGAAAATGTAGAACGTTTCGGTGCTCGCAATGTTGTCGTTACAAATGAATCTGCTGAACGATTAGCAAAGGTATTCCCCAACTATTTTGACATGATTGTCTTGGATGCACCATGTTCTGGTGAGGGTATGTTTCGGAAAGACCCGGATGCTATTCAGTATTGGTCTAAAAACTATCCTGCTCAGTGCGCGCAGTTGCAAAAGGAAATCTTGGAATCAGCTCTTGAAATGCTTGCACCTAATGGACAACTCATCTACTCTACCTGTACGTGGTCGCCTGAAGAAAATGAAGATATTGTTCGATGGTTATTGGAGCAATATGCTTTAGAATTAATTGATATTCCGAAAATAAATGGTATGGTTGAAGGGATTGGCTATCCTGAGACGGCTCGGATGTATCCTCATCGTTTTAAAGGAGAAGGACAGTTTGTAGCGAAATTTCGATATAAAGGGGAAGGTTCCATGAAAAAAAGGAAATTTGGGAAGTCAAATTTAAATCGTGAACAGCAACAATTATGGCAGTCTTTCAAACAAGAACACCTGACGATACAATGTGACGGTGTTTTACAAGTGTTTGGGGATAATCTCTATTTATTACCCAAAGAGCTTCCTGATTTATCTAAAATTAAAATTGCACGAAATGGTTTACATCTAGGTGTGTTTAAGAAAAAGCGCTTTGAACCCAGTTTTGCTCTCGGCCTTGCATTACAGAGTGATGAAGTGATGAAGCGAATTGAAATTTCAGTTGAAGATTTTCAAAAATATGCTGCAGGTCAGACGATTGAGGTGCCTAAAGAATTACCAAATGGATGGTATCAAGTTGCTGTTGCTGGAAATGGGCTAGGCTTTTCAAAAATCGTTTCTGGAGTATTGAAAAATAGCTTCCCCAAAGGACTAAGATTTTAAGTCCGAAGAAGCAAATTATTTTTGCAACTTGTCTTGTTATATGTTATAGTGGATAAGTGGAATTTTCTTGTAAATGCTGTGTAAAAATCAAATAAAAAGACTAGAAATTCCACTGAAAAATGTAAAGGAATATTTGATATGAAAAAAAAGCATAAGCTAGGAATTGCAGCTTTATTTCTCATCTCTAGCATGGCACTCTCTGCCTGCTCTGCTTGGATTGATCGAGGTGAATCCATTACTGCGGTGGGTTCAACAGCACTTCAACCCTTAGTAGAGGCTGCCGCTGACGAATTTGGTTCAGTGAATCTAGGTAAATCCGTCAATGTCCAAGGTGGGGGATCTGGTACTGGTCTTTCCCAAGTTCAATCTGGCGCGGTTCAGATTGGGAACTCAGATGTTTTTGCAGAAGAAAAAGAAGGGATTGACGCCAGTCAACTTGTAGACCATCAAGTGGCAGTTGCAGGTCTTGCAGTAATTGTTAATGAAGAAGTGACGGTGGACGATATTACTACTGAAGATCTCCGTAAGATTTTCACGGGAGAGATTACCAACTGGAAGGAACTCGGTGGTCAGGATCTTCCAATTACCATCATCAACCGTGCAGCGAGTTCTGGTTCGCGTGCAACATTTGACAGCATTATCATGAATGGTGAGAAGGCTATCCAAAGTCAGGAACAAGATTCCAACGGGATGGTCAAGTCTATTGTTGCTCAGACACCGGGTGCCATTTCTTATTTGGCTTTCGCTTACTTGGATGATACCATTCATACGATTAAGTTGAATGGATTTGAACCAACAACTGAAAATGTAGCGACCAATGACTGGCCGATTTGGGCTTACGAGCACATGTATACTAAGGGTAAACCAGATGGTTTGACCCAGGAATTTCTTGATTACATGTACTCAGAAGAAGTGCAAGAAGGCATCGTTGTCAGCATGGGGTATATTTCTATCAACCACATGAAGGTAGTGAAGTCTGCTGACGGTGTGGTAACGGATAAGGAGTAGAAATGAAAAACGAACAACTCGAAAAGGAATTATCAACTCCCTCAAAAAATTCTCGTTTGGAGAAATTTGGACAGGTTTTGACCTTCCTTTGTCTTAGCTTGATTGTCTTTATTGTTGCTATGATTTTGATTTTCGTAGCGCAACGTGGCTTGTCTACCTTCTTTGTAGATGGCGTTAGCATTACGGATTTCTTGTTTGGTGATAAATGGGAGCCGGGTTCAAAAACATTTGGTGCCTTGCCAATGATTTCAGGTTCCTTTATCGTAACGATTTTATCAGCCATTATTGCCACACCGATTGCAATTGGCGCCGCAGTTTTTATGACTGAAATTTCACCAAAGCGTGGCGCAAAAATTTTGCAGCCTGTTATTGAGTTGCTGGTCGGTATTCCATCAGTAGTTTATGGTTTCATCGGTTTGCAAGTGGTGGTACCGTTTGTCCGCTCCATCTTTGGCGGGACAGGTTTTGGTATCTTGTCAGGGGTTTTCGTACTCTTTGTTATGATTTTACCAACTGTAACCTTCATGACAGTGGACAGTCTCCGCGCTGTACCGCGTCATTACCGTGAGGCAAGTTTGGCCATGGGGGCGACTCGTTGGCAGACTATCTGGCGCGTTATTCTAAATGCAGCAAAACCGGGGATTTTCACGGCTGTTATCTTCGGTATGGCTCGTGCCTTTGGTGAGGCCTTGGCTATCCAGATGGTGGTGGGGAACTCAGCAGTTATTCCTACGTCATTGACTACACCAGCAGCGACATTGACCTCCGTCTTAACGATGGGTATCGGTAACACTGTTATGGGTACCGTCCAAAATAATGTGCTCTGGTCATTGGCTCTTGTCTTGCTCTTGATGAGCTTAGTCTTTAATATGATTATGAAATTTATTACGAGAGAGGGTAAGAAAAACTATGCACGCTAAGAAAATGGATAAACTGGCGACAGGTGTTCTTTACTCCATCGCGACCGTAATTGTTGTTATCTTGACAGCTTTAATTCTCTTTATTCTGGTAAGAGGATTGCCTCATGTTAATTGGCACTTCCTGACCAGCAAGTCATCGTCTTATAAGGCCGGTGGTGGTATCGGTATTCAGCTTTACAATTCCTTCTTCCTTTTGGTTGTAACGCTCTTGATTTCAGTACCCTTGTCAACTGGTGCAGGTATTTATTTGGCGGAATATGCTAAGAAAGGTCCTTTGACCAACTTTATTCGTACCTGTATTGAGATTCTGTCCTCTCTGCCATCAGTAGTTGTTGGTTTGTTTGGTTACTTGATTTTCGTTGTCCAGTTTGAATATGGTTTCTCTATCCTGTCAGGTGCTTTGGCTCTGACCGTATTCAACCTGCCACAGATGACCCGTAACGTTGAGGATAGCTTGCGCCACGTTCACCATACGCAACGTGAGGCCGGTTTGGCCCTTGGGTTGTCACGCTGGGAAACAGTTCTCCACGTGGTCATTCCTGAGGCGCTACCGGGTATTGTTACTGGTATTGTCCTTGCTTCTGGTCGTATCTTCGGTGAAGCAGCGGCTTTGATTTATACCGCAGGTCAATCAGCTCCGGCTCTTGATTGGTCCAATTGGAACCCGCTCAGCGTAACCAGCCCGATTTCGATTTTCCGTCAGTCTGAAACCCTTGCGGTTCATATTTGGAAGGTCAACAGTGAGGGAACGATTCCTGATGCGACACAAGTATCTGCAGGTTCTGCAGCCATCCTCTTGGTATTTATCTTGATTTTCAACCTTTCTGCCCGTTACATCGGTAAGAAACTTCATGCGAAAATGACTTCTGCAGCATAAGCAGTCGACTTATTAAGGAGAAAAAATGGCAGAATATAACTGGAATGAACGTCATATCATTACCTTCCCAGAAGAAAAAATTGCCCTTTCGACAAAAGATGTTCATGTTTACTATGGTAAAAATGAGGCAATTAAGGGCATTGATATGCAGTTCGAGAAAAATAAAATCACAGCCTTGATTGGCCCATCAGGCTGTGGGAAATCAACCTATCTTCGCAGTCTCAACCGGATGAATGATACGATTGACATTGCCAAGGTAACTGGTCAAATCCTCTATGAAGGAATTGACATTAATAAGCCAAACATGAACGTTTACGAAATTCGTAAACACATTGGTATGGTTTTCCAACGTCCAAACCCTTTTGCAAAATCTATCTACAAGAACATTACGTTTGCGCATGAGCGTGCAGGTGTTAAAGACAAGAAAGTCTTGGATGAAATCGTTGAAACCTCACTCAAGCAAGCGGCGCTCTGGGATCAGGTCAAAGACGATTTGCACAAGTCAGCCTTTACCTTGTCAGGTGGTCAGCAACAACGTCTCTGTATCGCGCGCGCTATTTCTGTGAAACCACAGATTTTGCTCATGGATGAGCCAGCTTCAGCCTTGGACCCAATTGCGACTATGCAGTTGGAAGAAACCATGTTTGAACTCAAGAAAAACTATACCATCATTATCGTAACGCACAACATGCAACAAGCAGCCCGTGCAAGCGATTATACAGCCTTCTTCTATTTGGGCGACTTGATTGAGTATGATAAGACTTCTAACGTTTTCCAAAATGCCAAACTCAAGTCAACCAGCGACTACGTTTCAGGACACTTTGGATAGAAAGGAGACACGATGACATCACCTATTTTACAAGTAAAAGATTTGTCTGTTTACTACAATAAGAAAAAGGCTTTGAACAGCGTCTCTATTGATTTCTACCCAAATGAGATTACAGCCTTGATTGGTCCTTCTGGTTCTGGTAAATCAACGCTTTTGCGGTCTATCAACCGTATGGGCGATTTGAACCCAGAAGTAACCTTGACAGGGGCTATTGATTACAACGGCAAGAATATTTATAGTCCACGCACAGATACTGTTGACTTGCGCAAGGAAATCGGGATGGTCTTTCAGCAACCTAACCCATTCCCAATGTCCATTTACGAAAATGTTGTCTATGGCCTTAGGATTAACGGCATTAAGGACAAGCAAGTCTTGGACGAGGCTGTTGAAAAATCCTTGATCGGTGCATCTATTTGGGATGAAGTGAAGGACCGTTTGCACGATTCAGCGCTAGGTTTATCTGGTGGTCAGCAGCAACGTGTGTGTGTTGCTCGTGTATTGGCGACCAGTCCAAAAATCATTCTGCTCGATGAACCAACTTCGGCCTTGGACCCAATCTCGGCAGGTAAAATCGAAGATACTCTTTATGGCTTGAAGGAAAAATACACGATGATTTTAGTAACGCGTTCGATGCAACAGGCGTCACGTATTTCAAACCGTACTGGATTTTTCCTGGCTGGCGATCTCATTGAGTACAATGATACGAAAGAAATGTTCTTGAATCCAGCTCATAAGGAGACGGAAGATTACATTACTGGTAAATTTGGTTAGTCCTCATTTAGATATAGAAAAGAGATTCATTATGTTAAGAGCACAATTTGAAGAAGAATTAGGAAAATTGCATAATCAATTTTATGCGATGGGAAATGAAGTTTTAGGACAGATTAACAATACTGTTCGCGCTTTTACGACCCACGACCGTGAATTGGCCAAAGAAGTCATCGAGGCAGATAAGAAAATCAATGAATTTGAAGTAAAATTGGAAAAGAAATCATTGGAAATCATCGCTCTGCAACAGCCTGTTTCGACAGATTTACGCCGTGTTATCACTGTTTTGAAAGCTACCAGTGATTTGGAACGAATGGGTGATCATGCGGTATCTATCGCGAAAGCAGCTATTCGAATGAAGGGCGAAGTTCGCATTCTCGTCGTTGAAGAAGAAATCAAAAAAATGGGCAAGGAAGTCCGTCATTTGGTCGAATCATCATTGGAGTTATATCTCAATTCAGGCGATATGGAAACAGCTTACGAAATTGCTGCACGCGATGAAGTTATCAACGATTACTATGCAAAAATCCAAGCATTGACGACAGAAGAAATCAAGAAAAATCCAGATGCCTTGGTTGCCGGTCGTGACTACTTCCAAGTTTTGACTTATCTGGAACGGATTGGTGATTACGCGAAAAATATCTGTGAATGGGTTGTTTATCTTCGTACAGGAGATATTACGGAGTTGTAAAACCTACTTAGTTACTTAATATGTTACCAACTCTTTACATAGCCTTATTATCGTGTAATGTAAATGCAACAAAGTTTTTCAAAAGTAAGAGATTTTCATAGGAAAATCTCTCTTTTTATGCTAGAATAATAGATGGAGGATAGCAATGATAAAAATTTTTGGTAAAATACGCTATCACTGGCAGCCAGAGTTTTCGTGGGGTATCATTTATTGGTCACTAACCCTAACCCCCTTGTTTATAGCCCTATCTCTACTGCTTGAAAAGCTGAAAATGTCCATCTTATTTTTTATGTTGGTTGGTCTTTTTTTTCTAATGTGCCTACTCGGTACCCGGAGATACTTTGAATTAAAAGAAGATCATTTAAGGATATCAACTGCAAATCCCCTAAAAGTAAAAAAAATACTGATGAAAGATATCAGTAGGATAGAAGTATCTTATCTAGCTATTCGTATTATTGTAAATCAGAATACAGATGGTTCAATTTATCATATGCGAAAGTGGCCGAAAAAATATTTTGTAAATCATATTGCATTACATCCCGAATTTTCAGGTGAAGTTGTGTTAACGGATCACTTGATTAAACAGGATTACTTCGAAGAATATTATAGTGGAAAAACTACCTCAATCAGATAAGATAGCTTTTGTCGGACAAGACTTGATTGCATTCATTATTTCCGGTGTGGGTTGACAGTTTTTTTCATTCCCCTCACTTTCAGAAAAAATCACAATACCATCATCATTATAATCAAATAGATTGGAATATGTTTGGCATAATCCGCATGCGATGCACCGTTCAGGAATTAATTTTATTTTCATATTGATATTCTAATAGTTATTAAGAAAAAATACAAGGAGAAACCACGCTTATGTCACAAGAACCATGGAATGAAGAAGTATACTCATCTAGATCAGCAAGTAGAAAAGACCGAATAAAAAATGGTGTAGCAAGCACTAGGGTCTTCACGGTGTTAGCAATTATTTTCTTTCTCATTATGCTTGTTGTTTTAATATTAGCAATCTACCTTTCAACTGGTGGTAGCCAAACAAATTCGAATCAGGAGTTCTATAATGCTAGTAGTGCCAGTAGTGTAGTTGCCTCCTCCTCTAGTGCTACTGAAGAGAGCTCGACAGTAGCAGAAAGCACTGAAGAGACTGTGACGTCATCAACAGAGGCAACAACACAATCAACTACTACGGACACTGGTGATGGTACAACTCTAACAGTTGAAGCTGGGGAAGGAATTGGGAGTATCGCGGCCCGTGCTGGTATTTCAATTTCAGAGCTAGAACGTTTAAATCCGGATAAAATGGTCGGACCCGGGGGAACTTGGTGGGCCAATCCTGGAGATATAGTTCGTATTAGATAAGAGGAGTTATGAAATCAATTCAAATCGCTATTGATGGTCCTGCTTCAAGCGGAAAGTCAACTGTCGCTAAAATTATTGCTAAAGATTTGGGCTATACCTATTTAGACACAGGCGCTATGTATCGTTCAGCTACTTACCTAGCCTTAAAAAATGGTATAGAGGTGACAAATCAAGAGAAAATCGTTCAACTGCTAGAATCCAATCCGATTCGATTTGGCAGGGACGAGAATGGTGAGCAACTTGTATTTGTTGGTGATTGTGACGTCACGTTACCTATTCGAAATAACCACGTGACTAATAATGTTTCGGCAGTAGCGGCACTTCCTTTGGTAAGGGAAAAATTGGTCCATTTACAACAGGAAATTGCACAAGCTGGTGGTATCGTCATGGATGGTCGTGATATTGGCACTGTGGTACTTCCTCAAGCGGAGTTAAAAATCTTTCTCATTGCATCGGTTGAGGAACGGGCTTTACGTCGTTTTAAGGAAAATACGGAACGTGGCATCGAAACGGATTTGGAAACCTTAAAGGAGGAGATTGCAGCTCGTGATTTTAAAGATTCAAACCGAGCAGTTTCGCCATTAAAAGCAGCAGATGATGCAATCACTTTTGATACGACCGGTGTGTCCATTGAAGGTGTTGTGAAATTTATTTCCGAAAAAGCGAAAGAAATTCTTGACAAGTAGTTGGAGAGATGATAAAATAGTCGTATTGAGAAAAGCAGAAGTGAGAGCTTCTCGCCTTGCGACTAACGTTGTCTGGCCCTACGATTTAAGATTTCTTCGGAAAGAATAATGGTGTAGTGCGGACTTGTTTAGCAGGTCCGTTTTGTTTTTCTCGAAAAAAATAAAATGAGGTGAAAAGCCATAGCAAAGCAAGATTTGTTCATCAATGATGAAATTCGAGTGCGTGAAGTTCGTCTTATCGGTCTTGAGGGTGAACAGTTGGGAATCAAACCGCTCAATGAGGCTCAGGCCATTGCTGATAATTCAAATGTGGATTTAGTATTGATTCAACCACAAGCTAAACCGCCAGTAGCTAAAATCATGGACTACGGTAAGTTTAAGTTTGAATATCAGAAAAAACAGAAAGAACAACGCAAGAAACAAAGTGTTGTTACTGTAAAAGAAGTACGTCTAAGTCCAGTAATTGATAAAGGGGATTTTGAGACAAAACTTCGTAATGCCCGTAAATTCCTTGAAAAAGGAAATAAAGTCAAGGTTTCGATCCGTTTTAAGGGTCGTATGATTACCCACAAAGAAGTTGGAGCGAAAGTATTAGCTGAGTTCGCCGAAGCAACCCAAGATATTGCGATTATTGAACAACGTGCTAAGATGGACGGTCGTCAAATGTTTATGCAATTGGCCCCAGCTTCAGAAAAAAAATAAGCTTTTTACGCTAAAAGGAGAATTAAAATGCCAAAACAAAAAACTCACCGCGCATCAGCTAAACGTTTTAAACGTACAGGTTCTGGTGGATTGAAACGCTTCCGCGCTTATACTTCACACCGTTTCCACGGTAAAACTAAAAAACAACGTCGTCACCTTCGTAAAGCAGGTTTGGTGCATGCTGGTGACTTTAAGCGTATCAAATCAATGCTTACTGGTTTGAAATAAGCCGACTACTAGAATTTAGATTATTTGGAGGAAAATTAAATGGCACGTGTTAAAGGTGGCGTTGTTTCTCGTAAACGCCGTAAACGTATTTTAAAATTAGCTAAAGGTTACTATGGAGCTAAACATCTCTTGTTCCGCACTGCGAAAGAACAAGTTATGAACTCTTACTACTATGCATACCGTGACCGCCGTCAGAAAAAACGTGATTTCCGTAAATTGTGGATCACTCGTATCAATGCGGCTGCTCGTATGAATGGTTTGTCTTACTCACAATTGATGCACGGTTTGAAATTGGCTGAAATTGAAGTGAACCGTAAAATGCTTGCTGATTTAGCAGTAAACGATGCAGCAGCTTTCACAGCTCTTGCAGATGCTGCTAAAGCAAAACTTGCTAAATAAGCATATAGGATTTGAAAAAAGCTTGGATTATTTCCGAGTTTTTTCAATTCTCTCTAGGAATAAAAATAGGCATTGGAATCAACCTTCGTAATGAAGAATGTGATCCAATGCCTTTTTCTATTCTGATGAAGTACTTGTGGTCGTTGAACTACTGCTAGATGTTTCGCTACCACTTGTAATTGATGTTTCTTGACTAGTCGAAGAGGTGCCATGAAGTTCTAGGTAACTAGGTGCCTTAAATAAATCTACTGTTGATTGATTACTATTTTTGCTAAAAATGCTGGTTGATTGAGAACCAAGATCGTTTTCTATTGCGAGTTCGCTCGCTAATGAATCAATATAGTTAAATTGACTTGCATCTAAAGCAGGTAAACCATTGTCGAAGAATCGGATAAGATCACCAGTTTGGATGGCATCACTAGCTGCTAATTGCGCCGCAGCAGAGGCTTTTATATCATCAATTTCTTTTTGAGTAACTTCATCTGGATTGGTTATTTCCAAACCTGTTTCAGTATAATAAATTTTTCCTTCGTAGCTCGTATATTTGGGAGTAATAAAACTTCCAGCAGTGCGAAGAGCGACAATTTGATTGTGTTCACTAGAGAGCATATCTTGTCCAACTTGAAGATAATTGTTTGCTTCAATTCCTAAAAGGTGTTCGAGAGTTGGTAAGGCGTCTATTTCACCACCAAAAGTATCAATAATTCCACCATTTGTCATTCCAGGCACTACAATCATATATGGAACTCGTTGCAACATTGCATTGTCAAAATCTGACCAAGTTTGAGAATCTTTTCCGATTAATGGAGCTAAGTCAGGGTTGCGGGAATTTGAAATTCCATAGTGGTCGCCATATAGGACAATGATTGAATTTTCATACAAACCAGTAGCTTTCAAATAGTCAAAGAATGCCTTAATTGAGGCATCTAAATAGTTAGCTGTGGCAAAGTACCCGTTGATGGTTTCATCAGGTGTATCAGCCAATGGGAAACCAGTTTCATCGCCAACTAAACTAGTAGTGTAGGGATAGTGGTTTGAAACTGTGATGAATTTAGCATAAAAAGGTTGTTGCAAATGTTCAAGATACTGAATTGAGTCTGCAAACATGATTTTATCATTCAAACCATACTGGAATGAGTTTTCAGCAGTCGCCTCAGAGAAATAGGATTGGTCAAAGAAGTAATTGTAGCCCCATTGTTTGTATGTGTTATTTCGGTTCCAGAAGCTGGCTGAGTTACCGTGGAAAACAGCGGAAGTATAGCCTCCATTCTGAGAAAGGATATAAGGCGCTGCCTGTTGTGTATTACTTCCTCCATATTGAACCATGAACGATCCTTGATTGAGACCAAAAAGAGATGTCTCAATCATAGTTTCAGCATCAGAAGTCTTTCCTGCCTTAACTTGATTAAAGAAATTTGAAAAGGCCAAAGTAGACTGTGAATGGTAGAGAGAGTTGAGAAATGGTGTTGCTTCATATTCAACGCCATCAACATTCAGTTTATAATCAATTACAAATTGTTGTAAACTTTCTAAGTGGAGATAAATGACATTCCGTCCTTTGGCGATTCCAAAATAGTCACTATTGGGAGAGGCGTAATGTTCTTGAACATACGCTTCTACAGGGACAAGGTCCTCTGCTGTCGCATCTGAACGATCACGCTCGGTTGTATATGTTTGATGAGCGTTATAAGTAAAGAATGCAGGTAAACCAAGGGCACGTACAATATAGTTATTTGAAAATCCTCTCGTTAACAATTCAGGTCGGTCAATTTCAGCTAAGAATAAATTGATTGAAAAACTTAGGACTGCCAAACAGGACAGTGCGAAACTGGCTTTTGTTGAAAGTGCTTTTGCATGAAATGAAAATTTCTGTTTTTTGACTAATACAGCAAATAAAATGAAATCAAGAAAGTAGACCAGGTCCCAGATTCTAAACAGTTCAACAGCTGTTTCGCCAAGTCCAGTTGATACACTGGATGTTGCCATCATTGTAGAAACAGAAATATAATCTGCAAATTCACGGTAATAAACAGCATTTGAAAACAGCCAAGCAAACAGAATCAGATAAATTGTTATTGCAACACCATAAAATAGTTTGCTATTTTTAATATAGAGTGCGATTCCTAGCAATAAAAGTGCTAATGGAAAGGGATTAAAAATAGCGATAATATACTGCAATAAACTGGATATATCCAAATGAAAATCAATAAAATAGGCCCAAAGAGACTTCAGCCAATAGCTGAGTAACAGTAAAAAAATGAATCCGAGGCGAGTCTGATAGTTCTTTTTTATGATAGCTATTAGTTTTTTCACAAGTATGATTCTCCACTGTCCTTTCTAAAATCTTTGTTCATTATATCATATTTTATAAAAAATCCTGCAATAATAAGAGTTTTTTTGGCATATAGAATGAATCATGATATAATAGAAAATGTATGAATATGATAGTGAGTAGCCAGGCAGAAAAAAAGATTGATAAAGGCATCTGCCTTCTAGATAGTTCAGATTTCAATAAAAACCATAGCTTTCCTGATGGACAAGTGTCGTTGTTTTCTAAGAGTAGAAGATATTTAGGAGAGGCTTACTTATCTTCACAAAATAAAGGAATTGGTTGGCTTTTTAGTCGAAATAAAATAGCATTGTCTGTAGATTTTTTTATTAGTCTTTTTAATAAGGCAAAAATAGTACGCCAGCCGTTCTACAATTCAAATTTGACAACAGCTTTTCGATTATTTAATCAAGATGGTGACGGTTTTGGTGGATTGACAATTGATTTATATGGAGATTATGCTGTTTTTTCTTGGTATAATACTTTTGTCTATTCCATTAGACAGTTGGTTATTGATGCCTTTCAAATTGTTTTTCCTGAGGTAGTTGGAGCTTACGAGAAAATTCGTTTTCAGTCAGAATTAAGTGATTCCAATTTCCTGTATGGAGATCAGGCCCCGGATACATTTACTGTCATTGAAAATGGTGTTGCTTATCAGGTTTTTTTAAATGATGGATTGATGACTGGAATTTTCTTAGATCAACATGATGTTAGAGCTTCACTTGTTGATGGACTTGCTAGCGATAAAAAAGTGCTAAATATGTTTTCATATACAGCTGCTTTTTCGGTTGCAGCAGCTATGGGTGGGGCGAGTGAGACTGTTTCAGTTGATTTGGCGAAACGATCACGCGATCTATCTAAAGCACATTTTATGGCAAATGGTTTACCTCTTGATCACCATCAATTCGTTGTAATGGATGTTTTTGAATATTTTAATTATGCAAAGAGAAAGGGATTGAAGTTTGATGTGATTATTCTGGATCCACCTAGCTTTGCTCGAAATAAAAAGCATACATTCACAGTGGCGAAAGATTATTACAAACTGATTGAACAATCACTTGAAATCTTACATTCAGATGGCATGATTATTGCCTCAACCAATGCTGCAAACATTTCGATAGACAAGTTTAAACAGCAAGTTCAGAAAGGACTTGGAAAAATCAAGTACCGCTTTTTACAAACTTATCGCTTACCAATTGATTTTACAGTTAATAAAAATGATGAAAGTAGTAATTACCTAAAGGTATTTACAATACAGGTGCAAAAATGAAAATTGTTGTTCCAATTATGCCAAGAAGTATAGAGGAAATAGAAGCAATTGATGTGGAACGATTATCTGATGCAGATATCATTGAGTGGAGAGCTGATTATCTTCCTAAAGACGAAATTTTAAAAGTTGCGCCCGCTATTTTTGAAGTATGCAATGGCAAAGAAGTTCTATTTACATTACGTACGACACGTGAGGGTGGCCACCTAGATTTAGAAGACCAAGAATATGTCAATTTAATTAAGGAGGTTGCAGCAATTTACCAACCAGACTATATTGACTTTGAGTACTATTCTTATCAGTCTGTATTTGATCAGATGTTGGATTTCCCTAACTTAGTTTTAAGTTACCACAATTTCACGGAAACACCTTCAAATTATTTGGAAATCATTTCGGAGCTCACGCGTTTTTCTCCTGCGGTTGTGAAAATTGCTGTTATGGCAAACTCCGAGCAGGATGTACTTGATGTGATGAATTATACTCGTGGGTTTAAAACATTGAATTCTGAGCAAGAGTTTGCTACAATTTCAATGGGGGCATTAGGTAAGTTATCCCGAATTTCAGGATTTGTAACGGGTTCAAATTGGACTTTTGCAAGTTTAGATGAAGCTTCTGCCCCTGGCCAGATCTCATTGGCAAATACACGAAAATTTTTAGATATATTGGAGAACTAGTATGAGGTATTTAACAGCAGGCGAGTCGCATGGCCCACGTTTAACAGCCATTATTGAGGGAGTTCCAGCAGGTCTTCCTTTAACAGCTGAAGATATTAATAAAGACTTGAAACGCCGTCAAGGTGGTTATGGTCGAGGAAGTCGTATGCAAATTGAAACGGACCGTGTGGAAATTACTGCTGGAGTTCGTCATGGTAAAACAACCGGTGCACCAATCACTCTGAATGTAACAAACAAGGATCATCAGAAGTGGTTGGATATTATGGCTGTTGAGGATATTGAAGAGAAACTTAAAAGCAAGCGTCGCATCAAACACCCACGTCCAGGACATGCCGATTTGGTCGGTGGGATGAAATACCGTTTTAGTGATTTACGAAACTCTTTAGAGCGTTCAAGTGCCCGAGAAACCACAATGAGAGTGGCAGTTGGGGCTGTTGCAAAACGTATACTGGAAGAACTTGATATTGAGATTGCAAACCATGTTGTTGTTTTTGGTGGGAAAGAAATTGATGTACCAGATGGATTAACTGTTGCTCAGATTCGTGAACGCGCGGCCGCATCAGAAGTTTCCATTGTCAATCAAGAGCGTGAAGAGGAAATCAAGGCTTACATTGACCAAGTGAAACGTGATGGCGATACGATTGGTGGAGTCGTTGAAACAATCGTTGGCGGTGTTCCAGCTGGTTTGGGTTCCTATGTACAATGGGACCGGAAACTAGATGCGAAACTAGCACAGGCTGTTGTGTCGATTAATGCCTTTAAAGGTGCCGAATTTGGTCTTGGTTTTAAAACTGGCTATCTCCAAGGTAGTCAAGTAATGGACGAAATACTTTGGACTGAAGAGGATGGCTATACTCGACGGACAAACAATTTGGGTGGTTTTGAAGGTGGTATGACAAACGGTCAACCATTAATTATCAGAGGGGTGATGAAGCCAATTCCAACCCTTTACAAACCTCTTATATCAGTCGATATTGATACTCACGAGCCTTATAAAGCAACTGTAGAGCGCTCGGATCCAACAGCTCTACCTGCTGCGGGTGTTGTGATGGAATCTGTAGTTGCGACTGTTATTGCAAATGAAATGTTGGAAAAATTCTCTTCAGATAATTTAGAGGAATTAAAAGCTGCTGTTGCTAGCCACCGTGACTATGTTAAGAATTTCTAGGTGGTAAGATGACTAAGACAGTATATATTGCCGGTCTCGGTCTTATCGGTGGCTCTCTAGCACTCGGTATACGGAAACACCATCCAGATTACACCATACTTGGTTATAATCGAGGAGAAAAATCTCGTCATATAGCTTTACAAAGAAATATGGTAGATGAGGTGACTGATAATTTCTCACTATTTGCGGGTCGTGCAGATGTTATCATTTTATGCGTGCCAATTCAGCAAACCATAGAGTTTATCAAACAGTTAGGACAAATCGATTTAAAACCAAACGTATTGGTGACAGATGCTGGTTCCACAAAAACAGAGATTATACAAGCTGCGGAGGCTTATCTCTCAGAAAAAGGAATTAACTTTATTGGAAGTCATCCAATGGCTGGTAGTCATAAATCTGGTGCGGAAGCTGGAGATATTTTATTATTTGAAAATGCATATTACATTATGACACCTTGTTCATTGACCCAGGCAGACGCAGTTCCTAGACTAACTGACCTCCTTTCGGGAACTGGTGCGCGATTCGTACAGATTGATGCCCAGGAACATGATTTTGTAACGAGTCAAATATCGCATTTTCCCCATGTGCTGGCTTCAAGCCTGATGAATCAGGCGGGTGATTATGCCGTAGAACACCCCTTTACGAATAACTTTGCGGCAGGTGGATTTCGAGATATGACTCGAATTGCAGAGAGTGAACCAGGTATGTGGACGAGCATCTTGATGACAAATTCAGAGCCAATTATTGAACGTATAGAAGATTTTAAAGGTCGCTTAAGCTATATTAGTCAACTTTTAAAAGAAAAAAGACAGGACGATATTTGGGACTTTTTTGCCAGAGGTAGTCAAACACGAAAAGAGATGGAAATCCATAAGCGTGGTGGTGTTGATTCGTTTTTCGATATATTTATCAATGTACCTGATGAAGAGGACTCAGTTCTAAAAGTTTTAGAGGTCCTGAGAGGAATCTCTATCGTAAATATTCGTATTAACGAAGAAAACCGTGAAGACACATATGGTATCTTACAGATCACATTTAAAAATAAGGAACATCTAGAAGAAGCTGCAAAGCGCTTATCTGAGCAGACTTCTTATCAAATATACTTAAATTAGGAGGTTGTTTATGACCACAAATATCTATGATATTGCCAATCAATTGGAGCGCGCTATTCGCAATCTACCGGAATATAAGGCAGTGGAAGCAGTGAAAGTATCTGTTGAAGCGAATGCGGAAGCTAAAAGTACCCTTGATGCCTATATTTCTTTCCAAAAAGGTATTCAGGAAAAATTACAAGCAGGTGAAATTCCAACTGAAACTGACCAAAAGAAAATGGTTGATTTCAATAAAAAGGTTCAAGCCAATCCATTGTTGACAGAGTATTTTACGAAGCAACAACAATTAGGAACCTATGTGGCAGATTTGGAACGGATTATCTTTAAACCATTAAATGAATTGCTTCAATAAACGGCTCAAGTAGTCGTTTATTTTTTAGAATTTCATCAATTGTATGAATTTTATTAAAAAATCTGAAAATTTACGCAATTATCTATTGACAAATGATTTTAAAACAGTTATCATAGTTACAAATCAAAAAATGAAAGGAAAACAGATATGCCACGTATGTGTCGAAAACAAACAGTTACTCGTACATATTTCTACAGCTATTTTAGATAGTGTTTGTAGACATGGAGAACATGGATGCAAACACGGGAACGTAAAGTTTGTATCTATGTGGCTGTAGTCGTTTTGACATGTGCCTCATAGATGAATACATCTAAATGGCGCGAGTTGTTCAGTCTGTTTTTACTATACAGTTGAAGCATTGGGGCCGTTTAGAATGTCATCTTCTAGACGGTCCCTTTCTTTTTGGATTAACAACTTATACATTTAAAGGAGATTGAAATGGTTAGATTTAAAAAAATTATTCTTAGCTCGGTTGTAGCACTATCAGCGCTAACATTGGCAGCATGTAGTTCTAATAGTGAAGATTCTGGATCAGTTAAGATTGGTATAATCCAATATGCAGAACATGAGGCCTTATCGTCAGCTCGTGAAGGATTTATTGAAGCATTGGAAGATGCGGGATACAAGGAAGGCGAGAATCTGACAATTGACTTCCAGAATTCACAAGGAGATCAGGCCAATTTACAAACAATGGTAGGACAGCTTGCAGGGAAAAATGATTTGAACTTTGCAATAGCAACACCTGCAGCCCAAGCATTGTTAAATGCGGATGGTGAGACACCAAGTGTGTTTACAGCTGTAACTGATCCAGTTGAAGCAGGACTGGTTGACAGTTTGGATGCACCCGGCGGTTCAATGACAGGTTCTATTGATGCAACAGATGTAGAAGGTCAGATTGACATGTTACTCAAAGTGGTTCCTTCTGCCAAAACGGTTGGTATCTTCTACAATTCAAGTGAAGTTAATTCTGAGGTGCAAGCTGACCAAGCTAAACAAGCCCTTGAAGCGAAAGGAGTCAAAGTAGAGGTAGCAACTGTTACTTCAACAAATGACGTTCAACAAGCAATGACCTCTCTGGCTGCTAAGGTCGATGCTATCTATCTCCCGACAGATAATACAGTTGCTTCAACTGCTTCAACGATTGGTGAAATTTTACAAGAAGCAAAGGTTCCAGCAATGGGAAGTGATGCCGCAGTTATTGATGCTACTCTATTTACTTATGGGGTTGACTATCATGCAATTGGTGTACAGGCTGGCGAACTAGCTGTGAAAATCTTGAAAGGTGATAAGCCAGCTGACCTGCCAGTTGAAAAACCAAATACAGCTGCTGTTACTGTGAATGAAGAAATGGCGACAGCTCTCGGATTTGATGCTGAAACCATTAAAGCATTGGAAAAATAAAAGTTGGAAAGATAGGAGTATCATATGATGAAAACTAAATTCATGAAAAAAATAGTTGCGATTTCCCTGATTAGTGCAGGAATTTTGACGCTTGTAGCTTGCTCTTCCGCAAGTTCAGACAAATCTTCTTCTGAAACAGTTAAAGTTGGGATTCTACAATATATGGAACATGAATCCTTGACTGCAGCGCGTGAAGGGTTTGTCGCAGAGTTAGAGGCGAACGGCTACAAAGAAGGAGAAAAATTAGTCTTAGATTATCAGAACGCACAAGGTGATCAAGCAAACCTACAAACTATATCAGAACAATTAATCGATGGAAATGATATTGTATTAGCTATTGCAACACCTGCGGCACAAAGTTTGGCAACCGTATCAACTGAAACTCCCATCCTATTCACTGCCGTTACGGATCCATTATCAGCGGATTTGGTAGAGTCTATTGAAAAACCAGGGGGTCTCTTGACAGGAACTTCCGACCAAGCTCCAATTGATAAACAAGTTGAATTATTAGGCCAGGCCGTTCCAGATGCGAAGGCAGTTGGTATCCTATATACCACTAGTGAGCGGAACTCTGAGGTGCAAGTAGAACAAGCTAAAGAATTATTTGAAAAAGCAGGCTATAAGGTAGTTGTAAAGGGACTCACTTCAACAAATGAAGTGCAAGATGCCACTACAAGCTTGATGAAGGATGTAGATGCTATTTTTGTTCCAACTGATAACACAATTGCCTCAACAATGACCATGATTGGTGAATTGTCTGTTGAACATCAAATACCAGTTATCGGTGGTTCAACAGATATGGTGGATGAAGGTGGTTTACTAACTTATGGTACTAATTATGAGGCTCTAGGACGTCAAACCGCAAAAATGGCAATCAAAATCATTGAAGGTGCGGATGTTTCTGAAACCGCAGTGGAATACCCTGAAACAGTTAGCCTTCATGTAAATGAGGACATTGCCAAACAACTTGGAATTGATACTAGCAAACTTTCTGTATCTGAGTAAATGGTGCAAGAAGAGAGAGATTCTTCAATAACCTACAAAGGAGAAAATCGTGGATATTATTTTATCAAGTATTTCGCAAGGCTTGCTTTGGTCAGTCATGGCGATTGGTGTTTACTTGACTTTTCGTATTTTGGATATTGCAGATATGACAGCAGAGGGATCTTATCCCCTTGGAGCTGCTGTTTGTGCAACAGGAATTGTAAATGGTCTAAACCCTTTACTTGCAACTTTTCTTGCAATGATAGCTGGTATGGGAGCTGGATTAATTTCTGGTTTACTCCACACAAAGTTAAAAATTCCTGCTCTCTTGACAGGTATTGTCACCTTGACAGGTCTTTATTCGATTAACTTGAAAATATTAGGTAAGGCCAATGTGGCTTTGCTTAAGCAGGAGACCTTGGTCACTCAATTGCAGGATTTTGGTTTGACTAAAACGAATGCTGTACTGGTGATTGGTATCATCTTTGTTTTAGCAGTTGTCGGAGTGTTAACGCTTTTACTCAATACACAAATTGGTTTGGCTATTCGTTCAACAGGGGATAATATTCCAATGAGTGAAGCAAATGGCATTAACGTAGACAGAATGAAAATCTATGGCTATATGATGTCAAATGGGTTAATTGCTCTTTGTGGTGCCTTGTTGACCCAAAATAATGGTTATGCAGATCTTAACTCTGGTACGGGTACTATCGTTATCGGTTTGGCATCTGTCATTATTGCTGAAGTCATATTACGGAATCTCCGTTTGGGTTGGAGATTGCTGTCAGTTGTACTGGGTGCAGTCGTATACCGCTTGATTATTCTGGCGATTTTGGAAATACCTGGGATGGATGCGGACCTTGTCAAACTCTTCTCTGCAATCCTATTGGCAACTGTACTTTATGTTCCTGAATTACAGAAGAAACTCAATATTCGTCGTCCCAAATTAAATGGACATGCTTAGGAGGAAATAATGACAACAATTTTATCAATAGAAAATATTCATAAAACCTTCGAAGCAGGGACTGTCAATGAAAATCATGTTCTTCGTGGGTTAAGCTTAGATGTGAAAGAAGGAGACTTTATCTCTATTATCGGTGGTAATGGTGCTGGTAAGTCAACATTTATGAACTCACTTGCTGGAGCACTAACAGTTGATTCGGGTGATATTTTACTTGAAGGGAAATCCATCAAGCATGTCTCAGCAGCAAAACGTTCTAAGGACATTAGCCGTGTTTTCCAAGATCCGAAGATGGGAACTGCTTCTCGCCTAACTATTGAAGAAAACATGGCCATTGCTTATCGTCGTGGATTATCACGTGGTCTCGGTTGGGGTGTAAAAGATAGTGAACGTGCTATTTTTAGGGAAGCATTGAAAGAGCTTGGTCTAGGATTGGAAAACCGTATGAAAGTTGATACTCAATTTCTTTCAGGTGGCCAACGTCAAGCTTTGACTTTGATGATGGCTTCTCTTGTTAAGCCCAAGGTACTCTTGCTAGATGAACATACGGCTGCCCTTGATCCAAAAACCAGTGATATGGTAATGGAATTGACGAAGAAAATCGTTGAAGGACACCAATTAACGGCGTTGATGATTACGCACAATATGGAAAACGCTATTGCATATGGCAATCGATTGGTGATGTTACATCGTGGTCAAATCGTTGTTGATGTGGAGGGTGAAGCGAAGAAGAACTTAACTGTTCAAGACTTGATGGATCTTTTCTACCAGAATAGTGGCGAAAAATTGACTGATGATGATATGATATTGTAAAAAAAGGCTACTGAGTTTATTGCTTCAACTCAGTAGCCTTTTGTCATATAAACTATTGCAAGAATTCTCTCATTTCTTCTAATGGAATGTGATGGATTGCAGCCTGTCCAAGCTGTGGCACGATAACAAGCTTAATAGTTTTTCCTCTTGCTTTCTTATCGTGAGTTAAGGCTGTATATAATTCCTCGCTATTCCAAGGTTGATGTGCAGTTGGCAAACCAAATTTCTCACACATAGCGATAATTTTTTCAGTTATACCTGCTGGCATTAAACCTTTTTTCTCAGAAGCACGTGAGATTTGAACCATTCCGATAGCGACAGCTTCACCGTGCATGACTTGACCATAGCCAGCGGTAGCTTCAATCGCATGACCGATTGTGTGACCAAAGTTTAGATATAAGCGGACTCCATTGTCCAACTCATCTTCGACTACAACCTTGCGTTTAACTTCGCAGGAGTGGTAGATGATATAGTCGGCATTCTCCAAAATACTTTCTACAGAGCCATCTAATCGGTCAAGTGTATCCCAGAGTTCCCCATCATCAATCAAGCCATATTTAACGACTTCGCCCATTCCTTCAATCAATTCACGTTTGCCAAGTGTTTTTAGGGTATTAGGGTCAATGAGGACGCCATCAGGTTGGCAGAAGCTACCGACCATATTCTTAGCGAATGGTGTATTCACGCCAGTTTTCCCACCAATTGAAGAATCTACTTGGGCAGTTAGACTCGTTGGAACCTGGAGAAAATGGATACCTCGCATATAAGTTGAGGCAACGTAGCCAGCTAAATCTCCAACCACACCACCACCAAGAGCTAAAATCCCATCACTCCGGGTCATACCATTTTTTACGAGAAATTCGTAGGCTTGATAAACTGTTTCAAGATTTTTTGATGCTTCACCTTCTGGAAATTCAAATACAATAGTGTCAAAACCAGCTTGTTCTAAACTAGCTTGGACCGTTTGACTATACAGTCTACCAACCAGGTCATCTGTAATGATGGTAATTTTTTGAGGGTTCCAGAGTTCTTTGACCCAGGAACCAACCTGTGACAAGCTACCTCTTTCAATGAGGATGTCATATGGATTGTGGGGAAGGTTAACAGTTAGTTTCATACCCGTTCCTCTCTATTTGATATCGTATTTCTGTACTAATTGTTGCCAAATCAAATCTGTCGGCATTTCTTTTCCCGTCCAGAGTTCAAAGGCTTCCGCTGCTTGAAAGAGTAGCATACCCAGACCGTTGATGGTGGAATTTCCTTGTGAATTTGCCATTTTCAATAAAGGTGTTTCAAATGGTTGATATATCACATCTGCAACCAATAGTTTCTCTGGAAAACCAATGGTAGCTGGGAGTGGTAGGGAAGTGCCATCCATTCCCACACTGGTTCCATTGATGAGTAAGTCTGAATTGTTTATGTGCTCTGCGAGTAACTGGTTATCATTGTTGGGGAGTACTTGTAGGGTAACTCCAGTAGATTGTGCAATAGTTTGGACTGTTACAATTGTTCTTTCCACACTTTGTGGGCGACAAAAAATGGTGATTTCCTTTGCGCCATCTATTGCAGCTTGGGCGATAATGGCAGTTGAAGCACCACCTCCACCTAAGATTGTCAGCCGTTTGTTTCTCACATGGAATGCTCTAAGAGTTTCCAAACTTTTGAAAAATCCGATGCCGTCTGTATTGTGACCAATAAGCAGGTCGTCTTGATGAAGAACAGTATTAACGGCACCTATCAAGCGAGCAGACTCTGTTAAATCATCTAGGTAGGGTATTACAGCCTGTTTATAAGGCATGGAAAGATTAATTCCAAACATGTTATATCGTTTGATATTTTCAAGTGTGACTGCTAGATCATCTTCTGGAATTTCCCATGCTAGGTAGACTCCATTTACACCCGTTTCTTCAAAAGCAAGATTGTGGATGAAGGGTGAAATGGAATGTTTTATTGGCTTTGCAACTACAGCTGCTAGGCGAGTATATCCATCAATATTCACAAAATGCCTCCAATTCTAATCATTCTTGCTTTGCAATTATAAAATAATTATAGTGTCTGATGAATTTCACGGATGAGTGCTTCGGTTTTTTCCCATCCCAAGCAAGGATCAGTAATGGACTTGCCATAGACTTCAGGGCTATCTTGACGGCCGTCTTCTAAGTAGGATTCAATCATGAAACCACGGACGTATTTACGAATGGATTCGTTCCAATCACGATTAATAAGCGTTTGGCGAACTATGCGAATTTGCTCCAAGTAATTTTTACCAGAATTATCATGGTTGGTATCGATGACAATGAATGGATTTTCAAGACCAAATTGCTCATATTGCTTGATGGTTTTCAAAAGAATGTCATAGTAGTAGTTCGGCTCATAACCACCTTTTTCAGTATTGGCACCGCGAAGAATAGCATGGGCAAGTGGATTGCCGTCCGTATCAACTTCGGCATCTCGGTAGATAAAATTTTGTTTATTTTGTGCAGCATAGATACCATTGAACATAACTGTCAAATTGCCTGAAGTCGGGTTTTTCATGCCTGTAGGCATATCGATTCCAGAAGCAACGAAACGGTGTTCTTGGTCTTCGACGGAGCGAGCTCCGATAGCATGATAAGATACCAAATCTTCTACCAAAGGATAATTTGCAGAATAGAGCATTTCGTCCGCCGTTGTCAAACCTGTCTCAGTAATCACTCGGTAATGGAGATGACGTACAGCAGCAATACCATTAATTAAATCAGGTAGTTTAGACGTATCTGGTTGATGCATCAAACCCTTGTATCCTTCACCATTTGTACGCGGTTTTGCAGTATAGACTCGCATAACGATAAAGATTTTATCTTTAACCTCTTCCTGGAGTTTTGACAAACGGTTTGCATAATCTAAAACAGCATCTTCATTATCAGAAGAGCAAGGTCCGATGACGAGGAGAAGACGTTGATCTTCACCCCTAATCACTCGTTTTAGTTCTTCATCACGCTGGTTTTTTGCTACTAAAAAGTCGCCTTCAAGTTTTGAAAGTTCTTTAATTTGTTCTATATCAATACTAGTACTTTTTCTATGTATTCCCATCATTATTTCCTATCTATTATATATTTCTCGGATTAATTCTTGTGTTTTTTCCCAACCTAAACATGGATCAGTGATTGATTTTCCATAAATGTCTGGATTGTCCTGACGACCGTCCTCAATATAGGATTCAATCATAAATCCACGGACATAGTTACGGATGGACTCGTTCCAGTCTCGGTTGATCAAGGTTTGGCGTACGATTCGTATTTGTTCTAAATAGTTTTTACCAGAGTTATCATGGTTTGTGTCAATCAAAATGAATGGATTTTTTAATCCGAATTGTTGATAAATCTCAATCGTTTCCAAAAGGTTATCATAGTAGTAGTTCGGCAGGTATTTTCCATTTTCGTTCACTGCACCGCGGAGAATGACATGGGCAAGTGGGTTACCAGAAGTTTCAACCTCTGTGTTGTTGAAAAGGAAAGATTGTTTCTTCTGAGCTGCAAAAATTCCATTAAACATGACTTTCAGGTTGCCCGAAGTTGGATTTTTAAAGCCTGTTGGAACATCAATACCAGAAGCAACAAAGCGGTGTTGCTGGTTTTCAACAGAGCGAGCACCAATCGCAATATAGGAAACTAGATCATCTACAAGTGGTAGATTTTCAGGATACAGCATTTCGTCAGCAGTCGTTAAACCAGTTTCCGTAATCACACGATAGTGCAGGTTACGAACAGCTTTAATACCATTAATAAGACTAGGGGCGGCATCTGTATCAGGTTGATGCATGAGTCCCTTGTAGCCATCTCCATTAGTACGTGGCTTGGCAGTATATACACGCATGACCATGAAGATTTTATCCTTGACTTCCTCTTGGAGTTTAGCCAAGCGATGCGCATAATCAAGAACAGCTTCCTCATTATCAGATGAACATGGACCGATGACCAATAATAGACGATCGTCTTCACCTTTGAGAATTGCTTCGAGCTCACGGTCTCGTGCTTGTTTTTTTGCCAGTGTTTCAGGTGCTAATTTAGAATGTTCCCGAACTTGGTCGATATTAATTTTTTCGCTGATTGGTGTGAACAATAGATCTTCCTCTTTCATTAGTAGATTTCCTAATTATATCATTATTCTAGCGATTTTTAAATATAGATTAGTGAATTTACGGTAAATTTACAGTAAATTCAGAATATTTCTTTTCTGGATTATGAAAATCTGAGATACTGACCGATTTTGGATTGATTTCGAAATGAAGGTTTAAAACATGTAGTATGGTAAACGATGTCTAAAACCGATAAAAAAAGACTTGATCAGCTTCTATAAATACATTTTAACGTTTGTTTTAAATCACGAATAATCGTATTTTTCCTACGAATTGTCAAAAAAATCAGAAAATATTCTGTAAATATGGTAAAATGGGAATGAAACTATTTTGAGGTAAGGATATGAGATTAAGAAGTAATGTAGAGCATTTAAAGGGGACCATTCGTGTTCCAGGTGATAAATCAATTAGTCACCGTTCGATTATTTTTGGTAGCTTGGCTAAGGGTGTCACAACAGTTCACGATATTCTTCGAGGAGAAGATGTCCTATCGACTATGCAAGTTTTCCGTGATCTTGGAGTTGAAATTGAAGATAATGGGGACACTGTGGAGATTCATGGTGTTGGTTTTGATGGCTTTCAGGCCCCCAAAAATGATTTGGACATGGGAAATTCGGGAACATCGATTCGCTTGATATCAGGTGTTTTAGCTGGTCAGGACTTCGAGGCAACCATGTTTGGTGATGATTCTCTGTCCAAACGTCCAATGGATCGTGTAACTGTCCCACTCAGTCAAATGGGTGTGGAGATTTCAGGTCAAACTGACCGTGATTTGCCTCCTTTAACAATAAAAGGTAGTAAGCATTTAAAACCGATTCATTACAAACTTCCTGTAGCATCAGCTCAAGTTAAGTCAGCTCTGCTATTTGCTGCCTTGCAGGCAGAAGGGGAATCCGTCATCGTTGAAAAGGAACTGACACGAAATCATACGGAAGATATGATTGTTCAATTTGGTGGGCAATTAGATGTTCATGGAAAAGAAATTCGTATTCAAGGTGGTCAGGAGTTTACAGCGCAAGAAATCACAGTTCCAGGTGATATTTCAAGTGCAGCATTCTGGTTGGTTGCTGGGTTGGTTGTTCCAGGATCAAAGATTATACTAGAAAATGTTGGTATTAACGAGACGCGTACAGGAATTTTAGATGTCATTAAGGCCATGGGCGGGAAAATGACCTTGTCGAATGTTGATGAACTCGCTAAATCTGCCACCATTACAGTTGAATATTCAGACCTACATGCCACAGAAATTGGTGGTGAATTAATTCCACGTTTAATAGATGAACTACCTATCATTGCCTTATTAGCAACTCAAGCAAATGGTACAACTGTGATTCAGGATGCTGAAGAACTCAAGGTTAAAGAAACAGATCGAATTCAAGTAGTCGCGGACGCTTTGAACAGCATGGGTGCGAATATTGAGCCGACTGAGGATGGTATGATTATTCATGGACCAACATCTTTACATGGTGCTACAGTCAATACCTTTGGTGATCATCGTATTGGTATGATGACAGCTATTGCGGCATTATTGGCTAAAAATGGAGAAGTTGAATTAGAGAGAGCGGAAGCGATCAATACAAGCTACCCGGCTTTCTTTGAACACTTAAATAGTTTGATTGATTAGGAGTAAATATGCCAATCGTATTACTAGGATTTATGGGAGTTGGGAAAACTACAACTGCCAGTTTGTTAGAACTCCCAGTCTATGATATGGACCAGATCATAGAGGAACGGATTGGTATGTCAATCGCTGATTATTTTAGTCTGAAGGGAGAAGCGGCCTTTCGCCAGATCGAGACAGAGGTGCTAAAAGAATTATTAACATTACCAGCAGATTGCATCGTTTCAACGGGTGGTGGTGTTGTAAAATCTGAAGTAAACAGGAAGTTATTGCTGGAAAATAAGGATAATAATGTACTTCTTACGGCCTCCTTTGAGGTTGCTTATCAGAGAATTAGCATGGATGATCAATCACTAAGGCCACTCTTTTTGCAACATAGCAAAGATGAATTTAAAGCCATTTATCAAGAACGGATGTCACTTTATCAAGGATTGGCAACAACAGTTATTGATACAGATCATGTACGTCCAGAACAAGTAGCAAGGAAAATTCTATGCAAGTAGCCTATTTGGGACCTCGAGGTTCCTTCACCCATCAAGTTGCCCAGGAGGCATTTCCAACTGCTGATTTGAAGGCCTTCGGAACGATTACAGAAGTGATTAAAGCTTATGAAAATGGACAAGTTACCTATTCCGTCATTCCAGTAGAAAACTCGATTGAAGGAAGTGTTCATGAGACCATAGACTATCTTTTTCATCAGGCAGAAATACATGCAGTTGCAGAAATTGTTCAGCCAATTGCTCAGCAGTTATTGGCAACCGATGCACATAAATCAATTGAAGTGATTTATTCCCATCCACAAGCTATTGCTCAGGGGAAAAAATACATTCAGGAGCATTTTCCTCAGGCTCGGATTGAGGTTACAGCAAGCACTGCTTACGCGGCTCGATTTGTCGCTGAACATGCGGACCAACCCTTCGCCGCCATTGCTCCTCATGCTGCTGCAGATGAGTATGGTCTTGAGGTGATTGGCCAAGATATTCAGGAAATCAGTGAAAACTTTACTCGCTTTTGGATTTTGGGAAATGAGGTGCCAGAAATTCAGTTGGGAAAAGTAGCTCAAAAAGTCAGCTTAGCGTTGACCTTACCTGATAATTTACCGGGTGCCCTCTATAAAGCAATGTCTGTTTTTTCATGGCGCGGGATTAACCTGACAAAAATAGAAAGTCGTCCTTTAAAAACAGCACTGGGAGAGTATTTTTTCATATTAGATATTGACAATGAGTCTGATGAACTCATTCGATTCTCTTTAGAAGAGATGAGTAGTTTAGGAATAGTTTATAAAATTTTAGGAACTTACACAGTGTATATGATGATGTAAGATGAAAGTGTACTATGAGAAATGATAATAGTGTCCTAACGCATCACGAAGAATTGCGTTTAGATTATTTGCAAAAAAATATCCATTATTTAAATGATAAGGAAAAGCGTGAATTAGAGTATTTGCTGTATAAAAAAGAGCTTAGAGAACGTCATGCATCTCCTCAACAACTGAAGTCACGTCATGTAGCATCTGCTTATGAGGATAATTTTGAGAGTGATTACTTTGATGATGATATTGAACAGGAGGCTATCCTACCTCAGTATCCTGAGCGTAAATCAAGAAGCAGAAAGCAGCCCCAAAAGCAGATACAACCAGAAAAAACAGTACCTAAAATCAAGTTAAAAAAACAGAAAAAACCTAGAAAACGCGGTCGGTTGAAACGAATTTTCTTTTATTTGATTCTTGCTTTGTTGTTTGTGATTGGGGCAATGTGCTTTAATTTTTTCAAAGGTATGAACAGTGTTAGCGAGAAACCAGTTCCGGAGGTATTTAATGGTGTAGAAACAACTGATGGAACAAATATACTCATTTTGGGGACAGATGGTCGTATTGGAGAGAGTTCGGAAGAAACACGGACAGATACCATAATGGTCTTAAATGTTAATAATAAGGAAAATAAGGTGAAACTTGTCAGTTTTATGCGCGATACCTTAGTGGATATAGGCGGTTACGAATATAAGTTAAACAATGCCTATACACTTGGAGAGCAAGATAATCTCCATGGTGCTGAACAAGTTCGACTTACCTTGAAAGAGAATTTTGATATTGATATTCAATACTATGCAATGGTTGACTTTTCTATTTTTGCTACTACCATAGATACTCTTTTCCCAGATGGTGTAACTATTGATGCACAATTTTCAACTATTGATGGGGAAGAGGTAAGTTCAATCGAAGCTCCCAATGATTTAGGACTTGAGGAAAATGCTCCACCCTATCAGACAATTTACGTTGGTGAACAAAAGATGGACGGTAAGACACTTCTGAATTACGCTCGGTATCGTTCTGATGATGAGGGGGATTATGGTCGGACTAGACGTCAGCAACAAGTTCTGTCAGCTATCATGTCACAGGTAAAAAATCCAATGAAACTATTTTCTGGTTCTGAGGCAATCGGGAAAGTAGTCGCAATGACGCCTACAACAGTTCCACAAAGTTTTATGTGGTTTCAGGGTCCAGGTATTGTTTTGGATGCAGCAAATGGGATAGAACGAATGACTATTCCAGAAAATGGTGATTGGATTGATGATTATGATATGTATGGCGGTATGGCTTTGCGGATAGATTTTGAAAAATATCAAGAACGCCTAGCTGAAATGGGTTTGCGTTAGGAAATATGGTATACTAGAAAGTGACTTCGGTCACTTTTTTATAGTGTCCAAAATAGAAAGTAAAATTTATGTTAAAGAAAAATGAAATTGTTGAAGTAGAAATAATAGACCTGACCCATGAGGGACAAGGTGTCGCAAAATTAGACGGCTTCGTCTTTTTTGTAGACAATGCTCTACCGGGTGAAAATATTCGGATGAAAATTTTAAAACTGAAGAAAAATATTGGGTTTGGTAAGGTGGAAGAATGGCTGAGCTTTGCACCAAATCGTAATCAGAGCCTTGATTTGACCTATTTAAGAACAGGTATTGCTGATTTGGGTCATTTGAATTATACTGCTCAACTTGAATTTAAGAGAAAGCAAGTTGAAACGAGTTTGAGAAAGATTGCAGGAATTACTGATATTGAGGTGAACGATACAATCGGGATGGATCATCCTGTGGCTTACCGTAACAAGGCAGCTGTTCCTGTTCGTCGTGTCAATGGCCAGTTAGAAACAGGTTTTTTCCGAAAAAATTCTCACGATTTAGTGCCAATTGAAGATTTTTATATTCAACACAAGGACATTGATGCCTTGATTTTGGCTACTCGTGATCTCATGCGTCAATTGGATTTAAAACCTTACGATGAAATAGAACAAACTGGTCTGGTCAGAAACATTGTCGTTCGTCGTGGCCATTATTCAGGGCAACTCATGTTGATCATCGTGACAACCAGGCCAAAGATTTTTCGTATTGAAACCTTAATCGAACGCTTGACCAGACAGTTCCCAAATCTTGTCTCGGTTATTCAGAATATCAATGATCTGAACACCAATGCGATATTCGGTCAAGAGTTCCGCCTCTTGTACGGTAGTGAAACAATAGTTGATACGATGTTAGGCAATGAATTTGAAATTTCAGCTCCTTCTTTCTATCAAGTCAATACTGAAATGGCTGAAAAACTGTATCAAACGGCTATTGACTTTGCTGAACTATCGGCAGATGATGTTATAATTGATGCCTATTCCGGAATCGGGACGATCGGTCTATCTTTTGCAAGACAAGTTCAGCATGTCTATGGAGTGGAAGTGGTTGAAAAGGCTGTCCTTGATAGCCAGAAAAATGCTGCTAGAAATGGTATTGACAATGTTACCTATGTCTGTGATAGTGCAGAATCCGCTATGCAAAAATGGGTTACGGCTGGCATTAAACCGACTGTTATCTTTGTTGATCCGCCAAGAAAAGGTTTGACGGATAGTTTTATTCGTGCCAGTGCCTCTGTTGAGCCGGAAAAAATTGTCTACATTTCCTGCAATGTAGCCACGATGGCGCGTGATATTAAACTTTATGAGGAATTGGGGTACAAATTGACGAAGGTCCAGCCGACTGATTTATTTCCGAATACGCATCACGTCGAGTGTGTTGCTCTGCTCGTAAAAGCCTAGAAACCTTTGAACGAAAGGGATAATGAAAAGCCTTGATTGCAAGGCTTTTGTTATGTAGTGGGGAAGTATTAGAGTGAGTAATTATTTGGAGTGAGTAGAAGTGATAGCAAGAAATTATCAAAATCTATTTCCATTTACCCTGTGGGTACGTGTTTATTTCCGTTGACAAGGAGTTTGTGGGAATAGAAATGTACCCACCTTGTTTGAATCAAGTGAAGTGTAGTTGAAGGAAATCTGTTGAAAGCAATACTTCATTTTACCGAATAAGTAATAATTTAGGCAACTTCAAATCGATTAAAAAAAACTATTTTAAAGGTTAAGAGTAGACAAAAATTGTCCACTCTTTTTTGTAAACTCAATTTATCAATAAATGAAATGAGGGAATGTAAAATGAAATATTTTGAGGTTGAGTTAGAAAATCCTGATGAATTTTTAAAACTACAAACAGAAGATTTTGTGAAAGCTAATCGCTTGCTACTAAGGAAGATAATCCAGAGCGTTACAGTCTATGAAGAACACTTCGTCATATCCTTTAAATCTGGCATCGAATTGGAAGTATGAGGGCAAATTTCAATTCCGAGTTAGCCACCTATAAGAAATTCTCTCGGTGACTTGTAGCCCAAACATTTTTTGGGATAGTTATTGATCCAATTTTCGATAAAAGCGACTTCTTTCGGGGTCGTTTTTGTGGTTCCTTTCGGCAACCATCGTCGGATAAGCCTATTGTGATTCTCGTTCGTGCCTCTCTCCCAAGAGGAATAAGGGTGAGCGTAGTAGATATATTCCTCCAGAAACACTTCTGACAAGCGACTAAACTCGGTTCCATTATCTGTAGTAATGGATTTGATTTGGAACTCCTTCAAGACGATTTTCAAGGCCTGATTCACAGCCTCAGCCGATTTATTTGGAATCAATCGAATGATTTGGTGGCGACTTCTCCTGTCCGTCAAGACCAAAAGGCATTTGTTTCTCGCTCTCGTCAATAGAACCGTGTCAATTTCATAGTGTCCAAGCTCCAGTCGAAGATTGATCACCTCTGGCCGCTCTTCAATTGACTTTCCAGCAGGCTTAAAGTTTGGACTCGCCTGTTTTTTGGTAGTCCTCCCTTTTCTAGGATAAAGCATATCCTTCTTGGTCAAGCCGAGATGCCCCTTGTGAATCCAGTAGTAGATGGTTGAAATCCCCACATTGATGTCCTTGGTTCTAACCATCATTTCAGGCGAGAATTTTTCCATATTGTAGTGCCGAATTTTATCAGCGAGTTCCTTTGTTAAGCTCAGTTTTCTAACGGACTTTTTCCGATTTTTCTCATACAGATTTTGGGCATAATCAGCGGAATAGAGTTTTTTGAAGCGACCTTTTCGGACTTGTTGTAGGGTCGTCCCTCGTATCACTTCATTGTGAATGGTCTGCGGAGCCTTTCCCAATAAGCGAGCGATTTCCCGATTGGATTTCCCTTCGCCTTTCCACCGTTCAATTTGTCTGCGGTTTTCGATTGTCAAATGTTTTCCTTTTGGTGTATAATGTGTATGCATCTCCGTGTCTTCCTACCTTGTGTTTGTGGTGAACTACAAGTATAACACGGAGGTGTTTTCTTTTACCTACAAGGAACTTTCATTTGTCAACAGGTACCCTTGAACCTGTTTTGTTGGCTTAGCCAAGGCTCTCATTCGCCTTGGTAAACCAGCCTAACAGGTCCAAGCCTGTTAACAAACGAAACCAGAACAGACAGCTGAACCAGTTGAAACAGCTGTTTTTTGGCTAGGTTGGGGTGGCTAACTTCATTATAGAACTTTCGATTGGAAGTATGAGACTCATTCCATAACTTTTATATTGAACATATCATCTTGTTGTGTTATACTATAAATTGAAGTTAAATTACTTTAGTATAATTAACGTTTAAGAGGTGACACAATATATGAAAAAATCAGAGGATTATTCCTCCTAAATACAAAGAGATAAGATGAAATTTAGGAGGAAAATTATATATGACTTTTAATATTATTAATTTGGAAACTTGGGATAGAAAAGAATATTTTAATCATTATTTCAATCAACAAACAACTTACAGTGTTACTAAAGAATTTGATATCACTTTACTTAAAAGTATGATAAAAAATAAAGGATGGGACTACAAACGTCTGAGCTTTCAAAGCGGACGATTGAACAAAGTTATCAGGACTTACGAACAAGACTTGAGCTTGTCCAAAATGGTGATATAACTACACTTAAACAGCTGAACCGGGATCAAGATTACCTTAATGCACTTTTTGAATTTTGTAATAATGAACAATCAACAAAATCCATGCTGACATTCTGTCTGTATCTATCGATGTACTATGCTATTGCTGGCGGTCTTCCTATTGAAATGTCAGGTGCAATCAGTAGCTATTACGGAAATCGCTTTAGTTCTCTGAGAAAAAGAGAAGAGTCCGTTGCTATGTATAACAGTATTTTGGAGCATTTCGCTTTAAGTACTGCAGATTATAGAGTATCTGGTGTCTCTTCAGACATAGCAAAAGCAGTCAGGATGATTAAAAGAAATATCAACCGTCAGCTCACCATTCAGTCAATATGCACAGAAATTGGTCTAAGTCAGTATCACTTCATGCGTAAATTCAAGATAGATATAGGTATGACTGTTGGTGCATACATTAAGAAGGAGAAAATAGCATATGCCAAATTTCTATTGGTATATACGAATCAGTCAATATCAGAAATTAGTGAATATCTTATATTTAACTCACAAAGTTACTTCACATCCGTGTTTAAAAAAGAAACAGGAAAAACGCCTTTTGAATATAGAAAGAGTGATTTGTAAAGCTGATGGCTAATGCAAAGAATCAATTGCGGCAATCCTTTTGTATCTTTTTCCAGTGTGGCTGCGGTTTCTGTTGACGGGAACAGCAGGGTTTATCGGGAATCTGGTGCCAGATGAGATAACAGATCAGTTACTTTACTTTTACCAGAAAGGGTGTAAGCTAAAACTTAGGCTAGCCATTGCGCTAGCGACTTGGTACAATAAGGTGGCAATTGAATTATATTAATAATCGATAGGAGGTAGAAGCAAATGAAATCTACAACTATAGTAACATTTAAAGAACTCCATGTATAGGTGGCTGTGACAAGCTTTACATGGAGTAGAATAATTATTGTCCAAAGCCACCTTTGCAATTGCTAGTACTAACGCAAAGGAGGATATGAAAATGCAATACAAAATAATTAATGGTGCCGTTTACTATGATGGTAATATGGTGTTGGAAAACATCGATATTGAAATCAATGATAATGAAAAGATTGCTATTGTTGGTAGAAATGGATGTGGAAAAACAACCTTGCTAAAAGCTATTATAGGCGAAATTGAATTAGAAGAAGGAACTGGTGAAAGTGAGTTTCAAGTAATAAAGACCGGTAACCCTTATATTAGCTATTTAAGACAGATGCCTTTTGAAGATGAAAGTATATCAATGGTGGATGAAGTCCGTACGGTATTTAAGACGCTTATTGATATGGAAAACAAGATGAAACAGCTGATAGATAAAATGGAGAATCAATATGATGATAAAATCATCAATGAATACTCTGATATCAGTGAAAGGTATATGGCTCTTGGAGGTCTAACCTACCAAAAAGAATATGAAACGATGATTCGTAGTATGGGTTTTACTGAAGCAGATGATAAAAAACCCATTTCTGAATTTTCAGGTGGTCAGCGAACTAAGATAGCTTTTATAAAAATACTTTTAACAAAGCCAGACATTCTATTACTTGATGAACCTACTAACCACCTTGATATAGAAACAATACAATGGTTGGAGAGTTATTTGAGAAGTTATAAATCTACATTGGTTATTATTTCCCATGATAGAATGTTTCTTAATCGAATTGTGGATAAGGTTTATGAAATCGAATGGGGAGAGACCAAATGTTATAAAGGTAATTATTCAGCCTTTGAGGAGCAAAAACGAGAAAATCATATCAAACAGCAAAAAGATTACGACTTGCAACAGATAGAAATTGAAAGGATTACACGCTTGATTGAACGTTTTCGTTATAAACCTACGAAAGCTAAAATGGTGCAATCTAAAATTAAATTATTACAGCGTATGCAAATATTAAATGCACCAGACCAATACGATACAAAAACTTATATGTCTAAATTTCAACCGAGAATCAGTAGTTCAAGGCAAGTATTAAGTGCTTCAGAACTTGTGATAGGCTATGATACTCCTCTTGCAAAGGTTAATTTCAACCTTGAAAGGGGACAGAAGCTTGGAATTGTTGGGAGTAATGGTATTGGTAAATCCACGTTGCTTAAAACACTTATGGATGGTGTGGCAGCATTGTCTGGAGATTTTAAATTCGGATACAATGTTGAAATTAGCTATTTTGACCAACAGCTTGCTCAAATCAGTGGAGATGATACACTATTCGAAATTTTTCAAAGCGAATACCCTGAGCTAAATGACACAGAGGTCAGAACTGCTCTTGGCTCATTTCAGTTTAGTGGAGATGATGTTTTTAGACCGGTGTCCTCTTTGTCAGGTGGAGAAAAGGTTAGATTGACATTATGTAAATTATTATATAAACGTACTAATGTTTTAATCTTAGATGAACCGACAAACCACATGGATATTATTGGAAAAGAGAATTTAGAGAATATCTTATGCAGTTATCAAGGTACAATTATTTTTGTGTCACATGATAGATATTTTACTAATAAGATTGCTGACAGATTACTTGTTTTTGATAAGGATGGTGTAGAGTTTGTACAATCTACTTATGGTGAGTACGAGAAAAAAAGGATGAATTCTGAAAAGCCATTTAATAACATTAAAGTTGAGCAGAAAGTAGAGAAAAATAACACAGTAAAAGGCGATCGTAACTCCATTGAGAAGGAGAAGGTTAAGAAGGAGAAACGAATTGAAAAGCTTGAAGTGTTAATAAATCAATATGATGAAGAATTAGAAAGATTGAATAAAATCATTTCTGAACCAAACAATTCTTCTGATTATATAGTACTGACGGAAATACAAAAATCAATTGATGATGTTAAAAGGTGTCAGGGTAATTATTTTAATGAATGGGAACAGTTGATGAGAGAATTGGAAGTTATGTAATTTTTGAGTTATGCAATAAGGATGTAAAAGTGTTAATGATACATTCTGGTTGTTGAAAATGTAAAAAAATTAATGAATTTTTATTAGATATAATCGCTATGTGAAGACCTTTTGAGTTTGCCGCATAGCGGTTTTTATTATCTATACTTTGGAATTGTCAAGAAAAGTGTAGTCGTATAAACTCACTAAATTTCCTTTGATTGTTATGCTGCCAGAAGTTGTTCTTCCAGTAGCCCTCTGTAGGTTCTGTTGCAAAGTTTTAAATAAAGAATAAAATCCCTTACGGTATCTATGATTTAAGCTGGGATTCCCAATAATACCTTGATTTCAGTACAGACCGAAAACCCGAAGAGAGTGCCTTCTTTTCGGGTTTTCTTATATAATCCTCGGATGGCTTCCATGCCTTTAATCGTTGTAGAGGCAGTGCGTAAACTTCGATAGAATTTATTGCGTCTCTTTACTGGACGATGGTCTTGTTCAATCAAATTATTCAGGTATTTAATGGTACGATGTTCTGTCCCTTGATAAAAGCCGTATTCTTTTAGTTTCTTAAAGGCACTTGTAATAGAGGGGGCTTTATCTGTGACTACAACCTTCGGTTCATCAAACTGCTTCACTAACCGCTTAAGAAAAGCATAGGCTGCTTGTGTGTCCCGTTTTTTACGTAACCAAATATCCAAGGTTAAACCATCTGCATCGATGGCTCGATACAAATAATGCCATTTTCCTTTAATTTTGATGTACGTTTCATCCATTTTCCATGAATAAAAGGATTTTTTATTTTTCTTTTTCCAAATTTGATAGAGTAGTTTGCCATATTCTTGCACCCAACGATAAATCGTCGTATGAGAAACGTTAATGCCACGATCATATAAGATTTCTTGAACTTCACGATAGCTAAGGTTATAACGAAGATAGTAGCCCACGGCTACAATAATCACATCCTGCTGAAATTGCTTTCCTTTAAAATGATTCATCGTCATTCCTCCTGCTATCTTTTTCTATTATTCTACCTTATTTGATAGTAGATTTAAAACTTTGCAACAGAACCGTGAGTTATTAGTGGTACAGTTTTCAACCGTTTTAATTATAAAAAAGTGGTGCATTTTTAAATTGGCACAAACAGGTAACGGTTATTGCAGGTGTATTTCTTATCTATGGGTTTAACATGGATTTTATCATTAAAATCATGAGTATTGTCCGAGAGTGATTGGTCTTGCGTATGGTTAACCCTAAAGTTATGGAAATAAGACTTAGAAGCAAACTTAAGAGTGTGTTGATAGTGCATTATCTTAAAATTTTGTATAATAGGAATTGAAGTTAAATTAGATGCTAAAAATTTGTAATTAAGAAGGAGGGATTCGTCATGTTGGTATTCCAAATGCGTAATGTAGATAAAACATCTACTGTTTTGAAACAGACTAAAAACAGTGATTACGTAGATAAATAAATACGTTAGATTAATTCCTACCAGTGACTAATCTTATGACTTTTTAAACAGATAACTAAAATTACAAACAAATCGTTTAACT
>NZ_JAIMEP010000079.1 GCF_019794555.1 Streptococcus suis | reverse complement strand
CTTCTACTGTTTCGGTTTGGTCAATCGCTTCAATTAATTGATTTTCCTTTTCTTCCAAAGATTGACGAATCCTTTCAATCTCTTCTATAGAAAGTTCATCCTTTAAATCATCTATTAACTCAGGTAAGATTTTTGTTTCCACCATTTGTTGGTAGTTTTCAAGGGCTTTTTGATCAAGGCTATCCTTATACTTTAAAATACTTTTTTTCCAAACGAAAGAGTATTTATTCGCATCCGCTTCAATTTTTGTACCATCAATGTATAGAGCACTGCCACTGATTAAGCCACTTTGAACCAGTAGCTCACGAAATTGAACAAATGAATGATCTAGAATATCGTTCATAATCGGATGAACGCGAAAACGATTAATAGTACGAAAGTTAGGGAATTGCTCTTGAGATAAGTAGCGCATCCGAATACTATCTATCAGCATATTTTGTATTTGGCGGCCCGAATAAACCCCTTGAATATAGGCACAAAGAATAATGGAAAGTAGCATACGAGGATGATATTGGGGTCTACCCATAGATTGATAATAAGGAAGAAAGACTTCATCGGGAATAGAGTCAACAAACTGCACAATGGCATGAGCAAAATCATTTTCTT
>NZ_JAIMEP010000078.1 GCF_019794555.1 Streptococcus suis | reverse complement strand
GACTCGTTAGCTCAGTTGGTAGAGCAATTGACTTTTAATCAATGGGTCGCTGGTTCGAGCCCAGCACGAGTCATATGCGGGTTTGGCGGAATTGGCAGACGCACCAGATTTAGGATCTGGCGCTTTCGGGCGTGGGGGTTCAAGTCCCTTAACCCGCATAAGAATAGAAATAGGCCGGCTTAGCTCAGTTGGTAGAGCATCTGATTTGTAATCAGAGGGTCGCGTGTTCAAGTCATGTAGCCGGCATTCAGAAGAATTGCGAACGTAGTTCAGTGGTAGAACACCACCTTGCCAAGGTGGGGGTCGCGGGTTCGAATCCCGTCGTTCGCTTTAGGAGCCGGGGTGGCGGAACTGGCAGACGCACAGGACTTAAAATCCTGCGATGGCAACATCGTACCGGTTCGATTCCGGTCCTCGGCATGGACTACATATAGTTAGCACCCTTAGCTCAACTGGATAGAGTACCTGACTACGAATCAGGCGGTTAGAGGTTCGACTCCTCTAGGGTGCATCACTCGCTTAATGGAGACGTTAGGGGAGCTTTATTTTTAATGATATCGGGAAGTAGCTCAGCTTGGTAGAGTACTTGGTTTGGGACCAAGGTGTCGCAGGTTCGAATCCTGTCTTCCCGATT
>NZ_JAIMEP010000076.1 GCF_019794555.1 Streptococcus suis | reverse complement strand
GAAACAGACTAAAAACAGTGATTACGTAGATAAATAAATACGTTAGATTAATTCCTACCAGTGACTAATCTTATGACTTTTTAAACAGATAACTAAAATTACAAACAAATCGTTTAACTTCTGTATTTATTTATAGATGTAATCACTTCAGGAGTGATTACATGAACAAAAATATAAAATATTCTCAAAACTTTTTAACGAGTGAAAAAGTACTCAACCAAATAATAAAACAATTGAATTTAAAAGAAACCGATACCGTTTACGAAATTGGAACAGGTAAAGGGCATTTAACGACGAAACTGGCTAAAATAAGTAAACAGGTAACGTCTATTGAATTAGACAGTCATCTATTCAACTTATCGTCAGAAAAATTAAAACTGAATACTCGTGTCACTTTAATTCACCAAGATATTCTACAGTTTCAATTCCCTAACAAACAGAGGTATAAAATTGTTGGGAATATTCCTTACCATTTAAGCACACAAATTATTAAAAAAGTGGTTTTTGAAAGCCATGCGTCTGACATCTATCTGATTGTTGAAGAAGGATTCTACAAGCGTACCTTGGATATTCACCGAACACTAGGGTTGCTCTTGCACACTCAAGTCTCGATTCAGCAATTGCTTAAGCTGCCAGCGGAATGCTTT
>NZ_JAIMEP010000075.1 GCF_019794555.1 Streptococcus suis | reverse complement strand
TTCCAAATATGCCGCGTGACAACTTTTTGATGGTTCTTACTGGTCGTACATACTGATAATAGGGGACAGTTGGCACAAATTGCAGGATCACTTTTGTATTCTCGGTAGCCTTCTCGGGTGGTCGTGCGATAGGTCAACACCTGATGTTCAGGACACAGGACACAATCGAAGTGTTCGTCATAGACAAAATCTTTAGGACGAAGTTGTCCCTTCTTCCCACGAGGACGGGTGTAGGGAAGGACAGGAGTGATTTCCTTATCAATTAGAAACTTGGCAATACTGGGAGTTTTATAGCCCGAATCCGCAATAATATACTCTGGTTTCAAGGGTTCAAGATTGGCGAAAAGTGCAGGAAAAGCCTGACTGTCATGGATATTACCAGCCTCAACACTATAAGCAAGTGCCCAGCCATACTTATCACAGGCAACTTGGGCAGAATAAGCGAAAACTTCCTTATGATCACCTTTGTGGAACCAGCCACTTTCTGGGTCGGTTGTAGAGATTTTCTTAGCGATGGGCTCTGGCTCTTTGGCGGGCCCGAGCGGCTTTTTTCCTTGCTTTACCCGATCTTGATTCATTTCAATTTCCAGCTGTTCACTCATGAATTTGGCCTGCTTTTCCACCTCTTGGTTGATAAACTTACGATTATTAGCCGCAGCTTTAATATGAGTTCCGTCTATGAAAATCTCCGTCGGGTCAAT
>NZ_JAIMEP010000074.1 GCF_019794555.1 Streptococcus suis | reverse complement strand
GCATCAGCGTCTGAATCAACATCAGTTTCAGTATCAGCGTCTGAATCAGCGTCAGCATCTGAGTCAGCATCAGTCTCTGCATCAGCGTCTGAGTCAGCATCAGTCTCTGCGTCAGCGTCTGAATCAGTATCAGCATCTGAGTCAGTATCAGCATCAGCGTCTGAATCAGTATCAGCATCTGAATCAGCATCTGAATCAGCATCTGTATCTGAGTCAGCATCAGTATCAGCATCAGCGTCTGAATCTGCGTCAGTATCTGAGTCAGCATCAGTATCTGCATCAGCGTCAGCATCTGAATCAACATCAGTTTCTGCGTCAGTATCTGAATCAGCGTCAGCATCTGAGTCAGCATCAGTTTCTGCGTCTGCATCGGTATCTGCGTCAGCAAGTGCATCAGTATCAGCATCTGAATCAACATCAGTATCAGCGTCAGCGTCTGAATCAGTATCTGCATCTGCATCAGCGTCAGCATCAGTCTCTGCATCAGCGTCTGAATCAGCATCAGCGTCTGAATCAACATCAGTTTCTGCATCAGCATCTGAATCAGCGTCAGTATCTGCGTCAGCGTCTGCATCAGTATCAGCGTCTGAATCAGTATCAGTTTCTGAATCAGCGTCAGCATCTGAGTCAGCATCAGTCTCTGCATCAGCGTCTGAGTCAGCATCAGTATCTGCGTCAGCGTCTGAATCAGTATCAGCATCTGAGTCAGTATCAGCATCTGA
>NZ_JAIMEP010000073.1 GCF_019794555.1 Streptococcus suis | reverse complement strand
TCTTCAGCTTTTGGTGTTTCACCAACATTTACTGTTTGATCCTTAGTTTCTGGTGTGTACTTGTCAGCGTCTGTAGTTGGATCTACTACTGTTACCTTAACAGGAACTTCTTCTGTTGATCCATCTGGGTAAGTTACAACAACTGTTGCATCTTTCTCACCTGGAGTAGTTGTATCAATTGGATCCTTGAAGTCTACTGTTGTACCTGCTGGAAGATCTGGCAAGTTAGAGATAGAATCTTCAGCTTTTGGTGTTTCACCAACATTTACTGTTTGATCCTTAGTTTCTGGTGTGTACTTGTCAGCGTCTGTAGTTGGATCTACTACTGTTACCTTAACAGGAACTTCTTCTGTTGAACCATCTGGGTAAGTCACAACAACTGTTGCATCTTTCTCACCTGGAGTTTTTGTATCAATTGGATCCTTGAAGTCTACTGTTGTACCAGCTGGAAGATCTGGCAAGTTAGAGATAGAATCTTCAGCTTTTGGTGTTTCACCAACATTTACTGTTTGATCCTTAGTTTCTGGTGTGTACTTGTCAGCGTCTGTAGTTGGATCTACTACTGTTACCTTAACTGGAACTTCTTCTGATGATCCATCTGGGTAAGTCACAACAACTGTACCGTCTTTCTCACCTGGAGTAGTTGTATCAATTGGATCTTTGAAGTCTACTGTTGTACCTGCTGGAAGATCTGGCAAGTTAGAGATAGAATCTTCAGCTTTTGGTGTTTC
>NZ_JAIMEP010000072.1 GCF_019794555.1 Streptococcus suis | reverse complement strand
TTATGTGACTTTTAGTCCGTCACGCTCCGTAAGGTGCGTGACAAATAAACCACCCGCTATGCGGGTGCGCGACGAAGGTTATACCAAAAAAGAACTCCAAACGCGATACAATAAAGGTGTTCAAGCCTATTGTAAAGCGAAAGGAGAAAAATATGGCGCAAAAGGCACATAGTTTATCACATACAAAGTGGTTGTGTAAATACCACATTGTCTTCACCCCTAAGTATAGACGAAAAATTATCTATAATCAATATCGAAGTAGTCTTGGAGAGATATTTCGACGATTGTGTAGTTATAAAGGTGTTGAAATTATCGAAGGTCATCTGATGCCAGACCATGTTCACATGTTAGTCAGTATTCCTCCAAGGTTAAGTGTATCAAGTTTTATGGGCTATTTAAAAGGCAAGAGTGCTCTTATGATGTTTGATAAACACGCCAATCTCAAATATAAATTTGGCAATCGTCATTTCTGGGCAGAGGGATATTATGTAAGTACGGTTGGACTTAATGAAGCCACAATTAAGAAATATATACAAGAACAGGAAAAACATGATATAGCACTTGATAAGTTAAGTGTAAAAGAGTATGAAGATCCCTTTAGGGATAATGGCAAGTAGTACGAATGCCTCTTTAAGAGGCTAGTGACGAGTCAAAAGCAGTGAGGCTTGAACAAAGTGAAAGCCAGCATCTTTAGGTGCTGGCTGGTGATGTGGGCTTATAGCCCTTGTTCAAACCACCCGTTTGACGGGTGGTCATGATTA
>NZ_JAIMEP010000071.1 GCF_019794555.1 Streptococcus suis | reverse complement strand
GCTGATGCAGAGACTGATGTTGATACTGACTCAGATGCTGATACTGATTCAGACGCTGACGCAGATACTGATGCTGACTCAGACGCTGATGCAGAGACTGATGCTGACTCAGATGCTGATACTGAAACTGATGTTGATTCAGACGCTGATGCTGATTCAGACGCTGATGCAGAGACTGATGCAGAGACTGATGCTGACTCAGATGCTGATGCAGAGACTGATGTTGACTCAGACGCTGATGCAGAGACTGATGTTGATTCAGACGCTGATGCTGATTCAGACGCTGATACTGATGCTGATGCAGAAACTGATGTTGATTCAGATGCTGATGCAGAAACTGATGCTGACTCAGATGCTGACGCTGATGCAGAGACTGATGCTGACTCAGATGCTGATACTGAAACTGATGTTGATTCAGACGCTGACGCTGATACTGACGCTGATTCAGATGCTGATGCAGAAACTGATGTTGATTCAGACGCTGATGCAGAGACTGATGCTGACTCAGATGCTGACGCTGATTCAGACGCTGATACTGAAACTGATGTTGATTCAGACGCTGATGCAGAAACTGATACTGATTCAGATGCTGATACTGATTCAGACGCTGATACTGATGCAGACGCTGACGCTGATGCAGAGACTGATGTTGATACTGACTCAGATGCTGATACTGATTCAGACGCTGACGCAGATACTGACGCTGATTCAGATGCTGATGCAGAAACTGATGTTGATTCAGACGCTGATGCTGATGCTGACTCAGATGCTGATACTGATTCAGACGCTGACGCAGATACTGACGCTGATTCAGATGCTGATGCAGAAACTGATGTTGATTCAGACGCTGATGCAGAGACTGATGTTGATACTGAC
>NZ_JAIMEP010000070.1 GCF_019794555.1 Streptococcus suis | reverse complement strand
TGGAAAGGTTATAATAAACTAGACACAAAGTTAAGAGAAATCGTGGAAAGGTTTATTATGGCAAGAAGAAAATTCGATAAACAATTTAAAAATTCTGCAGTAAAACTCATTCTTGAAGAGGGTTACTCTGTTAAAGAAGTCAGCCAAGAGCTTGAGGTTCATGCCAATAGTCTTTATCGCTGGGTTCAAGAAGTTGAAGAATATGGAGAAAGTGCTTTTCCAGGCAATGGGACAGCCCTAGCTAATGCCCAACATAAGATTAAATTGTTAGAGAAAGAAAATCGTTATCTTCAGGAGGAACTTGAACTTCTAAAAAAGTTCCGGGTCTTCTTGAAGCGAAGCAAGTAAAACGTTTTGAATTTCTCTTGAAACATCATGGGAAGATAAAAATTAAGCATGCAGTAAAAGTTCTTAAGGTTTCTCGCTCAGGTTTCTATGAATACATGCATCGTCGTCCTTCAAAACAACAAGTGGAGAGAGAAATTCTCTCAGAGAAGATAAAAGCTGTCTTTCATGAGCATAAGGGACGCTATGGTGCGGTCAGAATTACCAAGGTACTTCATAATACTGGTATTATGACCAACACGAAACGTGTTGGAAAACTGATGCACTTGATGGGACTTTATGCCAAGGGAAGCCGTTATAGATATAAACATTACAACAGAAAAGGAGCTTCGCTTTCAAGACCCAATTTAATTAATCAGATCTTTAAAGCAACAGCTCCTAATAAAGTATGGCTGGGAGACATGACCTATATCCCTACCAAAGAAGGCACCTTATACTTAGCCGTGAATATCGACGTTTTTTCACGTAAGATTGTAGGCTGGTCAATGTCTTCACGGATGCAAGATAAACTGGTGAGGGATTGCTTCTTACAAGCTTGTGGGAAAGAACATCCTCAGCCTGGCTTGATTGT
>NZ_JAIMEP010000007.1 GCF_019794555.1 Streptococcus suis | reverse complement strand
CCCTTCCTCTCCCCGCTACCTCACGATAGTCAGGCTTGGGAGTCGCTTTGGGGTTCACCGGTAGCGGGTGTCCACAGAGGACTTTCACCTCAGATGTACGACATGCCCGTCGTACATAATAAAAGAGGGAACCACTTCCCTCTTTAAAACACATCTACCAAATAGTGAAATAGCTCTCTATGCTGTTTACAGTTATTGTACAAAAATTCTGGATGCCACTGTAGACCAAACAGAGCCTGTTTGCCTTTACTTTCATAAGCCTCAATCGTACCATCTCTTGGATCTAGACCAGTCGCGACTAATCCGGGTGCCAAGTCTTTGATCCGCTGATGATGAAAGGAATTAATTTGACTTCCTTGAGCAAACAACTTACCGACGCGACTTCGTGGTTTGACTTGCAAACGATGGGAGGTGCCCACCAAATCAGTTTGCCAGTGATTAGCAACTTCTTGCTCCAAGCTACCACCAAGTGCGACATTCAGTAACTGCATCCCACGGCAGACTGCAAAAATCGGTTTTCCCTGACATAAGGCTTCAGCAATCAAAGCTAACTCAAATTCGTCACGCTCCAATAGATAATCATCACTGTCAATTAAACGTTTTTGCCCATATAGACTTGGATCAACATGTTGACCTCCTGAAAGGATCAACTTATCAATCATGTCAATGTAATCTTTGGCTAAATCAGGAGTTCCCATAGGAATAACCATTGGTACACCACCAGCCTGACGAACACCGTCTGCCAATTCACGCGCAACAGTCACGTAAACTCGACCAGATTTTGTTGGAAATTCTTGTTCATTTCCTGAAATTCCAATAATCACTTTTCCCATAAAAAGCTACTTTCATTTATTTCGTTCATTGTAGCACGGCTCACTCGCCTTGTCTAATATAGAAGATTTATAGACTGATAAAAATTATTTATCAGCAGCCTGTAATACGAAATGGTCACCGCTGATTTCTTTCCATTCGCCTTCCGTAATGAAATCCTTTAGGAGACCTGTCTGTGACAACTCCTGCAATTGAGTTCTTGCCTGATGAGGATCTAAACTTAAATTGGATTGCAAAAGATAGCGGGTGTAGGGATGTTGGGGATCTTGAAAAATATCCTGCGCAGGTCCAATTTCAACCAAACTACCCTTGTACATGACCGCAATCCTATCAGCAAAATGCCGCACCAAATTTAGGTCATGAGAAATGAAAAGATAGGTTAATCCTAAATCCTCTTGAAGCTGGTTAAGCAAATCCAAAATGGTTGCCTGAATCGAAACATCCAGAGCAGAAGTCGGTTCATCACACACGATAAATTGCGGATTGGATACAACTGCCCGAGCGATTCCAATACGCTGACGTTGGCCTCCACTAAAGGATTTTGGGCGTTTATGTACAGCATCTCCCTGTATACCTACCCTTTCCAACATTGCTAAAGCCCTCTCTTCTGCCTCCTTCTTTGGTAACAAATAAAGCGGTTCTTTGACAAGTTCTAAAGCTGATAGATAGGGATTGAGGGAGGAGTAAGGATCCTGATAGATCACCTGAAGCGCTTGATTGTTTAGTTCCTCAGCTGTCAAACCAGGAAAGTCTACCTGTCCCTGACTTGCTTTTTCCAGTCCCAAAACAATTTTAGACAGTGTCGATTTACCACTGCCAGATTCACCAACCAGACCGAGTGTCTCACCTTTATAAATGGACAAATCAACACCATTTAAAGCATCGACGCGTTGTTCTTGACCTAACCAATTCTTCTTGGAATAGGTCTTTCTCACATCCGAAACTTGTACCAATACTTCTTTAGCCATTTTTCTCCTCCTTTCTCACCCAGTGTTCTGGACCAATTTGAACCAACTGACTGTCATCGCGATCAGCAGGTACAGGACCTTGACTTGCTTCTAAGCGGGCCGCCTTCAATAAAGATTGCGTATAGGGATGCAAAGACTGTGCAAAAATCGTATCAACAGGTGCATGTTCCACCACCAGGCCGTTTCTCATCACATAGACCTGATCACAAATACCAGCAATTACACTAAAATCGTGACTCACAATTACAACTGTCAATCCTAATTGCTCTTGCAATTCTTTAAGCAAAGCCAAGATTTGAGCTTGAATTGTCACATCTAATGCCGTTGTTGGTTCATCAGCAATTAACATGTCTGGCTTGGTCAATAAGGCCATAGCAATCATGATCCTTTGACGCATCCCACCTGAAAACTCAAAAGGAAATTGTTTGAGACGAAGTTCTGGATTAGAAATTCCCACCTTATCCAACATCTCTAAAATGGCCACTTCCCGCTCTTCCTTGGTCAATTTCGGCTGAAAGCGACGAAGAACTTCCCGTAAATGAAACCCAACGGTCCGTAATGGATTCAAAGAGGTCATTGGATCTTGAAAAATCATAGACAAAGGCAAAACCTTTGGATTACGAACTTGCTTTCCATCCATTTCAAATCGATCATAGCTTGCTTCCAAACCTTTTGGTAAAATCCCCATCAAGGATTTCATTGTCAAACTCTTACCCGAACCAGATTCTCCAACAATTCCAACAATTTTTCCTTTGGGAATGGAGAGATCAATCCCTTTGACGAGAATAGTTTGTTCTTTACTTTTTTGATTGATAATGGTGAGGTTACTGATTTCTACCAAGTGCTTTGACATTAGTACACCTCTCTTTCAAGGCAATCACGTATGAGATCACCGATATTATTAAATGAATAGATGGTCAATAGGATAAAAAGTCCCGGTAAGATAGCCATATGCGGAGCACTCTGTAAGGTAGACTGGGCATTTTGTAATAGACTACCCCAGGATGCTAAGGGCTGTTGAATCCCCATTCCTAAGAAACTAAGTGCTGATTCTGTCATAATGGCTGACGAAATACTGGTTGATGCCGTTACAATCAAGGTCGGTAAGATGGCTGGCAGGATGTGTCGCCAAATAATCAATGGTTTCTTTAAACCTATAAAGGAGGCGTAGCCAACATAATCTGCCACCTTTGCTTTTAAGGTTTCAGCCCGTAACATCCTAGCAATACTCATCCATGAAAAACCTCCAATCACAATAATGATTGTGGATAAACCAGGCTTTAAAAAGACACTGAGAACAATCACTAAGACAAGCCAAGGAATGGATGACAGCACATCTACTACCCGCATAATGGCATTATCCCATTTTCCTCCCAGATAGCCTGCTGTGATGCCAACCAAGCTTCCAATGGTCACTGATGCAGCCATTGCCAACAAGCCAACTAAAAGAGAAATCCGTCCCCCATAAATAACCCGAATAAAATAATCACGCCCTACTTGATCGGTTCCAAACCAATGCTCAGCACTAGGCCCTTGGTTCATTTGACTGACATCCGTTACATTTGGATCAATAGGAATCAGCGGTGCAATGAGAGATAAAATAATCAAGAAAAGAATAAAAAGAAGAGAGAAAAGATAGAGTGGCGAACTCTTCAAAGTCTCCTTGAATTGCTTTAGAATCATTGTCCCTCTCCTCCTTTCCAAATACGTGGATCGACGACAGCATAGAGAATATCTGATAAGAGATTCCCGAGTATAACTAAGGTCGCAGACAAAAGCATGACAGCCATAATCACTGGATAGTCCAAACTCTTAGTAGCCGCTGTCAAATAAGGACCTACACCAGGCCAAGCAAAAATAGTCTCTGTGATAATAGCACCCGTTACCAACATTGGTAAGGCCATCCCAACTTGAGTCACGACAGGAATTAAAACATTGCGGGCCACATGTTTCCCAAAAATTTCAAACCGTTTAGCTTTGAAAGCTTCTTGAACGGTTACATAATCTTTTTCAACCTCTACAATCGCTGACGCTCGAATAAACCGAATCAACTCAGGTAAAAATGCCATGGTCAATGTAAGATATGGTAAGGCAAAATGAGATAGAAAATCAAGAATATCTCCTTCCTTTCCCAAAGTGTACATTCCGATAAACGGAAACACCCGCCACTTATAACCAAAGAAATAGATTAAAATCATAGCAAACCAGAAAGTTGGTACCGCAATGCCCACAGATGCAAAGGCATCAATGACTTTATCAGCCCATTTGCCACGTTGGGAAGCAGAAACAAGCCCAAGTGTAATAGCTAAGACAAGAGCCGTCAAATATGCTGGTAAAACCAAGGAAATCGTGTTGGGAATTTTTTCGGCCAAATCTGCCCCAATCGAGTGTTGAGTCATGAGGGAAAACCCAAAATTTCCCGATAAAATACCCTTCAACCATACAAAATATTGAACTAAAAATGGCTGATCCAAACCATATTTTACCTTCAACAAATCAATTTGTTCTTGACTCATATTTGGTGTTGTCATTGAATCAATGACATCAAAAGGGGCTAACTGAATCAACGAAAACACAATGAAAGAAATCAACAGCAAGAGGGGAATTGCCTGTAAGATTCTTTTTAAAATATAACGAAACATACATCCTCCAAAAACGAGAAAAAGAGGGGAGGAGTTTTCGGCAATTTGCCACTCCTTCTCCTCTTTGGGAACAAGGAAAATCCCTCTCCCATCCCATATTATACTTATTCAATTGTTAATTTAGACGGATCTTCAAATGTATAAATTGGAATTAATCCAGCTTCTTCAACATTTTTTACACGATTGTTAACTGCCAAAACTTTTTTGTTATCTACGATAGGGTAGATGGCGGCTTGATTAGCCAATGTTGCTTGCAAATTATCATAAATTCGCTCACGTTTTGTTTGATCCAATTCAACAGCACCTTGTTCAAAGAGACTGTCAACCTCGCTTGATGCCAATTTAAAGTAGTTTGAAGCACCACCAGTTTTAAACAAACGAGCATACTGATCAGGGTCATTTCCCATGATGTAGCCACCCAAGAAGAGGTCATATGCTGTAGAACCTTCTTTTTTCAACTCTGTAAAGAATGCTGTAGAGTCTCCACCTGCCAATTCAACAGTAACACCAATTGCTGCTAATTGTTGTTGAATCAAAGTAGCTTGCAAGGTTTGGGCCGCATCAGATGATGAGTAACCAAGATTCACAGTCAGATTGCTGACACCTGCTTCTGCTAAGAGTTGTTTTGCCTTCTCAATATTTTGTTCATATTTCTCAACATCTTCTGTCACATATGGATTGGCAACATGTAAGAATGAATATGGCGTTTCATAGTATTTCTTATCAAGATAGGCCGCTTGGTTAAACTCTTCTTTATTCAACGCATAAAGTAAGGCTTGACGAACTCTCACATCTTTCAATTCTTCAGTTGAGGTATTGAGACCAAGATAGCCAACACGGTTTTCACTATAAGCATAAGTTGTAATAGTATCTGTGCTCAAATCTTTAATATCTGATGGAAGCACAAAGGCCGCATCTACTTCACCAGTTTGGAGTGCTACTTTTGTAGTATCTGCACTTTCAATGATACGAAGAACGAGGTTATCAATTTCAGCTTTCCCTTTGTAGTAATACTCATTCGCCGCTAATTTGATGTATTCACCATGTTTGTACTCCACAAACTTGTATGGACCTGTACCTACGGGGGTTGCTGTCAACTGACTAGCAGAAAAGTCGGCTTCATCCTTGAACACATGTTGAGGGATGATGTAGGTTTCCGTCACAATATTGTCCAAAGCTGGCGCTGAAACAGCTGGAAGAACAAACTTCACAGTGTAATCATCCACCTTCTCGACTGTTACAGGTTGACCATTGATATATAAACCATCTGATCCACCATTTTCTTCTTTAATCTTTTGTTCATAAGTAAAAACAACATCATCAGCTGTAAATTCTTCACCATCAGACCATTTTACATCTTGACGAAGTTTCACTGTGATACTAAGACCATCTTCAGCTACTTCATAAGAATCTGCCAATTCGTTGACATAAGTACCATCAGCCTCTACACGAATAAGTGGAGAATAGATAAAGTTTGTCAAGGTCAATCCCCAACGATCGCTTGTATTAATTGGGTTGGTTGAACTTGGATCTCCATTAATAGCATATGTAAATGTTTCTGTATCAGCTGATGAGCTAGAACTTGATGTAGTCGTTGATGAACCACCGCTTGCGCAAGCTGCCAAGGTTATCACTGCAACCGTTGAAAGCAAACCTGCAAGCCATTTCTTTTTCATTACATTTTCCTCCATTTTTCAAAAGTAGTACTAGTCTATCAAGGAATACCCTATTTGACCAATATATAAAATTTATCACGACTTAAAGAAAAACTATGGCCTCTGTTTAGTCACACCATCATTCTACTAGCAAAAATAAGCTATCATTTTTAAGTCATTAATATAGAATAAAAAATTAACCTTGGTCTCTTAAAAAAACGATATAGCTAAAAACTATAACTTCCTCTAATTTTTTACAATTATACAAGTGTTCTTTTTTTTGTTAGGATAGGTGCATAAAAATATTTTGGAGGAACTACCATGACGACTACCATTATCGGCTTCCCACGAATCGGAGAACACCGCGAATTAAAATTTATTACTGAAAAATACTTTAGAAATGAAATTCCACAGGAAGAACTTTTGCTTGCTGCTAAAGATCTGCGCGCTAAACATTGGAATATTGTAAAAGAGGCAGGCATTACTGAAATCCCAAGCAACGACTTCTCTCATTATGACAATGTTTTGGATGCAGCTGTTCTCTTCAACATCGTACCTAAAGCAGTACAAAACCTTGATTTGACTGACCTTGAAAAATACTTCGCTCTTGCACGTGGTTATCAAGGTGAAAAAGGGGACGTTCGTGCTAGACCGATGAAAAAATGGTTCAACACCAACTACCACTATATCGTTCCAGCTATTGAAAAAGACACAGAAATCAAACTAGCTGGTCAAAAGATTTTTAATGAATTCCAAGAAGCAAAAGACTTAGGTATCACAACTCGACCAGTCTTAATCGGACCATTTACTCTCTTACAATTAACTGATTTTGAAGAAGGTTTAACTGCTACTGATTTCGCTGACAGCTTAGTTGCAGCCTATGGGCAAGTTTTTGAAAAATTGGCAGAACTTGGCGCTGAAAAAATCCAGCTGGACGAACCGAGCTTGGTCAAGGATTTGACTGCTGAAGAAAAAGCCCTTTTCCTACGTATCTACCAAACACTCTTGGCAGATAAGAAAGGTTTGCAAATCCTCATCCAAACCTACTTCGGTGATGTTCGTGATATTTACACAGAATTGACCAGCCTACCAGTTGATGCCATCGGTCTTGACTTTGTAGAAGGTAAGGAAACTGCTGCACTTGTTGCAACTGGTTTCCCAGCTGACAAGACCCTCTACGCTGGTATCGTCAACGGTAAAAATATCTGGCGCAACAACTACGAGAAGAGCCTAGCTGTTTTGGATGCTATTCCAGCTGAAAATGTTGTCATAACAACTTCTTGTTCCCTTCTTCATGTGCCTTTCACAACAGCAAATGAAGAATTTGAGCCGGCTATCCTCAACCACTTTGCCTTTGCAGTTGAAAAATTGAACGAATTGCGTGATTTGGATGCCATCCGCAACGGTCAAGGCGAAGTTGCTCTCACAGCTAACAAGGAACTCTTCGCCCTTGAGCGTGTTGGTCGTGATGCAGCCCTTGCAGACCGTCTTGCAGGACTGACAGACGCTGACTATACACGCCTACCAGTCTTTGCAGAACGTGAAGCCATTCAACGTGAGAAATTGAACTTACCACTTCTTCCAACAACAACGATTGGATCTTTCCCTCAAACAAAAGAAATTCGCAGCACACGCTTGGCTTTCCGCAAAGGAAATATCTCAGAAGAAGAATACGATACCTTTGTTAAAGCTCAAACAGACGAATGGATTGCATGGCAGGAAGAAGTTGACTTCGATGTCTTGGTTCATGGTGAGTTTGAACGAAACGACATGGTAGAATACTTCGGTGAAAACCTTTCTGGTTATCTCTTCAGTAAGAACGGATGGGTCCAATCATATGGTATGCGTGGGGTAAAACCACCAATCATCTGGGGGGATGTGACGCGCTTGAACCCAATCACTGTTAAATGGTCAAGCTATGCACAAAGCCGTACAAACAAACCAGTTAAAGGTATGTTGACAGGGCCAGTAACCATCCTCAACTGGTCATTCCCTCGTGAAGATATTTCTATTAAAGAATCAACTCTTCAAATCGCCCTTGCTATCAAGGAAGAAGTTCTTGACCTTGAAGCAGCGGGTATCAAGATTATTCAAATTGACGAAGCAGCTTTACGTGAAAAATTACCACTTCGTCGTAGCGACTGGTACAGTGAATATTTGGATTGGGCGATTCCAGCCTTCCGCTTAGTTCACTCAACTGTTGCACCAGATACACAAATTCACACTCACATGTGCTATAGCGAATTTACAGACATCATTCCTGCCATCGACAATATGGATGCGGACGTTATCTCCTTTGAAGCCAGCCGTTCAAATCTCGTTATCCTAGATGAACTCAAGGCTAAGAATTTCCAAACTCAGGTAGGTCCTGGTGTCTATGATATCCACTCCCCACGTGTTCCATCTGTAGAAGAAATTTCTCATACGATAGAAGCCATTCTTGCTAAAGTACCAAAAGAAAAAGTGTGGATTAACCCCGACTGCGGGCTTAAAACTCGTGGTGAAAAAGAAACAAAAGCCAGCCTTATCCATTTGACTCAAGCAGCTAAGGCAGCCAGAAAGGAACTCTAATTTATGATTGGTCAAGCCCCAAGTCTCTCATTTGAAATTTTTCCTCCAAAACCAGAAGTAGGCAATGAAAAAATTATCCACGCACTTAATGAGATGCAGGGTTTGGCCCCTCACTTTATTAGTGTGACTTGTAGCAACAACAATTTGAATGTTGAGGAAACAACTGTTAAGTTGGCAAACCATGTGCACAATGAGTTACATATTCCAACCATTGCACACTTACCTGCGGCTTATCTAACAAAGGAAAAAGTTCGGTCAGTTCTTCATTCTCTCGACGAAATTGGTGTCCATCAGATTTTAGCCCTGCGTGGAGACATTATCAATGGACTTTCTCCAAAGGAGGATTTCAAATATGCAACTGATTTAGTTTCCTTTATCAAGGAAGAAGCTCCTCAATTTGATATCATCGGAGCTTGCTATCCAGAAGGACATCCTGAATCGCCAAACGCAGTATCAGATATCAAGAACCTAAAAAAGAAAGTGGACGCAGGTTGCTCGACATTAGTAACACAACTCTTCTTCGATAATGAAGCCTTCTACAATTTTCAAGAGAAATGCATTCTAGCAGACATCGAAGTGCCTATTATTGCAGGTATTATGCCTATTATCAACAGGAATCAGGCACTTCGACTCTTGAAAACGTGTGAAAACATACGCTTGCCCCGTAAGTTTAAAGCCATTTTAGAAAAATATGAGCACAATCCTGAATCACTTCGGGCAGCAGGTCTTGCCTATGCTGTGGATCAAATTGTTGATTTGGTCACCAATGATGTGGCTGGTGTCCATCTTTATACAATGAATAATGCTGAGACAGCCAGGACTATTCATGAAGCAACTCATGCCTTATTCAAACATTATAGTTAACGCATTCCCCTTGGACCTTTTTTAAGGGGTTTTCTATTTACAAATTTCCTCATATAGCTAATACAAACCATTTTCATTTCTCTAATTTGTCTCAAATTATACTCAATGAAAATCAAAAATAGCCTAGGAAACGAAGCCGATGATAGAACTGGAGTTCATCAAGGCAAGTTGACAACGGATAATTTTGATTTTCGAAGAGTATTAGTCGTAACCCGCTTCCTACATTCTAAATATTTGACAAAAAAACCTGGCTTCTTAGAAACCAGGTTGAGGTATATAAACCATGTTAGATAATGGCCAAAATGATAAAGTTTAAAATAAACAGTGCTGTAGCACCCCAAAGAATTGGGTGAATTTCTTTTGCCTTACCTGTTGAAACTTTTACCAAGCAATAGAAGATAAAGGCTGCTGCAATACCGTAAGAGATAGAGAAACATAGTGCCATAAAGAAGGCTGCAAAGAAGGCTGGAAGCGCATCTTCAAATCGGCTCCAATCCACATCAAGGAATGAGGATACCATCATGACACCGACAACAATCAAGGCTGGAGATGTCGCTGCCGCTGGCACGATTCCAATAAATGGCAAAATAAGAATAGAAAGAAGGAAGAGAACTGCTGTTGTGACAGCTGTCAAACCTGTACGCCCACCTGCTGAGATACCTGCAGCAGACTCAACATAGGTTGTGGTATTTGAAGTACCAAAGATGGCACCAATAGATGTACCAATTGCATCTGCAAAGAGCGCTCTATCCATTTTTGAATTGAAACCTGTACCATTTTCAAGTGCTTTTTCATCTTCAGCAGAGAAGATACCAGTCTTACGACCTGTACCAATGAACGTACCCAAAGTATCGAATGTATCTGACAAACTGAATGCAAAAATGGTCATCAATACTAATGGTAAACGGCTTGAATCAGCAAATAGTGAGCCGATTCCTCCAAAGGCTGCAAGGAAGGTTGTCCCTAATTCTCCAAAGGCTGAACCAATATGATTATCTGCAAAACTAATAGAAGATAAATCAACTACACCTGCTGGAATACCTGCTACAGTTGTTGCGATAATACCAATCAAGATAGCTCCACGTACATTTTTTATAACCAAAACAGCTGTAAGAATCAGACCAAATACAGTAAGAAGTACACTTGGATCAGTGAAGGTTGAGATAGAAGGAACTACACCACCGCCAGCTAAGACAGAGAAAACACCATTTGAGAATGTTTCTGCTGTTGCATCCGCCGGTGCAACACCATTGACTGTAATGATATCTGAACCAGATGTTAGGAAAGTAATCAAGTTAGAATTTTTGAAACCAAGGTAGGCTACAAATACCCCAATACCTCCACCAATAGCATGTTGCAAGCTAACAGGAATCGCCTTAATAATACTTTTACGAACTTTTGTAACTGTGATAAAGATATTAAACAAACCACACAAGAATACCATACCAAGTGCTTCTTGCCATGTGAAGCCCAAACCAATAACTACTGTATAGGTGAAGAATGCATTCAACCCCATACCTGGTGCCAAAGCATAAGGTACATTTGCAAAAAGTCCCATTACTAATGTAGAGACCGCACTGGCAATAATGGTCGCCAAGAAAACAGCTTGTGTTGGTATACCCGCAACACTCAAAATGCTTGGGTTGACAAATAAAATATATGACATTGCAAAGAATGTCGTAAGCCCTGCCATAATCTCTGTCGAAACAGTCGTATTATGTTCTTTTAGTTTAAAAAACTTGTCCATTTTTCCATTTTTCTCCTTTATTCACGAACAATAAACTTATTATATCGGAAATAAAATAATTTTTCAATAGGAATGAACGCTTTTTACAGTATTTTTTACAAAACACTCTTAAATATTTGTTAAAACGTTCGCTTTAAGCGAACTATGTTGCGTTTTCTACCATTAAATAGCTGAACTATCAATTTTTTGATTATCTTACTTGTTTTTGATATACTGTCACTTATTAGCTATAAAACGGAGTAATATTAACATTAAATGATGAAGAAAAAAATGATTGCAATTGATTTGGACGGGACGCTTTTAAATCAAGAAAGCCAATTATCCGAGTACACAATCTCTACAATTAAAAAAGTAAGAAAACAGGGACACCTAGTTTTAATTGCTACTGGACGCCCCTATCGGATGGCTGAAACATTCTATCAACAACTGGAGTTAGATACACCGATGATTAATTTTAACGGGTCATTGGTACACATTCCGAATCGAAGATGGGAATGGGAAAAGAATGTTTTAATCGATAAAAGCTATCTATTAGAATTTTTAAAATCTGAAGATGCATTTGAAGCCGATTTTATTGCTGGTGAGTATAAAAATAAATTCTTTATTACACAAAATCATCTGGACCGAGTTGATCCTACCTTGATGGGAGTTGAACAAATAACTCCTGACACACTTATTAAACCTGAATTAATCACTTCTGACCCACATTCAATCCTCATGCAGACAAGAGCAACTGATAAATACGCACTTGCGGAAGAAATGAGATCTTATTTCAATAATGAATTAGAAATCAATACCTGGGGTGGACCTCTCAATGTATTGGAAACCTGTGCGAAAGGTGTTACTAAGGCTTCAGCTTTGACTTATTTATTGGATATATTTCAATTTGATGCAAAAGATCTGATTGCATTTGGGGATGAACATAATGATGTAGAAATGCTTGACCTCGCTGGAAAAGCATATGGCATGAAAAACTGCAGTGACACACTTCGCCCTCATGCTGATCAGATGACTGAATTTGCCAATTTTGAAGATGGTGTCGCAAAAGAATTAGAAAAATTATTTTTATAAAAAATTATAGGCTCTGAAAAATGATTTTCAGAGTTTTTGTTTTGTACAAAAGCGATGATATCAGGAGTTCTGAGACCAATAAAACATATGTAAAACAATATTGTTTTATAGTTTTTCTGAAATTTTCCCAAAACTTTTCCTAAACTTTTTTTATATTTACTTGACAATCTTATGTAAGCGATTTATAATATACAAGTTCCAAAAAATATGAAAGCCTTTTCCGGTTTTCAAAGGATCAAGAAAAAATTTAGGAGGATCAATAATGAGTATTGGAATCATTATTGCAAGTCATGGCGAATTTGCTGCTGGTATTCATCAGTCAGGTTCAATGATCTTTGGCGAACAAGAAAAAGTACAAGTTGTTACTTTTATGCCAAGTGAAGGTCCAGATGATTTATACGCTAAGCTAAATGCTGCCGTGGACGCATTCGATGCCGATGATGAAGTTTTGGTTTTGGCTGACCTTTGGAGTGGTTCACCATTTAACCAAGCAAGCCGCGTAGCTGGTGAAAATCCAGACCGCAAAGTAGTAATCATCACAGGTCTAAACTTGCCAATGCTTATCCAAGCCTACACAGAGCGTATGATTAATGCTTCTGCAGGTGTGGAAGAAGTTGCGGCAAACATTATTAAGGAAGCTAAGGATGGGGTCAAAGTTCTTCCAGAAGAACTTCAACCAGCTGAAGCTACTCCTGTTGCCGATGCTGCTCCTGTTGCACTACAAGGTGCTATCCCTCCAGGTACTGTTATCGGTGATGGCAAGTTGAAAATCAACTTAGCCCGTATCGACACTCGTCTCTTGCACGGTCAAGTGGCGACTGGTTGGACTCCTGCTTCCAAAGCAGATCGTATCATCGTTGCATCAGATACAGTTGCCAAAGATGAATTGCGTAAACAACTCATCAAACAAGCTGCACCTGGTAACGTAAAAGCGAACGTTGTCCCAATCAAGAAATTGATTGAGGTTTCTAAAGACCCTCGATTCGGTAACACTCACGCCTTGATTCTTTTCGAAACACCTCAAGAAGCTCTTGAAGCAATTGAAGGTGGTGTTGAAATCAAAGAATTGAACGTTGGTTCTATGGCTCACTCAACTGGTAAAACAATGGTCAACAACGTATTGTCAATGGACAAAGATGACGTTGCAACATTTGAAAAATTGCGTGACCTTGGAGTGAAATTTGATGTTCGTAAAGTACCAAACGATTCGAAAAAAGACTTGTTTGAACTTATCAACAAGGCAAACGTTCAATAAATCGATCTGTTAGTATAGAAAGGATTACAACATGTCAGATATTACATTTATTTCTGCAATTCTCGTTGTCATCGTTGCCTTCTTCGCTGGTCTGGAAGGTATCCTTGACGAATTCCAATTCCATCAACCATTGGTAGCTTGTACCCTTATCGGTCTTGTGACTGGTAACTTGGCTGCAGGTGTTATGCTTGGTGGTTCTCTACAAATGATTGCACTTGGTTGGGCAAACATTGGTGCAGCTGTTGCTCCTGACGCCGCTCTCGCTTCAGTTGCTGCTGCTATCATCATGATTAAAGGTGGCGACTTCTCAACTGAAGGTATTGCCGTTGCTACTACAACTGCTATTCCACTTGCAGTAGCTGGTCTTTTCCTTACTATGATTGTACGTACAATCTCAGTTGGTCTGGTACACGGTGCTGATAATGCTGCAAAAAGTGCTAACTTTGCTGCAGTAGAACGTTACCACTTATTTGCTCTCCTTCTCCAAGGTTTGCGTATCGCGATTCCTGCTGCTCTTCTTCTTGCAATTCCTGCAGAAGCTGTTCAATCAGTACTTGAAGCAATGCCAGCATGGTTATCAGGTGGTATGGCCGTTGGTGGTGGTATGGTTGTTGCCGTTGGTTATGCAATGGTTATCAACATGATGGCAACTCGTGAAGTTTGGCCATTCTTCGCACTTGGTTTTGCATTTGCTGCAATTAGCCAATTGACACTTATCGCACTTGGTGTTATCGGTGTTGCAATTGCCTTTATCTACCTTAACTTGTCTAAACAAGGTGGTGCTGGTAACGGTGGTGCTTCATCAAACGACCCAATCGGCGATATTCTTGAAGACTACTAAGAGAAGGGAGATTTAACCATGTCAGAAAAAATTCAACTTTCCGTAAGCGATCGTAAAAAAGTTTGGTGGCGTTCAACCTTCCTTCAAGGTTCTTGGAACTACGAGCGTATGCAAAACTTAGGTTGGGCATATGCCATGATCCCTGCTATCAAAAAACTCTATACGAAAAAAGAAGACCAAGCTGCTGCTCTTGAGCGCCACTTGGAATTCTTCAATACTCACCCATACGTTGCTTCACCAATCCTCGGTGTAACACTTGCCCTTGAAGAAGAGCGCGCAAACGGTGCTGAAATCGATGACACAGCAATCCAAGGTGTGAAAATCGGTATGATGGGACCTCTTGCAGGTATCGGTGACCCAGTCTTCTGGTTTACTGTTCGCCCAATCCTCGGTGCCCTTGGTGCTTCACTTGCGATGACAGGAAATATTGTTGGCCCGCTTCTATTCTTCTTTGGTTGGAACGCAATCCGTATGGCCTTCCTCTGGTATACACAAGAATTTGGTTACAAAGCTGGTAGCGAAATCACTAAAGACATGTCAGGTGGTATCCTTCAAGATATTACAAAAGGTGCTTCTATCCTTGGTATGTTCATCCTTGCTGTGCTTGTTCAACGTTGGGTTTCTATTACTTTCTCTGTAAACCTTCCTGCTAAACAATTGTCAGAAGGTGCCTACATTGTCTTCCCAGAAGGTACAGTTACTGGTACTGAGTTAAAAGGTATTCTTGGTCAAGCTCTTAGCGGACTTAGCCTTGAACCAACTCAAGCACAAACTTTACAAGGCCAGTTGGACAGCTTGATTCCAGGTTTGATGGGACTTCTCCTTACTTTCCTCTGCATGCATTTGCTTAAGAAAAAAGTAACACCAATCACAATGATTATCGGTCTCTTCATCGTAGGTATTCTTGCTCGTTTCTTCGGAATTATGTAATCATGGACCCTGCAAATGCGGGGTTTTATGATATAATGAATATCTAAGAAGGGAGCACTATGGCACAATCACAAAATACAAGCGTTGAGCTACAAACCACAGGAGTTTCTTACATGGGATTTGGTGGTAAGGTTGGCAAATTTTTACTTGGTGACAAGGCTCTAGAATTCTATCCTGATAGCAACGTTGAGCGCTATATCCAGATTCCTTGGTCAGAGATGACTAGCATTGGTGCAAATGTTTCTGGAAAAACAATCAGTCGACATTTTGAAATTTACACCGAAAAAAGTCGCTTCCTGTTTGCTTCCAAAGACTCTGGTAAGATTCTCAAAGTTGCTCGTGAGCATATCGGTAATGAGAAAGTCGTCAAATTACCAACCCTCATACAAACAATTGGAAGAAAAATTTCTAATCTATTTGCCAAAAAATAAAAATTCAAGTATAATAGTAGCAACGGATAAGTAGCATCTGGCTCCTTCCAGAAAGTCTGCGGTCGCTGTGAGCAGATAGGAAAAAGTTGTGAAATTCTACCGTTATGAAATTATCAACATACAATCAAGTGCACAGAATGTGAAGCTGGATGGAACCGCGGTAAATATCGCTCCAGCATCTCTCATTCTGTGTTTTTTATTCTAAAGGAGACATCTATGCTAGATATCAAACGTATTCGTACTGATTTTGACGGAGTGGCTGCCAAATTAGCTACTCGTGGTGTGGCTGCCGAGACCTTGGCAGACATCAAGGAATTGGATGCAAAACGCCGTGAAATCTTGGTTACTGTAGAAGAATTAAAAGCTGAACGTAACACAGTTTCAGCAGAAATTGCCCAAGCAAAACGTAACAAAGAAAATGCAGATGATAAGATTGCTGCTATGCAAAAATTGTCTGCAGATGTGAAAAATTTAGATACAGAACTCTTGGAAATTGATGAAAAACTAAATGCCATTCTTGCAGTTCTTCCAAATACTCCTCATGATTCTGTTCCTGTTGGTGCAGACGAAGAAGAAAACGTGGAAGTTCGCCGTTGGGGGACACCGCGTGAATTCACTTTCGAGCCAAAAGCTCACTGGGATTTGGGCGAAGACCTAGATATTCTGGACTGGGAACGTGGCGCAAAAGTAACTGGTGCTCGCTTCCTCTTCTACAAGAATTTAGGTGCTCGCTTAGAACGTGCCCTCTACAACTTCATGTTGGACGAGCATGTCGCAGAAGGCTACCAAGAAATCATCACTCCTTACATGGTCAACCACGACTCTATGTTCGGTACTGGTCAATATCCTAAGTTCAAGGAAGATACTTTTGAGTTGGCAGACACTAACTTCGTCCTCATTCCAACTGCGGAGGTACCATTGACCAACTACTACCGCAACGAGATTTTGGAAGAAAAAGACTTGCCAATCTACTTCACAGCCATGAGCCCATCTTTCCGTTCTGAAGCTGGTTCTGCTGGTCGGGATACCCGCGGTCTTATCCGCCTCCACCAATTCCACAAGGTTGAAATGGTCAAATTTGCCACACCAGAGCAATCTTATGATGAATTGGAAAAAATGACAGCAAATGCAGAAAATATCCTTCAAAAATTAGGCTTACCTTACCGAGTCCTTGCCCTCTGCACAGGCGACATGGGCTTCTCTGCCGCTAAGACCTATGACTTGGAAGTTTGGATTCCTGCCCAAAATGCCTACCGTGAAATTTCGAGCTGTTCAAACACTGAAGATTTCCAAGCTCGCCGTGCCCAAATCCGCTACCGCGATGCTGCTGACGGCAAGGTCAAATTGCTCCACACCCTCAATGGTTCTGGTTTAGCAGTTGGACGTACCGTGGCTGCCATCCTTGAAAACTACCAAAATGAAGACGGCTCTGTTACTATTCCAGAAGTACTCCGTCCATACATGGGTGGGGTAGAAGTTATTAAACCTTAATCTCTACGGGAGATAAAAATGAAAAAGATTATGTTACTTACCGGAGTTCTCTTGAGCCTGCCCTGCCTCTCTGCCTGTCAAAAGGAGACAAACTCTACTAACAGTACTTCAACCAGTCAAGAAACCTCTAGTACCACTACTATCAGCTCTGAAACTAGTACTAGTTCGAGCAGTCAAGATGAAACAACACAAACTTCTTCCAGCCTTCAAGCCCAGCCTGTCCTTGATATCCTCGGCATTCAAGCAGGCGATTATTCTAGCCTAGTTGGCACTTGGAGAGACAACCTTGGAAATACATTGACTTTCGATAAATATGGAGCGTTGGCAGAATATCCTACTGTAAAAATGGGACCAAATTCCAACATTCGCAACAATGTTTTGGAACTATCTGTCCAAAACTCCGAACAAACGGGTAGCTTCAGGATGGTCTTTATCCCTCAAAACATCACCTACTCTCCTACCTACGAAGATGGCACAAGTAGTCCAGATGCTTCTGACACTAGTAAAGATCGGATCCTCATCGGACAAAATATTATCAATTCAAATCCAGACTATGTCTATTATCGTGTTGACACACCGTAGAAAAGTAAACAATCAGCTCTTCCACCTGAGAAGAGCTGATTTTCTTATGACTTATAAATAGTAAAATGCCACCACCGCCCAGGCATTATTGATAAAATGCACTGCAATAGGGTAAATCAGATAATCTGTCTTATAGTACAAGTAAGCCAAGATAAATCCTGGGCTAGCATAAATAATCCATGAACCCAAATCTGTTGGTCCATGTAGGAAAGCAAACAACAAGCCAGATACCACAATTCCCAAAATCTTGTATTTTTCAAAAAACTTTTTGAATAGATAGCCTCTGACAATGATCTCCTCTGAAATCGCTGCCTGACAGGCAATTCTGACAAAGGCTAACCCAAAGGGAATGGTTCGCAAAGTCTTTTCAATACCAATCTGATTAGCCGTATCTTCAATCCCTTGAAGGTCCATGATAGTATGCCCTAAGACAGTAGAAAGGCTGGTAAATAGTACGGTCAGTGCAACCAACCCAAGTCCCTTCCAGGTCAGGAATTTTCTATCCCAAATGGCAAGCCCTTTCCTTTATGCCAACCAACACATAAAGACCATTATTCCAATAGAAGATAGGCCGGCAGTCCATTGAGCGACTGGCGAGGTGGATTTTTGCAATATGAAAGTTGGAATGAGTTCAAGAAGCAATAATAGAAAGGCCTGCAATAAAATCCAGATTTTCCGACAAAGCCATTCTAACTTTTGACTGAATGATTCTAGCATTTCCAAACTCCTATCCTATCCACTTCTCCATATAGACCATATCCATGCCTTCTTGTTCAGGCTCTGTTTTGAAGGCCTTATAGCCGAGTTTTTCGTAGAAAGCGACCAATCTAGGTTCCTGCAAAACTGTACAGAGTACCCACTGCTTGACTATCGGATAAAGGCTTTCCAATTCGAGCATAGCCTTATGACCATAGCCTTTTCCTCTGTGGTCTGGATCAATGCCAATCAGACCTAGCCAGCCCTGGTCAGCATCTTCAGCGACCGTTGTTCGCACTAAACCGACTGTGTGCCCTTCCTCAACAATCTTGTAGTAGCTGCAATTTGGTCGTGCAAAGCGTGATTGGAAATAGTCCATAGTTTCAATGGCAGGGTTGTACTGGTCCTGATAGGTTTCATACAAAGCTGCAAAGGCTCGGTGCTGAATAGGTAGCAATTCTTCTGCGTTTGATAGATCTGCTTTTACTAACATGGAAAACCTCCTGAAATGATTTTATCCATTGTATCAAATCTAGCAAAAAAATACTAGGTCTTCCTAATATTTTTTTGTTTTTTCACTATCCACTATAAGGGGAGTATATCATCTGAAATGAAGAATCTATCGAACTATTTAAGGCAGTCCTAATCATACGAAGATTTCAAAAAGGCTTTTTATTACTCATTGATGAACGTTTGGTGTTTGGTTTATCTAAATGATGAATATCCCACATAGCCCAGAATGCAATCATCAGCATGATAATGGCAACCCAGACATGAGAAGAGAATTCTAAAACCTTTAAAAAAGCTAATAAGAGGGCTATAAAAAGTGCTACCAAAACAAATACTGCAACCATGAGATTAATGGTTCCTCGAATATTGTTTGGTGCTGCAAAGATATAGAATAGCACCAGCAACATGGCTAAGATTAGATAAAACATGCCTCTCCTTTTTCTTATCCTTCTTCAGTCGCTAATTTTTTCTTTTTAGCAGCCTTATCACGCTCTGCCTTGTTCAAGACTTGCTTACGAAGACGAATGGATTCTGGTGTGACTTCCATGTACTCGTCATCATTCAAGAATTCAAGTGATTCTTCAAGAGTCAAGATTCGTGGTGTCTTAATAACCGCTGTTTGATCTTTCGTCGCTGAACGAACATTGGTCATTTGTTTAGCAGTCGTGATATTAACAGTCAAATCATTTTCACGAGAGTTTTCACCGATGATCATTCCCTCGTATACTTCAGTACCTGGGTTGACAAAGATCGTACCACGTTCTTCGATACGCATGATAGAGTAAGTCGTTGCCTTACCTTGGTCGATAGAGACAAGTGCGCCACGGTGACGACCACCAATTTCGCCAGGAACAACTGGCAAGTATTGGTCGAAAGTATGGTTCATGATACCATAACCACGTGTCATTGAAAGGAATTCTGTAGAATAACCAATCAAACCACGCGCAGGAACGAGGAAGACAAGACGAGTTTGACCATTACCTGTTGAAACCATATCTAACATATCACCCTTACGCTCAGAAAGGGATTGGATAACAGAACCTTGGTATTCTTCAGGAGTATCGATTTGCACGCGCTCAAATGGCTCCATTTTCACGCCGTCGATTTCTTTGATGATAACTTCTGGACGTGATACTTGAAGCTCATAGCCTTCACGACGCATGGTTTCAATCAAGATAGACAAGTGCAATTCACCACGACCTGAAACAGTCCATTTATCTGGTGAATTGGTTGGATCTACACGAAGAGATACGTCTGTCTGCAATTCAGCCAAGAGACGCTCTTCAATCTTACGTGAAGTTACCCATTTCCCTTCACGACCCGCAAATGGTGAGTTGTTCACCAAGAAAGTCATTTGAAGAGTAGGCTCATCGATACGAAGAACTGGAAGTGCCTCAACTGCATCTGTCGGTGTTACTGTTTCACCAACGAAGATGTCTTCCATACCAGAAACGGCAATCAAGTCACCCGCTTTAGCTTCTTGGATTTCTTTACGCTCAAGGCCGAAGAAACCAAAGAGTTTTGTAACGCGGAAGTTTTTCGTTGTGCCATCTAGTTTAGAAAGGGTAACTTGGTCACCAACTTTAACAGTACCACGGAAGACACGACCGATACCGATACGACCTACGAATTCATTGTAGTCCAAAAGTGAAACTTGGAACTGCAATGGCTCATCTGAGTTGTCCACTGGAGCTGGGATATGCTCGATGATGGTATCAAAGATTGGTGCCATTGTTTCTTCTTGGTCATCTGGATTGTCAGACAATGAAGAAGTACCATTAATCGCTGACGCGTAGACAACTGGGAATTCCAATTGATCGTCGTCTGCCCCAAGTTCGATGAAGAGTTCAAGCACTTCATCCACTACTTCTTCAGGACGAGCAGATGGTTTGTCAATCTTATTCACAACCACGATAGGTGTCAAGTTTTGTTCAAGCGCTTTTTTCAATACGAAACGAGTCTGTGGCATGGTTCCTTCATAAGCATCCACGACAAGGACTACACCATCAACCATTTTCATGATCCGCTCAACCTCACCACCAAAGTCCGCGTGTCCTGGTGTGTCCATGATGTTGATACGAGTACCGTTATAAGCTACGGCAGTATTTTTTGCAAGGATGGTGATACCACGCTCTTTCTCAATATCATTTGAGTCCATGGCACGCTCATCCAATTGCGTACGCTCATCCAATGTTTGGGATTGTTTTAATAGTTCATCAACGAGGGTTGTTTTTCCGTGGTCAACGTGGGCAATAATAGCAACGTTACGGATGTCTTCTCTAAGTTTTGTCATAATATCCTCTGTATATTTTAATTTAACTAAAAAAGTATATCATAGATTGGCGTAAAAATCACAGATAATCATGTTGTAAATGTTTTCAACAATGAATTGCAAGTATTCAAAAAGAGAATGAAAACAAAAAAGTTTGGAACTTCTAAAATAAGTCCAAACATTTTTATCATTTTCCTATCGCTGGCAAGGCCATTTTGCATGATTCTTTATCCTGTTTTTAAAGAATATTTTCAAAGGTGTCACGAACATCTTGTGGCCAAACACTTGATTGCACTTCACCGATATGTTTCTTACGAAGTAAGAACATAGCCAGACGTGATTGACCAATCCCTCCACCGATTGTCAATGGGAACAAGCCATTCAAGAGTGCACGGTGCCAGTCATATTCTAAACGGTCTTCATCGCCTGTAATGGCAACTTGACGTTTGAGTGCTTCTTCGTCAACACGAATTCCCATTGATGAGATTTCAAAAGCTGACCCAAGTGCTTCGTTCCATACCAAAATATCTCCGTTAAGGCCTTTATAGCCTGCTTCAGATGGGCTTGTCCAGTCATCATAGTCAGGTGCACGGCCATCATGTGGTTTACCATCTGCCAATTCACCACCGATACCGATTAGGAAGACTGCACCGTATTCCTTGGCAACCACATTTTCACGCTCTTTTGGTGTCAAATCTGGGAAATTTTTCACCAAGTCTTCTGTGTGAATAAAGGTAATTTTCTTCGGTAAGACAGATTCGATATCGTAGCGTGCTTCAACTGCAAGCTCTGTCAATCGAATGGCCTTATAGATTTGTTCGACCGTTTCCTTCAAATAAGCCAAGTTGCGACGGCCATCAGGGATGACCTTTTCCCAGTCCCACTGATCCACATACACCGAGTGAATCGGATCCAAGGAATCCTCATCTGGACGCAAGGCTTTCATATGTACAAAAAGACCTTCTCCTTCGTGAAATCCAAAGCGAGCCAAGGTATGACGCTTCCATTTTGCAAGCGAATGAACCACTTCATAAGTAGCATCTGGTATCAGCTTCACATTAACGGTAACTGCATTCTCCACACCGGACAAATTATCCTGCATACCATCCCCGACACGACTCAAGATCGGTCCTTGCACTTCTACGATTTCTAGCTTATCTTTTAAATACTGGGTAAATGTATTTTTGACAAAAGAAATCTCCTCTTGCTGATGAATGAAGCTTTTCTTCATACCTACTCCTCCTTAAATTTTAATAGTCTTATTATACCGCTTTTTTTGCAGATGTAAAGATTTTTATTAAATATTCTGATAATTTAATAAACATTTATCACTTCCGATGTCAGAACGTCTATCAACTCCTTTGTGAGACGTCTAGGACCACGTACCGCCTTGACACCTAAGTCCAACATACGCTCCCTCGGTAAGACTGCATCAGATAGCTGGGCAATCAATTCCACTTGCATGACTTTCTTCTCTGTAGGAATGTCTGATTCCCCGCGATTTTCTAAGTTCGCCCCCAAGACACGGCAGACATAGCGAATAGCCTGTACAGGCGCCGTCACATAGATGGCTACAATATCTCCAGCTTGAATGGTTGATTTTTGCGGCCAATAGACTATCTTATTTTCCGCAAACTCTGTATCAATATCATAGACCTTTGGATTGGCAGGAATGACCCAGTAATCAGGCCCTTGCTCCGCCTTGTAGGATTTGGGACCAACCTGATAGCGACTTTTCTCAAGGAGGGCCAAAATCGCCTGATCCTCCACAGTATCATCCAGCAAGACCGACACCCAGGTCTTCTTTGACATATGGTAGGCAGGATAGATGCCCGACTGGCTTAGCAACTCTGCTATTTCCCGACCATCGACCTTGAGATTAACAATCTCCACCTCTTCTTGAGAACCGTTCCCGTCTAGCTTGTCCCTCGGAATCTGACTGACCAGGGCGTACCACTTGTTATTAGAAGGATGGCGAAATGCCCCATAGGTCGGCAACTTGGCAAAGGGATAGTCAGGCAGGTCACCCCACTTCTCCTTGATGAGCTGGGCTATGCGGTTGCTTTGGTCCTTGGAAAATGGCAGAGCGACACAACAAGCCTCCTCTACCCGAGCCAAAATGGACTGATAGCTTTCTCTCACCTGCCCCACAAAAGCCCCAGCTGGCGCAGTCACCAGATGGGCGGTATAGACCTCCTCCATCTCACAATCCCAGACAAAGGACGACAACTGCCCAGCCTCATCAACCTCCACCACCGCCTCAAACTGCCCCTCCATGAACACCTCACGGTAGGTGTAACGATTGTCGGCAAAGATGAAACCGAAAGGGATGAGAGAGGGGAGGTGTGCAATTTGTCTAGACATTTTAACCCCTTTAAAGTAATATATATAGAAAGTATAACAAAATCTGTTAAAGAATTTATTGTGGAGGTCAAATCTTGTCAAAAAAAATTATTAATGTCGTAGCAGCGGCAATCGAAAAGGATGGAAAAATCTTTTGTGCCCAGCGTCCTGAAGGAAAAAGTTTAGGAGGATACTGGGAATTTCCAGGAGGAAAGCTTGAGCAAGGTGAGACACCTGAACAGGCTTTAATTCGCGAAATAAAAGAAGAATTTGATTCTGAGATTGAAATCATTTCCTTCATCAACGAAGCCTCCTATGAGTATAATTTTGGTATTGTTACAATGAAAACCTACCGTTCAAAATTAGTTAATGGTGATTTAACGTTATTAGAGCACCAAGATTCAAAATGGCTTCCAATCGAACAATTAGATGAATTAGAATGGGCACCAGTAGATATTCCTGCGGTCAAATGTTTGCAAAAAAGATAGAGATTCTTCCCGAATCTCTATCTTTTTATTGATCTGTCAGGTATTTATACAAGTTTGTCTCCACTGGTGAATCCAGCTTAAATAACATTTGGACTACAGAGTCCCCATTTTTCATCATCTCACTTGCACTATTTTCAACGTATCTTAGTGGACCAAGATAATAAAATTCTCCACCTTCTGAATCATCTTTTATGACAAAAAGTTCTAACCTCAATTCATTTTCATTAGATTGAATAATTGTAGATACATCATTAGAATCTAATGTACGTTTGTTCTTTGAAAACCACTTCAAAGTCGACTCATTCAGCAGCTCATCCTCGTATTTTATGGTATCACTAATGTCTTCACTTTTATGATAAGTGATGAAGATCGGACAAGAATTAGTTTCCTTATCAATTTTGTATCCACCAATATTTAAAGGCGGCTCATCTTTTGCGACATTCATTAATTTAAGCACGTCACGTCGAGTGTATTTCTGCCCTAGTGTAAAAATTTCAGGATACTCTTTTGATTTTAAAATACCAGTTTTAATTGTATCAATAAAAAGTTGAGCAAAAATACTGTTATTTTCTAGTGATTGATAGACCGCATTATTCAATCTATACATATCCCCATCAAAATCAACTAACGGATCACTACCATATTTCTTTTGCTCCTGTGCTTTTAGAAATGATAGGTCCAACACTCTTGTTACCGAATCCAAAACATCTGTTTGAAAATCTAAATCATGCTCAATAATACATTCAAACCATTTATCTGACGAAACTAGTCCCTCATTTTCGACAAGCAAGTTCAACAAATACAGTTCATGTTTTCGTTTGCCATTCAAGATTTCAAATGTAATAAAATTCAAAAATCGCTTTTCAACTTCTGATAGAAGGATTGTTTCTTCTGAAAACTTATTGATGACTTCTCCGTAATTTTGAAAACTAGAGTTTTCAAAAAAGACAAGCGGATCAATGCTGTTTAATTTTACGAAATCTGATAGATACGGAACTCAACCCAACTTATTCTCTAAGTCTTTAAAAGCATCTCGTAAAATTTTAATTGATGAGAGTGTCGTATTTGTGATAGAAGAAAAAATCTGTTCTTTGGCAATCTTTTCAAAGTTAATTGTCGTCAAACCTTTTAAGATATTTGGTTCTCTAACCTCGCGACGATAATTATCTTTGTTCATAGATTGGTCCCCAAAGAGTGCAACTGGAATTAGATAGTTGTTTTGATAGTTTCCAATAAAATCAATTATGGTAACATATTCTTTCGAATCGTGCTTTCGCAAGCCTCGACCTAATTGTTGAATAAAAATGATACTCGATTGGGTATTGCGAAGCATGACTACCTGATTAACACTTGGAATATCAATTCCTTCATTGAAAATATCAACTGTGAGTAGATAATCTAGTTCACCCTTTTCAAGTTCTTGCACTGCCTTTTCACGGACTGTTTGACTATCATCACCTGTCAAGGCCTGTGTACGAAAACCTTTTTGATTTAAGAGAATAGACAACTCTCTTGCTTCATTCTTACTGGAACAAAACATCAAGCCACGAACAGACGCTCCGCTATGTCCATAATAAGTAATTTTATCAATAATATGATTGATACGCTCATCGGAAATTAAATGTGAAAAATCTTCATTCTCACTAATGAGCTCACCATCTACTAGAATATCAGTCACGCCAAAATAGTGGAACGGACAAAGCAAGTCGGCATCCATGGCATCTTGCAGACGAATTTCATAGGCGATATTGTAATCAAATAACTCATAAATATTTTGCCCATCTGTCCGCTCAGGTGTCGCCGTCATTCCCAAAAGAAAATCTGGGGCAAAGTAATTCATCACCTTCTTATAAGACTCTGCACCAGCCTTATGAACTTCGTCAATCAAAATGTAATTGAAAAATTCAGGCGAAAAGCGCTGTAAATGCTCATCACGCGATAGGGTCTGAATGGTCGCAAAAATATATTTTTTCCCTGAAATGTCCACTCCTGACTTATAAAGGCAAGCCTCATCGTCAGAAAAGCCAAGAACGCGTTGAAAACTTTCCAAAGACTTGCTTAAAATCTGTTCGCGGTGCACAATAAAGAGCACGCGTTCCGGATTGACCTGGCGAACATCAAAGGCTGACAAATAGGTTTTTCCAGTCCCTGTCGCAGAAATCACAAGAGCTTTCTTGGCACCATTATCACGCACCTGCTGTAAACCAACCAACGCTTCTTTTTGCATTTTATTTGGCTCAATCTTGCCGACTTGGTAGTCTGCTTTTAGCTCTTCCTCAAAGGTCGTTACCTGAATAACAGACTTCCGTTTTCGTTTATAGGATTCAATAATCTCAACTGTCAATGGTCTAGATAATTCCCAAATCCGGTCAAATTCTTGCTTGGTCTGATAAAGCAAATCCCCATTATCCGTTGAATTGAGCTTGATGTTCCACTCATAATTTTGTTTCAAGGCTGTCGCTGTTAAATTAGACGATCCAGCAATCAAAACCTGCTTGTTTTCCTGCTCAAACAAATAATATTTGGAATGCAGCTGCATGAATTCCTGGGAAATCCAGGCTTCCACATTTGGCAATTTCAACAAGTCATACATGGCTAAAGGGTCATTAAAATCAAGATAAGGTGAAATCAAAATTTTCCCCTGAACCCCACGCGCCGCTAAATCAGCCAATTGCGCCTTAATCATGGAAATCCCAGACTGAGTCACAAAAGCCACCGAGAAATAAAATGCTGAGCTCTTAAGTAATTCCTCCTGTAAATCCGTCAGGATAAATCGCTTCTCCTCAGCATTATTAATCAAAATCTTGGGCGCATAAGTCACATCCCGAAACCGCACCCGGTCAATAAAGCCAAACTGCATCGACTCCAACAACTGAGCCTCAAAAGCTGATCCCATAAAAAATAGTCCTATCTAGTTGATAGAACTATTATCTAATATATTGGGAAGGATGTAAAGATATTGATCGAATTATATACTCTCACAACTGTGAATAATAACCTATTTTTGCATCAATTCTTCTATCAATAATCGTGAATTGCCAAATTCTTTTTCAAACATCTGGTCGATAATATCCAAACATCTCTCTGCAATAGCATTTCCTTTATGTTCATCGTAAAGATTGAGCAATAATCTTACAAGGAGCTCTTCAGTCAATCTATCATAATAAGACTCATTTTCTAATTTAACCTCTTTAGACGTCATATTTGATACCGTTTCAAAAATAATTCCCTCATATTCTAAAATTGATACTTGTTTTTCAAGAAATTTTAAAAAATAATAATACAATTTTCTTTTATATCTAGATGTCAGTAGATTAATAATTAAATTTTTATCTTCCTTGACATCTAATAAATCATCTATAAATAATCGTGACAAAATATTTTCTAAATTCACATCGTCACATACTAAATAATAAGATATAAGTTCCTTCGCTTTTTCCTTACTTTCTTTTCTCTTTAAATAACTAACTGCTATCTGACAAATATTTTCTGCTTGAAGTCCACGTCTACCGTAAACATTCGATTTCATATCTCCTTTATTCAAGTAAATTTCTGTAATCAAAGAAGATGATTTTTTTATAATTAGTTTATCATTTGAGTTAAATCCCAACTGCAATAAACCCTGAATTTTATCCTTATAATCATCATAAAATCTGTACATGATATAGTTACTATTCCAATGTGCTAACATACGCTCATCTCCAGTAAAAACTATTTCAAAAAGCTCTTTAGCAAATTCTTTGTCTATTTCTAAGATAGTAGTAATAAGAAAAATAGAATTAAATCTTACATAGTTATTCCGATCTGCAGCAAGTGAATATATAGTATCTTTAAAATATGGAATAGAGTTGGGTGAAGCTATTATCAATTTATCTAGAGCATGAATCCCATATCCTCTTAACGTTGAATACGATTGTCTTGCATAATCTTCTAAATTTTCGATTTTACTAAATTTATCTAAAGTATCTAATTTTGTTTTTTTAAGATAATCTTTCACTCTCTCTAATACACTGATAGACCAATTAACCTCTGGATGCTTCTCTATTATGGTAAAGAAGTGATATAGGCTATCGTAACTTTCTGAATCAATGTGATTCAGAAGAATCACCTCAATATCAGATAATAAACTATCTGAAATCTCTTCCAGATCTTTGATACCTCCCAACAGACCATAAAGAAAATGTTTATTTATTTTATGCTTATAGGATAATTTTAAAAATAAAGGTACGTAGGTATGAGGTTCTTGAGAAACTACATCTCTAAAATTTCTTGATAATTCAGAAGGTGAAGATTCAACAAAAACATGACGTTTTTCATCCCATTTAGATCGTCTCCTATCTTTTTTATTAATAAGAATCTTCTCCCATGACTTAGTAGAGACTACTTTCCCATTTAATGGCGAAATTACACTTCCACTCCTTGACTCATAAAAAGAATCTTGAAAATTATTACTACGTTCTAAAACTTGCAATAATTCAGTTGCCTCTTTACTCACTCTTTCTTGAGGTAAAATCGACAACAATCTATATTGAAGCTCTCCCCAAAATGGCCAGTAGGCTACATAATCATTTTGCATTTTATTAGTATCAATACGTGATTTAAGCCTTCGTAAAGCTTCTGGTGATGTGTAGTGAATAATCCTATATTCTAATTGATGATATAATTCTGCCGAACAATTTATTGATACTTTACCAATCAGTCGCTTAGCTAAGATCATTTTTCTTTCATATCCTTCTGACTGCTCAAATAGTGTTTTATTAAAGTCGGTTAGTAAATATTCAATGCATTTATCAGCATAATCATCCGGTAAATAGTAAAGTGCATCTAAAATTAATTCATTATAAAAACAATCTCCTTTTCCCATGTAATCTTTATAACATACAAAAAAGTTTTTTGGTTCTCTATAACTAAAATATTTATTTGCCTCATGGAGTAGACTAATATAAAATCTCTGTAACCCATCTCTTTCTATTAACGCAAAATTATATTTCGATACATTAATTTTTGAAAATTTGCTAGCAAACGGCAACAACAAAGAAATAATTTCAGTATAATTTTTACTTATATATTCTTTAGAAACTTCGTCAAATTGTTTAGATTCACTATAAAATCTATCTTTGTTATCTTCCTCTTGATACTGTTCTAGGAGTAAAACTAAAATATCAATCGTATATCTATTAATATTTTTATAAACATCGTCAAGCCAGTCTATATTACTCACACAAGTTTTCCAGTATTCTAATCTTACTTTGAAAAACTCTTCCGAGTCATTATGATAATCACTATAAAAACAACCGCGCCACTCATCTTTATTGTCAGAATTTCTAATTGATTGAGAAATAAATTCAATACTATCACTCGTATAGATTGGTGAAATACTGCTTAACAAATTAATGACTAATATTTTATTTTGACCTAACCACTCAGATAAAATTCCTTCCTTTACTAAAAAATTAACATATGGTGGATGTCCACTAATGACAGATTGACACAAGTGATTTCTAAATTTTGACTCTTGAATTAATGTCCCTAAATATTCTAATATCTTTTCAGAGGGTTCTTTTATACTGCTCAGAAGTTCAAAGAAAACAAATTTAAAATTAAATCTTATATCATCATTCTTTATTAATCTATTTCCGAAATCCAAAAAATCTTCTTCTGATTCTTCCATCAATGATTGAAGGAAAATTTGAAATTGATAACGCCTCATGGGATTTTGCTGAGATTTATCTCCAACTATCTTATCAATATCATCTCCAGAGTAATAGTTATTAACCATCTGAGCTGCAACAAAACAATCTAAAAATGATTGGTGTACAAATAAAATTTTATTTTTTCGTTCCACCAACAATCCTTGACTGATTAAATATCGTAACGCTCTCTCATGATTGAATATTCTTCTCTTACTAAAAACAACGCTTCCTGTTTCTATGAATAACTTGATAAGATTATTTTTAAACTCATTTAATTCACTTTCATTTAAACCAGCTCCTTGACAATTTGCTGATAAATCTCTCCACCACTTATCTACTAGATTATAAGTGCTTGTTATCTGATAATAATCGGATTCATTGCTAATTTGTTCCCAAATATAGAGATTGCTTGGAGTTCGTAATAATTGTCTTAATTTATTTGGATATTCCTTATATCGACTTCCTAAAAGATTTTCAACTTCATCTTCTGAAAATTCATTAACCTCAATTTGATACCAGAATTTAGTCTTATCTTCGGACTTATTCTCAAAAAGTGATTTTATCCCATTATCATTCTCTAAATCATAGCTTCGACAAACAAAAACAATCGATATATTATGTTCTCTTTCCAAATTAATAGTCTGTATTTCTCGAATTAAGTCCAAACAGGTTGCAATAGAATTTTTCGAATTTCCAGCTGTCCACCTTAGTGCATCTAATTGATCTAATATCAATACAGCATGACAATTTTTAGAAAGTGCATCTAAACAATGACTGATACTGGCCGTAAACCCTAATTCTCTTCCCCAGGATTCTGCTGATTTTTTGGGAATATGGCTATCAAGTTTTATATCTAAATGTAAAATATGATTTTTATCACACCAATCAATAATATTCTCTGTTAAACCGCTTTTCCCATTCCCAGCTTTTCCATGAATAACAATAGATTTACCTTCAAGAATATATTTCTTACATTCTTCTAATTGTGAACGAATTTTTAATCCATACTTTAACGAATGAAAACGTTTTCTATAATCAGCATTTAAAGACTTCATTCTAGGTAATATTCTGTCATCTTTGGATAAATTTCGAAATTCAATTTTTTCACTTTTAAAAAATGCGTCTAAATCCGAAAGTGAGATCCACTTTCCATAAATTTCACCTTGTAAAATTAAATTAACAAGTTTCGACTTGATTGTGTTAGCATCACCAGCAAGGTATCGCCTGATATTATCTGTAATAAATTCTTCATTCTCTGGATAAGGTTCTTGCCTGATTTCTGTCCTACTCAGAAAGTTAATAATTTGTTGGACATCAGTTTCAATCGAAAGCCCCAAATATTGAACATAACTTGCAAATATTTTTTTTATCTCTGGTGACCGATTAACTTGGTATTCAAGGAAAGTCTGAACATTGTCATTCGTCTTAGCTCTATAAATCAAATCTGAAAAATTTGTAAATGGAAGTGGACTAACCAGTGAAACTACACTTGAAGAATTTCTTTCTAAATGCTTTTTCCAATTCTCTAAAATACCTTTCTGATGTAAATCAGAAAGTGTCCAGTGTTCTTTACTAGCATTTCTCCCTTTACATTGTTGGGCTTCTGTATGCCCATCCTTATATTTTAACCAAACGTCAATTCCTTGCTCCTCATCACCAATTGCTTCAATTTTAACAGCTTCAATTTTTTCAGAAATAATATCAATGAATTTTAACACTATCCAATTAAATTCATATCGATTTCCTAATTTATCTGATCTTCCTCCTGACTCAAATGGCATAACTAAATCTCCTTCCAGATAATATAAGTACCATCATTATACCAAAAACCCAGCCTTTTTAGGCTGGGCATTTTGTTTATAAACTACCTTACTTCACCAACTTCTCCATCTCTTTAATCCGCTCTACTGTGGCGTCATATTTAGCTTGGTAGTCAGCTTGTTTGGCTTTTTCTTTTTCGACGATTTCTGGTTTGGCGTTGGCGACGAAGCGTTCGTTGCTGAGTTTTTTGCCGACCATATCGAGTTCTTTCTGCCACTTGGCCAGTTCTTTGTTGAGGCGCTCGAGCTCTTCTTCCACGTTGAGCAGGTCTGCGAGTGGGAGGAAGATTTCAGCGCCTGTGATAACGGCTGACATAGCCAGTTCTGGGTTCGCAATACTTGATGAGATTTCAAGTGTTTCTGGGTTTGTGAAACGTTTGATGTAGTTGACATTGCTGTTGAAGAAGGCTTCCAAGTCGCTGTTGCTTGTTTTCACAAGGATTGTGATTGGTTTGCTTGGGGCAACGTTCACTTCCGCACGCGCATTTCGCACGGTACGAATCAAGTCTTTCAGGCTTTCCACGCCTTTGTGCGCAGCTTCATTTTCAAACGCCGCATCAACCGTTGGGTAGTCTGCTGTTACGATAGAGCCTTCAGCGTATTGACCAAAGATTTCTTCCGTCACGAACGGCATGATTGGGTGGAGAAGACGAAGAATCTTATCCAGCGTGTAGAGGAGGACAGAACGAGTGATGACCTTCTCGTCTTCGTTGTCGCTGTAAAGGACTTCCTTAGTCAACTCAACGTACCAGTTGGCGAACTCTTCCCAGATAAAGTTGTATAGGATATGACCTGCCACACCAAACTCAAACTTGTCAAAGTTCTCAGTGACCTTACCGATAGTCTCATTGAGGTTGTGGAGAATCCACTTGTCCGTCACGTTTCCAGCCTCACCACTCGCCACTTTCGCCACATTTGCCGTCGCATCTGCCAGCGTCAAGCCCTCATTGTTCATAAGAATATAGCGGGAAATGTTCCAGATTTTGTTGATGAAGTTCCATGACGCGTCCATTTTTTCGTATGAGAAACGGACATCCTGTCCTGGAGCAGAGCCGTTAGACAAGAACCAACGAAGGGCGTCGGCACCGTATTTCTCAATGACATCCATTGGATCAATACCATTTCCAAGGGATTTAGACATCTTACGCCCTTCTTCGTCACGGATAAGTCCGTGGATAAGGACGTTTTGGAATGGCTGACGACCAGTAAATTCAAGCGATTGGAAAATCATACGAGACACCCAGAAGAAGATGATATCGTAACCTGTTACCAGGGTTGACGTTGGGAAGTAACGTTGGAAGTCTTCTGAGTCCACATCAGGCCAACCCATGGTTGAGAATGGCCAAAGGGCAGAGCTAAACCAAGTGTCAAGCACATCTTCATCCTGTTTCCAGCCGTCGCCTTCTGGAGCTTCCTCACCAACGTACATCTCACCCGCTTCATTGTACCAAGCAGGGATTTGGTGTCCCCACCAGAGCTGACGAGAGATTACCCAGTCATGGACATTTTCCATCCATTGAAGGAAGGTATCGTTGAAACGTGGTGGGTAAAATTCTACCTTGTCATCTGTGTCTTGGTTGGCAATGGCATTCTTCGCCAATTGGTCCATTTTAACGAACCATTGTGTTGACAAGCGAGGCTCAACTACCACACCTGTACGCTCTGAGTGACCAACGGAATGCACACGGTTTTCGATTTCAACAAGGGCGCCCAGTTCTTGTAACTTAGCAACCGTTGCCTTACGAGCTTCAAAGCGGTCCATACCTGCAAATTCACCTGCCAACTCGTTCATCGTACCGTCGTCGTTCATGACATTGACTTGTGGCAAATTGTGGCGTTGACCTACGAGGAAGTCATTTGGATCGTGGGCAGGTGTAATTTTCACAACCCCTGTACCAAATTCTGGGTCTGCGTGTTCATCCGCAACGATTGGGATGAGCTTATTCACGATTGGAAGAATAACGTTTTTGCCAATCAAGTCCTTGTAACGTGGGTCTTCTGGGTTAACCGCCACCGCAACGTCACCGAACATGGTTTCAGGACGAGTTGTCGCAACTTGAAGGGCACGAGAGCCGTCTTCCAACATGTAATTCATGTGGTAGAAGGCTCCTTCTACGTCCTTGTGAATCACTTCGATATCAGAAAGAGCTGTGCGAGCCGCTGGATCCCAGTTGATGATAAATTCGCCACGGTAGATCCAGCCTTTTTTGTAGAGTTCTACAAAAACCTTACGAACAGCTTTTGACAAGCCTTCATCAAGTGTGAAACGTTCACGTGAATAATCCACAGATAAACCTAGTTTACCCCATTGCTCCTTGATGGTTGTAGCATATTCATCTTTCCATTCCCAGACTTTATCGAGGAATTTTTCACGACCAAGATCATAGCGTGTGATACCTTGCTCCCGCAAGCGCTCCTCAACCTTAGCCTGTGTGGCAATCCCCGCATGGTCCATACCTGGAAGCCAGAGGGTATCAAAGCCCTGCATGCGTTTCTGGCGGATAATGATGTCTTGAAGGGTGGTATCCCAAGCGTGTCCCAAGTGCAATTTACCTGTTACATTTGGTGGCGGAATGACGATAGAATAAGGCTTCGCCTCCGCATCGCCTGACGGCTTAAAGACATCTTGGTCCAACCAAGTTTGGTAACGACCAGCCTCAACCTCGGCTGGATTGTATTTTGGTGATAATTTTTTTGACATTATTTTTTCTCCTTTAGTATTCTTTAAGAAAATTGGTTTATACTATCCTCAAGCTAGAAATAGCCCAATTCTTTTTCATATAATCTCCTAGAAATAGTCAGTCCCTTGGGCTGGCTATTTCGTTTGTTCTTGCTCAAGTTCTTCCATTTTTTGGATAATCAGTTGAGCTACTTCATTGGCAGAAAGATGGGTATTATTAATTTTATGATAATGGTCAAGTTGCTTCGGCACAAATTCTGGATTAAAGTTTGCAAACTTTATTGTATCTAAAATATCTTTTTCAGACCACTCAATATTTCTTTTCCAAGGTTTATGTTGCAAACGATTTTCGGTCACATTTCTTCTTAAACGTTCTTGCAGCTCTGTTTCCAATTCAATAAACAGAACAGCTTGATTCCTACTGTGATAAATCTCTTGAATATTCTCTAAAAAAGAAATATCTGCTGGATCATTAAAGTCAATAACAACTGTAAAAATCAAACCCAAATCAGTTTTCGCAGAGGTTTCAAAAAACTTCATACGAATATCATTAATAAGTTCTCTCGCTTCGTCAGACATTGGAAAAATTTTGTTACGAAATCGATTGATTCATGATTATGAAACAAAACCAAATCTGTTAATCTTTCAACCTCCTGCCCAATGGTCATCTTGCCAGAAGCTTGTGCTCCAATAATAATTAGATTCATCTTGCCTCCCCCACCAACTCTATCTTAATCCCATCTGGGTCTTCCAAATAGAGGGCATAATGATCTGGTCCTCCAGCGTGGGGATAGCGGTCATCGTAGAGCAGTTGGACTCGTCTGGTCAAAAATTCCTTCCGCCATTGGTCAATGTCATCTGGTGTTCCCGCATGAAAAGCTAGATGATTGAGACCTGTACGGCACCGGTGATAGCCTGCTCCTAGGAAGTCCTGTGGCGTTTGGACAAAGACCAGGTACTGCTCTGCTTTTTTATAAGATAGCCCGTCCTCCCACTCCTGATAGAGCGAGTAGCCCAGCTTGGTCAGAAGAAAATCGTAGAATGCACGTGACGTTTCCAAGTCTGAAACGTAAATTTCAACATGATGTAGCATATTTCTCCTTTCCAAATGAAAATCCCTGCCTAGACTTGCTAGACAGGGACGAAGTTATTCCGCGGTACCACCCTTGTTCAGATAATTTATCTGCACTTTACTTATTCGATTCACATCATCAGCAACCAGTTTTGACATTTGTGCGGATTTCTCAGTACCACCGCTTCCTGTGACAAATGGGGCTCAAAACACCTCTGATTGGCTTTATTCTATCAAAATATTTTAGAAAAAGCAATTAATTCTCTTTTTTGAAAACAACACCATTTTCTTTTAATTTTTTGACCGTTCCTGGGCCAATTCCTTTTATAGACAAAATTTCCTTCTCTGTCTTTTTCTTAAAATCCGCTTCAGAAGCCAACTTTTGCTCCGTAAAAATACGAACCAAGTCCATTCGAATACCTGCAAATTCAGGTTTATTTAAATTTGAAAACCAGTCATTCGCATGGCTAAGTGTCCTATGTAAGTGTGAAATATTTCGGTGATATTCTACTTCGGAGAAATCATCCTCAAAATCACAATCATTATCCCAATCGTCTGAACATCTCGTCAGGTATTTCTCTAAAATCATATTATTATTTAGAAAATCAAACAGTGGATAAAGAGCTGTTTGCAAGGATTCCTCTGTGAATGGAATATAAACTTCTTTTTCTTCGATTTCCAAAACTCTATCCAACCAATCCACTTCACCAAAGAACAAACTAGTCTCTCCGTTCATTTTTTCAAGTTGGACAAATAGCTTATCCGCTTCATCCCATTTCCCTTGCAAAACTTTCGAAATCAATAAATGTAGCAGCGCCCCGTCATCCTTATTTCCCTTTTGAACTTCTGCATAATAGGCTTGTTCGACCTTGTCGTACTGTCCTAATTGGTTATACAAAGAGAACATGATTGGTAAAAAGTTAGGAGGGAAGCGACGTAACCCATGCGAACGGAATGTTTCAATAATTTCCACGGCCAAACCATAAAAGCCCTCATCAATAAAATATTCCAAACAGTACATCAGCCCCTGATGAATTGGTCGTGTTTCAAAACAACTCCAATCCGCGTAATCTTCAGCCTTCCATAAATCCAGCGCCTGCTGATAGAACTTATATACCTTCTCAAAATAAGAACGTTCAAATGGTTCTTCCTCGATTAAAAGCAGGTGGAAACGTGCCGCAAAAAAATCTGAATTTATCGCCAAAACTTCCTTCAACAGTTTCTTCCTAGCCCTAGCATTTGGAGTGTGCATTGCTTTCCTAAACAAAGCATAGTCTTCCGAAAAAGAAAACGTCCCATCTGCCAACTGATGATTGATCTGCCTATAATCTGGTTCTACACCCGTTCTTTCAAACTCTTGAAATATGGCTGTTTTTTGATCATCATAATTTTGTATCGTCCGCCGCTCAACAATAGTTGGTTTTTTATGGAAAAATTCAAATAATTCCGCTTCCTCTTGTTTCAGGACCTTGATATCCAACTTTTGTTGTTTCTTTAATTCTTTCTTCCTATTTTTCTTCTTTGCCATAAGCTTTTCTCCTTGGATATTCTAATTCCATTATAGCAAGAGAACAAGAAAAAACCAACTCATTTCAGTTGGTTTCTGTTATATTAAGCTTTCAACTCAATCCCTTTTTCTTTCAACTGCTTGATAGTTGCAGGACCGATGCCTTTAAGAGCCAAGAGATCCTTTTCTGTATGGTTTGCAAAATCAGCTACAGATTGAATTCCTGCTTCGTAGAAGGTTTCCAAACGTGCTGTCGCAATGCCTTCCAACTCAGGAAGTGCCAAAAAGTCTTCCAATGAAGCCGCTGAAGAAGTCACCTCTGCTACAACTTCTTTCACTTGTTCCACAGCATGTTCTACGAAAGTTTCAGCCTGATGTGCGACTGTCTCAACAGCTCCGCGAGCAGTTTCAAGACCGACACGCCCTGCTCGTCTCAAGTCTGCTAGTTGTTTTTTCAATTGTTTTTTACGATTTGCTTTTTTCTTTGACAATGCTAAATCCTCTCCTTAATAATTCCGTTGACCAAGCAATTCATCTGGTAAATCATGAAATCCTTTACCAGCATGGTAGTTGGCAAATTTTCCTTGAATAAAGCGATAAGCATCCAGCTTGCTCTCATAACGAATATATGCATCCGCAGCACGCTCATCCTTATCTTCTTCCAAAACACGGCGACTTTCTTCAACAGCCATTTCATTGACCATGATTTGAGTGTTCACCCAAGCTTCAAATTCTTTTAAAAATTCTTGTTCTTTTGTCATTTTTTCCTCTTTCGTCTGTTTCAATTGAAACACACCGACATATTATACCATAAAATCACCATTTGGAAAGTCAAAAAAAATAGTCATTTTTTTTACACAAATATAATTACAACTCTATCAATTGGTGATGAGATAGCATCTAATTGATAAAAATAGGAAAGAGGAATCCACTGAAATCCTGTATTCCTCTTCAACATGACAGTTATTTGTTTTCAATCGCTGCCGTAACAAAAGCTGTATACAAACCTTCTGGACGATTTGGACGAGATTGCAGTTCTGGATGGTATTGACAAGCTACAAAGAATTTATTTTCAGGAATTTCAACAATTTCCACCAAACGGTTGTCAGGTGATACTCCTGAGAAGACAAATCCTGCTTTTTCAAATTGCTCACGGAATGCATTATTAAACTCGTAGCGGTGACGGTGACGACGTTGCACAACCTCTTGGTTATCATAAGCAGCAGCAGCTTTTGAGCCACGTTTGAGTTTACTTGGATACAAGCCTAAACGAAGTGTTCCGCCAAGGTCTTCTACTCCAATTTGGTCACGCATGATGTCAATGATCGGATATTTAGTTTCTGGGTTTAATTCAAAGCTATTAGCACCTTCCAAACCTAGAACGTTCCGAGCAAACTCAACACAAGTCAATTGCATTCCCAGACAAACACCTAGCATTGGCACATCATTTTCACGCGCATATCGAATAGCTTGAATCTTACCTTCTGTTCCACGTTGACCAAATCCACCAGGAACGATAATCCCTTGGGCTTGGCTAAGACGCTCCTCTACATTTTCAGCTGTTAAATCATTGGCATTGACCCAATCCAATTCGATAGCAGCATCATTAGCATACCCGGAATGTTTCAAAGCTTCGACAACTGAAATATAGGCATCCTGAAGTTCAACATATTTACCAACTAGGGCAATTTTCACCGTTTTCTTCAAGTTCAATACCTTGTCTACCATTGCAGTCCACTCTGTCATATCTGCTGGTGGCACATCTAATTTCAAATGGTCGCAAACGATTTGATCCATATTTTGGGCTTGCATATTGAGTGGAATTTGATAAAGATGCTCAACATCCAGTGATTCAATCACAGCTTCTGGAGCCACATCACAGAATTGAGCCAATTTATTTTTAATTCCTTGACCTGCTGGTTGCTCAGTACGAATCACCAACATATTTGGTTGAATTCCCAGACCACGCAGTTCTTTAACAGAATGCTGGGTTGGTTTTGTTTTCATTTCACCAGCCGCCTTAAGGTAGGGTAGAAGTGTCGTGTGGATATACATGACATTATCTGAACCCACATCCGCTTTCATTTGACGAAGCGCTTCAAGGAAAGGCAGACTTTCAATATCACCAACTGTACCACCTACTTCCGTGATGATGACATCCGCATCTGTAGTACGGGCAGCTCGTTTAATTTTATCTTTCAAAGCATCCGTAATATGTGGAATAACTTGAACAGTTGCGCCCAAATACTCACCTTTACGCTCTTTACGAAGGACTTCGCTATAAATTTTACCAGTTGTAACATTTGAATATTTATTGAGGTTGATATCAATAAAACGTTCATAGTGACCTAAATCCAAATCAGTTTCTGCACCATCATCCGTCACAAACACTTCACCATGCTGGTAAGGACTCATGGTTCCCGGATCAATATTAATATATGGGTCAAATTTTTGAATGGTTACTTTCAGTCCACGGTTTTTCAATAGTCGACCAAGGCTGGCTGCCACGATCCCTTTACCAATAGATGAAACCACACCACCTGTTACAAAAATATATTTTGTCATGCAAACTCCCTTTCTACAAATCAAGCTAATCGAAAGATCTTGGGGAAGATCCTTTTACTAACCTGACGAAAAAACAAAAATAGCTCCCTATGAACTAGGGAGCTCCGACCTCAAAAGAGGTGCCCGATATTATCTTATCGCAATTTAGCTATCTTGTCAATGGATTTTAATCTTCCAAATTTTCGTCGTCAGAATAATCATCATCATCGTCATCTTCAGCCAAATCAACATCCTCATCAACTATGTCGTCTTCCGGAATGATTTCATTTATTTCAGAATCGTATGATTCCACTTCATCTTTTTCATCATCAGGATTTTCATCGTCATATCCTGATTCATCCGTATCTTCGTAACCATCTTCATCTTCTGGATCATCATTACCATAATCAATGGCATCATCATCTCCATCCATGAAGGCATTGACACGTTTTTTCTTACGTTTTGGTGCATCATCATCTTCTTCAAGAGTAATCACTTCTTCGTCGATCTCATCGATAGCATACCATGAACGAAGACCCCATTTATTATCCCCAAGTGGGATAAAGCTACCATCCACATTCAAATCTGAATAGAAGATTGGAAGGGCTGCACGAATATCGCTATTTGATTTTTCTAGGTAATTTTGAATTTCATTGACCAAGTCGTTGAAATACATTTCATTGTCACGTCCACGTTCTTCCAAAATAGCACGAGCTACTTCAATCATGGAAAGTTCGCTTTTTTCTTGTCCTGCAAATACGTTAAGTTCCAAGGCTTTTCTCCTTTTTTGTCTTTCCTTTCTATTTTACGCTAAAATAAGCAAATAGTCAAAGAAACTGATGAAATTTTTAGAAAAGGAAAACTCGAATCCATTCGAGTTTTCCTTAATCATCACTATCTATTCGTTGTTAACTGCACTTACTGCAGTCGATTCTTGATGAGCTTCTTCCTTGGTTTTCTCGGGCACAATTGCCTTTTCATCGACAATGTTTCGAGCGCTGTCCTCTTCAGCATGATTCGCCAAAGCGTTTTCTTCACTCTCCTTTACAACTGCTGCTGTAGCATCTTTTGTTGTCCTTTCTGTAGGTGTTTGTGGAGCTGTTTCAGCGGTTTCATTCGTAACTTGGGCATCTGTTTCAGATGGACTTGATTGAGTTGATGGAACTGCTGATTCGGAACTTTCGGATACTTTTGTTGGTTCAGAAACGGTTTCTTTTACTGTTCCCCATCCTTCACTTGAAGCAGGTCGTTCTTGTGGATGAGTCATATAGTATTTTACAGTCGCCAGAAAATCTTCCAAACCATATCCTTGTGGCACTTGGTATTTACCTTGATCAAACCATAAGAAATCGATATAGTGATTGTGATTGTTGTGTGGAATAACTAAACGACCATCTTTCACTTCACTAGCATACCCTGACTGGTAAGGCAGTTGCTCAAAAGGCACAATCTTTTTCGGTGTAACCCTGTTAAAGATGGATGCTGCCGTTTCTTTAACAACTTGTGCTGCATCAGCTGTACTCGACTCACTTGTACTTATGGTTGATGTAGCAGCTGGTTTTTCCAATGAACCCGTAGCTGAGGTTGAACTTGTCGTCGCTTTTTCACGTTGAGCCACCATAGCCTCTGCTGGGATCAGCTCGCTTAAGTAATTCAAATCACTCTTGTTAATCCGACGGTAACCATCTGTAATCACACGTGGGATGCGATAGTTATCCGTACCTATTTTCACTTTGGGATCTAATAGGTCTGCTGGGTCAAAAATATAGCCATCTTTTGTTGTATATTTTCCTGCTGCCTTAGCTTCTGCCAACTCTTCTGCTGAGTGAACAATTTGCCAATTTTTCAAACCTGCACGTTTCTCAATTGGTGTGACATTTTTCGCCAATTCTTCAGCGTCTCGTTTATCAAGAAGAGTTTGTACAGCTTCCAATTCTTCTTTAGATAAATCTTTCTTGGAAATTGAACGCAGAGAACCACCTGTCGCTCTTGGTAGACTGAACGCTTGACTAAAGACAAAACTTGCTGGATCTAGTACGTCTTCCGCCGAGAAGATATAGCCATCATTTGTCGCAAATTTCCCTTTTGCACGTGCATCCATGACTTCTTCTGCTGTGTGAATGATTTGCCAATTTTTCAAGCCTAAGCGGTTTGCTTTAGGTGTTGCATTTAGAATTGGGGGAACAAGATCCGTTGCTTCTCCATCACCATGTCCACTTGTAGTCCAAGCAGATGGACGAATTTCAGGATGTTGCATGATATAGCGGATCGTTGCAATTTGTTCCTTACTCAACCATGTGTAAGGTAGGACGTGGATGTGATCAATGTGTGGAATAATAAAGGATTGTCCAGTATCATAGGTTGCATTCGCTCCCTTCATCGGAATTTGATCCATACCGACCAACATGGCTGGCTTAAGATCTCCTTCTGCAAGCGGTGCAATATCAAATACATACTGCTTATCTTTTTCTGCCAAAGTTAATTCAGCAAATGAAATGTTCATTAAATCCAATTCATTTCGAGAATATGAGTAGGTTTTGCCATTTAACTCAACATCATAAAGCACTTTTTCATCTTGACTGCGTTTCGCAATGACATGCTTGTATTCAAACGCCGGTCTATCTGCTTGTATTGTATCATCAGGTTTTACAGGAGTCTCTTGAATAGGCGTTGATGGCTTGGACTCATTTCCTTGAGCAGAATCCGTTGGCTTAATGTCACCACTAGCTTGTTCAGTAACCTTGGTCGGATTCTGTTTCCCAGATTTCTCATTTACCCATTCTTCTACCTGCTTGATTTCGAAATCTTCTAGCTCTCCAAATCCAACATAATGGAAATGATCACCATGACTAGCCACCAACCCTTGGTCATCAACCGAGGTAATAGATTTTTTACTAAAGACATAACCGTCACTAGTGAAATATGCCTTACCATCCAACCCTTTCCCATAAGCAGGAATCTGGCGTCCCATGTAAGAAACCGTTTTCCCTGTTGTCTGCTTGGGTTGAGTTGGTGATACGGGTAATGCTGGAAGCGTCCCAATTGGTGTGACCGGATTGGTTGGTTGTACCGGTGTATGCTGGGGCTGCCTTGCTTGTTGAGTAGAAGAAATCCCTGCTCCATTTAATCCAATCATTCTGGAAATTTTCTCTTCCAGAGGAGACATCTGGCTATAGGGAACAAAATGATAATGGTCGCCATGTGGAACGATAACACCTGTTGCTGTTTTCTTGGTGATTGCTCTCGGATCAAAGACCAGACCATCAGCCTCTACATGGCGCTGAGATAAAGGTGTGGCATCTAATTGAGCCAGCAAACTAGACAAATCTTGTCCTTGCACCACCTGAATGGTAGCAATCTGCTCTTGTTGACGACTTCCCCCACCATATTGATGACCACTAGCTGTATTGACAGTTCCCTTTTGATTCCAGTAGTCTTGTGCAGCCTTTAATTCCGATGTAGAAAGATCCTTTTTCGGAATGAAATGAAAATGGCTTCCATGAGGAACAATAAATCCATCACCTGTATCCTCAATGACATCCGTCGGGTTAAAGACATACCCGTCATCAGTTCTATAGCGACCATCTGCGCCAGCCTGACCTGTGGCTTGTTTTTTACTATCTGCTGACGAGATTCCCTTTTGTCGCTCTACTTCCTCCTTACTACGGACATTTTTATGCTTATTGGCATCTTTCAAATAGAGGTAATATTTTCCGTCAACTTTTATAACATAGCCATCTTGCACTTCATTGACAATGTGACTATCTTGAAGGACATAATTTGGATCCTTCATAACCAATTCTTCACTGAAAATTGCATCGAAGGGAACCTTTCCATTATAGTAATGAAAATGATCTCCATGTGACGTCACATACCCCTGATCAGTAATCTTAACAACAATCTGTTCCGCATCGATATTTTCCTTGGCAGAAATTTGATCTGGCGTCAGTTCCTCCGCAACCGTACTTTGTTCACTCTGACCGCCTTCGACATAGGCCACTCGGTTCTTCTGTTCTTCCATAGCTTGGAAACGACCAAGCTGATAACTACACAGACTCATCCCTAAAACAAGGGTTGCAACAGAACCAACAACAACTTTTTTCTTCATATTCTCCCCTTTCGGTTATTTAAATCTCTTATTTCAACTCCTGAGCCAGAGTTTCTAAGACCTGCTCTAAATTTTCTAAATACGTCGCATTATTTCCAGGATCTGCTTCAAGAGGATCCAATACTTTCAAATCCACTCCAGTCGAACTGGCCAACGCTTGAGCAAGTTTATTTGAAACACCTTTTTCCGTAAAAATCGTTTTAACGTGGTAGGTATCCACAAATTCTTTGACTTCTGCCAGCTGTCTTGGACTCGGTTCTTCCTCTGAAACCCCGGCTATTCCCAACTGAGTCAATCCAAAACGTTGTGCAGTATAAGAGAAAGCCGTATGTTGGGTTACAAATGTTTTTGAACTTGCTTTAGAAAATACAGTAACATATTTATCAGCTAAGCGTTGAGCCTCTTTCTCTAGATCCTTAGCGTTTTTTCGGTAATAAACTGCATACTCAGGGTCACTTTCTGCTAGCAGTTCCCCAATCGCAACAGCTTCTTGACCCACCAAAACGGGATCCAACCAAGTATGTGGATCATATAGGCTCGCCTCATCAATCCCTTGACCAGCTTCTACATCATCCAAGCCTGGAACCTTTATCAAGGGTAGAGTCGTTGAGGCCTCTAAGACTTTGACGGATGACCCTTGTAAATTCGGTTCCAACCGATTCGCCCACGACTCCAGAATCCGTGAGTGATAAATAAAGACATCGGCATCATAAATAGCCTTAATATCTGCTGCCGATGGTTCATAAGAATGAATCCCCTGCCTTGAACCAATCATTCGGACATCATTCCTTTCACCAGACACTTCCTTAACCAGTGAATAAATTGGGTAAAATGAAGTGACAACCTTCAATCCAGACTGAACCTGACTTGACTCCTTCTGCACTGAACAAGCAACAAGAAAAAAACCAAGTACCATTAAGATACCGCAATGGATTATTTTCTTTATCATAATCTCCTCCTTTTTATTAACCAGTTAACTATACCACAAGATAGTTAACCAGTCAAGTATTTGTTTGGATTTATTTACATCAACCAATCCAACATCAAACTGTTGCTCAAGAACGAACAAGCCCAGTATTCCTATCTCTTATAGAGACAAGTGAGATCAATTTCATTCCTATTTGCAAACGGTATTTCCTAACTCTCTACAGTTTCCCAAATAAAAAACCCGACCATAGGTCGAGTTTTATCATAACCAATTATTTTACAGTTGCAGTGCTTGTGATCACTTCTACTGCTTTCTTCACAGCGATATCGTGTTTAAGCATTTCTGATGAAAGCAAGTTACGAACTTGTTCCACTTCCATGTTGTATGTTGCTGCCAAGTCTTCGATTTCTTTGTTGATTTCTTCTTCAGTTGCTTCAAAGCCTTCTGCTTGAGCTACTGCTTCAACAACCAAGTTTATCTTAGTACGTTTTTCAGCATCGGCTTCGTATTGTTTATGCAAGTCATCTTGAGTTGTACCAGTGATTTGGAAGTACATATCAGGTGAGATACCTTGTTGTTGCAAACCACCTAAGAATTCGTTGATTGCGCGATGAACTTCTTCGTGAATCATTTCTTCTGGCAATTCAACGATTTCAGCGTTTTCAACTGCCAATTCAAGAGCTGCTGATTCAACTGCATCATCAAATGCAATTTCTTTTGCTGCTTCTAATTCTTTACGGTATTTCGCTTTCAACTCATCAAGTGTATCCACTTCTTCGTCGATGTCTTTTGCCAATTCGTCATCCAAAGCTGGAACTTCTTTTGCTTTTACTTCGTGGATTTTTGTTACGAAGAGTGCTGGTTTACCTGCAAGGTCAGCTGCTTGATAATCTTCTGGGAAAGTAACTTCAACATTTACTTCTTCACCAGCTGCATGACCTACCAATTGTGCTTCAAAGCCTGGGATGAATTGACCTGAACCAAGTCCAAGTGAGAAGTTTTCACCTTTACCACCGTCAAATTCAACTCCATCAACAGAACCAACAAAGTCGATGACAACAGTGTCACCTTCTTCAGCAGCACCTTCTTTGATGACCAATTCTGCCAAGTTATTGCGTTCACGTTCGATTTTCGCATCTACTTCTTCATCAGTTACTTCTTTAGTTGCTTCTACTGAAACTGTCAAGTTTTTGTAGTCACCCAATTTTACTTCAGGTTTTGTCACAACTTCAGCATTAATAGTCCAATCTTGGCCTTTTTCCATTGACACTACATCAATTTTTGGTTGTGCAACGACTTCAAGACCAGCTTCAGCAACTGCTGCCTCATAAGCTGCAGGTAAAAGTGCATTCACAACATCTTGGTAAAGTGCTTCTTCACCAAATTTTTGGTTAAATACGGCACGTGGCAAGTGACCTTTACGGAAACCTGGAAGATTGATATCTTTCTTAACTTTGTTGAAAACGCGGTCCAATTCTGGTTTAATCGCATCTTGACCGATTGTGAAAGTCAATACACCGCGGTTTGTTTCTTTTGCTTCAAATGATACAGACATTCTGTCATTCTCCTTAAAATTTTATTGCATACTCTTCATTATAACACAATTGACAAGGATTTCAACGATTTTATGATTGAGTTTTGGGGAATTGGCAGAGCTGGAAGCTAATCTTCTAATCTGGTTGTTGACCATCATGAGCCGGCCACTTGCAGTCAGTCAAGCTCAGTTCGGAAAAGACCGCTTCAAAAGAAGAATCTTCTGGCGAGCAAGCATAGATACCAAAATGGATTTTACCATTACCTTCATGTAAGTGGCAAATCCGCATCTGCTCAAAATGGATACCGTCTTTAGAGTTTTCAATGCAGAAATCGCTACCCCTTCGACTCAAACGGTAATAGATAGACTTGACAGAAGCAGGGATTTCCTGAGTTGCCCAGTCCGAAAAACCGTAATTGGTCACGACGCTACCTAGGTGCTGAAAGTCTTCATTTTCATATTCAATCGAGCCCTTAATCCAGTTTTCCGAGTCCTGATACACCACGACACCGCACTGGTCAAAGCGGGTATGGCTATTGGAAAAATCTGTCTTAACAGTAAAGGAGAAATACTCTTCCTCCGTATCCATCAGGAGCAAGGGACCATTGTCATTGACAAAATGGTAATAGGTCTTCTGCCACAAGTCCGTATGGGCTTGGGTTGTGATTCTGATTTCCTTATCTGAAATCTGGTAGTTTTCTGGCTCTCGTACCCAGTAAAAGTTCTTTGTGTTCATGTTACTCCTTGGTTCGTTCGTCAATAAAAGTCATCATCCGCTCAAATGCTTTGGCAGACACAGGGTCTGTTCGTAAATTCGCCACAAAACCATGAGGCTTTTCAAGCCCTTCTTCTGCCAAAGGATCGACCAATTCATGTTCAACTCCCGCTTGCTTCAAGGCCTTATTAAGCGACACCATATCTGTCCGATACTCGCTTCCCAGAAGGAAACTAGCTGGGTAGTCCTTGTTCACATGGGAAATCGGGTTATAGGCATTGATTTCTTCCTCACTTAGATAAATGGTTTCTGAAACATAATTTCCAACCAACATCTTCGTACCTAAGCTAAATTTGGCATAATCTAAAGGAGCATCGTCAATGACAAGAGCCTTGACATGTTCTTTTGCAATACTTGGTTCAATATTCAATTGCTGAGCATACTCCTGATTGGCTAAGAGGCTACCGTATTGTGCTACCATGATGGCACCTGCTGATGAGCCCATTAAGACGACATTGTCCATGTTCAAATGGTATTCTTCAGCGTGTTCCTTTATATAGGCGATAGCCTGATTCATCTGAATCACAGGCGTTGGGAAATGGTGATCTGGCACAAGCGCATAGTCAACATTGACAACATTATATCCTTTTGACACGATATCGTCAATGAGATAGGTGGCTTGGCTGGCAGCCAGAGTGTCCCCCATATTTTTACTCCCTCCAAAGAATCCACCACCGTGGAAATAGAAGAGGGTTGGACGGTCAGCTTCAAGATTTTGGTCTGGATAAGTAATATCTAAAAAGCTGTTAGGGTAGTCCTTGCTATAGGCAATCTCACTTTTCAAATACTGACCATTTTCTTTCAAGCCGTCAATGGGGTCATATAGGGGACTGTAAGAGTTCGGTGAACTCTCCTTGTACATAAACGATTGAATGACACCGACTACCAACTGCGGATGATTTGTAACAGACACATAAGCAATGATACCGAGACTAGCTACAATCCCAAGGATCCATAAGATGATTTTTTTAATTTTTTTCATGCGTTCTCCTAATCTAATAGTTCTAACCCGTAACTCTTTACCTCTCCGTTAACCGCATCATCCAGCCATTCTGCCACACTCTTGTCTTTAGACATAGGGGTAAAGAATGTTGAGAAGTTAATGGTGGTGTGCTGAGTAGCGGTAGTTTTTTCATCTTGCCCATAATTACAGACAAAAATACCCACGCCATCAATCTTAGATTGCAGTTCTTGAATCATTTTTTTAAGTTCTTTTTGAAAGTGCTCACTGCTCTCTTCTGTTGCATCTGCTAGTTTCCCTTTGTCAATATAGGCCTGATATTGCTGAAGAATTCCATCTCGATAGGAAATGTCAAATAAAATCTTAACGCTATCTCCGCGTTTCTCATGGAGGGCTACTAAGCTATCTAGAACAATATTGTCTGAATGCAGACGGTCACTAATGGTAGTCGGTGTCTTCCAGACATTTTCTGCTATGCTTTTCCAATTATCATGTCTCAAAAAGGCACTGTCAACTGCAACCGTGATATTCTCTGCAGTTGGAAATTGTGAAATCACTTCGTCCGCAAGCAATGACGTTGCAAACCCGCCAGCTGAAAATCCAGTTACCAGAAGCGTATCTGGATTACCTATGTGAGACTTGGCAGCTGCTAAAATGCTCATCAGATTGGAATAACCTTGGTGATGGACTACTTGCTCTTTTCCGTTATCATCTATATAAGAAAAGTTTTGGGTCCCTGCATGAAAATCTCCTGTCCCATACGGAAGCACAATCATAGTCCAGTCCTTAAATGGATTGTCTTCCTGCGGACTTCCAATTCCCCAAGTTGCGACATAATCTTGATGGCCAGTTGTGGTCGCAAAATAACGTGTGCCACCACTAGCAGTCTCTTCATTGATACTCACACCACCACCGAAGAAATAGACCATCACCTTATCCTTCTCTTTACCGATACGAAGCAGGCCATGTGCCTGATTGCCCTGAGAATCTACAACCCCTTCGGGACTGAGGCGGTACCATTCATTCACTTGTGGGGTCTGGTCAACAAGCTCAGGAGCTGACCAGCCAAATGTCTTTTTGTAGGCAATAAAACCAAGCAAGGCTAGAACAACTGTTACAGCCGCTACTATTTTCCAAACTTTTTTCATACTTTCTTTTTTCTGTCCTTTATGGTATATTTTTAGAAACAAGTGTTTCGTTTTTTATTAGTATAGCAAATGAACAGTGGGAAAACTAGTCCCAGCTCTGCTATTTGCCCAAAAGGAAACAAAGGAAAGGAAGTGTTTCGCATGGAAAGAGTGAAGCGGAAAGAGTCATTATTTGTGGAGAGTGTCGTGGAGGCTCTGTGGGAGTTGCTGGAAGACAAATCTTTTGAAAAGATTAGTGTGTCAGAGTTGGTGGAGCGAGCTGGCATCGGTCGGGTGACTTTCTATAGGAACTTTTCAAATAAGGAAGAGGTTCTCGAACGGTCATTTAACATGGGGTTACAAGCCTGGTTGTCAGAACGGCAGATTGACTTATCGGATTGGTCAGATGCTCATCTCTTACTGGCTTTACGGCAATTTTTTGACTTTTGGTATGAGCAACAGGATAAGATTCGATTGTTGACAGTCAACCATTTAGACTACTTGCTCGAGGATGTCTTGGATAGCTATTTCAAAGATAGACTGGGGGACTTGACTGATGATTTTCACCTGCAATTCATTGTTGGAGGATTTTTCCGAGTACTCAAAACCTGGGTTGCTAGAGGCTGTAAGGAAAGCCCTGATGACATCATGCAGTTGATGGGAGAGCAATAGAGCAAGCTTGTCAGCATTCCTAACCAGACCAAGCAAAAAAAGACTTAGACAACTGTTTTTAGTCACTCTAAGTCTTTTTTGTATATAGTGGCATTGTGAAAAGATGACAATTTAAGTCCTTTTCACTTTTTCTTCAATGGCTTTTTCTAGGTCAACCAGAACATCAGACATGTACATGGTTTTCAATTCTTTCTCCATAGCTGTCTGGACCTGGACTAGTTTGTCGTCCACAGCAGCATGGATATTCCCCCCCACGATACAGTCGGGATGGGGATTTTCATGAAAGTTGAACAAGCCTTTCTTATCAATATTGTCAACCGTAACAAAGATGTCATAAAGGCTAATGTCATCAAGTGGCTTTGCTAAACGAAAACCGCCGCTGCCCTGCTTGGCATCTACAATTCCCGCATCCTTCAAACCAGATAGAACCGAGCGAATGATAACAGGATTGGCTTGAATGCTGTTTGCCAAAACCTTACTGGTAACACGTTGCTGGTCTTGAAAGAGATGGATAAAGGCCAAGGCGTGAATGGCAATGGTAAATTTATTTGAAATCTGCATAAAAACCTTTTACTCGCTGACAAGGCTGATACGTGCTTTGAGATGATCGCCTGATGCAATCTCGTCAATCATACCAATAGCATAATCTGCATAGGAAATAACACTTTCTCCCTTGCTGTTCAAGACCAACTCTTCACCGCCAAGAATATAGCGACCTGTCCGTTCGCCGTCTGCTTGGAAATCACCTGCCGGGCTTACATAAGTCCAGTTGACATCATCTACTTGACGAAGGGCCTCAAGTGCTTCCTTGTGAGCATTTAGCACAGGCAATACTTCCGCTGGAAACTCTGTCACATCTGCCACAGTCAAGGTATGTTCTGGATTAACATAGAGGCTTGCTGCTCCACCCACCACAAGTAAGCGTGTTTGTGAATCTTTTAGGATAGCTGCCAAATGTTTAGCTGCATCAGGAACCATATGCACAGTGTCTGCTGTCCAGGCACCTACTGCATCCACTACCGCATCAAAACCAATCACATCATCGGCTGTCAGGTCAAAAACATCCTTTTGAAGAACCTGCTGTGCGACTGTCTTATTTTCACCACGAACGATAGCCGTTACTTCAAAACCACGTGCTACCGCTTCTTTTACAATCAAGCTACCTGCTTTACCATTTGCTGCTACTACTGCTATTTTCATTTTCTTTTCCTCCGAAATGTTTTTGTTGTAAAATGTTTTGTTACAACTTTATGTGCACTAGCATATCCTAACCCCTGATAGTTGTCAATAGTTTTGTTACAACTTTTTTGAAATTGTTGGCAGGTTCATTTATCTTAGAATATCACTGAGGGCTACACGAAGCTTTTCGCTATTTCGCCCGTACAAGAACACTTCATAACCTTCACTAGCTAGTTTCATGGCTAGGTGTTTGCCGATCCCGTCCGTCGATCCTGTGATTAAAATAGTTTTAGGCATTGCTTTCCTCCAAAAAGGAAAGTAAGGCTTTCGAAAACTCTTCTGCATTTTGGAAAATCGAGCCATGTCCTGCATTTGGATAGATGATCAGTTGGCTATTTTTGATTTTCTTATGCATGGTATAAGAATTTTCTGTTGGAACCTGCATATCCTTATCACCGTTGACGATCAGAGTTGGTTGGGTGATAAAGGTCATATCATCTTGCGGCTCTCTTCCCCAGCGTTTAATAGCTTTCAGCTGGGTCAAAAATCCTGGAATATTCATGTCCTTGTCTGCATGAGCAGCACTTCTTTGCTCCATACGACCCAAGACTTTTTCTGCCTCGAGACGACCTGCCTCATCATGATTGTAGAAGATGTAGCGTTTCGGGTCAACACGCTCCAAACCAGCCTTCAGCATATAGCGGAAGGTTTTTCCAGTCACCTTATCAACTTCAAAACCACCACGAGGACCTGTGCCTGCTAAAATCAAGCGGTTGACCAATTGACTATCCAGACGAACGATTTCTTGAGCAATAAAGCCACCCATAGACAGACCTAGCAAATTGATTTTCTCATGACCCAAAGCCTTGATAATAGAAACAGCCTGCTCAGCCATTCCTGGAATAGTTGGAGCCACCTTGCCTTGACTAGCTCCTACGCCAGGAAGGTCTAGGACAATCACATGGTGCTGTTCAGCCAGCAAATCCAGCAATTTGGGATCCCAATTGTCCAAGGTCGCCGCTAGGTGAACTAGCATGACCAAAGGAAGGGCCGACTTGCCCTTGCTGAGCTCACGGTAGGCAATTTTATTGTTTGAAACGGTGATGTATTGGTTTTTAGTTGTAATATATGACATGATGTTTCCCTGTATATTTTATCTTTTAGTTGAAACTGAGGACTGTTTTTCCGCGTGAACGACCGTTGGCAACCTTATCAAGTGCTGCGTTGACTTCTTCAAATGGATACACGGTATCGATAGACGGTTTAATTTCGAGCTTGCTGAAAATGTCTGCTACTTCTTGCAGCTGGCGACCATTGCTCTCTACGAAAATGAAATGGTAGTGAACACCGTATTTCTTCGCCATTTTGTCAAATGAACAACCAGCTAGGCCAAACAAGATTTGTTTCCATTTTGGCAAATTCATGCGTTTGGCAAATTCACCATTTGGCATAGCACGAAGGGAAACCAGCTGTCCATCTTTTTTCATAATCGTCATTTGTTTCTCTGTTTCTGCACCACCAAGTGTATCCAAGACATAGTCAACATTGCTAAGTGTTTTGGTGTAATCTTCTGTCTTGTAATTGATAAAACGGTCTGCACCCAATGACAACACCCGCTCTGCACTTGCCCCATCACCATTTGTGATAACGGTCAAGCCCTTGGCTTTGGCAATCGGAATAGCCATACCGCCGACACCACCAGTTCCGCCTGAGATGAAGATGATCTTGCCAGATTGTGCCCCCATAAGGTCAAGGGCCTGCATGATGGTCAGGGCTGTCAGAGGAACGGCAGCTGCTTCTTCATCTGTCAAGTAGGCAGGAACCTTAGCAAGAGCCTGAGCGTCAACCGCTACATACTCAGCAAAAGCACCGATACTATCAAGCGGAAGACGACCGAAGACACGGTCACCTGCTGCAAAGTTGGTTACAGTTGTACCGACTTCTTCAACCAAGCCGACTACTTCATTTCCAGCTGTTTGAGGCAATTTGTAAGGGACAATCAATTTCACATCTCCGCGTGAAATCATGTTGTCCAATGGATTAACGCCTGCTGCGGTCACTTTGACAAGGACTTGGTTAGGCTTGATTTGTGGCTTAGCAATTTCTGTAAGGTTAAGGGTGATGTTGTTTTTGTTATAAGATGTGTGTTGTGCTACTTTCATGGTTTACTCCTTTTATTTTACAACTTGTATCTGATACAAGTATAATTGTTGTTTTTAGAAAATCTGACACTTGGTCAGATTCGTTCTTGATTGGCTGATTGATAGAGATTGGTAATGACATGATCCAAAGTTTCCTGGCCTAGTTTTTTTTCAAGTTGTTCTTCAAGATTAGAAAAAATTGGGGACATGGCACTCTCAATATGCTTACCAACTGGACATGCCTGGTTAGAATTTTGATGAATTTGGAAGAGATTGATATGTTCTACTTCCTGCGTGGCAAAGTAGATTTCCAATAAGGTCATCTCTTTTGGTGATTTGCTTAACTGGTAGCCTGATCGTCCTTGGTGCGAAGTGATTAAGCCTGCATTTTTCAAGAGTGCAATCACCTTGCGGATGTAGCTGGCATTGGTGCCAACGCTCTCAGCTAAGGCCTGCGAGCTAAGTATTTCCTTACTCTCACTGATCATGGTCAATATATGAAGGGCTACTGAAAACTTTGTATCCATCTAGTCTCCTCTCTGTTCTTGTATCATTTACAGGAACAAGTTTATCACAAGCCAGACTTCTTGGCAAGGATTTCGCTCAAAAAAATCACAACCTTCTGGCTGTGACTAATTTTTCCGTATCTGATCTTCCTGATAAGCCGCACGGGCTCCACCAATCAATTTTGGTCGGCTAGCAAGTGCCGTAACGTGGGCCTGGCCAATTTCACGAAGGCTTGGTCTAACTGGAACCTGCACATGTTTGATATGCATGCCGATAGCCGTATCACCGATATCCACGCCAGCCTGAGCAGTGATAAATTCCACTTCGACTGGGTCTTTCATATACTTGAAAGCCGCCAGCTGTCCAGAACCACCTGCATGAAGACTAGGCAAGACATTGACTATTTCCAAGTCTTTCTGAAGCGCCAATTCTCTTTCTACAACCAAGGCACGATTGAGGTGTTCACAACCTTGGACTGCTAAATAAATACCCTTTGGCTCCAAGATGTCCAAAATCGTTTCAACAATCACCTCACCGACCTCCAGGCTGGAGTTTTTGCCGATATGCCCACCGATGACCTCACTAGAAGACAAACCTAGGACAAATATCTGACCCTTTTGAAGATTGCTGAGTTCTAAGACTTCTTGCACAACTTGCTGGGTTTGAACTTTGATTTTATCGAGTGACATAGTTAATAGCACCGCTTTTCTCAACTAATTTAACCACTGCAAACCCTAAGCCCATCCCGACAAAGTTTTGCATGCTATTGCCAAAAACACTTTCAATGGCTTTGAGGTCATTAAAATAAATCCGAGATGCCAGGTAGTAGCCCCCAACCATAGAGAGTGACGCCAAGACTAGACCGAAAATCCGTTTCTTGCCTGTCCAACCAGCAAAGTAACCTTGTGCACCGTGAAAAACTAGACTAAAGAAAGCCCACTGGGGATAGCCCAACAGAAAATCGATCAAGAGACCTGACAATCCACCAACAATTGCTCCTTCTTTCTTGCCCAAGTAAAAGGCTGTAAAGAAAATACCTACATCTAGCAAAGACGTAAAGCCATTTAGAGTTGGCACATGAATAAAGGCCAAAACCAGGCTAAGCGCCGTCAAAATCGCTAACAAAACGACATCCTGTGTTTTCTTATTTCTCATATTGAACTACTCCATAATCATCAGACGTCTCGATTGCCCGGAAGACAAACTCTTTCGATAACCGAACAGCCTCTAAAGGAGCCTTGCCAAGTAACAGTTGACTGGCAATGCTTGAAGCAAAGGTACAGCCCGCACCGACATTATTACTGGTCAAAATTGGTGATTCCAACACCTCAATCGTTTGCCCATCATAATAAACATCAATCGCCTTATCTTTATCTAAACGATTACCACCCTTAATCACCACATGTTTAGCCCCTAACTCGTACAAATCACGCGCCGCTTGCTTCATCTCTTCGACAGTTTTAATGTCTCTTTGGATCAATAGCTGAGCTTCTGCCAAGTTTGGAGTGATAATAGTCACATATGGGAAAAATTTCAAGAGTTCGTCACGTAATTGGCTAACCTCTGTATCATGCGTTTCCTTGCAGACCAAAACAGGGTCTAGCACCACAGGAATATCTTGGTGGGCCTGAATGACTTCCAAAGCCTGCTCTGCAATTTCAACATTTGGAAGAAGTCCAATCTTAATTGCTGAGAACGGAACGTTCTTCAAGCTAGCAAGCTGATGAGCAAAAATAGTCGAATCTGTCGGAAATACTTCAAATCCTTTTTCTGTCATCGCAGTCAAGCAAGTGACTGCAACAAAGCCATGCAATTTATGAACAGTATAGGTTGTTAAATCTGCATGGAGTCCCCCACCGCTAAAAATATCATTACCCGAAAGTGCCAAAATATAATTAGTCTTCATAAATAATCTCCTTTAAATACAAGCCATTACCAGCAGCGGTAGGTCCAGCCAAATCGCGATTTTTTTCTTCCAAGATTCTCTTGATTTGGTGAACAGGCATACGACCATTCCCAATTTTTAGGAGGGTGCCTACCATATTTCGAACCTGCTTATATAAAAAGCCATTGCCCGAAAAAGTAAAAATCAAAAATTGTCGTCGCTGGTCATATTCTAGTGTTGCAGACGTGATGGTTCGCACCTTATTTTCCACTGAAGTCCCAGAAGCTGTAAAACCAGTGAAATCATGTGTCCCCTCTAAGTCTTTGATGGCTTCTCTGATCAAAGAAAGGTCCAGATCATAAGGATAAAAGGTAGCATAATGCCGCATCATGGGATTTTTAGGTCGACCGATATCCACTAGAAATTCATAAGTTTTACTATGTTTGGCATAACGACAATGAAAATCATCCGCTACCTGCTCCACCTTGACCACATCGATATCCTCCGGAGTTTGCGTATCTAGGGCAAAACGAAGCCTTTCCTCATCTCGAGCACCCAGCAAGTCAAAATGTATGACCTGGCCATAAGCATGCACACCTGCATCTGTCCGACCTGCACCATGCACTGTTACTGAGTGCCCACTGTTCAACCGTTTCAAGGTTTTCTCGATTTCTTCCTGAACTGTCCGAGCATGAGGCTGACGTTGAAAACCAGAAAAATCATGCCCATCGTAGGAAATAATTGCTTTATATCTTGTCATGTTCTGATTGTAGCATAGGTGTATAGGATGAACAATACAGAAAAAACTCAACTGTCCTATCACAGATTTAATCCCATCTATTTTGACTTTTCTAAAATACGCATAATAATGAAGTCAAAAGAATGACATACTGTTCATCAATTTTTCCTGATACCTAGGTACCTCTGTTGAACAACAAATCATAACACTTCAAGAACCCCGCATTACAATAAATTAGGTGCTCACTTCGTCCACAACCGAGTCCATCGTTGACACCTCTTGTAAAAAGGATTATAATGAAATTGCACTTGATTAGAATTATTCTTAAAAAGAGGAGGAGGTACGAATGGAATTACATTCTCATCTTAATGCAGAACACCAGACCGCCTTTGAACATGTTATTCAACATCTGAAAGAAAAAAGAATTCGGATAACCGAAACCAGGAAAGCTGTTGTTGCCTATATCATTGAAAGCGACGATCATCCTAGTGCGGAGATGATTTATTCGGATCTTTTACCTAACTATCCGAATATGAGCTTAGCGACAGTATACAATAACCTCAAGGTTTTGTTAGAAGAAGGTTTTGTTACTGAGCTGAAACGTGCGAATGACACTACTACCTACTATGATTTCATGGGACACGAACACCTCAATGTTATTTGTGAAAAATGTGGAAAAATCACGGACTTTATGGATGTGGAAATTCCTAGCCTCAAGAAAGAAGCACATGAGCAAACTGGCTATAAAATAACTAAAGAAGTCTTATCTATTTACGGAATTTGTCCAGAATGCCAACAGCTTAAAAAATAAATAGTGAAGTGACCGAATCGCACTTCTCATTCAGACAAGCATTGTAATGATGTTTGTCTTTTTGTTTTCACCAATCATCTTTGCCAAAAATCTTAGAATTGTCAAAATTTTGTTATTTAGAATTGTTATAATTAATCTTGACAATTTAATTATAACTGTTATAATTAAATTATAAATAATAATTATTCTAATTAAGGAACTACGATTATGAAACTAGTAACCCTTTTTAAAAACAATATACATATTCTAACGACCAGTCTTTGCCTACTCTTTATTTTGATTGGTGTCTTGTTACTTCATATTGGTCTAGAACCATTTGCTGCACCAGCATTCATTCTAGCTTTTCTAATTGGTGGGTATCAGTCCGCCAAAGATGGTCTTTCCGAACTCATTTTTGATAAACATTTATCAGTTGATGTTCTGATGATTTTAGCTGCTATCGGATCTGGTATTATTGGTTACTGGATGGAGGGGGCCCTTCTCATCTTTATCTTCTCTCTTTCAAATACTTTGGAAGAATTGGCGATGGAAAAAAGTAGAAATGCCATCGCTTCACTGATGAACATGACACCACCCACAGCTCGTAAAATCGAAGAAAATGGGGACATTACAGTTTTAGAAACAGCAGATATTCACATCGGAGATTTCTTACAGGTTCGTAAAGGGGACACTGTTCCCTTGGACGGACGGTTGATGAGCGGTCAATCTATTTTTGATGAGTCAATGATCACTGGTGAGCCTTTGCCTGCTGAAAAATTGATGGGCGCCACAGTTATCGGCGGAACCATTAATCAGGGTCCAACTGTAACCATTCAAGTAACAGCTGAAAAAGGTGATGCTTTGTTTGACAAAATTGTTCAGATGGTTGAAAATGCACAGGAATCAAAGTCTAAAACGGCTACCTTCATTGAAAATATGGAAGATACCTATGTCAAAGTTGTACTTGTAGCAGTTCCCATTTTTATTCTCTTTGTACACTTTGCATTAGGATGGGATTGGTTGAATTCCTTCTATCGTGGTATGATTCTGTTAACCATTGCATCCCCATGTGCACTGGTCGCTAGCTCTTCACCAGCGACACTTTCTGCCATCAGCCGTGCGGCACGCAAGGGTATGATTATCAAAGGCGGTGATATTGCGGATAACATCGCCAATTTAGAAGCCATTGTTTTCGATAAAACAGGTACATTAACCATTGGGAAACCAGAAGTTGTCGGGGCAACCTATCTTGGCGATGAAAAGCTAATCAATGAAATTGTTCAAGCAGTTGAAAAACAATCTAGCCATCCTATCGCTCAAGCTCTTCAGAATTATACCGTTGACAGCTCTGCTATTGTCCTCCAAAACCTTATAGACCTAACTGGTAAAGGTTTGGAAGCCGAGTACGAGGGAAATCGCTGGAAAATCGGTAAATCTGGCTTTGTGGTAGAAACACTGGTCAGCCCACTTTCTACTGACTTGATTGCACACATTGATCAAGCAGAAGGCACGGGTAAAACCTTGGTCTATGTCAGCCAAAACGATCAACTAATGGCTATCTTTTTCATTGAGGATCGTATAAAACCAGAGACTAAAACCCTGATAAGTCAATTGAAGGACATGGGAGTAACGCCTATACTCCTAACTGGGGACCAAGAAAAGACAGCCCGATATGTAGCTAGTCAAGTCGGTATCGAACGCGTCATTGCCAATTGTCTCCCAACCGATAAGGCTTCAATCATCCAAGAGTTGCAAAAAGAGTTTGCTTCCGTTGGTATGGTTGGAGATGGGATTAATGATGCCCCAGCTCTTGCTCAAGCTAATGTCAGCTACGCTATGGGAAGCGGTACAGATATTGCGATGGAATCAGCGGATATCGTACTCATGGAAGACTTGACTCGGATTCCGTATTCTGTCCGCCTATCTAAAAAAATGCGTGGAATTATCAAACAAAATATCATTTTTGCCCTCTCAGTCATCGTAGTTCTCATCATCTCTAACCTCTTCCAATCAATTAATCTCCCACTCGGAGTAGTTGGTCATGAAGGCTCCACAATTCTTGTGATCTTGAATGGACTGAGACTCCTGTATTTTAAATAGCTTCAAACCGCCAGGTAGTTGGCGGTTTTCTTATTATTCTTTTTTTAAAAAAACGCTTGCATTCCAAAAATTATTGTTTTATAATAATTTTGAAGATGATATTATCATAAAACAATAATAATTGGAGGTTTGCTATGAAAACCAATCTACTCAAAACAGCTGGACTATTAGCTGGTTGTGTTCGCTATTTCTTCTATTTCACGATTGCTCTTTATACCATCTTTACATTGGCTGGTCTTGGAGGCGACTCATTTGTGATAGGCTCTTGGGAATACACCTTTAACAAACCCATTGACCAGATTAGTGTTTGGCTCATTCTTTTAACGACTGGATTGATTCTAGTTGTCTTAGTAGCACTCAGTCATATTGCCTACCTGATTCAAAAGCTATGCAAGTTATTTCTGGAAGAAGATTATTTCGCTTCAGCTAGTCTGGAACTTTATCAGAAACTCTTCATCAGTTTGCTCGTCCTGACTGCTGGGCAATTTTGCCTAACCAGCTTGATCGCCTTGACAAATGCTGCTGGAGCAAACAACTTCCTCAATCTGCGTTGGTCAGATTTCATCCTCAATGCCCTCTTTATCTTCCTGACATATTTTGTCTGGACCTTAGTACAAAAGGGGCAACAACTTGAAACCGAGAACAGTGAGTTTATCTGATATGGAAATGATTCGCGTAAACTTAGACAAGGTCCTCAAAGATCGGCAAATGACTTCCAAGGACCTAGCAGAGCAAGTCGGCATCACCGAAGCCAACCTGTCCATTCTCAAGACAGGCAAGGCAAAAGGTATTCGTTTTAATACCTTGATGAGCATCTGCCGCATCCTAGATTGCCAACCAGGAGATATTTTGGAATATGTGAATGAGGGGGAATAGCATGAACAAAAAGATATTTTTCAACATCGTCATACAGTTGCTAACGTTTATTCGTTATGGAATGATTGCCTTAACGGGACTGATAATGTTGGCACTTCTTATTCTACTTATAGGCGGGAAACCTATTCAAAATAGTCTACAATTAGATGTCCCCTTGCCTATCATTGTTATTATTCTAATCATAAGTATCCTATTGGTAGCCTGCTTTATCTACATGGCCACCATACTCAAAAAATTGCTCATCAACTTTCAAACAGGAACTATTTTCTCAACTGAAAATGTGGTCTATACAAAGATAATTTTAGGAACCTTAATCGTATGGACGAGCATACAATTTGCAAGTGCTTTTTTCCTATCTTACCTAGATTTAAAGAATGTAAGTGATCTATATGATTTTTCACTTAGTGACTACTTCATAAATGGTGTGCTGATTATTATTGCACTACTAGCAAAGATAGTGTTGGAAAAAGGTGTGCTTTTACAAGCTGAAAATGATGAAATTATATAAAGGAGCCCATGATGAAAAAGTATATTTCCCTCATTGCACTCTGCATGATGATACCTTGCTTAAGTGCTTGTCACTCTGTCACTTCAGAAGTGAATAAAGAAGTGCAAAACGAGCTAACAGCAGCTTCCATTGAAACAGAAAAAGCTCTAAAAACAGATGAACATCTGGCTAAGATTGAGAACTTTCAGCAAATTTTCGAAATCACCGCATCCAAAGGAGAGTTCTCTCTTGAATCTCTTTTCTCTGGTAAGGTCTATTTAATGGCAACAAAAGAAAATCTTGAGAAACTCTCAAAAGAAGAGTTTACTCTGAATGAAAAGAGCTTCTCAACTATCGATGCTGGTAGTAGCAGCGATTTTAATATCCGCTACAAAAATCAAACTTACTTTACTGTTCAAAGCTTATCCGTGCAAGATCTGGAGGATTTCGAATACACCAAATCCTCTTCCACTTCTGCTATTCTTGTCTTCTATCCAGACTAGCAAAAATTCCTCGGTTCTCTTGAATCGAGGAATTTTTTTAATAAGTCGCCAAGCGTTTTTCTAAATGGACTTGCCCAACCGCATAGAGGGTACAAATAAGCCAGTAGATAAGAGCCACACAGATATAGACTGTCATATAATCAGACTTGGCTCCTCCGACAATTTTTGCCTTATTGAAAATCTCCGGAACCGTAATCATAGCAGTTAGGGAAGTACTCTTCACCATGTCTAATAAAACATTACTTAGAGGCGGAAGAGCAATCCGAAAGGCTTGAGGAATGATGATTTTTCGGTAAATCACATTTGTTCTCAAGCCAAGCGATTTCGCTGCCTCCCATTGTCCTTTATCTATTGCTGAAAGAGATGCACGAATAATTTCAGAAATATAGGCACTAGACATTGAGGTAAAGGCAATGATAGAGGCAGAAATTGCATCCAATTGTAGTCCCATAAATGGAAGACCAAAGTAAATGAAGAAGAGAAGAACCATAAGTGGGATGCCACGCATGAGTGAGATATGCAGCATCGCTAACCAGCGTAATGGTGTAATCTTGGACATTCGTAACAATGCGACGAAAAAGCCACAAAAAGTCCCTAATGTAAATCCAATCAATGACAGGGAGAGTGTATAAGGTAAGCCTTCCAGAATCTGCGGGATTGCTTCCCATGCAATTTCTGCATTAAATACTGCCTGCCAATTGATAGTCATCTTTTCCTCTCTTTTCTTAAAACCTTAAACTGAAACTTAACAATGATCAACATCGATAAGATTGTTGAAGGTTAGCTACTTTGATTTTCATTGGGAATTACTCTACATCGATAACTGGCAATTCATCTGCATTTTCAACTGGCACTGTCAAGTCTTGACCACCATAGTATTTCTCAGAGATAGCTTTTAAGGTCCCATCTGCTTTCATAGCCTCTATGGTTTCATCCAGTTTTTCTTTCAAACTGTCATCGGATTTGCTCATCACAATCCCTTGTTCTGTAGGGTTGTATTGGGCATCTCCCATTTTCACTTTAATGTCTGGGAAGTTCGATTTCACCCATTGAATCGCCATAACCTGAGTGAAGTAATCGTTTGGAATAAAATCTGTACGACCTGTCGATACATCGCGGAGATACACATCATTTGTCACATTGTCATAAATAACTGGCTCTGCACCTTGCTTCTCAGCAATTTTCATATACTGAGTACCAGCTCCACCACCTGCTTTTTTACCAGCCCAGTCACTTAAGTCTGCAGCTTCAATACCAGAAGATCCATCTTCACGAACGATGTAGCCACCAACTGAATACTTGTAAGGGATAGAGAAGTTGTACTTTTCCTTACGTGCTTCTGTCATATCAAAGTTATTCACAGAAATATCAACCTTGCCACTATCTACAGCAGTGAATGCTTCTGCTACACCAATTTCTTGATATTCGATTTCAAGATCTAATCGCTTACCGATTTCGTTGATCATGTCAATTTCATAACCAACTAATTCCTTATTATCATTATAGTATGACGTTGGGAACAAAGTACCTGGTGTTGCTACTTTCAATACACCAGCTTCTTGCACTTTTTCCCACTGCGTTTGTTCAGCAGAGGAACTATTTGTGCTCGAACTACTACTAGAGCATGCTGTCAATGCTAGAGCAGAAACCAGAAGCGCTGAGGCTAAAACTTTTTTCAACATAAACAATCTCCTTTGGAGCCATTGCCCCTATAATCTTTTTTTGGTGTTACCTCACCAACTTTTATAGGTTAACATTTAGAAGTCGTTTTTGCAAATAATTGAACCGAAAAATGTATTCCCTTACATTTCCCAACACTTTGAGACCTCCAGAGTCTCAGCCACTTGAAGTAAGATATCTTCCCTTCCTTTTGCAGCTGTCAATTGAACACCTATTGGTAGCCCATTTTTAGTGTGGTAGGTTGGTAAGCTGATTGATGGTTGACCTGTAATATTGGCTTGTTGGGTAAACGGTGTCCATGCTAAACTATCCTCGAACATGTCCCAAATTAACTGTTGTTGTTCCGACATTGATAATTCCTGCGAATGCAATAAGCGATTTACCATCTGATCTGTGGGAATAAATTGCTCTAAGGTTGGTGCAACATCTGCTACTGTTGGTGTCAACAATAGATCATAGGATTCATGAAAAGTTGCCATTTTTGCACTGTATTGGTCCCAATCTTGCAAGACTTTGGAATAAAGTTTAGCTGGAATAGTTTGTCCACTTTGATAGATAGCCCATGTCATTGGTTCCATATCCTCCACCGTCATCGGCCGTCCGATAAATGCTTCAATATCGTCAAACATTTGGGCAGTCTCCACGCTATTCATGAGATAATAGGCTTTCATCACCTCAATGCCATCTAAAACTGGTGTTTTTAGCTCTTCCACCTCGTATCCAAGCGCCTCTAACTGTGGTAAAAGCTGGATAACAGCATTTTTTGCATCATTTGAAACTAACGTTCCAATTGGAGCTTGAAGGCTAAAAGCGATTTTAATCGGCTTTGTCATCGGACAAAACAGGGAATCTTTGACTAAGGGAGCAAGTGGAAAGGGAGCCTCAACCTGATAGGTTTGTAAGTGAAAAAGAAGACGTTTGGTATCTCTTATGGATTTAGTCAATGCAAAATTGCTGGAAGCACCCTGCCAACCACGATAGGAAGAAGGTCCTACAGGAACTCGTCCTCTACTTGGTTTGAGCCCAATCAAGCCATTAAATGAAGCAGGAATTCGAATGGAGCCTCCTCCATCAGAAGCTGCCGCAATTGGGACCATTCCTGAAGCAACTGCTGCTGCTGCACCACCACTTGACCCTCCTGCATTTCGAGTCCTATCAAGTGGTAACCTTACAGGTCCATGAAGATTTGAATCAGAAATATTTTTAAAACCAAATTCAGGTGTATTTGTGCGCCCCAAGATAAGGAAACCCATGTTTTTAAGGGCTTGTACAAAATAATCTGTTTGGCTAGCAATGCTAGCTTTAAACAATCGTGATCCAGATGTAGAAGGTTGACCACTTTCATTTTGCCCCAAATCCTTCAATAGGAGAGGAACACCCAAGAATGGTTTATCTTCACCACCATGACGATCAAGGTTATCTGCTTCAGCTAAGGCAGTTTCATACTGTTTTGAGACAACAGCATTATAAAGAGGATTCAATTTCTCAATGGTTTGGATAGCATCCTCAATTAATTCTCTTGAAGAAATTCGTTTTTCTCTAATTGCTTGGGACATGGCTGTCGCATCTTTAAATTCCATTTGTTACCTCACTTCTCCCTTTAAGGGTAACATGGATAGAAAAAATCAGCAAGTATTCCTTACTGATTTTTCCAATTATAAGTCATCAAATGCATCTTTTACTTTATCAAAGAAGCCTTTTTTCTGTGGTTTTACATCAATATTCCCAGCTGTAGCGAATTCTTTTAGAGCAGCTTTTTGACGATCGTTTAATCCTGTCGGAGTCACAACATTGACAGTAACATACTCATCGCCCATCGCTCCACCACGAATGCTAGGCGCACCTTTTCCTTTTAGACGGAATGTTTTACCAGTCTGGGTACCTTCTGGAATAACCATGTCCACATCACCGTGAACAGTTGGTACATGAACAGTGTCACCTAAAGCTGCCTGAACAAAGTTCAGATTCAATTTATAGTGAATCGTTGTTCCCTCACGCTCAAACTTGTCTGAGGCTTGAACCTGGATAACGACATAAAGATCTCCATAAGGACCGCCATTAAAACCAGCTTCCCCTTGACCTGCTAAGCGAATACGTTGACCTGATTCAACACCCGCAGGGACTTTAACTGTTACTGTATGAGCTTGTTTTTCATGACCAGTACCATGACAAGTTGTACATGGGTCTTTGATTTGTTTCCCACGACCGTGACAGACATCACAAGTCATTTGGCGACGCATGGTTCCAAGAGGTGTTTGTGTATCCACATTAATGACACCAGAACCATGACAGCGACCACAGGTTACTGGACTAGTTCCTGGTTTTGCACCAGAACCTGAACAGGTCCGGCAGGTTGCTTCACGATTGTAGGAAACTTCTCGTTCCACACCAAAAATCGCTTCTTCAAATTTCAAGTTGACTGCATACTGCAAATCATCCCCTTGACGAGGTGCATTAGGATTACGGCTTGCACCGCCTCCACCAAAGAAGCTTGAGAAGATATCTTCAAAACCGCCGAAACCAGCTCCATCGAATCCACCAAAACCACCTGCTCCACCACCGAAGCCACCATTGGCTCCTGCAGGACCATATTGGTCATAGGCAGCCCGTTTTTGAGGATCACTCAAGGTTTCATAAGCCTCTTGAACTTCCTTATATTTATCCTCCGCACCCGGATCCTTATTAATGTCTGGATGGTATTTTTTTGAAAGCTTCCGATATGCTTTTTTTATCTCGTCCTGAGAAGCATCCTTAGAAACCCCCAGACGATCGTAAAATTCAGTATTGTTCATATAAGATACCAAGCCCGTTAAAAGCAAAGTGAAAATAGGAAATCGGCAGAAAATCCCGATTTTCTAGACGATTTATCTTTTTCACACAGCTTTTAGGGCGGGTTCATTTCCTTTCGTTAAAAAATAGACGAAACTCAGAAAGTAGCCCGTGTTCGATTACGAACACTTTCCTTTTTATAAAACTTAGACAAAGTGAAAATAGGGAGTGAAAGTGTCCAGTGGACACTTTCAGCCCTGTCGTACAAAAATAATAAGCGACAGGTGTTTCTCAAAAAGTCTATCCCCAGACTTTTTGACTTTTTCACAGAGTCGTAGACGTATTCAATTCTGTAAAAGTTAGAAGGCTATTTACCCAAAAACAGAGGCTGGGTTGCAACCTCTGTGATTGGAAATTTTATTGACGAATGATTTCTATTTTCTAGAAAATGAGAACTGAGTTCAAGCTAAGAACTTCGGAAAAAAGATAACTTTCCTTGAATGCAAGCATTCAGCGTCAAGTTCCTATTTTTCTGTCGTTCTTTTAACGCTCTCACATCTTATTTTTCAGTAAACTCGCCGTCTACGACATCATCGCCTGCGTTATTAGCTGTTTGGGCACCTTCTTGACCAGCAGCTGCTTGTTGTGCTGCTGCAGCTTGCTCGTAGAGTTTCACTGCAAGAGCTTGAGCTTTTTCGTTGAGGTTTTCAAGTTTAGCCTTCATGTCGTCCAAGTTGTTAGCCTCTTGGGCTGCTTTCAACTCATCAAGAGCTGCTTGGGCTTGGTCGCGTTCTGCGTCAAAGCCTTTGCCTTCAGTTTCTTTAAGAGTTTTCTCAGTCGCAAAGATTGCTTGGTCAACATCGTTACGAAGATCCACTTCTTCCTTACGTTTCTTATCTGCTTCAGCGTTAGCTTCTGCATCTTTCATCATGCGGTCGATTTCTTCATCTGTCAAACCTGAGTTAGACTGGATAACGATGGTTTGTTCTTTTTGTGTACCAAGGTCTTTAGCTTTTACAGAAACGATACCGTTCTTGTCGATATCAAATGTTACTTCGATTTGTGGAATACCACGAGGTGCTGCAGGGATGTCAGTCAATTGGAAGCGACCAAGAGTCTTGTTGTCCGCTGCCATAGGACGCTCACCTTGAAGTACGTGGATGTCAACAGCTGGCTGGTTGTCTGCAGCAGTTGAGAAGACTTGTGATTTAGAAGTTGGGATAGTTGTATTACGGTCGATGAGTTTTGTAAATACGCCACCCATTGTTTCAATACCAAGTGATAATGGTGTTACGTCAAGAAGGACAACGTCTTTCACATCACCAGTAATAACACCACCTTGGATAGCCGCACCCATAGCAACGACTTCATCAGGGTTTACTGATTTGTTTGGCTCTTTACCTGTTTCAGCTTTTACAGCTTCTACAACGGCTGGGATACGAGTTGAACCACCAACAAGGATGACTTCGTCAATTTCTGACAAGCTAAGTCCTGCATCTGAAAGAGCTTGACGAACAGGTACTTTTGTACGTTCTACAAGATCGTAAGTCAATTCATCAAATTTGGCACGAGTCAATGTCATTTCCAAGTGAAGCGGACCAGCTGCACCTGCAGTGATGAACGGTAAGCTGATTTGAGTTGAAGTGACACCTGAAAGATCTTTCTTGGCTTTTTCAGCTGCATCTTTCAAACGTTGAAGAGCCATTTTGTCTGCTGACAAGTCGATGCCATTTTCTTTCTTGAATTCTGCTACCATGTGGTCGATAATCTTTTGGTCGAAATCATCACCGCCAAGTTTGTTATCACCTGCTGTAGCAAGTACGTCAAAGACACCGTCACCGAGTTCAAGGATAGACACGTCGAATGTACCACCACCAAGGTCGAATACCAAGATTTTCTCGTCTTTGTCAGTCTTATCCAAACCATAAGCAAGGGCTGCTGCAGTTGGTTCGTTGACGATACGTTCTACTTCAAGACCAGCGATTTTACCAGCGTCTTTTGTTGCTTGACGTTGAGCATCGTTGAAGTAAGCTGGAACAGTGATAACGGCTTTAGTTACTTTTTCACCAAGGTATTCTTCAGCGTAGCCTTTCAAATATTGAAGGATCATAGCTGAAATTTCTTGTGGTGTGTATTCTTTGCCGTTTGCTGAAACTTTTTCAGAAGTTCCCATTTTTGATTTGATAGAGATGATAGTATCTGGGTTAGTTACTGCTTGGCGTTTTGCCGCATCACCAACGATGATTTCACCATTTTTGAAAGACACAACAGACGGAGTTGTGCGGTTTCCTTCTGGGTTTGCGATGATTTTTGATTCAGTTCCTTCAAGAACTGCAACTGCTGAGTTTGTTGTACCTAAGTCAATACCGATAATTTTAGACATAATAATGATACCAAGAACGCCGAAAATGCGACTGAAAATTAGGAAACCAACGAAGCATTCGATGAAGGCAAGGCGGTTTATCTATTTTCCGAGCATTTCGTCCGGGTTCAAATCCTTTCAAAAATTTAATTTTCTTTTATTTGATGCACTCTTCTTAAGTAGCGCAGATTTTGCGAGTCATTAACTCGCATTTTCTTATTTCAAGTAGTTTTGTGACATTTCGGTCAAGCTTTTATTCTTTTGGAAAATAGCAAAGCAATTACTCCGACACCACCACCATAGCCGGTCTCAACAGACGTTCATGTAGCTTGTAACCTTTTTGGAAGACTTGTGCGATGTGTTCTGCTGGGCAGTCGTCTGTGGCTGGGACTGTTTGAATGGCCATGTGAAGATTTGGGTCAAAGACATCTGTTGTGACTTCCTCCACCCCTTCTTCTTTAAGGGCTTGAATCAAGCTTTCTTGAACCATTTCCAAGCCTTTTTTGACATCTTCTGTCAGACCTTCGACTTGAAGGGCACGTTCCAAGTTATCCAAGCTTGGCAAGATTTTCTTAGCTAAATCTTGCGAACGGTAACGTTGAATGGTTTGGCGTTCTTCATTGGCACGACGTTGAATGTTTTGCATTTCTGCATGAGCTCTCAGATATTTATTTTCAAAATCGTCTGCACGCTCATTTGCTAAGTCCAATTCTGATTTTTCAGGAGTTTCCACAACATCTTCTGTTGTTTCCACCTCCTCAACAATTTCTTCATTTTTAATTTCTTCTGACAAGTTGTTTACCTCTTCATTTTCTATTATTACTTTGACAAATAATAAATTGAGTTTGGGCTAGAAACTCAGAAAAAAGATAGATTTCCTTGTATCTGATGACACCGCGTCAATCTCCTATTTTTCAATTGTTTCCTTCACGCCCTCACATCTTAATTGACTTCATAATGATTACTACTTAAATATCTGTAGTAATCAGTTAATTTCATAAATAGGACGCGGCTGATGATGTTGATTAAACTCATCTGCCTACGATAGTCCATGTCAACAGGACCAAGCAAACTCATCTGAGCCATACCCCGATAGGGGATAGGAAAGCGATGATGAATCACCGTTATGTCTGCAAGAGCTGGATCTCTGTGCTCGGCTATCACAATACTGGACTGCTGATTCGGTGCCAATCCTTGTCGTAGTTCTGGCGCCAGAAGTTGTGGGCTATCCAATAATTGGTAGGTAGCAAGATTTCCATAAGTTAGCGAAGCAACTTTGCCACTAATAAAGACTGTTTCTTGAAATAGGTTGGAAAAAATGTAATCCATCAAATCTAAGACATTGTCCGTTGTAGTAAAGTATCGCTGTACCACTTGAGGTACTTCCGTCCGCAGTTTATAGTGAATAGACAGAACTGTCTGTCCAACAAATCGTTCATCAACTAGGCGTTTTAGTACTTCCAAATCCCTTGATAAAAAGTTCTTCGGAATCGCAAATTGGACAGTGACTGGCTTGGACTGATCTAGTGTCAAAACTGCCAAAGCATCGTGATTACTTAGCTGTACAATGTCAAAGGAAGTCAACTGTTGACTGGTCGGCTCCACATCTAAAATAACTGATGTGTATTCTGTCAAATCTGCTAAAACCTGACTGGCCCGCTCCAATATATCTTCTAGTTTAAAAGCTTCAAAATCGAAAGCCTTAACTACCTGATAGACATCTTCCTCGTCAATATACTCTAAATTCAGTGAATGATTTACAAAATATTGAAAACCAGCTCGACTCGGTATCCGTCCACTAGACGTGTGTGCTTTTTCCAAAAGGCCTAATTGCTCTAACTTAGCCATATCATTTCGAATCGTTGCTGAGCTAGAAGAAATCATCTCCTGCAGAGCTTTAGAACCAACGGGCTCATGATGGCGCGTAAACAATTCAACAATCAAGTTTAAAATGTCATTTTGACGTTGGGTAATCATCTTCGCTCCTTTCATGAGAATGATATGTTCGTTTTTAGCACTCTCTTACAACGAGTGCTAAACTATATACTCTCATTATACGCTGAAAAAATGGATTGTCAAGAGAAAAAGACAAAAAATTAGCACTCTTTTGCTGAGAGTGCTAAAAATCAGTCTGAGGACCTAGTCAAAAATTTGATTCACTGTTTACACTTCTGGTTTGACAGATCTATTGCATAACCCATTTAATCCAAACTGTAATTAGTATGTATTCTGATCAACTAATTGATTGTATTTTCTTATAGTTGATTTATGAGTAAATAAAGTAATGAAAGCAATCGGAACTACAATCCAAAACTTTAAAACTTCCGTGATAGCTGTAACAATAATAATATGTAGTAAATGAGCGCCAAAATCTGTTCTCGAAGATGTGCTATATCCTCCAAAAAATCCAGCTCTCACCTCACCTTTTCGATAATTAGCAAATAGCGATGAACCCCAACCAAGCTTAGCCGAACCAAAAGGAGTGAAGAACCAAGCAAAAAATCCACCTTTATAGCGCTGATAATCTGCAAACCATGCGTAAGTATAGTTTGAAAGAATAAAATACGCAATTGATATTATTTTTCTAAACAATGTATAGTCTTCATTAAATACAGTTCCAAGTACCCCGATAAGGACATATCCAGTTAGATAAAACATAAATCCAACTTTTGGTGTTCCAAAATAAGATGGATTAGCATACGGATCATAAGTCTGCTGATTACTATATGAAGTATTATCTCCTATAGGCGGAATATTAACCCGCTCATCCGATTCTGAAACAAATTCTTTTTGAGAAGACGAAACATAGTTATTATTTGTTTTTTTAGGTGGGACTACATAGTCATTACTTGTTTTTTTCGGCGGTACTACATAGTCGCTACTTGTTTTTTTTGGTGGAGCTACATAGTCATTACTTGTTTTTTTAGGTGGAGCTACATAGTCATTGCTTGTTTCTTTAGGTGGAGCTACATAGTCATTGCTTGTTTCTTTAGCAGGAGGGGGGGCATACTCTTCTTTTTCCTTCACTAATGGTTTCACGTAATCATTGTCTGACATTTCTAGTTATCCCTCGCATTTTCTATATCTTCCTTTGAAATAATTTCAAAACTATCTCGACCTGACTGAATCAGACGTGCTGACTGGATGCGTAATAATTTTTCATTAAAGTTACGAATCCAACGTCCGTTACTACGATCAGTAGTTATTGCATATGCTTCCTTGACCACATCGCCATAAAACTCCTTGTCAAATTGATATTCTTTCAACCCTAACAAACCAATCTGAACGATTTCATCGGCTATGTAATCTTCAAAATCAAACGTTGTAGGAATCCGACTCGTCAAACCTGAATTCATCTGTAAGAACTCTCCCATTTCTTTGGTATACCCTGCAAAAATGATCACAATATCTCGACGATGATCCTCCATGAATTTTAGAATTTCATCAATAGCCTCTTTGCCAAAATCATTACTACTTGCACCATTCAAGGTATAGGCTTCATCAATAAAGAGCACACCACCTAAAGCAGATTCTAACACTTCTCTAGTTTTAGCTGCTGTTTGACCTATATAGCCAGCCACCAAGTCACTACGGGAAGCTTCAATAAACTTGTTAGTTGCAATGATCCCTTTTTGATAAAGAACCCGACCGATAATGCGAGCAACTGTTGTCTTCCCTGTACCTGGATTCCCTAAGAAGAGTGAATGTAAGGTAAAATCATTCACCTTCATACCTTTTTCTTCTTTTTTCTGATTAGCTTCTACCTGATAGATAAACTCTTGGACTTGACGTTTGACATGATGGATACCAATCAAGCTGTTCAGTTTTTCCATGGCGTCTTCCACTCGACCATTATCTTCAAATCGTCCTTGGTTCATCACCTTATCGATATCACCGTTGAGAATCGTTTCAACATCATCGCTATCAGTCTTCACGACTCGGTTCAGTTGTTCCTTGGTCAGTGCTTCATTGAAATTTCGAATCCAACGTCCATTCGACTTATCCAAAGATTGATTATAGGCCTTAGCAACTTGCTTGGCATAGTAGTCTTTATCCTCTAACACAAACTGATCATTATCCAATAATATCTCTCCCAATTGAATAATCTCATCTGCTGTAAAGTCTTCAAAAACGAAGCGGTTTGGAGCGCGAGAAACAAGTCCTGGATTCGTCTTAAGAAACTCGTCCATCTCCTTGGTATAGCCAGCAAAGATGACCATTATCTCATCTCGATAATCTTCCATATACTTCATGATGGTATCAATTGCTTCTTGACCAAAATTGATTGAACCTCCTTTTTTATTCAACGTATAGGCTTCGTCGATAAAGAGAACACCACCTCTAGCCTGATCCAAATATTTTTTGGTCTGAATAGCAGTGCCACCGACATTTTGTGAAATCAAATCCGGCTCAGATACCTCTATAAATTTAAATTCATCACCAGCCAAAGCCCCATATTGAAAGAGGACTTTACCTAGCAAACGAGCAACCGTTGTTTTACCAGTGCCAGGGTTTCCTACAAAGACAGCATTCAAGGTCTGTTGTAGTGGCTTCAATCCCCTATCAATTCGCTTTTTATTGGCTGCTACCTGATTGACCATCACTTCAATGGTTTTCTTTACCTGGTGCAAACCAATCATGTTTTGCAGCTCTACCATAGCATCTTGCTCAACTTCTCCAAATTCAGCATCCGGAGTTGGAACAGTTGTTGCAGTCCCTTTAATAAAATGGCTACCTTCCGCCTCCTCAACATTCAGCTCCTCAACACTTCCGTTTGAATTCTCGAGTACGGCAATATGAGCAAAAGCCCCTTCTTCTAACCTAAAATTAGGATTCAAAATACGATTCATATTTACCTTCTCTGCAATAAAGGATGAATCTTTAGACAACAATAAGTCAATCTTACTATCCATTTCACCCTTGAAATTGATAGTATTTTTCCCAAAGATATGAGATCGTTGTTCAGCATAAATACCATAATTTATGTCTGAGTTATCAAGATACAGGACTGAATCATAAAGCGAAAATGACGAAATTGTATCCCCTGCACTAGATACTTTGGAACGATTATTTAAAGATATCGCAGCAGTATATTTCTCCTGGGCTACGATGCTATTCTCTGAAACCATCTCTGAGTTTCCTAGCCAAATGGCCGGCCAGTTCTTTTCAGGAGGTACTTGACTAGTAATTGTAGAGTTTATTAATTCAATGAAAGAGCAGTCTCTTCCTTGTAAAACATTGCTGTTGTGATATGTTACAGCACTGTTTTCAAATCTCAAGCTAGCATTATTCGCTATAAAACTACACATCAGACGTTGAGAATCTTTGACATTCAGAGTTGACTCCTCAATAAATCTTAGTTCCTCACCGTTTTCAGTAAGCTTAACTTCCACATCTGCCATTTCAAGGTTAGATTTTTTATCAGCATAAACCAAGTACTTTTTATAATCAGCTAAATCATTTTCCAATACCACGGTTTCTAGATGTAAAATCCCACCTTCTGTCAAATGGAATAGCTCTGTATTTCCCGAAGGATAGAACCATAGGTTCCGAAATGTTACTTCGACACCTTTTGTTATCTTAAAACACGCGCGACAGCCATTATTAAATGTACGACCTCCGCCTTGATTCTGAGTTACCTTACCTTCAAAGATAAGGTTTTTTTCAATAGTAAATATTGTATCGGCTGGCAAAGTATACCAATAATCTTCTTCGAACTCTAATATATCTCCGCCTTGAGCAGCATTATATGCATCCACAAAATCCCATACATCTTCTCCGACTCCTACCTTATATTTTGCCATACTCTCCCTCTCTCCTATAATATATTATTAATATTTCACCTTAAATAAATATTACTTTGAAGATCTTTCTGAATTTTTCTTCATTTTTCACAAGACTTACTTATTTCTCATGGGCAATCAATTCTGCTCCACGATGGCGATAGGATAAATCTCCAACTGCTTCAATGGTGAATTGACCATTTTCATATTTGAGAACAGTGATAGAACCATTGTCCAAGAAGAGATTGGTTGGCCGACTTGGTTCTAAGAGATTGACAAGAGTGGCTATCGTCATACCATGACTAACAACCAAGGCATTGCCTCCACCTTGCTTTTCCAAGTCTAGAGCAATAGATTCAAAACCTGTCAAAATACGATTGCTGAGCACTTCCCATGATTCAGACCAACCAGCTGTGTCTGCTTCTTGAATCCCTGTCGCTATTTCTGCAAATGACATTCCATTCGTATCCACAGTTCCTTTCAAGCGAGGAAGAACTCCTTGAAATAGTTCAGCATCATACATACCCTCAAAACTACCAAAACACCATTCTCGAATGCGTTTATCCTGGTAATATGGAATTTTCCCTAATTTTTCCAATTCCCGCAAAGCAATGGTCATCGTTTGAACTGTTCGTCCCAAGTCGCTTGACACAGCTAATTTGAAATCAACTCCGGTATCTTTCAGTCCAAGTCCTAACTCACGAATACCTTCTTCTCCCTTTTTGGTAAGAGGCGTATCACACCAACCTTGTACCCGACCAATTGTATTAAACATCGTTTTTCCATGACGGGAAATGTATAATCTTGTTTCCGACATATCTGACTCCTTGTCATTTTCTTACTATCTAGTATAACAAAAAACCGACTGCTTGGGGCAATCAGTTTACGTTTTTTAATTCTTAAAACTATGAATTGGCGCAGGAATCTGACCACCTCTGTTGATAAAATCAACAGAAGATGCTTGGTTGACTTTCATAACAGGAGCTGTTCCTAGAAGACCTCCAAATTCAATCATGTCACCTTCCTTACCCAATGGAATAATACGGACTGCTGTTGTTTTTTGATTAATTACCCCAATGGCTGCCTCATCTGCAATCATTGCTGCAATGGTTTCTGCTGGAGTCGTTTCTGGAATGGCAATCATGTCCAAACCGACAGAACAAATTGCAGTCATAGCTTCTAATTTTTCAAGATTGAGCGATCCACTTTGTACCGCTGCAATCATCCCTTCATCTTCAGATACAGGAATGAATGCGCCTGATAAACCACCTACTTGGTTACAAGCCATAACGCCACCTTTTTTCACCGCGTCATTTAGTAAAGCAAGTGCAGCTGTTGTTCCATGTGTGCCAACGGTTTCCAATCCCATTTCCTCCAAGACACGCGCAACAGAGTCCCCGACAGCAGGTGTTGGAGCAAGTGAGAGATCAACGATACCAAATTTGACACCCAAACGTTCGCTCGCCATATTGCCCACTAGCTGACCGATACGAGTTATTTTAAAGGCTGTTTTCTTCACTGTTTCAGCTACTATATCAAAGCTCTCCCCACGAACTTTTTCCAGAGCACGCTTTACTACACCTGGCCCAGAAACACCCACATTAATAACGACATCTGCCTCACCAACACCATGGAAAGCGCCAGCCATAAACGGATTATCTTCAACCGCATTCGCAAAAACCACCAACTTAGCAGCACCCATCTCAGAAGCTTCGGCTGTTTCCTTGATGATTCTTCCCATATCCCTCACAGCAGTCATGTTAATACCGGACTTTGTCGAACCGATATTTACCGATGAACAAACCTTTGAAGTCTGTGCTAAGGCTTGTGGAATGGAGTTGATCAGAATCTCATCACCTTTTTGATAGCCTTTTTGAATAAGGGCTGAAAAACCTCCGATAAAGTCAATTCCGATTTCATTAGCTGCCTTGTCCAAAGCATGAGCCAATGGGAGATAATCTGTCGCATCCGTCGCCGCGCCAATTAAGGCAATCGGCGTTACAGACACACGTTTATTGACAATAGGAATCCCTAATTCTGCTGCTATTTCATCCCCTACCGAAACCAAATTTTTTGCCTTGGTCACAATTTTAGAATAAACTTTCTCAGCAGCTTTTTCAATGTCAGGATCAATACAATCTAAAAGAGAAATTCCCATAGTAATCGTCCGAATATCGAAGTGCTGTTCCTCAATCATGGCAATCGTTTCAGTTACCTGTCTAATATCCATATAAAAATTACTCTCCTTATAGATTATGCATCGCATCAAAAATTGCTGCACTTTGAATATTGATTTTAACGTTTAAAGCCTCACCATAAGCTTCCAATTCTGCACGAAGCTTCGTAAAGTCCTTCTTTTCTTCGGCAGATACCAAGGCCATCATAGTGAAATACTGGTCTAAAACGGTTTGAGAAATATCATCAATATTCAGTCCTAATTCTGCAACTTTTCCTGCCACACCAGCTACAATACCCGATTTGTCTTTACCAACAACTGTAATAATTGCTTTCATTTGTTTACCTCGATATAATTTTTTATTATTCTACCACAAATCTGATAAAATCGAAAGAAATGTTAAAAAAAAGGACAGAATATCCGTCCTTTACTAACATTCATCTATTTTTAGAACGTTGACCGTACAACTGCCAGTCAATACCACGCGCTTGACACCAATGTTGTACAGATGCAGGCAAGATAAGATCTGTCTTCCTCAACGATGCAATATCTTTTGCACCTAAGAGAGTCATAATATCACGAATTTCACCGTTCATAACCGATAAATCATAAAAAGCCTTCTCCATTTGGTCCATTTTACCATCTTTTACATATTGTAAGATACGGTTAGATAATCCGACTAAATCAGCTCCCAAGGCAAGTGATTTCACAATATCAAATGGATTTTTTATTCCTCCAGACGCTATAATCGCTGGACGCTGTTCGATTGGAAGACTAGCTGCTTCTATCAATGATTCAACCGTAGACTGACCCCATCCTTCCAAATAGGTAAACTCATGAAAAATGCGGCGCGCATTCTCAATCTGAGCAAAGTTTGTCCCACCTGTACCAGAGATGTCAACTGTTTCGACTCCGACTGACTTCAATTGCGCTATGGTTTCACGACTCATACCGAAGCCAACTTCTTTAACAATAACAGGAACCTCTAAGCCTCTTACAAGCGACTCAATATTCTTCAACCACATTGAAAAATCGCGATCACCTTCTGGCATAATTACCTCTTGAGGAGCATTGATATGAATTTGAATAGCATTTGCTTCTAAGAGATCAATTGCGCGTTTAGCACTTTCAACTTCATGGTGAGCACCTAAATTTGCAAAGATAATACCATGTGGGTTTTCACGACGCAAAACCGAAAATGTCTTTGCTACACTTGGATCCTTAATCGCTGCACTCACTGACCCAGAAGCAATTGCGATTTTACTGACATGTCCAATAATTCCCAGCAATTGATTGATTTGACCTGTTTTTTCACTCCCGCCTGTCATGGCATTGATAAAAAATGGTCTGTCAAACTCTAAGCCTGCTACCTGTGTCTTTATTGATACATCCTCAATCGCCATTTCAGGTAATGAATGGTGAACAAAACGTGTTTGGGCAAAATCCGCTGCAGATGCATCATTATATTGCAAATCAGCTAATGCAACATGCTGATCTTTACGGTTTAATCCTTCAATTCGTTGATAGATCATATTCTCTCCTAATTTCTTTCTGCAATCGTTAAGGGAAGTGGAAAAATTCCTGCCTGCTCCCAAATAATTTGGATAGCTTCTTTTTGCTCTTGGCTGTCAACTAAACAAATACCACAGTCGCCACCTCCCGCTCCTGATGACTTTGCTACGGCACCATTTGCTTCTGCACTATCACAAAGTTCCGTCAACAAAGGAGTTTCAATGGTCAGACCCATATCTTCCGAAAATTTTCGCAATAAATAGCGATTGCGAGAAACGGCCTGTTTTATACAAGCTATATCTTTATTTTGGCAAGCCCATACCAACAGCTCTACACATACTTTAGAATCATTCAAAAACTGGGAATGAATTTCTTCCTTAGACTGCTGCGTTTTTTTGCTCTCCATATGCGATACTAGGTGCGTTGTCGAGGCAGCAGATCCTGTCCAACCAACTAGTAATTCCAATGGTGCTGGCAACCCAATCTGCTTAATCTGCAAATCTTTCCAATCACTTGCAAGAAGATTACTCAAACCTTGCACAGACATCTGCTCCGATAACCAGGATTTATCAAGAGAATAGTAAGCGACAAGTCCGCGAAAACTAGACGCCGCCAAATCTCCATGCGAGCCCGTCATATTCAATCTTGCCTGAGTCAAAACAGACAATTTGAAAACCAATAAAGGATCCAATTCGTAACCATAATAGAGCAGTATGGCTTCAACAGTCGCAACCGTTACAGCACCTGATGAACCTAGACCATATTTAGTCCCAGAATCTTGGTCATCCAATTCTGATTGAATCGTTACACTGTAGTAGCCCTGACATGATATGCCTTGTTCACGCAGAAATTCTTCTGATACTTGTAAAGCTGTCGAGACAATCTGATAAGGATTTTCTTCCGAAACAAGAATCTGTTCATTTGTGCGGTGCCATGTTAAAAATATATCAGACTGCTGGGTAGAGTGAATCATTCCACTTTCAGCCGACTCAATACTAACCGTTAAATAACGGTCAACTGCTGCTATCACTGCTGGGTTTCCTGACTCAACCACCGCATATTCTCCAGCCAAAAACAATTTACCTGGAACCTTGGTCACTACCTTCATGTTCTAAACTCTTTTCAAAATTTTTTTGTGATGCGTGCCACTCTTCCTCGCTTAAAATATAGGCAGCAGGACCTGGCTTACTGGTAATGATTTTTTCTCTTGGAAAAATCTGAGATAGTTCATTGACAAATTCATCCATCTCACTTTCACGGCAGAGAACTTTAACATTTGGTCCAGCATCCATCGTCATATATGCTGACAAACCAGTCTTTTCACGAACCTGACGAACAGCCTCTTGAGCAAGCAAACTATCTGCCGTCCAATAGGTAAAAGGGGGATTCGCGGAAAGGGTTGTTGCATGCATTTTCATACCATTGTGTTCTGTAATTTGACCAAGTGTCTCAAAATCACGATTAGCAATGGCCACTTTGATATCTGCCAAATCTGATTGGGCGGTCTCCACCCAAGCGGAATAAAAAGGCGAAGTAGCAACTGTATGGTCCATTCCTTCTCGACTTGCAATTTTTTTAGGTCCGGTATTTACAGCCAAGACAATCATGGCAATATCCCAGTCAGCATCATCAATTGGGCGAGCCATGGAATCTTCAGATTCAGTACCCATATCCCACTCGACAAAGCCACCAAATAGGCTACGTGTGCTTGACCCAGACCCTCTCCTTGCAAAGGTTGAAAGCTGAGCTGGTGACAAATCGAGATGTAAAGCAGTTGACGTTGCAAGTGCCAGAGCCGCAAAGGCCGATGCAGAACTTGCCAAACCAGCAGCAGTAGGAACAAAATTTAGACTTTCAACTCTAGCAAAATTCCCTTCACCTATATATTCGCGAAATAAATCCAAAAAACGAGAAATTTTTAAAATTTCTTTTTCATTTTGTACATTTCCATTGAGATAAAATTCATCACCTGTCAATTCTGAGTCAAAAACAACTTTTGTATCTGTATAAAAAGCATCCAGTGTCAAGGACAAACTGGAGTTCATAGGTAAAAATAGCTCCTTATCTCGTTTCCCCCAGTATTTAATCAAAGCGATATTTGTATGGGCGCGGGCAATTCCTATTTTTTTAGTCATTGATTTCTCCTAAATATTGTATCCATGTCTGGCGAGCACCAGCTTGGTCTAATGTTTGAGCTATTTTTTGAGCATCTTCTGCATTTTTTGCCAATGCAATCATGCAACCTCCTCGACCACCACCAGTTAATTTAGCTCCAAGTGCTCCAGACTCTTGAGAAATGCGTACTAGTTGATCAAGACTGGGGTCAGATACACCTAATTCTTGCAGAAGAACATGAGCTTGATTCATTTTACTTCCTAGAAGCTCTGCTTGGTTAGTTGCTAAATCTTCTTTAGCCAGTTTCGCTAAGCTTCCGAGTTCCTCAACAAACTTCATCGCCTCTGGCTTTTTCTCCAACAAATCCGCGACATCTGAAATAGCTTCTAAGGTATTTCCTGTCACACCAGTATCTGCCACTACTAGATAGGCACTGAGTTTGAGTTCTAGTGGCTCTATAGGCTGATTTTTAATAAAAAAGACAGGTGACTTACCACTTGTGGTTGCTGCGTCTATTCCCGACGGATTTCCATGAGCTATTTTTTCCGAGGATTGAACTATTTCCCACAACTCCTTATCGGTCAATATTTTTTCATAATGCGCAAATAGAGCCCGTGCTACAGCAACTGCCACCGCTGCACTTGAACCCATTCCTCTTTCAGCAGGAATAGTCGAGCTAATTTTAATGTGAATGGCCGGATCTGTTGGCGCCCCGATACGATATAGTGAAAAACGTATAGCGTGTTTGAGGCTTTCCCATATTTTGGGCATCTTATGGACAAGGCCCTTATAAAAATCACAGTCGACACTCAGAGCCTCTCCCTGAGCTGTCACTTTGGCAATAATTTCTACAGCAGAAAAAGGCATCGCAATCGCCGGCTGTCCATAAACCACTGAATGCTCGCCCATCAATATAATTTTCCCAGATGCTTTTCCTATTGCCGACATTTTATTCTCCTTATACAATCAGTTCTATTATACCATTTTTACAAAAGAATTGAAGATACGAAAACAGCCGACCATCGTCGACTGCTTTCTAGGAGATTATATGAAAAAGAAGTTGTTTGCTATTTCTAGCTTGAAGATAGTATAGCCCCCATAACTTAAACAGAACTGAAAGATTTCTTATGCAAAACTTAAAGAATGCTCGATTATCTTCAAACAACCTAAGACACGAAAACAGCCGACCATCGTCGACTGCTTTCTAGGAGATTATATGAAAAAGAATTTGTTTGCTATTTCTAGCTTGAAGATACTATAGCTCTCAAAACTTAAACAGAACTAAAAGATTTCTTATGCAAACCTTAAAAAGCAAATCATCCTGTGGAGTATCGGAAGCGAACATATAACAAACTTGCTCGAAAGGCATTATCTACTATCGTTGCAAGCCAAATACTAGGCAAGCCCAATTGATAATTTTTTATTAGAAAATATGCTAGACCTATTCGAACCCCCCACATGCCTATACCAGTCGCATAAAAAGGTAGTCGAGCATTGCCCATACCTTGCCAAAGTCCTGTAAAGACAAGAGTCGCTGCTGTAAAAGGTACCCCAAGGACAGAATAGAGCAAGACCGTCTGACTAGCTTGTGCCACTTGAACATCCATCGTGAAAAGACTAATTAGAAAAGGTCCTGCTAAGTAACTAATGCCTCCTATTACGAACATAAAAATCAGCGAGAGTCCAAGACCATTTCGATAAATCCGTTGAACAGCTAACGAATCTTGCCTACTCTTTGCAGTCATAATAAGCGTTGCTACTGAGATTCCTAAGGTGGGCATATAGTTAAATTGAGTAATGGTTTCTCCAATCGCATTTCCAGCAACAACAGCCGTTCCCAAACTAGTAATCATTCCTACAATGACTACATCACCTGCTCTCATCATCAACCGTTCGCCAATAGCAGGTAGAGCAAGCCTGACTAACTCTTTATCAACAGACCAAGTACTTGGTTTAATAGAGATCGATAGGCGTGACCAAAGTAGACCACACCCGACTATTCTTGACAATATCGTTCCAAAAGCAACTCCGGCCACCCCTGTATGGAGAACAAAAACTGCAATGGCCGAAAATACGGCATTTAGGAGATTTGAAAATAAACTAATATACATTGGATAACGAGGTTGACCAAGAGTTCTCAGTATTCCACCCAAACAGGTCATAAGTCCCAGTAACAAAATACTACCCCCGACCAAGATCAAATAGAGACCACCAAGTTGAGCTACCTCACGTTCTGCCCCCAAGCTAGTCAGCAATGTTGGACCTAGTATAACCGCTAAAATACCCAGAAATACACCTACATAAACAGTCAGCTTGACACTATCGGTGACAATGGCAGTAATCTGCATTCCTTTCTCTTTTCCTAAAACATGGGCCAATTGGGATGAAACGGCTGCAGCTAACGCAATAAAAACCGCCTGATAGACGGCTAATAGATTATTCGCAATCGATACGCCAGATAAAGCTACGATTCCAAGACTGGCGACCAAATAGGAATCCACCATCCCCATCAACATTTGAAGAAGGCTTTCGCCCATTGCAGGAAAGGCAATTGATATTAGTTCTTTGCAAATCTTTTTGTTCATATTCTCCAATTCATTTTTGTGGTATCAACATCAACTCAATTAAATATTTTTACTTTAAAAAACAAACTGTCGTTTAAACAGTTTGTATAAAAATATCCATGAATTAAACACCCAAATATCGTTCTACTTCTGCTTGCATATCCGCAGCTGCAACAACGGTATTGTGACGAACCGGTGCCGTTTCCAAACCATCTACAGCTGGTGGCAAGGCTACACCTGAAATCTCATGTAATTTTGCAAGAGCTTCAAAATCAGTTAAACCTGACTGACCAGTCACAGCTTCAACCGCAACCACAGGGAACTTGTACGGACTAGCTGTTGAAGCAATTACTGTTGGAGTCTGATCACCAGTTTGCTGTACATATTTCTTATAAACTGCAGATGCTACAGCCGTATGTGGGTCTTCAATATAGCCTGACTCGTCATAAACACGTTTGATTTCTGCAGCAGTTTCTTCTTCTGTCGCAAAGGCAGCAACAAAGAAAGATAAAATATCCGCATCAGCCCCCTGTATGTCATACTGACCAGCTGTGTTCAAGGCGTCCATCAGCTCCGCTGTTTTGACAGCGTCATTACCAAAGAGGTGGAAAATCAAACGCTCTAAGTTAGATGAGACCAAAATGTCCATAGATGGACTAGTGGTCACGCGGAAAGTACGGTTCTTGTCGTAAATGCCAGTTGAGAAGAAGTCGGTTAGGACATTGTTGTCGTTGGAAGCACAGATGAGCTTGCCAACTGGAAGACCGATTTGCTTAGCGTAGTAAGCCGCCAAGATATTCCCAAAATTCCCTGTCGGAACAGTGAAATTGACCTTGTCGCCCGCCGCAATCTCACCAGTCTTAACCAGCTGAGCGTAGGCATACACATAGTAAACAATCTGTGGCACTAAGCGACCGATGTTCATGGAGTTGGCTGATGAAAACTGGAGTTTCTTAGCCGCCAACTTGGCACGAAGATCCTCATCATTGAACATGTGCTTCACATTAGTCTGAGCATCGTCAAAGTTACCATCAATGGCCACCACGTGGGTATTAGCCCCTGTCTGCGTAGTCATCTGCAATTCTTGGACCTTAGATACACCGTCACGTGGGTAGAAGACGATGATTTGTGTACCTGGTACATCCGCAAAACCGGCCATAGCAGCCTTACCTGTATCACCTGACGTTGCAGTTAAAATGACAATCTCATTTTCCAAACCATGTTTTTTAGCCGCTGTCGTCATCAAATAAGGCAAGATAGACAGTGCCATGTCCTTAAAGGCAATGGTTGAGCCACGGAAAAGTTCCAAGTTGTACTGACCTTTTAGTTTGACAACTGGGGCAATAGCTGGCGTGTCAAACTTGCTATCGTAGGCATTGTTGATACAGTAGTCCAGCTCATCTGCCGTAAAATCATCCAAAAAAGCCGACAAAATCAACTTGGCAATTTCTTGATAAGAAGCATCTTTGAGTACAGAAAAATCCAACTCAACCCTTGGCATGGAAATAGGGGTAAACAACCCACCATCAGTTGCCAACCCTTGTAAAATGGCTTGGCTTGCTGATACAGTATTCTTGGCATCACGTGTTGATTGATATACTAATGTCATGGTATCCCTCGTAAAAAATCTATTTTTTCTATTCTACCATAAATTGACAGAAAATTGGCAAGATATGAGAAATAGTTCCTTCATTTACTAGAATTTCTTAACGATTGTGAGAGTAGCGTAACACGTATTATGCCAAAAAGACTTGAAACAGACAGTTCCAAGACTTTTTTAGGATCTATAAAAGTATGTTTATCTCTCGATTATTTTCTAGTTTATAAGTCTTCTGAATATTTTGCAAATTCTGCTTTATTTGACCATACAAAATGGCCTGGCTTGATTTCATGCATTTCTGGCTTATCTACAGAATAATCATGCATATTTGGATCATATACTACTAAAGTTTTTTGTCTTTCTAAAATTGGATCCGGAATAGGAACAGCAGATAGCAAGGAACGAGTGTATGGATGCAAAGGATTCTTAAACAATTCCTCTGTCTCTGCCACTTCTACAATAACACCTTTATGAATCACTGCAATCCTATCAGAAATAAACCGAACAACTGACAAATCATGTGCAATAAAGAGATAAGTTAAGCCCAGTTCTTTTTGCAATCTCTTTAATAAATTTAAGACTTGAGCTCTAACAGACACATCTAATGCAGAAATCGGTTCATCGGCAATCACCAATTCAGGATTCATCACAAGTGCTCGAGCTATACCTATCCTCTGGCGTTGGCCTCCTGAGAACTCATGAGGAAAGCGTGTTAAGTGTTCCGCAAGTAGCCCCACTTCTGTCATCATTGACCGAACTTTTGCTTGCCGCTCTTCTTCATTATTAAACAATTTAAAATTGTACAAGCCCTCAGAGATAATATAGTCTACTGTTGCACGTTCATTCAAACTCGCAGCTGGATCTTGAAAAATCATTTGAATTTTCTTAATTAATTCTCGAGACTTCTCATGAGAAATTTTCCCATTTATTTTCTCTCCATTATAAAGAATATCTCCACCACTTGTTTGATTTAGTCCAATTATCGCACGACCAATCGTTGTCTTACCAGACCCCGATTCTCCAACTAAGGAGAATGTTTCTCCACGATTAATAAAGAAATTAGCATTTTTGACAGCTACAAATTTTTTGCGCCCTTCACCGAAAGAAATTTCTAAATCTTTGATTTCAACTAATTTTTCAGTCATTTCTTCCTCCTATTTAATTTCTTCTACTGACATCTTAGATTTAATTTTTGAATGTAGATCCTGAATCACTTCTGGTTTGGCCACTTTTGGAGCTTCAGGGTGTAATAACCAAGTTTTAGCCCAATGATTTTCTGTAACTTGAAAAATAGGTGGAGATTCTTCAAAATCAATCTGCATCGCGAATTCAGAACGAGGTGCAAATGCATCTCCTAAGACCGGCGTAAAAAGTGAAGGAGGTGTTCCTGGAATTGAAAAGAGTTCTCCATTAGAATTGGCTAACTGAGGAAGACTTGAAAGTAGACTCCATGTATATGGATGTCGAGGATCATAAAAAATGTCTTCTACGGTTCCAAATTCAATAACTTCGCCAGCATACATAACAGCAACTTTATCAGCGATGCTTGCAACAACACCCAAATCATGCGTGATGAAAATTGTTGTAAAATTGTATTCTTTTTGTAATTCTTTTAATAAGTCTAAAATTTGAGCTTGTATTGTTACATCTAATGCTGTAGTTGGTTCATCACAAATTAATACATCTGGACGGCATGCTAAGGCAATTGCAATAACAATTCTTTGTCGCATACCACCTGAATATTGAAACGGGTATTCATTGAAACGTTTTTTTGCATCTGGAATACCCACTCGTTCCATATAATTAACCGCAAGTTCTTTTGCCTCAGAAATTGATTTTCCTTGATGTTTAATGATAACTTCGGTAATTTGGCGGCCAATTGTAACCAAAGGATTAAGACTTGTCATTGGATCCTGGAAAATAGTTGCAATTTTTGCACCACGGATTTTTTCCCATTCTTCATGTTTTTTTATATCAGTTAATTCTTCTCCACGATAAATAATACTTCCTGAAGCAATTCGTCCATTCTCTTCCAGCATCCCTGTGAAAGTTTTTGTCAAAACTGACTTTCCAGAACCAGACTCCCCTACAATTGCGAGAACCTCTCCCTCGATTAAATCAATAGAGACACTACGTATAGCTGTCAAAACACGGTCACGAACTTCAAATTCCACGACCACATCTTTTGCGGATAATATTACATTGTTTTTTTCTGCCATATTTTCTCCTTATCTATGTGTACGTGGGTCACTTGCATCAGACAAATTTTGTCCAACAATGAAGAGTGATAGCGAAACTAAGATTAACGCTGTTAAAGGAATCCAAAACAAGTATGCATTGGTAGTCACATTTTGAGCATATTTAGAAAGCAATCGACCTAAACTTGGTGTTGTCACAGGGAGCCCTATTCCAAAGTATGAAAGGAAGGCCTCCATTGAAATATAGCTTGGTAAACTTTGTGAAGCTTGTGTTACTATCACAGATACCAATTGTGGCAATAGGTTTTTCACTACTAATTTAAAAGTTGGAGTACCGAGCGTGCGACTAGCCAAATTATATTCCAAATCGCGATATCTCATAATCTGGATTCGGATTGAAAACGCCACACCAATCCATCCTGTTAAACAAAATGCTAATATCAAATTCCAGAAGCCAGCTCCAAGAGCATATGACATTACAATGAAAATCATTAGTGATGGTATATTTGATATGACATTGTAAATCTCCATCATTATTTTATCAAAAGTCTTTGATACACCCCAGATTCCCCCAAGGATGACACCAATGACAAGGTTAATAACAGTCGCAATAAGTGCAATCAAAATTGAATTTCTTGCTCCATACCAAACTCCATCAAATAGAGACTGTCCATTTGCATCAGTTCCGAACCAATACTCGGCATTTGGCCAATTATAACGAGCGCTGAAATCATTAATTTTACTTACATCATTGAAATCATAATTTGCAAAAATGGGATAAATAAAACTCATAAGGACGATGGCTACCAAAATAATTAACATTACAATGGTTGATTTTTTCTTTAGAAACTGTCGAAATACAGAATTCCAATATGAGTAGGCAGGAGTATCAATTACCTCCGAGGCAAAATCATCACGTTTTACAAATTGAAATTTACTTTTATCAATTGTTGACATCATTTACCCCCTTTCACATCAAGTTTTATTCGTGGATCAACTAAAGTCATTAATAAATCACCCAATAATAGCGCAAAAATATTGATACCTGCAAATATAAATGATAATGCAACGACCATGTTATTATTGCTAACGTTAATTGAATCAATCAACATTTTACCCATCCCAGGAAATGCAAATACTGATTCAGTAAGTGTTGCCCCAACAATTACACCAACAATCGCTGCTGGTACACTATGAATAACTGGGACCATCGCATTTCTAAAAATATGTGTACGTGAAATTTCAGATTCAGATAATCCTTTTGCTCTTGCAAAACGCACATAATCACTAGTTTGTAAATCAATAAAGTAACGACGAATCCAAATTGCTGTCCAAGGTGTACTTAATAATCCTAATAAAAGCGCAGGAAATAGGTATGACCTCGGATCAGAAGCACCAAGCACTGGAAAAGTATCAGGAAGATTAAAAATCTGACCAAAAGCAAATCTGAATATATAAATGAATGCAATACTAGGAAGTGCCATTAGGAAACTAAAAATCGCTGTTGTGACAACATCAAACCCTCTATTTTTAAACCTTGCCATAATTATTCCCAATGGAATACCAAGTATATATGTTATAAATACACTAATTAGCCCAATTATTGAAGAGTTGACTATCATAGATGGATCTTTATATCGACTCTTTGTTGCAGTATATGGATCATCTCCAAAATTTGCTTTATCCTTGGCATCTGCAACACTCGGTGACTTATAGGTTCTGCTATAGATATCAATAGACGATTTCTTTACTTCACCAGTTGGGAAAGTCACATCTGTTGAGATTGTTTTCCCCTGACCATTTGTTAAAACGTCAAGCACTTCAACGTTTGCATATGTTGGATAGGATACACCTAGGTTTAGATTGACAAAATTTTGATGAACAAATGGAAATTGTGAGTTAAAGTAAAGAAGATACTTATGCTCAGTCCCAGAACCAACTAGTGACCAACCAATTGCAGGATCATTTTCAAAGCGAATGTAACGTTCTAAATCAGGATTTTCCGGGTCTTGAACCTTATTGACATGATCAAACTCGAACATATTTCCATAGAAATCAATTACTCGCTCATAAATCGGTATTTCTCTAGTCGCATAGAAAGACTGGCTTCCCTCAAATTGATGAAGTACCCAGTTTTTTCCTAGCTCGAGGACATACTCTTCGTATATTTTTTTATTAGTATCTGTAGGTTCTACAGTCACACTACTATCAACCTCAACAGCAGCTTCTTGTAACTCTTTAGGATTTAGATATTCAATATAGCCCATTTTCTCATAGACAGTATTGACATAGTCAGTCCTACTGTCCGGATCCTTAGCCATTTTAGTGTATGTCGCATCCTTTTCAAAAATTTTCTTTCTAGGAACCATTGTAAAAATGATTGAATAAATCAAAGTGGTAACCATAAAAAGAGAGAATAACGAACGTAGGACACGTTTGAAAACATACTTTTTCATTTAGTTTTTTCCTCTCCAAATTTCAAAAGAACCTTCTCCAAACACAGTAGAGAAAGTCCTCTTGAAAAAGTTCTTTATTATTCTACATGGTTAGCAAGTTCTTCTTGAGCTTTAGCATTTGACTCAGCTTTTTCTTTTAACCATTTTTCACGCTTAGCGTAAACATCTTCTGCCTTGTTTACTTCAGTGCCCACTTCCATATATTTGTAGAATGAGCCACCGCCTTTAATACCAACATCAGACACAGACGCTGTGTAAGGAATAACCTTAGATACACTAGGAGTAGCGCCTAATGACATATACGGGATTACAATCGCGCTATCAGTTAACCAAGCTTGAGCTTCGGCATATTTTTCATATCGTTTTGCAACATCAAGTTTTTCATCAGAAGCTTCTTTAAGAAGCGCGTCGTATTTGTCTAGCCCAACTGTTTTAATCACATCAGTCGTACTTGAATCAATACCCAACTTGCTAGTCATCGCACCAGATGTTGTTTCTAATATATCAAGATAGGTAGACGGATCTTGGAAGTCAGGACCCCATCCACTGTATGTAATGTCATAATCATTTTGATCAGGTGTTTCAGTGTAGAACGCTGCGTTTGTAAACGTATCTTTATCCATCATCTGAAGATCAATTACAATATTTTCAGTGCCTAATGCTGCTTCAACAGACTGTTTCAATGAAGCAGCTTGTTGTGTACCAACCTCACTACTTTGGTTAACTGGCATATCTAAGTGAATAGGGAATTCAACTCCTTCAGCAGAAAGTGTTTGTTTTGCTTTTTCAAATTCAACTTTTGCCTTATCAACGTTGTAAAGCCCATTTTGAGCATCAGAGAAATCTACATCTGCCCACTCATCTCCGTATGAGATTACTTTTTCACTTACTAAATCACCAAATGTTTTTTCGCCTGCACTTACAAAAGTAGGAGGAACCATCAAGTTGCGTAATGGCTTATCTGCAGCGTCCTCACCAACTGATTGTGCTAAGTAATCTTGGCGGTTAAATGCAAAAGTTAAGGCTTGACGAAAATCTTTATTTAATAATGCTTTTCTAGCTGATTCTTTCTGAACATCTGTTGTTTTTGCAGTATGACCATAGTTTGAACGATTTAAGTTCAAAGTAGTGAAATATACTACTGCATCTTGAAGGCTATAAGTGATGTTATCAGCATATTGTTCTTTAACAGATGAATAGCTAGACGAATTTGGAAATACTCGAGCATTAGAATAGATCCCATCCGTGAAGCCCCTTACCAAAGATTCTGGATCTTGCCCATCATAATATGTTAACTTAACATTCTCAATTTTAACATTGTCGGCATCCCAGTAGTTTTCATTCTTTGTATATTCAAGTGAAGATTTAGATGTCATTGCACTGATAAAGTATGCACCATTGTAAAGAATTCCACCTGGCTCTACTTTACCAAAGTCTTCACCTTTTGATTCTAAGAATTCCGCATTGACAGGCAACATGATTGACATGGTTAACTTTGAGTTCCAATATGGTTCTGGATGGCTCAAAGTATACTGAACAGTACGGTCATCTAAAGCCTTAACACCAACAGTTTCAAAGTCATTTGTTTTACCGTTAACGTAGTCATCTAAACCAGCAATTGAATCTTGGATAATATATAAACCTTCAGACTGTGTATCCACAGCATGTTTAATAGCTGTTACAAAGTCATTTGCTGTCACGTCAGCATATTCTTCACCTTCAGCTGTATACCATTTTACACCCTCACGAAGAGTATAAGTATATGTTAAACCATCTTTTGAAACCTTCCAATCTTCAGCAAGAGAGGGGATTAAGTTACCGTACTTGTCATTCTCTAACAAACCATCCACCATATTAGTAACAATATCAGAAACTTGCGCACGGTTAAAAGCAATGTAATCTAAAGAAGTTGGATCTTCAGTATAAACATACGAATAAGTTGTACTAGTTTCAGAATTTGAGCTAGAATTGGAACCACATGCAACCAAGAACGAGGCTGACAGCAGAGTAATTCCTGCAAATGCAAACAATTTACTTCGTTTCATATACACACTCCATTTTGTATTATTTAATAAGCTTACACCTATTATTATACAGAATATAGTACCATATTTTTCACTAAAAAGAAAGCCCTTTTATTTGAAAATTTTACAAAAAACAGATTTTTCAGTATTTTCTAATCTTTTTCTATTTATTTTCAGTTTTTTTCTCACAATTCTTGTGATATAATGGTAAAGAAATGAGGTTTAAAGATCAAAAATGCGAAAAACAATATTAACATTGATAACACTATTCACTATTTTTCTAGGAGCCTTTCCCGTACTTGCTGAGGATTTTTCAGTTGCTGCCAAACATGCTATTGCAGTAGAAGTTTCAACAGGCAAGGTTTTATATGAACAAGATGCCCAAACACCTGCTAGCATTGCTTCCATCAGTAAGTTGCTGAGTGTTTACTTGGTTTATGATGCTTTAGAAAAAGGGGAGATTCAATTAGATACTATGGTGGATATATCAGACTATCCATATAGCTTAACTGCTAATACAGAATTGAGCAATGTAAACCTTGATGCCCGCTCTTATTCTGTCAGCGATTTGCTGAATGCATCTCTGATTACTTCTTCTAATAGTGCGATTATTGCGTTAGCTGAGAAAATTGCTGGTAGCGAAGCTGCGTTTGTTGATAAAATGAAAGCTAAGGTCGCTGAATGGGGAATCACAGATGCGACCATTGTCAACGTTTCTGGCCTTGACAATTCTGACTTAGGGGAGAATATCTACCCTGGTTCAAAACCTGATGATTCCAACCAATTTTCTGCTTTAGACGTAGCAATTATTGCAAGACGTCTAATTCTGGATTATCCCCAAGTCTTAAATATCACTTCATTGAATGCCTACGATTTTGGTGGATATACCTACTATAGTATTAACCAGATGCTAAGTGAAGGTACACATGCCCGAGGTGGTGTAGATGGATTAAAGACAGGAACTTCTGATTCAGCAGGGTCAAGCTTTGTTGCTACAACAAATCAAGCAAATATGAGAATCATTACAGTTGTACTAAATGCTACTGATGGGTTGACAAATTCAGATAATCGCTTTGTAGAAACAAATAACCTAATGAACTATGTATATGAGAATTACTCGGCTATAACTCTCGTAAAAAAAGGTGAGGCTTTTGAAAATAGCTCCGTAAACATATTTAATGGTAGTAAATCATCCAGCCCTGCAGTTGCAACCGCCGATTTGTTAGCTATTCAAAAAAATAACTCTGAACAACCAGTGACTGCTACTTTTACTGCAACTCAATCAGAATTTGATGCACCTATCACTGCTGGAACTGTTGTGGGGCAACTAAAAATTGTTGATAACGATGTTATAGGTGTAGGCTATCTTGACAACATAGCCCAAATTGATATGGTAATACCAACTACAATCAAGACAGCTCCTTGGCCAGTCTCTTGGTGGAATCAATTTGTGAGATATGTCAATGAAAAATTATAAACTACACAAATAGAAATCTGATGTTACATCTTTTTCGTTTGTTAGAACCTTCACAAAGAAAGCTAAATAACTCAATCTATATTATATTTAAAAACGAACAAAGATAACCAGACCTTTGTTCGTTTTTAAATATTATAGTTCAGCTTGAGACTCCAATCATTAACCAAACCCTCAAATGATATATATTAACCCCTCATTTATTCAAAAAAAAAGGGACTAGCCTCAGCTAGTCTACTATGCGGAGAGTGGGACTTGAACCCACACGACCTAAAGCGGTCACAGGATCCTTAGTCCTGCGCGTCTGCCAATTCCGCCATCCCCGCTCAACACAAGAACTAGTATAACATGAGGAGGGGGCCTTGTCAATACTTTTTATTTATTTTTTGAAATCTTTTGAGCTGACATATACTTGCAAAGTATTCAGCCCTCTAAGCAAAATATCATACAAAAGGTATCTAAAATCACAAAGAGGGCTAACAACTTTAACCGTTTGGAAAAAGAAAATCACTACCAAGAAAAACAATAGGCTGTTTGTGAGAAGAAACAATCTCCTTGTTCCAACAAAATAGAGCCAAAACCATCAACATTACATGCATTCGGAAGCCCCTGGCATTCTAGACTAAAGGCGCCATGGAAAGCAGCTAACTCTTCAACCGGGAAATTGTAAGTATAAATAACAACGGATGGTTGATTGGTTACAACACTTAGTTTAATTTTCCCATCAGGACTTAATACTTCTACGGGAGTTGCTACATCTTCCAGTATCCATGGGTGATCATAGCCTTTCACGAGGAGATTCTGAGTGTGTTGGCTATTAAAGCCCTGAGAAAACGGAGCAAAATCTCTAAAATCAAACGGCGTATCAATTACTTCTTCCAAAACTCCAATAGGAAGATTATCCTCACCAAGTGGGGCATAGCGATTTGCTGCAATTCTGATTTGATGTTCCCCTACAGACTGTTGGAAATCACCTGTCAAATTAAAATAAACATGGTTGGTTGGATTAAAAATGGTATCCTTATCAGACTCTGCCCGATACTCTACAAAAAGTTCATTTTCATCCGACAATCGATAAGTTGCTAAAACACGTACATCACCAGGAAATCCATTGAAACCATCCTTTAAGGTAATACCAAAGGTAACTTGGTTATTCTCCTGATCTACACTTGTCTCCCAGTATTGCTCATTTGCAGTATCAGTCCCACCATGGAGGGTTCGACCCGGCTCATTTTCTGTAAGACAGTACTTCACTCCATTTATTTCTGTTTGTGCCCCCGAAATACGACCTGCAACTGGGACAATTGTAGAACCAGGATACAAATCTGTTCGTCTATACTCCTCATCTGTTGAAGCAGAAAGGCTAACATTCCGAACCCCTCCATCTTCCTCAACAGGAAGAAGAACTTCAACGATACGAGCTCCAAAATTTGTCAAACCAACCTTCATACCATTAGCATTCGAAAGGAAGAAATGAAGGGCTTCCCCCTTTCCAAACTGACTTTGTTCAATCATACGAACTCCTATTTTCATTGATTTAATATATGAATAGTATATCATTAATAGACCATAATGAAAAGGAATCTACAAGAATTCCTTTTTCATTTTATACTAATTATTCTAGCGCTCTGCTTGACGTTCTGCAAACTCCTCATCGGTCATCATCGAACCACCAAAGTTGGCCGAAGAAGCAAAACGTGTATAACGACGCAGCCAACCACTTGCTATTTTAGGCTTGAATGATTTTAAGTGACGACGACGTTCAGCAAGTACTTCATCATCCACAAGAACATTTATCGTACGATTGATCAAATCAATCGCAATCTCATCTCCATCCTCTATCAAAGCAATATTTCCACCAGCAGCTGCCTCTGGAGAGACGTGACCAATCGCAATCCCTCTAGTTGCGCCAGAGAAACGACCATCCGTTATAAGTGCAACATCTTTCCCCAAACCTCGACCGACAATTTTTGAAGTAGGAGCTAACATTTCTGGCATCCCAGGTCCGCCTTGTGGCCCCTCGTAACGAATCACGACAACATGACCTTTCTGAACTGTACCATTATCAATTGCCTCAAGCGCTTCATCTTGAGAGTCAAAGCAAAGAGCCTCACCTTTAAATGTTTTTACAGAAGGGTCTACCCCACCTACCTTAATAACGGAACCATCTTGGGCAATATTCCCATAAAGAATGGATAAGCCACCAACTGGTGAGTATGGATGATCTAATGGATGAATAACCTCTTCATTCTTGATCTCACAACCTGAAACATTCTCTTTCAAAGTTCTACCTGTTACAGTTATGCGATCCCCTTTGATAGAACCATTCTTAATCAATTGATTGATAATCGCTGAAACTCCTCCCGCCTCATGTACATCATGCATAGTGTAAGCTGATGACGGAGATAATTTAGAAAGATAAGGTGTTTTTTCAGCGATTTCATTAATATCTTTCAAATCATAGGGAATCCCAGCTTCTCTGGCAATGGCTAGCGTGTGTAATACTGTATTCGTTGACCCTCCCATTGCCATATCCAAAGCAAACGCATCATCTATTGCTTCTTTCGTTACAATGTCTCTAGGTTTAATATTCTTTTTAACATTTTCCATTAAGTATTTGGCCGCTTGACGAACAAGTTCTCGTCGTTCATCCGACACTGCAAGAATTGTACCATTCCCTGGCAATGCAAGTCCCAATACCTCCATCAAACAATTCATTGAATTGGCTGTAAACATTCCCGAACAAGAACCGCAAGTTGGACAAGCATTTTTTTCTAGAAATTCAAACTCCTGTTCTGACATTTCCCCAGCTTGGTAGCTACCAACTGCCTCAAATAGACTAGAAAGGCTGGCATGATGCCCTGTCATATCGACACCACCCTTCATAGGTCCTCCAGAACAGAATACCGCTGGAACATTGGTTCGCATAGCTGCTAAAATCATTCCAGGAGTGATCTTATCGCAGTTTGGGATATAAAAAACTCCATCAAACCAATGCGCATTGATGACTGTTTCAGCCGCATCTGCTATCAATTCCCTTGAAGGTAAACTGTATCTCATTCCAATGTGTCCCATGGCAATACCGTCATCAACCCCAATGGTGTTAAACTCAAACGGAATCCCACCAGCTTCTCTTATCGCTTCTTTTGCCACATCCGCCAACTCTCTCAAATGAACATGTCCAGGTACAATATCAATGTAGGAATTGCAAATCGCAATAAAGGGTTTTTGAAAATCCTTTGCAGACTTCACTTGTCCTGTCGCGTATAATAAGCCACGCGCAGGAGCCTTGTCAATCCCGATTTTTATCATATCACTTCTCATTGGTTTCTCCTTGTATTTAAAATGATTCCTCACATTACATGTTACCACTTTAAAAGTGAATGTCAATAAATTTTCAGAAAATTTGGTCATTTTTGTTTTGATCTTTCTGGGAGTGGATTCATTCACTGGCACATTATTCCTCTCCATAGACTAAGAATGGTAGGAAGGAGTTTCACAATAGGATAGGATAGGATAGGATAGAGCAATGTAACAAGAAATATGACAAATGGTACTCCATACAAAAAGAGACCAGGTTTCCCCAGTCTCAGGATACTTAAAGCCAATTTGACTACAGTATTATTTTTACTTGACGAAGATAATCTCCAACCGAAACAGTCACTGACTGTCCTTGCTTTCCAGTTTCTAGGCTCAGGCTGAAACAGTCACTTGAACTTCCCTCACTCTCCTATTTCTGGGCTCGGGCTTTCTGTGGTCACTTTCTTATTTCAAGGTGACCATCTGAAACAGTTCACCGAACTGTCCTCGCTTTCCAATTTCTAGGCTCGGGCTGAAACAGTCACTTCCCTGACTGTTTCACTCCTCATCATCTTCGCTACTTGTTAATAAGGAATTGACATGAACTAAATTGCTTGTACCAAACTCCACATAGTCTACTGCTTCACCTAATAGAACGCCGTTCAAGAAACCAATGACCATAGGCATGTTCATACCTGCATATAGATCAAACTGACCACCATCGAGTAATTTCCGAGAAACTACATTAGCTGGTGTTCCTCCCAACAAATCTGCAAAAACAACGAAGTCATCAAGCTTAGCAATTGTCTCTTCAAATTTTCTTTGGAAGTCTTCTGGACCTTCTTCTGGCAACAAAGCCACTGTATAGATGTCCTCTTGTGGACCCATAATCATTTCAGTGGATTTTTTCAATTCTTCACAGAAGATGCCATGACTTACTAATACTAAACTTCTAACCATTATGCCATACCAAATACGAAGTGACCAATTGCTGACAAGGCAATCGCAAGGACAATGATTATCAAGATAGCTTTTGTTGAAGTCATACCCTTACGTCCTAGCAACCAGAAGACAAAACCTGTGAAGATAGCTGGAACAAGACGAGGGAAGATAGTATTGAGCAAGTCTTGAATATCAATTACTTTTTCACCAACTGTTGGAGCCCAAGTCACTTCAAAGTTAATCATAGTTGCAATCAATGCGCCCATCATGAAGACACCCATTACAGATGCCGCATCAACAAGTGCTGTCAAACGATCACGCATTGTTGTGATGAGTTTAGTTCCTTCTTTATAGGCAACTTCCAATTGTTTCCAACGGAAAATATCATACGCAACTGCTACTGCTACCCAAAGGAAGATACCTGCTGGGTTACCAGTTGCGGCCATTGTTGCAGCCACTGTACCCATGATAGCTGGAACTAAGGAACCAAAGATAGAGTCACCGATAGGAGCAAATGGACCCATCAAACCAGTCTTGATACCATTTACCGCATCTTTAGATGCTACACCATCGCTTTCTTCAAGCGCCAAATCGATACCCGTAATAATAGTGTGGAAGAATGGAGAAGTGTTGAAGAATTGTGTATGCAATTGCATCATTTCTTTCAATTCAGGAGTTCCATCTCCATACATTTTACGCAATTGAGGCAAAATCATGTAGAGGTAACCAGAACCCTGCATCCGCTCATAGTTCCAACCAAGTTGGAAAGTGAACAAGCTACGTTTGTTGATTTGATTAAAATCTTCCTTTGTTAATTTGTAATTAGATTTCGTCATCTTCAATTTCCCCACTTTCTGAATTTGATGGAGCAACTACAGTTACTTTTTGGCTATTTTTGAAGTGAAGTACAGAAAGGAATGCACCCACAATAGCGATACCAATCATTGACAAGCCTTTGAAGTTGTTTACAAATGCTACACCTGAATCTTCAGGAAGGGTACCAACAATACCAGCAACTGCACCACCTAAAGTAGATACGTTACCGTAAAGAACAGTCAACATAGCTGTCAAAACAAAACCAAATGCCAAATAGTGAAGATTGCGTTTAAGTGGAAGATAGTGAAGCAAGATTGCAAATCCTAGACCAGGAAGCATACGTGCTGCAAGAGTCAAACCATTAGCAATCCATTGGTATTCTTGAATAGCAGAAACCATTGAATCTACAAATTCACCACCAAATGCAAGGGCAAGGAAAACAGGTAGTGCACGAGACAAGGCCCAAGGAATTGCACCAAGTAAATAGTTCCGTTCGATAGCTGCATAGTCAAATTTTTCAACTGCAGCATCCACACGGTGAGCGAAGTAGGTAGTTGAGAAACGACCCAAAATATCAGTATAGACAAGAAGCGCTGCTACTGGAACCGCAATTGTTGCTACAGCAAGCTCAGGGTCAATACCTTGTGAAACTGAGAAAGCAGTTGCCAAAACTGCACCAGAAGTCGCATCAATACGAGATGCACCACCGAAGGTACCAACACCAAGTACCATTAATTGCAAGCTAGCACCAATTGCTAAGCCTGTTGCCATATCTCCCATAATCAAACCAGAGATGAAACCTGCAAAGACAGGTGAACCTGCTGACGATACGATGGTCAACTCATCACAAATCTGGTAAGCAGAGTAAAGCGTTAAAAGTAATATTTGCCACCATTGCATAATAGTGATCCTCCTTTAAAATTTTTCAAAAAATCCGAATGTTATCTAACCTTATCCAATAATGGCATAAAGTCTTTAGGTGTATCACCTGGTACCATTTGAGCAATCAATTTTACTCCCTTAGCAGCCAAGGCATCAAAATCAGCGATATCCTTATCAACCACGTTGATAGAACGAGTCACTGAACGCGTTTCAGGTGTTTGAGACATGTTCCCTACGTTAAGTTCAGGAAGGCTTACACCATACTCCACTAGGCGAAGGAAATTTTCAGGACGACGTGCTACAATAAGCAAGCGTTGAGCATCATATTTTCCTTCTTTAATATTATTTGCAGCTTTCTCAATCGGTAAAATAGAAAGTTTTACCCCTGGAGGACAAGCCAACTTCAATCCTTGTTTTTCAATGTCGTTTTGAGCAACAGCGTCATCAATTACCATAATACGACTAATATTTAATTTAGTCGTCCATAAGTTAGCAACTTGACCATGAATCAAACGACCATCAATACGTGTAGCAATAATTGCCATACTCATTTCTCCTTTATGTTAAATCTTTATAGATGGGTTCTTGAGAAAAAGGTAATCTATCTCTGTATTTCCCTTCCGTCTCAAAGACGACTATTTCATTCTCTCCTTTCTTTAAGTATCCTTTTGGAATATAGAGATAGAGAATCGGACCTTTTTCCCAGAAACGTCCAATATTTACATTGTTTACAAATACAACACCTTTACCAAAGCCTGTCATGTCTATGTAAGTATCCGCCAATTCTGACAAGTTACAAGTATAGCGATAGAATGCAGGCTGATTTTCTTGCCAAGTCTTACTATAATCAACAGCTGAAACCGACTCAAGTGGTAGTGGATAGATTTTCCAGTTTCCAATAAAGTGGAGGTCTGCCATCGCTCCTCTTCCCAATCCCTTAGATTGAGTTGGAGCTGTTAGTTTGTGGCCGTAGTTAACACGTCCCATATTCTCCACAAGAATAGCTAAATCCAATTGCTTGCTTTTGAAATCTAGCGTAATGTCTTCACCAATCTCCGTTTGATATTGTGTTGCTACCTTACGCCCATCAGCAAAAACATGAATTCGATCCCGACCATCAATCACACGAAAACGTTCTGCTTCTTCCTTATCTTGTTCCAATTCGGTTTTATAGAGAATATAGCCAGTGGTTTGATCAAGTTGTTCCATATTCTTAGGATAGAATGAATGATGACACTCGCTGATGGCATCAATGGTTTCAAACAAACTAACTTTATTCACTAACTTAGCTGGCTCAAACGCCTTAGCTTTTTTCACTATTGGTTCTGCATAGTCTAATTCTGGATACCTTTCCATCATCAGCTTTTGAAGAATATAAAACTTCTGCGTTGGATTTCCAGCTTCATCTAGAATTGCATCATAATCATAAGATGTCACCTGAGGCAAATCAATTTGACCTCGGGCAGAGCATCCATTCATGAAACCAAAGTTCGTACCTCCGTGAAACATGTAGAGATTTATCGAACCAAGTTCAATACACTCCATGACTGACTGAGCTAGTTCTTCTGGCTCACGACGAATCACTTCGTCACCCCAGCGATTGAACCATCCATCCCAAAATTCCATGCACATCAGTGGCCAAGTCTTTCCATATTCATCAAAGAAAGCTTGCATCATTTGAAAATTTTCATTCGCTCTTGAACCAAAATTTCCAGTGACCAATATATCATCGGTAATGAGTGAACCCGCACGCAAACAAGCTCTCCATGGCCCATCTGATGTAAAAAATGGAGCAGTCAAACCATGTTTACGCATCAAATTCGTAACCGATTTTAAGTAGTCTTTTTCTTCACCATAGGAACCATACTCATTTTCAACTTGAAACATGAGAATGTTTCCTCCTTGTGAGAGCTGGAACTTGGCTAATTTAGGAAGAAGAGAAGCGTAATATTCATCTAAGTGCTTCAAATACGTAGGATCACTCGAACGTACTCTCAGCTCTTCCTTCATCAACCAAGCGGGGAGTCCACCCCATTCCCACTCTGCACAAATATAGGGGGAAGGACGTACAATTGCATAAAGCCCTAGTTCTTGAGCAATTCTTAGAAATCGTTCAACATCTAGGATTCCGTCAAAACAAAAATGTCCTTTTTTAGGCTCATGCAAATTCCAAGGAACATAAGTCTCAACCGTATTAAAACCTAGAGCTTTGAGATTATACAAAGAATGATACCAGTCATCCGGATGTATTCGAAAATAGTGAATGGCTCCTGATAAAATTTTGAATGGCTTTTCATCTAAATAAAATTCTTCTCTTATATGAAATTCACTCATTATCTACCTCCTTGTAACCGTTTACTATTTCTATTAGTATATTAACACTTTCTCGTGGTTATGTCCAGTGTTTTTGTAAATTTTTTTGTAAATTTTTTTTTGTAAATTTTACCACAGAGAATATTAATATCCAATAATGGGTTAGACAGTAAAAAAGCGTTTTATAATTGCTAAATATTTTGATTTTTACTAGATTATTTAGTATACTAATCACAGAAAGGAGGTATAAAATGAAAGTCCCTAAATACCAACTAATCCAGAATAGCCTTCGTCAACAAATCATTTCGGGAAAATTTGAAAATGGTGATAAATTTTATACAGAAGCGGAATTAACAAAGTTATACAATGTAAGTTCCATTACTGTTATTCGGGCTGTCAATGAGTTAGTTAAAGATGGTTATTTAATTCGCCAACAAGGGAAGGGTACGTTTGTTTCCCGTTCGCGTAAGGGCCGTTTAGTTGAATTTTCTGATGTTGAAATCTTTCCTCTCGAAAACGAGCAAGTAATTGTCCTTGCTTGTCAAAAAGGAAATGACACACGAATTCTCGAGAAATTGAACTTAGATAAGAACGACTACTATTATAAAATTGTTCGTATCCGCAAAGCTGATGAAGTTCCATTTATTTACCATAATTCCTACATACCTCAACGTTATATTCAAACACCTGATGCCCCCCTTGAACATTTCCAATCAATTTATCAGCGATTAAAAATTGATTTTAATATTCATATGTTCGAAGAACCCTTTGTTGAAACAAACGAAGTGAGTTTCCCAACTCCCGTAGAAATCGCTGAAGGGTTAGAAATTGATCCAAATCAGCCAACTATTCTACAAAACAAATTAACCACAAGCAGTGCAAGTGGAGAAGTTATTGAATATACTGAAACCTATAAGCATTGGAAATACTATAAATTTGAAATTTCAGCAAATAATCGGTAATTCCTTCAATCACAAACACTTTTGCTTTTAATAAATAATAAAAAGATTGTATATAACGGTCACAAAATTGACTTTATATACAATCTTTTTATTATTATCATCTTATATAGACTTAGTTTTCATTCATCGGTTTATGAACCATCCGATAACGAAATTGGTCAGCTCTCGCAATACTAAATGTATACTCAATAATACGATTCTTATCATTATATGATTTTCGTAACAAATGAAGGACAGGGCTATTTCCCCGTACCCCCAAAAGCTTCGCTTCATTATCCAAGGCGATACTGGCATAAAACTCCTCGACTGCCAAACGAATAATCTGGTTATATTTCTTTGAAAATACTTCATAAAGTGCCGTATTTTCTAAATCTTCAATCGTCAAACCTTCAAATAAGGATGCTGGGATATACGTCCTTTCTAACATCATCGGAATTCCATCTGCCAAACGCAAGCGTTCCAATTCATAAACCTTTTCACCAATGTCAATCATCAACTGTTGCGAAATATACTCAGACGCATCCATTTCTTGAAAAGATAGAATAGTTGTTTTAGGAACTTTCCCCATGACTTTCATTTGTTCAGTAAAACTATAAACTTGCGACAAATCTACCGCTGGTTCTGATATTTCTGAAACGTATGTACCCTTACCATGTTTTTTATAGACTAGGCCCCTTTTCTCTAACTCTTGCATTGCAAGTCGAACCGTAATACGACTGACTCCATAAAGGTGAGTTAGCTCTCTTTCTGAAAATAGCTTTTCATTCGGTGCCATGCTTTCACGGATTTTTACTTCCAACTCATCTACCAATTGTAAATAGAGTGGCTTTTCTTGGTTATTATTTGACATAGCCCATCCTCACTTCAACTAGATATATCATATTATACTGTTATTATATCATTTTTTAATAAAATAGTCTTTCCAAACCATAAAATGTTCTTTCAGATGAGGAATCTAGTTTCTTCTCGAAATACTATATCTTGCCTAACGAGTATGTTTGTTCATTATATAAAACTAACTTCATCAGGCAATGTTATAGTTTCTTGTCCTTGCTTATCTACAACTAATACTGTAGAAGGATAAAATGGATCGAAACGACTTGACAAATCAACCGCCAACACATTTTTATACCGCTCTTGTGAGAAAACTAGGGTAATTTTACCACCTCGGTTTTTAATAGAAAATTGAATCACACTTTTCAAAGGGATAACTCCCTTTAAATAGTTATCAATGACGTACCAGAAACTATCAATTACTTCACCTGGGAGCGAAGTGACAATACCAAAACTTGCATATCTCCCTACCGTCTTATCAAATGCCATCTTTCTACCTCACAGTAAGAAAAAAGCCTGCTAAACAGGTTTTTCTTGAATAACTTTATCGACTTCTCAGTTCTAAATAGCGCTTATACCAGATATTTACATAGGCAGGAGAGAATGGCCCACGTTGATGATTAATCCAATCAACCAATATTTTTACATTTTCCTTCAAAATATAATCAATATCATCTGAATACTTCATATCCTTGCGATGTCGTTCATATTCATCCACATCAAGTAATCTTTTTTCACCATCCGCAAAGACTTTCACATCCAAATCATAATCAATATATTTGAGTGCTTCGTTGTCTAATACAAACGGACTAGCAAGATTACAATAATAAGAAACACCATTTTCACGAATCATTGCAATGATATTAAACCAGTATTTTTTATGAAAATATACGATAGCTGGTTCTCTTGTTACCCAACGTCTGCCATCATTTTCTGTCACTAAAGTATGATTATTGACTCCAATGATTGCATGTTCTGTTGTCTTTAATACCATGGTATCACGCCAAGTGCGATGGATTTTTCCGTCATGCTTATAACTTTGAATTGTAATAAAGTCGCCTTCTCTTGGTAATTTCACACTGTTACCAACTTTCTACAATTTCAATTTATCTTTATCATTATATCATATTTTTGACTCATGTGGGAATATTTCATCACAGATAATCCCTAAGCACTGCCTGAATCCGATCAAACTCGAAACCTTTCCTTGCTAAAGCCTGAATCAAACGCTGTTTCAACTCATATCCATCATATTTTCGACTATATTTTCGATACTGTTTCTCTAATTCCTTACTAATTAAATCCGCTTCCATACTATCATCTGCAGAAATATCTAACTGACTAACCGTTTTTTTTGCCAAGTCATACGTAAACCCCTTATTCATCAATCCTTGAACAATCTTATCCTGCAGAGCTCGAATAGGTAATTTATCCTGATACTTTCTAAGCAATTTTTCAGCAACCTTTTCAATCAGATCAGAAAAATCTACCTCAACTAAACAACTATCAATAACAGATTTAGAAATCCCTTTCGTGATTAATTTCTGCCGAATCAGAGCCGGACCCTTGTCACCATTCAACCCATTTTGTCGAACGTAGGTTTCCACATAACTCTTATCATCAATCCATTTCTCGTCTTCTAAAGCAGCAATAATTTTTTCAGCATTTGCTTCTTCAATTTCATACTTTTTTAAATAATCCAACACTTCTTTCTTTGTTCGCTGTTTGAAAGAAATATAATATAAAGCTAAATTTTTTCCATAAGAGAACTGAGCAAAATCACGAATTTCTTGAAGTTCATTTTCAGTGATTTCCTTACCCTTACTCAACATAAAACGAACAATGGTATCCTCAGTAATATACAAAGACTCTTGACCATCAAGCTCTAATAAATATAGTCTTTTTTTCTTTTCAATTTTTGTTATTCTCATTCTTTCATTATACAGGAATTTTCGGTAAAATAATAATATGAATCTACAAGTTAATCAACGAATCCCCTTAAAAATTAAACGAATGGGCATCAATGGAGAAGGAATAGGTTTTTATCAAAAAACGCTTGTCTTTGTTCCCGGTGTTCTTAAAGGTGAAGAAATATATTGCCAAATTACCTCAATCAAACGGAATTTTGTTGAGGCAAAGTTATTGAAAATCAACAAGCAATCCAAATTCCGTGTCACACCACCTTGTGCTATTTATGAAGCCTGTGGCGGTTGCCAAATCATGCACCTCCGCTATGATAAGCAATTGGATTTTAAAAAAGACTTGCTACAGCAAGCACTAAAAAAATTCAAACCTTCTGGCTACGAACAATACACCATCCATCCAACCATTGGGATGGATCACCCCAGTCACTACCGTGCCAAATTACAATTTCAAACTCGTACTACTAAAGGGAGCGTCAAAGCTGGATTATATGCAGAAAATTCACATCGTCTAATTGGAATTACTGACTGTTATGTCCAGGATCAAGAAACACAGAGAATTATTAACAGTGTTGCGGAACTCCTCACTAAGCACCGTATCCCAATTTACAACGAACGTAAGGAACAAGGTATTCGCACTGTCATGGTACGTAGAGCTCGTCAGACGGGAGAAGTCCAACTAATTTTTATCACCTCTTGTCAAGTTAATCTTATCAAACTAATTGATGAACTCATCAGTCAGTTTCCAAGTATCGTTACAATTGCCTTAAACTGGAACAAACAAAAAACAAGTGAAGTCTATGGAGAAAAAACTGAAATACTGTGGGGGAAACAAGCTATTGATGAGGCTGTGTTGGACTATGAATTTTCTCTATCACCTCGGGCATTTTACCAATTAAATCCCCAGCAAACCGAAGTACTTTACACTGAAGCAGTAAAAGCTTTAGATATTACTGGAGATGAAGACCTCATTGATGCCTACTGTGGAGTAGGTACTATCGGCTTTGTCTTTGCCAGAAAAGTCAAATCATTACGTGGTATGGATATAATTCCCGAAGCAATTGAAGATGCAAAAGCAAATGCTAGACGAATGGGCCTAACGAATGCACATTATGAAACCGGTAAAGCAGAAGACATCGTCCCAAAATGGTATCAAGAAGGATATCACGCAGATGCTCTCATTGTTGATCCTCCACGGACTGGAATAGACGAAAAACTCCTAAAAACAATCCTTCAGTACAAACCATCAAAAATGGTCTATGTTTCTTGTAATGTTTCAACACTCGCAAGAGACCTGGTTGAATTAACTAAAGCCTATCAGGTTGAATATATTCAATCTGTTGACATGTTCCCTCATACCGCTAGAACTGAGGCGGTTGTGAAATTAACAAGAACCGAATAACTCATCATCATGTAGTCCGAATGCCACTATTCGGACTTTTTATCTAATATTTAAAAGAAATGCCTTTGGTTTCAGGAACTTTGAAAACTTTAAAAAACGGATTTTGATTGCTTTGAACAGTGAAAAGGGCTGGGAAGAGCCCTTTTCAGCTTATCTCCTAAAACAAGAAAGGCTCTATAATTTCTGTAGTGGGTAAAACCACCGTAGAGATTATGGAGCTTTTTTGAGTATAGAAAAAAAGTCCCATATGACCTATAATGAAAAGTGCTCAAACTATCATTTTAGAAAGATTCATATGGAACAACTAAATCTTATCACAAATTTGCTCAGAATTAAAGACAAAAATATCACAATCACTGATGAATATGATATGGGAACTCACTTAGAACTCCACGGTTACTTAGATTACATGGCTCCTAAATGTCCAGAATGCAAGGGACAAATGGCTAAATACGATTTCCAAAAAGCCTCCAAAATCCCCTATCTAGAAACTGCTGGTTATCCACTCCTTATCCGCCTTAAAAAGCGTCGGTTCAAGTGTAAAGATTGTGGGAAAATGGCTGTCGCTGAAACTCCTCTTGTCAAGAAGAACCACCAAATCTCTGTCGCTGTTAACCAGAAAATCGCCCAGTTACTCATCGAAAATCAAGCAATGACACATATTGCACACAGGCTATCTATCTCAACGTCATCAGTTAGTCGAAAGCTTAATGAGTTCAAGTTTGAAACAGATTGGAATACCCTACCTGAGGTGATGTGTTGGGACGAGTATGCCTTCAAGAAGGGGAAAATGAGCTTCATCGCTCAAGATTTCGACTCCCTAAACGTCATCGCCATTCTCGACGGAAGAACTCAAGCAACCATCCGAAAAAACTTTCTACGCTATCCTAGAAAGGTTAGAAATCGGGTCAAAGTGATTACCATGGATATGTTTAGTCCCTATTATCAACTTGCTAAACACCTTTTTCCAAATGCAAAAATCGTACTCGACCGCTTTCATATTGTGCAACACCTTAGCCGTGCTATGAACCGTGTCCGTATTCAAATTATGAATCAATTCGACAGAACATCGCAGGAATACCGGGCCTTGAAACGCTACTGGAAATTGATTCAACAGGATAGTCGTAAACTCAGCGATAAACGATTTTATCGCCCTATGTTTCGAATGCATTTGACTAACAAGGAAATACTGGAAAAACTCCTGTCTTTCTCCGAGGAACTACGACAGCACTATGAACTCTATCAATTGCTCTTATTCCATTTCCAAGAGAAGAACTCAGACCATTTCTTTGACCTCATCGAACAGGAAATAGCCACTGTTAATCCTATTTTCCAGACGGTATTTAAGACATTTCTAAAGGATAAAGACAAGGTTTTGAATGCCCTAGAATTGCCTTATTCCAACGCCAAACTGGAAGCTACCAATAATCTCATCAAAGTCATTAAGAGAAATGCCTTTGGTTTCAGGAACTTTGAAAACTTTAAAAAGCGAATTTTGATTGCTTTGAACATAAAGAAAGAGAGAACGAAGTTCGTCCTCTCTAGGTGTTAGCTTTTCATCTACCCACTACAGTTGACAAAGAGCCATTAATCGGGAAGACAGGATTCGAACCTGCGACACCTTGGTCCCAAACCAAGTACTCTACCAAGCTGAGCTACTTCCCGATATCATTAAAAATAAAGCTCCCCTAACGTCTCCATTAAGCGA
>NZ_JAIMEP010000069.1 GCF_019794555.1 Streptococcus suis | reverse complement strand
AGTCGTAACAAGGTAGCCGTATCGGAAGGTGCGGCTGGATCACCTCCTTTCTAAGGAAACGGAACCTGTACGTTAGTCTTCTTTAATTTTGAGAGGTCTTGTGGGGCCTTAGCTCAGCTGGGAGAGCGCCTGCTTTGCACGCAGGAGGTCAGCGGTTCGATCCCGCTAGGCTCCATTATCTAGGATACAGAGTAACCTAGATAACTAAGATAACTGAATACGAACCTAAACTTCCTAGGAATAAGTCAAAACCACCTAGTGTCCAAAGACACGTCGTTGGTTATCTCCTTATTCTACGAAAGTTTTGCGACAAGTCGCACCGGTTCTTAATATCTTAGAACTTGTCCATTGAAAATTGAATATCTATCAAACATTCCTGATGTATCTGAAAGGATACATTAAGAAATAGTAACAAGAAAATAAACCGAAAACGCTGTGAATATTTAATGAGTTTTCTAATTTTTGAAAAAATTAGGTTAATAAGGTTAAGTTAATAAGGGCGCACGGTGGATGCCTTGGCACTAGAAGCCGAAGAAGGACGTGACTAACGACGAAATGCCTTGGGGAGCTGTAAGTAAGCAATGATCCAGGGATGTCCGAATGGGGGAACCCGGCAGGTAATGCCTGTCACTCACTACTGTTAAGGTAGTGAAGAGGAAGACGCAGTGAACTGAAACATCTAAGTAGCTGCAGGAAGAGAAAGCAAAAGCGATTGCCTTAGTAGCGGCGAGCGAAACGGCAGGAGGGCAAACCGAGGAGTTTACTTCTCGGGGTTGTAGGACTGCAATGTGGACTTAAAGAGTATAGAAGAACTACCTGGGAAGGTAGGCCAAAGAGAGTAATAGCCTCGTATTTGAAATAATCTTTATACCTAGCAGTATCCTGAGTACGGCGAGACACGCGAAATCTCGTCGGAATCTGGGAGGACCATCTCCCAACCCTAAATACTCTCTAGTGACCGATAGTGAACCAGTACCGTGA
>NZ_JAIMEP010000068.1 GCF_019794555.1 Streptococcus suis | reverse complement strand
ATACTTAACAAAAATCAAAAATAGCGATATAATAGTATTATGACAAAAGAACTTACCCAGACACAAGTTGAAGAATTAAAGCAAGCACTTAAAGATAAAAATAATGCTCTGCATCATAGAAAAATACAGGCACTCATTCTTTATTCTGAATGCCATAATTTAACATCCGTAGCTAAATCGGTAGGTTTTGTCCATCAGACAGTCCGAAACTTATTGAATCGCTATCTAAATGGTGGCTTAGAGGCCCTATTAAAGGAAAATCGTGGTGGTCGCCGCCGTTCGTATATGACGCATGAGGAGGAAGAAGCTTTCCTTAAAGAACATCTCTCTTCCTCTTTGAATGGAGAATTCGTTACCGTTAACACCCTCTTTAAAGCTTATCAAGAGAGAGTTGGGCACAAGACAACCCGAGAAGGTTTCTATGCTCTCCTGAAACGTCATGGTTGGCGTAAAGTTAGCCCACGTCCCCAACATCCGAAAAAAGCAGACGCCGAAACCATTTTAGCGTCTAAAAATAAAATCTTTATTCGAGGAGAGAACGAGTAAGCGCTTTATTGATGAGAAAGAATATCAAAAAATCCGCCTTATGTATCAAGATGAGGCGGGTTTTGGGCGTATCAGTAAACTTGGTTCGTGTTGGTCTCCTAAAGGTTATCGCCCTCACGTAGCAAGTCACCATATTCGTGAGTACCGTTATTGTTATGGAGCTGTGGATGCCCATACAGGTGACTCATTTTTCATCATAGCAGGCGGATGCAATAGTGATTGGATGAATGAATTTCTACGCCAGCTATCGGCAACTTATCCAGAAGATTACATTATTTTAGTCATGGATAATGCCATCTGGCATAAATCTCAGACCTTAAATATTCCTAAGAATATTGAATTTACATTCATTCCATCCTATACACCTGAAATGAATCCTATTGAGCAAGTCTGGTCTGAGATTCGTAAACTTGGTTTCAAGAATAAAGTATTTAAGACTTTAAATGAGGTAATCGATAAACTTGAAGAGGTTATTCAAACCTTAACTGCTTATCAACTCAAATCAATTGTACATAGAGACTGGACTTCCGCTATTTTTGATTTTAACTGAGTAT
>NZ_JAIMEP010000067.1 GCF_019794555.1 Streptococcus suis | reverse complement strand
TCATCTATCCCACCTTAGGCGGCTGGCTCCTAAAAGGTTACCTCACCGACTTCGGGTGTTACAAACTCTCGTGGTGTGACGGGCGGTGTGTACAAGGCCCGGGAACGTATTCACCGCGGCGTGCTGATCCGCGATTACTAGCGATTCCGACTTCATGTAGGCGAGTTGCAGCCTACAATCCGAACTGAGACTGGCTTTAAGAGATTAGCTTGCCGTCACCGACTTGCGACTCGTTGTACCAGCCATTGTAGCACGTGTGTAGCCCAGGTCATAAGGGGCATGATGATTTGACGTCATCCCCACCTTCCTCCGGTTTATTACCGGCAGTCTCGCTAGAGTGCCCAACTGAATGATGGCAACTAACAATAGGGGTTGCGCTCGTTGCGGGACTTAACCCAACATCTCACGACACGAGCTGACGACAACCATGCACCACCTGTCACCAGTGTTCCGAAGAAAAATCCTATCTCTAGGACGGTCACTGGGATGTCAAGACCTGGTAAGGTTCTTCGCGTTGCTTCGAATTAAACCACATGCTCCACCGCTTGTGCGGGCCCCCGTCAATTCCTTTGAGTTTCAACCTTGCGGTCGTACTCCCCAGGCGGAGTGCTTAATGCGTTAGCTGCGGCACTGAGTCCCGGAAAGGACCCAACACCTAGCACTCATCGTTTACGGCGTGGACTACCAGGGTATCTAATCCTGTTCGCTCCCCACGCTTTCGAGCCTCAGCGTCAGTTACAGACCAGAGAGCCGCTTTCGCCACCGGTGTTCCTCCATATATCTACGCATTTCACCGCTACACATGGAATTCCACTCTCCCCTTCTGCACTCAAGTTTGACAGTTTCCAAAGCGTACTATGGTTAAGCCACAGCCTTTTACTTCAGACTTATCAAACCGCCTGCGCTCGCTTTACGCCCAATAAATCCGGACAACGCTCGGGACCTACGTATTACCGCGGCTGCTGGCACGTAGTTAGCCGTCCCTTTCTGGTAAGTTACCGTCACTGTGTGAACTTTCCACTCTCACACACGTTCTTCTCTTACAACAGAGCTTTACGATCCGAAAACCTTCTTCACTCACGCGGCGTTGCTCGGTCAGGGT
>NZ_JAIMEP010000066.1 GCF_019794555.1 Streptococcus suis | reverse complement strand
TTCATCAATGCTTTCCATGACTGATTTCATGTTCGTCATAGAAAAGTAGTTTATCCAACCTCGGATGACCCAGTTTAGTCGCTCAATTCGGCTGTCTAAGTCAATACTCCACTTACGGGCCGTTAGTTTCTTGAGTTTTCTCTTGAAACTCTGTACGCTATCCTGATGCGGACGACTTTTCCAGCCCTCAGATGATTTCCAGAACCCAAATCCTAGGTACTTTAATTTGCTCGGTCTCACAATCTTGGTCTTGGTCATGTTGACTTTCAAACCTAATCGTTTTTCAATATAACGACTAATTGAATGCATCACACGTTTAGCCGCCGCCTCACTACCGACTGTGATGACGCAGTCATCTGCGTAGCGAACGAAGCGAAGTCCACGATTTTCCAACTCTTTATCTAGCTCATTAAGCATGATATTGGACAGGAGCGGTGATAGGTTTCCTCCCTGTGGAGTTCCAACTAGTGTTTTATACCGTTGTCCGTTGATGACTACACCTGAATGAAGGTACTTACGAATTAAAGATTCTGTATCTCCATCTTGGATAATGTTATGAACAAGCGACATCAGTCTATCTTGAGGAACGGTATCAAAGAACTTCTCCAGGTCTATGTCTACTATCCACTCATAACCGTCATTAAGGTATTCTAATAACTGGATAATAGCTTGTTCGCATGATCGATTGGGTCTGAATCCGTAACTCCTCTCAGAGAAATAGGGTTCACAAATAGGACTAATGACTTGGACAATAGCTTGTTGTATCATTCTATCCATGACCGTTGGGATACCTAACTGACGGACTCCGCCGTTAGGTTTGGGAATTTCAACTCGTAAAACTGGCTGAGGTTTGTACTTCCTCTGCTTTATGAGTTCTTTAGTTGAACGCCAGTGTTTGCGGAGATAGTCATCTATTTCGTCAATGGTTACGCCATCAATTCCAGCAGAACCTTTATTAGCTCTAACTTGATTGTAGGCTTCAAGCATATTGGACCGAGATAGGATATTATCTAGTAACTGTGACATGTGCGTATTCCTTTCTTGTTTCGGTGTCTGAGGGACGTCTTATATTGGTGAACTTTCCTCTAGTCAATACGTGACCGCACCCAGTTCTAT
>NZ_JAIMEP010000065.1 GCF_019794555.1 Streptococcus suis | reverse complement strand
GGAAAGGATTTGTCCAATTCTTGAAGTTTATTGTAACTTTCGGAATATGCATCTACCTTTTCCAAGGCACGTTCGATTTGCTCCACAATCCGTTTCTGTTCAGAGAGAGGCGGGAGGGGAATTAATGTTGAGTTTGTACTACGAATGGATAATTTAGGTTGAGCAACTTGATTATATACTTCTTTGAATTGTTGCTGAACTAATTGAGAATTCAAGAGATAGACTAAAAACATTTTATTTACACTACTTGTGAGCATTAGCTTAAGTGCGTTCTCTGTTAATAGTGCATTATTAAACTTTTTGGGAACAACTCCAATATCACCAATTGTTCCAGCTATCGTGATATAAATATCATTGCTTGAAATAGTATAATTTTTTATTTTTTCGTAAACAGTATCAGGAGCATACTTTATACTATTTGGTACTATTGTCCCATTTTTCATATCTGTAACTCGAAGATATGGATGACCATTGTCCTCTTCTTGTAGATTATATCCTTTAGGTATTCTTTTTCCACCTTTCGCACTAATGATAGTGCCTAACCTCACCCACTCCCAACTATCTGGAATATCGTAGGGGACTTCCACTACTTGAACTGTTCCATCTGCCAACTTCTCATAAGGTTTCTTAGCACACTAAATGAGAAGTAAGAAAGGCTGGGAGATGTGTTATAATAGAGTGATAACACTCAGGAGAATGACATGACTCAAACCCTATCCCACTACCAATTCTCACCAGAAAGCCAACATTTGGACAGGAAATCCGCCCGAAAGAAGCCACAAGAGCTACTCAAACACCTGATTGCTTTTGCTAATGCAGATGGTGGCCAGCTGGTCATCGGTATTGAGGACGACAAGCAGGATAACATTATCACTGGATTCAAAGATGGTAAGGCCTATCCCATTGATGACTTCAAAAAGATTGACCGTGAGATGCGTGACGCTCCCTTGGATTTATCTTTTGAAGAAATCCCTGTGCGAAATCATAAGGGTGAAGAAGATGTGATTTTGGTTATCTCATACTCAGTTAAAATCAAAAATAGCGGAAGTCCAGTCTCTATGTACAATTGATTTGAGTTGATAAGCAGTTAAGGTTTGAATAACCTCTTCAAGTTTATCGATTACCTCATTTAAAGTC
>NZ_JAIMEP010000064.1 GCF_019794555.1 Streptococcus suis | reverse complement strand
TGAAAGTTCTATAATGAAGTTAGCCACTTTACCTTAATCAAAATCAGCTGCTTTACTATAAATGAGTTGGCGATTGATTTCATTTGATAACAGGCTTGAAGCTGTTAGGCTAAGTTGCCAAGGCTAATAGTAGCCTTGGTTTAGCTACCAAAACAGGTTCAAGGGTTCCTGTTGTCAAAGGAAATCCATTTTAAGGTACAAGAAAACACCTCTGTGCTATACTTGTAGTTCACCACAAACACAAGAAAGAGGCACAGAGATGCAAAAATATTATACACTAAAAGGAAAACATTTGACAATTGATAACCGTCGCCTAATTGAAAAGTGGAAGATTGAGGGAAAGTCTAATCGTGAAATTGCCGACTTACTAGGAAAGGCTCCTCAGACCATCAATAACGAGATCAATCGGGGTACAACCTTACAACAAGTGCGAAAAGGGGTATATAAAAAGGTCTATTCAGCCGAGTACGCACAGACTGTTTACCAAACTAATCGAAAACGATCGGTAAAAAAGATAATCCTAACGAAAGAATTGAAAGAGAAAATTTTACACTATACTAAGCAAAAATTTTCTCCTGAAATGATGGTTAAGAAGAAGAAAATAAAAGTGGGTATTTCAACCATTTACTATTGGTTTCACAATGGCCATTTAGGATTGACGAAAGCAGATTTACTTTACCCTAGAAAAGGGAAAAGTATCAAGAAGCAAGCCAGTCCTAACTTTAAACTAGCAGGCAAATCAATTGAAGAACGACCTGACATTATTAATCTTCGCTTAGAAAACGGTCATTATGAAATTGATACAGTTCTACTAACCAGAGTAAAAAATCATTGCCTTTTAGTCTTAACCGACCGTCGGAGTAGATACCAAATCATCCGTCTAATACCTAACAAAACCACTGAATCAGTCAATCGGGCACTAGAGGGAATCTTGAGGGAACATCGTATTCTGTCTATAACTGCAGATAATGGTACAGAATTTAGTCGTCTGGCTGAAGTGTTTCCTGAGGAGTATATCTACTATGCGCATCCCTATTCTTCATGGGAGAGGGGAACGAATGAAAATCACAATCGATTGATTCGGAGATGGTTACCAAAAGGAACCAAGAAAACGACCTCGAAAGAAGTCGCTTTTATCGAAAATTGGATTAACAACTACCCTAAAAAATGCTTGGACTACAAGTCGCCGAGTGAATTTCTTATGGGTGGCTAATTTCAACTTGAAATTTGGG
>NZ_JAIMEP010000063.1 GCF_019794555.1 Streptococcus suis | reverse complement strand
GTGGCTCGTGCTGTAGCTTTTTGAGCACTTGTCGCATACTGATGACAAGGTCATCACTAAAGGCTTGATGTGGGCTAGAGCTACGATACAATGCTTCAAAAGTCCCATTCTTCTGAGCTGTCATAATGGCAACCAAATGACTCGCTCCTTGTTTTCGCCAGTTTCGCCCTTGTTTCTTAATGCGATAGCTGTAATAGCGGTGTCCGCCTTCACAGGTTCCAACACCGTCGCTAATGCCCAAATTACGCAATTTTAGGGGCTTAATTGCCTTCCAATTGTTGGTCAAATAAGACTTGACAGCTAAGAGCTTTTCAAGCTGTTTTTCATCTTCTAAAACAGATTCTGCCGTGTCAAAAATCAAGGTCAATTGCTCACAATCATAAGCCTTCACACTCATCCGAACCGCTTCTAACAAGCCCTTATCAAAACCTAGCTTGCCTGTAACGTACTTCATGACGTGGTAGGAATCAAGACAGTAATCAAAGCTCTTGTAACGCCCAAGTATGCCTTCAAACTTGTCGGCTTCATAGCCGGAACCACCGTCACTATTAGCAATAATCACCGTATGTCTCAGGTCATAATGCGTCTGAAGATAGTCGCTCATTTGGGTAAACAAATCCTTACTACTCCCAAAACAGCCGAAATAAACCGGGTTAATCAGCTCCCCACGCTTACCAGTTCGGCTCACACCCTCATGAATGTAGCCTCGTTTCAACTCCAAATGTTTGCCTTTGTCTTGACTGCCAATCCAGACGCCATCACCTTCTATAAAGAGAAATTCGGGGCGTCTCAACTCAGTCTCTTCAGGCTCAACTTGACTGGCTAATAGCTTCTCACCAACCCGTTGAACCAGATTGTGAATCCCTTGATGACTCATTTTAATGTCCGTCAATAGCTCCAAGCTCGTAGAGGCCTGACGAAAGGTCATCCCTGTTGTTAAAAGGCTGAGTTTCTCGTTAAAATTAGGGCTATACCGTTCCCTGGGATTCAAACCAATTGCCTTATCCAAAGGGAGAAAACTCTTCTGCCCTGCTTTTCGCAATCGACGACGATAAAAACTCACCTTACCAAACAGAAAGGTAAACTGTCGCTCTTCTAAGCGATCTATCTCCCAACCATCCACCAAATAAGGCTGAATGATGTCCCTATCCAAACGCTCTAAGGCTTCTGTCACTGAGTCCGTCATCACTTGGCTCATCAACTGCATGACACCCTTGTCAAAATCAGCCAAATGAACACTCCTCTTTAAAATTTCACAAATCTCTGTTACAATAGTCATAGGTTCTATATCCTTCTAGGTTATTTACGCATTTCCTAGGATATAGGACTTTTTTTGTTTTGAAAACCTGTAAACGTTTTTCCGAGAATTATTTTACACTAAC
>NZ_JAIMEP010000062.1 GCF_019794555.1 Streptococcus suis | reverse complement strand
TCTTTATACCTAGCAGTATCCTGAGTACGGCGAGACACGCGAAATCTCGTCGGAATCTGGGAGGACCATCTCCCAACCCTAAATACTCTCTAGTGACCGATAGTGAACCAGTACCGTGAGGGAAAGGTGAAAAGTACCCCGGAAGGGGAGTGAAATAGAACCTGAAACCGTGTGCCTACAACAAGTTCGAGCCCGTTAATGGGTGAGAGCGTGCCTTTTGTAGAATGAACCGGCGAGTTACGATATGATGCGAGGTTAAGTTGAAGAGACGGAGCCGTAGGGAAACCGAGTCTTAATAGGGCGGATTAGTATTATGTCGTAGACCCGAAACCATGTGACCTACCCATGAGCAGGTTGAAGGTGCGGTAAGACGCACTGGAGGACCGAACCAGGGCACGTTGAAAAGTGCTTGGATGACTTGTGGGTAGCGGAGAAATTCCAAACGAACTTGGAGATAGCTGGTTCTCTCCGAAATAGCTTTAGGGCTAGCGTCGACATTGAGAATCTTGGAGGTAGAGCACTGTTTGGATGAGGGGGCCATCTCGGTTTACTGATTTCAGATAAACTCCGAATGCCAATGATTTATGGTCGGCAGTCAGACTGCGAGTGCTAAGATCCGTAGTCGAAAGGGAAACAGCCCAGACCACCAGCTAAGGTCCCAAAATAATTGTTAAGTGGAAAAGGATGTGGGGTTGCACAGACAACTAGGATGTTAGCTTAGAAGCAGCTATTCATTCAAAGAGTGCGTAATAGCTCACTAGTCGAGTGACCCTGCGCCGAAAATGTACCGGGGCTAAAACAATTTACCGAAGCTGTGGATAACACTTAGGTGTTATGGTAGGAGAGCGTTCTATGTGTGAAGAAGGTATACCGTGAGGAGTGCTGGAACGCATAGAAGTGAGAATGCCGGTATGAGTAGCGCAAGATGGGTGAGAATCCCATCCACCGTAAGACTAAGGTTTCCAGGGGAAGGCTCGTCCGCCCTGGGTTAGTCGGGACCTAAGGAGAGACCGAAAGGTGTATCCGATGGACAACAGGTTGATATTCCTGTACTAGAGTATGAAGTGATGGAGGGACGCAGTAGGCTAACTAAAGCGGGCGATTGGAAGAGCCCGTCTAAGCAGTGAGGTGTGATATGAGTCAAATGCTTGTATCTATAACATTGAGCTGTGATGGGGAGCGAAGTTAAGTAGCGAAGTTAGTGACGTCACACTGCCAAGAAAAGCTTCTAGCGATGTATCATACTCTACCCGTACCGCAAACCGACACAGGTAGTCGAGGCGAGTAGCCTCAGGTGAGCGAGAGAACTCTCGTTAAGGAACTCGGCAAAATGACCCCGTAACTTCGGGAGAAGGGGTGCTGACTTAAAGTCAGCCGCAGTGAATAGGCCCAAGCAACTGTTTATCAAAAACACAGCTCTCTGCTAAATCGTAAGATGATGTATAGGGGGTGACGCCTGCCCGGTGCTGGAAGGTTAAGAGGAGGGTTTAGCGTAAGCGAAGATCTGAATTGAAGCCCCAGTAAACGGCGGCCGTAACTATAACGGTCCTAAGGTAGCGAAATTCCTTGTCGGGTAAGTTCCGACCCGCACGAAAGGCGTAATGATTTGGGCACTGTCTCAACGAGAGACTCGGTGAAATTTTAGTACCTGTGAAGATGCAGGTTACCCGCGACAGGACGGAAAGACCCCATGGAGCTTTACTGCAGTTTGATATTGAGTATCTGTACCACATGTACAGGATAGGTAGGAGCCTA
>NZ_JAIMEP010000061.1 GCF_019794555.1 Streptococcus suis | reverse complement strand
CGGGAATTTGACAGTTTGAATGACGCAAAAGTGCTCTAATCATTGATATAGCGCTATTTTTTTGTCAAATTTTTGTATACATTTCTTGCGTACTTTCTCGTACTGTGGTATAATAGAGTGAGGTGCGAATCTATGAGAGTTAAAAAATCAGTATCTAAAAACACAATCAATTATGCCATTATCAAAGATATTAAGGTTGGAAATAAAAGAACTTCTACCATTGTTGAAAATCTCGGCAATCATGAAACTCTTCAACAGCTACATCCCGAAATGGAACCTATGGAATGGGCAAAATTGCGGGCTAAAGAGTTAACCGAACTCGATAAAGAAGATAAACAAGAAATATTAGTCAAACTACATGAGAATAAGCAGTTGAAACAAAACCAACGAAATGAATATCATGGGGGATATTTATTTCTACAGAATATCTATTATCAGTTGGGATTGGATAAAATCTGTCAAGATATTCAGAAGAGGTATCACTTTAGTTTTCACTTAGATACCATTCTGTCTCGTCTCCTCTACGGCAGAATCCTATTCCCATCCTCTAAACGGTCTACCGCTCATTTTTCACAAACTCTCCTAGAGCCTAAAACTCTGGAACTCCAGCACCTCTACCGAGGATTAGAAATCATTGCCAAAGAGACTGACTTTATTCAAGAACAACTCTATAAAAACTCAGCTGCTCTTTTCTCTCGTAAAACAGACGTTCTCTATTACGACTGTACAAATTTCTATTTCGAAATTGAGGAAGAAGATGAGGAGGGGAAATTGAGACAATATGGCTATTCTAAAGAACATCGACCGAATCCAATCGTTCAAATGGGCTTATTTATGGATTCTCAAGGAATTCCATTAGCTTTCTCGATAACACCTGGTAATACAAATGAACAGACGACTATGAAACCTTTAGAGAAGAAGATTATCAAGGATTTTGAAAAAGCTCAATTTGTGGTCTGTACAGATGCTGGACTTTCTTCTATTGGTAATAAGCGCTACAATAACATCAGCGGGAGAGCTTTTGTCACAACTCAATCTGTCAAAAAGTTAAAGAAAGAAGACAAAGACTGGGCAACATCTTCTACAGGTTGGCGGTTGATGGGGGATAAGTCTGAAACATTCTATGATATTTCTGCACTAGACGAGAGCAACCCAGACCTTCTCTATAGACAAGTCTTTTACAAAGAATGCCCTTTACCTCAAGATGGTCTAGAAGATCAGAGATTGATTGTAACCTTCTCAGCTAAATACAGAGATTACCAAAGAAGCATACGCGAACGCCAGATTCAACGTGCTTCAAAATGGATTGGAAAACCAGCTGATTACAAGAAGAAACAATCTACAGATCCTAAGCGTTTCCTCAAAGTAATAGAGACAACAAGGGATGGGGAAATAGCTGAGAAAACGTTTATTGAGTTGGACGAGGAACGTGTTCTTTCTGAAGCAAGATTTGATGGAATTTATGCGGTGACGACAAACTTAGACGATTCGATTGAGACCATTGTTTCCATTAATCAGAGACGATGGGAGATTGAAGAATGTTTCCGTATTATGAAACATGAATTGAAAGCTAGACCAGTTTATTTAAGTCGAGAAGATCGCATTTCTGCTCACTTCACAACTTGCTTCCTTGCTCTTATAATCTATCGCTACTTAGAGCTGGCGGTTCAGAAGCAATTCACATGTACTGAACTCATTGAAACCTTACGGTCATACACCTTTAGGTACCTTCCTGGTTTTGGTTACCTACCAAACTATACTCGGACCGCTATTACTGATGAATTGCATCAGACATTTGGTTTCAGAAGTGATTATCAAATTATTAGCGAAAAAAAGATGAAAAAAATTTTACAAGCGTCAAAATCGAGAAAAAGTACGCATTTTTGATATAAAAAGAAAACCTCTCTAAACCCTTGATATGCATAGGGTTAGGGAGGTTTTTGTCGTTTAAAACTGTCAAAGATGGG
>NZ_JAIMEP010000060.1 GCF_019794555.1 Streptococcus suis | reverse complement strand
AAAGATGCAACAGTCGTTGTGACTTACCCAGATGGTTCAACAGATGAAGTGCCAGTTAAGGTAACAGTAGTAGATCCAACTACAGACGCTGATAAGAATACTCCAGAAGTAAAAGATCAAACAGTGAATGTTGGTGAAACACCAAAAGCAGAAGATTCAATTGCAAACTTGCCAGATCTTCCAGAAGGTACAACAGTAGACTTCAAAGATCCAGTTGATACCACAACACCTGGTGATAAAGAAGCAACAGTTGTTGTAACTTACCCAGATGGATCATCAGAAGAAGTTACAGTGAAAATCACTGTGAAAGAAACTGAGAATTCAACTTCTGGTACAAATGAGTCACCTTCAACTGAAACTAAGGTACCTACACCACCGGCAGCTCCAGTACCATCTGTACCAGTTGCAACTACAAAAGCAAGTGCTACTACAAAATCAGCAGTACTTCCAAATACTGGTCAAGAAAGTAATCAAGCTACAGTTGCAGCAGGTGTCGGACTCCTACTTGTAGGTTTATCAAGCTTGGCATTTGCTTCTCGCAAGCGCAAAGAAGAAAATGATTCTATCTAAATTTGATTGAATTACTTCACTAAAAAGAGAGATAGGAAAGGTTCGCCTTTCTTATCTTTTTTTGTTTTTTTATTTACTGGCTAGTTTTTGCCCAGCCTCCTATGCGGGGTGGGAGTTCAAAAGGTCTGGGAGACATTTTGAAGGTAAGCGCCTAATAACAAAGTATATTGAAAAAGGCTCCAAAGTCTACACGACCCTGGAGCCTTTTTTCTATTTACAAGCTCTCTTAATGTTTTTGTCCCATGGCAAATAAGCCTCCAGCACCTCTTTTTTTCCGAGCGTCTCCTCGTTAGGTAAGTGTTCTAGAAGATAGTTCATATATTTTTCTGCATCAAGGCCGTGTCGTTTAGCAGTTTCCAAAAGACTCAGAATGACAGCTGTCGACTTGGCTCCCTCAAAGCTCTGAGAAAAAAGCCAATTTTTTCTGCCCATCACTAAGGTCTTCATTGCTCTCTCAGCCATATTGTTAGACAGGACTAAGTCACCGTCCGAGAGAACGGTTCGGAAAGTGGTTTCGTAGTTGAGGCTATACTCTATTGCAGTACCCAATTTTGAGCCTGGCAAAACGGCCTGATTGCGACACCAGTCAAAGAATTCGTCCATCAAGGGGGCTAACTCTGTCTGACGTTTATGTAGTCGTTCCTCAGTAGACAAGTCAGCCCAGTCATTCTCTAAGGCAAACAGGCGGTCGCAATAGGCTAATCCCTTGGCTCCTAAAGAAGTCTTGTCTGTCTTCTTAGGAGTCGCTTCAAAGAACTTTCGTCTAACATGAGCCCAACAGCCAACCAGCTGTGCCTTGTCTAACTGACGATAAGCACTCCACATGTCACAATGAACGTAGCCCGCATAATTTCCAAGAAATTTCTCCACAACTAAGCTGCTCCGTCGTTTGTCATGATGATAGAGGGTGATGCCCTTTTTCTCATGTTTCCCAGACAAGAAGGTCCAGTAGAAGGTTAACTGGCTATCATTTTCTAAGACCTTGTAGGAGGTCTCATCCGCATGGAGAATAGGCTGCTCCAACAATTTCTCGTGCAACAGGTCATAAATCGGTTCGAAATAATACTGACTAGACTTGATGTGCCAGTTGGCTATTTCCTTCCGACTGATGGGCAGACCAAGCTTATGCCAGTCCTCTTCCTGGCGGTAATTGGGCACCTTAAGATTGAACTTCTGATGAATAGTATGGGCGATGATAGAAGCTGAACCCAAGCTGTGTGCCAAAGGTGCCTTAGGAACTGGAGCCTTGATAATCTTATCGCTCAGATTCTTCTGACTACATGCCTGACACTTGTATGCGTGCTGAACATGGTCAATCCGCTTTAATTGTGCGGGAATGAAGACCAACTCTTGCCGTTGAACAGTAGAACCAATCTCTTTTAACTGTCCATGACAGTCTGGACAAGTGCAGTCTTCGCCCTGCAATTCATGATGAATAATCTCTGGAGTGAACTGACTAAAAATAGCCTGACGAACTCCCTTGGCTTTCTTACGTTTATAGGTAATTGTTTCTGTTTCAACTGGGTAAGTCAGCTTCTTCTTCAGGGAGGCTTTCCTCCCCAAACAAGCTCAGCTGACCGGGTTGATACACAACCTGCTCTGATGATTTTCCGTAGAGTTTCTGTCTCAGATACTCAACCTGTTCACGAAGGAGGGTCAATTCGTTGGTCATGATTTCAATGGTTTTTGTTAGACTTTCAATCACTTTATCTTGTGACTCCATGGACTTACCTCCTTCTTTTTATCTCATTATACACAAAGAAAAGCCATGATTTCAATAGAAATCACGACTTTTTGAAACATTTATTTTTGGACTGATAGAAAATCCTTTCATGAGCCAGTCCACCTGCTCGGAAGTTAGCGCCTTAACCTCCTCTTCATTGTTTGGCCAGGTCAATTTCCCATTTTCAAAACGTTTATACAATAACCAAAATCCCTGTCCATCCCAATAAAGAGCTTTGAATCGATCTTTTCGACCTCCGCAGAA
>NZ_JAIMEP010000006.1 GCF_019794555.1 Streptococcus suis | reverse complement strand
GGTTTCTTGCCTAGATTATTATCTAAAACGACATGCGTTAAAAGTTAGTTGAACCGCCGTGTGCCGAACGGCACGCACGGTGGTGTGAGAGGGACTAGAAATTAGTCCCTACTCGATTTGTTCTAGTTCTTCCAGTCCATTCTCAGTTAGTCGATAAATTCTTTGACAAACTTCTTTCAAAAAGCGTCTGTCGTGTGATATGCATATCAAGCCACCTGGATAATCCGCAAATAGTTGACGAATATAAGGCTGAGAAGTAGGAGAGAAGTTTCGACTGGGTTCATCTAATAAGAGAAAATTGGCTTGATCAAGAACCATTTTTAACAAGAGTAACTTGGCTTTTTGTCCCCCTGAAAGTTCACAGATCCTGTGATGAACTTCTTGTCGTGTAAACTGCAGACTGGCTAGATGTGTCAAGATTAGTTGTTCCTGCCCACGATTGCCATTTTCCAATAAAAAATCAAGTGGAGTTTTAGTCTCATCAAGGACTTCTGAATAGCGCTGGGGCATGTAGCCCAAGTTTATATCTGTTCGTTGCCTGAGTTCTTGATAGATGAGCTTTAGAAAGCTGGATTTACCAATTCCATTTTGTCCAATGATGCCAATTTTCTCTTGTCCAATTATGTTGAAATGGATATTGCTAACTAATTGTCGTTCTTCAACGTTCAATTGGAAGTTTTCTAAGTGAATTACTTGCTTTCTAGCTGGTAGTGGTGAAATGTCTGAGAAGAAGAGGGAAATGGCATCTTCATGAAAAGGAACTTGTGTAAGATTTTCCTTCATTCTTTCATAGCGTTTTTCACGTGAGAGAACATTTTTCATTTTCTTAGCAATGAGCCGTCCTAGTGTGGCATCATGGGTGTTGAGCAAGGTGTGACGAACCTGTGATTTTTGACGTAGGTGCTTATTCATGGCTTTGTCAAATTCTTTTTGGTCATTCCGAGCTTGTTGAACTTGTTTCTGATAGGTTTGTTGGCGTCTCAATGCGTAATCCTGGTAATCTAGTTCTTCAACCTTGGTCTGTGCAAGTGTTTTCTTCTTAACAGATTCCAGGTGAATGATTTTTGTAGCTGTTTTACTGAGGAAATCTTCATCGTGGGAAACAAATAGAATGGTTTTAGGGCTCGTGATGATATAGTTTTCAAGCCAAAGTAAGGTATCTAAATCCAAGTCATTGGAAGGCTCATCCAGAAAAATAATATCAGATGGAGTTGCTAGAGATTTGATTAACTGAATTTTTAGTTTTTCACCACCTGACAGGCTTTCAATCAATTGTTGACTGGAAAATCGCTCGCTGTCAAACTGGAGCTGGTCAGCATAGAGGTAGAGAAGGCCGTAATCAATGTCGCTGTCCAAGTCAGCGAAGAAGTAGTCGTTCAAGGTTAGCTCTGCTATTTCCAGTGGAAGACTTTGGGGAATATAGACTGGTGAGTGAAAATATCGGTGAATACTACCTGATTGAAGCAGGTAGTTGGCGACAAGTGTTGAATCCATCAAGGTTAGTAATAGACTGGATTTTCCATTTCCTTCTTCGCCGATGATAGCTATTTTATCGCCAGGGTTGACAATGAGGTTTAGGTCATGAACCAGATTTCTCAAATCTTTTTGATGGTCGAGGGTTAGGTGTTGAGTGGCTAGTAGCATAGGGCCTCCTTTACAAGAAAAAACACACTACCTATTTAGTAGTGTGTCGAAATCTGCTCAAAAAGACCCTATTCAAGGAATAGAGGGAACAGAAAAATGGACGCAAGAAAACTACTAAATAAGTATAGAACTTAAATTGAGTTTACTTGTTATTGTCCATTTATCCTTACCTCGCAATGTCGATTTTTATGATAGTGTATCATTTGTGTTGAGTTTTGTCAATTATTCACCATCTTACAATAAAGGCTATTGCTGACTTAGTTGGTAAATTTCTATTATATTAATAGTAGTGAAGCAGTTATCACAAAGTTTTCTCTGCTTTTTGCTATTTTGATTATTCAATCGTCAATTCCCACCTTTCCTGTTTGAGTCGCTGTCACTGTATCGTCGAATAAATGAGCTTTTGACAAGGAACTGAAGTACAGGACAGTGTTTTAAAGCTCATTCAAATGAGTATACTTTATTTTTTAACCTACTGTATACTTTCTTTTTGTTTCAAATGGTGTTTATAACATATCACCATTTTCAAATATCATCTGTTTGGTATTGCCAGCTACAATAGTTGCAATAGTTCGGGCAACGTTTTCGACCGCAATTGGTCGATTAAGCCATGACGGACTATTCGGACTTATTTTAGAAAGTATTGCTTGGGCTTTTTCTGTTGTCCCAACTTTTCCTTTTCCGTACATCATGCTTGGTCGTACAATGCTAGTTTTAAAGACTTGTCTTAGTAAGTAGTCTTCAGCTTCTTTTTTTGCTTTTCGATAATGTTCGGGTGTAGAGTTATTTTGCAAATTCGTTGAAACGTAGATATAATGATAGCCTGATTTACCAATCATGGGAGAAGCAATGGCTTTTGCTGCGCCTGTGATCACTTTATCAAAGGTTAATCCTTTTTGAGGATTTTCTTGCACCATGCCAATCAGATTGATGATGATCGAATGGTCTTCTAATAAGTCTTTCCATTCATCAACTTGGTAAACATCAGCTGTTACCCAGTTTACATCTGGGCGAAATTTTTTAGTGTCTAATGGATCAAAGGATCGTGTGATAGCAGTAAGTTTGTACCCTTTTTCAATCAACTCTTCCATAACTGCTTGACCTAGAAAACCACTTGCTCCGAATAAAAGTACTTTTGACATAAGAATTCCTCCTTTAAGTATCACTATGTAGTAATTATATACCTATTTTGAAGATTTGTCACACATAACACTTTCTTATGATATAATGAAAGGGGAAAAGAAGAAACTGCAATGCCGCTAAGGAACATAAGACAAGCAAAACAACTAGAAATTGATACAAACCTAAGCCTTCGTGCCTACGATGGTCAATATGGGCTTGCTTTTGACTGGCATCAAAATACGGAACTGGTTTGGTTAGTCGATTAGAATATTGGTTTCCGGCGTCTGTTTGAGAAGATGGGATTTAGCAGGCTCGAAAAAATAGAGAAAGGCTGGTCTTATGAGGTAACAGTATGAAAAAAGTAATAGTTATTGGTTGTCCGGGTGCTGGTAAATCGACCTTTTCACTCAAATTGAAAGAAAAAACAGGACTTCCCCTTTATCATTTGGATCAGTTAAACTGGTTACCAGATACAACAACAGTCGCTAGGGAAGTTTTTCAATCTCGTCAAGAAGAAGTACTGGGGCAAGACAGGTGGATTATTGATGGTAATTACGGTTCTACTTATGAACTGCGGATGGCAGCTTGCGATACGATCATATTTTTAGATTATCCTGAAGAAGTGTGCGTGGAAGGGCTGTACAATCGTGTTGGCAAAACTAGGGCGGATATGCCCTGGGTAGAGGAAGCGGTCGATGAAGAATTACTAGCATTTGTAAAGGATTTTCGAACGCAGGTCCGCCCAATCATTTTCAATCTATTGTCCATTTATCAGGACAAGAATATCTTTATATTTACATCCAGAAAAGAAGCCAACGATAATTTGAAGAAACTCAAAAAACCTTGACAAAGCAAGGTTTTTTCGTTTCTTTACACGTTCAATACTTTGTCTAGGAAGTCCTTGAGACGTGGATGTTGCGGGTTGTCGAAGATTTGTTCAGGTGTACCATCTTCAAGGAATTCTCCGCCATCTGTAAAGATAACACGGTTAGCAACCTTGCGGGCAAATCCCATTTCGTGGGTAACGATCAACATGGTCATACCTTGTTCTGCCAAGTCTTTCATAACGTTGAGTACATCGCCAACCATTTCAGGGTCAAGGGCAGAAGTTGGTTCATCAAAGAGCATGATATCTGGGTTCATAGCGAGGGCACGCGCAATAGCTACACGTTGCTTCTGACCACCAGATAAGCTATCTGGTATAGCGTCACGTTTGTCTGAAAGTCCGACTTTCTCCAATAATTCCATTCCAACTTTTTCAGCTTCTGTTTTATCCAAAAGCTTGTGTTCGATGGGGGCGAAAGTGATATTATCCAGAACTGTCATGTGTGGGAAGAGGTTGAAGTGTTGGAATACCATTCCGACATTTGAACGAAAGGCATCAACATCTGTCTTAGGATCTGTTAAATCATAACCATCAACTGTTACCTGGCCACTTGTGATGCTCTCCAGTAAGTTCATTGTTCGGAGGAAGGTTGATTTACCAGAACCAGAAGGGCCGATAATACAAACGACATCTCCCTCATAGAATTTTGTCGTTATTCCTTTTAACACTTCATTAGATCCATAAGACTTATGGAGATCATGTACATTGATTTTTAATTGAGCCATTATTTACCTCCTTTTTCAAGTTTACGAGCTAAGCGAGTTAAGAGTGTAATCACTACCAAATAGATGATGGCAAGAATTGCATACATACGGAAGGACTGATAGTTACGGGCAATAATGATTTTACCTGCTTGGAAGAGTTCGACCAAACCAATCGCAGAAATGATAGTAGTATCTTTCAGAGTAATAACAAACTGGTTGATAAAGTTAGGTAACATGATTTTACCAGCTTGAGGTAGGATAATCTTACGCATAGTTGTTCCGTAAGAAATACCCAAACTACGTGATGCCTCCATCTGACCAGCTGGGACTGCTTGAATACCACCGCGAACAATCTCAGCGATATAGGCACCAGAGTTGAGGGATAGGGCAATGGTACCAGCAACAAAGTCATTGATTGGTGACTGCTGACCAGTGATGGACTCGATTAAGTTTGGAATACCCCAGAAAATGAAAGCGGCGACAATCATCAAAGGAATACCACGAACAACATCAACAAATACAGATGCAATAACACGGAGTGCCTTAACTGGACTTACAGCAAACATACCGAAGATAATACCGATGACAATGGCAATTGCAAATGAAAGCAAGGCAAGTCCAACTGTGATACCTAAACCAGACAAGAGCTGACCATAGTTATTTTTCAAAAGTCCAATGATGGTTGTTTCATCAACTGTTGAAGTCGCAGCACTTGTTTCTTCTGTTGAGTTGAAGTATTTGTTTAGAATTTCATCATATTTGCCTGACTCAACCAGGGCAGCTAGGCCGTTGTTAAACATTTCAATCAATTCTGGGTTGGCACCTTTTTTAACGGCGAATCCGTACTCACCAGATTTTTCACCAGGAATTGGTGTTGCAAAGTCTCGCCCTTGTTGGATGGCATAGAGAAGAACAGCTTCATCATCCATAAGAGCATCAATTGAACCAGAATTTAAACTATCATACATTCCAGAAGCTTCGTCAAATGCTTTCAAAGTATAGCCATATTTTTCTTTGTTGCTCTCTAAGAATGTATATGAGGCTGTACCATTTTTAGCGCCGACTGTTTTTCCTTTTAGGTCTTCATAGGAAGCAATATCGCTTCCATTTTTTACAGCAAGCAAGATATTTGAAGAATAGTAGGCATCAGAGAAATCAAAGATTTCTTTACGAGCATCTGTAATAGACATACCTGCGATAACAGCATCTGCTTGCCCAGCTTGAACAGCATTCAAGGCAGCATCGAAACCTGGGTTTTGAATAGTGATAGTAAATCCTTGTTGCTCAGCAATGGCTTTGATCAATTCCATATCAATCCCAACATATTTGCCGGATTCATCTTGGTATTCAAAAGGTGCAAATGATGAATCAGCAACAATGGTATAGCTTGATTTTACAGGTGTAGCTTTTGAAGTTGCACTACCTGTTAGGCTGAGGCGTGATGCATAATCAGTGCTGTCAGTAGAAGTAGTAGATGAGCCAAACCATTTATTCATGATTGCCTCATAAGTACCGTCCTCTTTCATTTCTGCTAAAGCCTTGTTGAAATCATCCACTAGGTACTCGTATTTGCTACCTTTTTTAACGGAGAAACCAAATGACCCAATTGGTTCACCAGGTATATCTAAACTTAGATCTTGACCTTGTTGGATAGCATATTGAATAACCGCTTCGTCATCCATTACAGCATTAACAGCGCCAGTCGCTAAGCTATTGTACATCAAATCGCCAGTATCAAAGGTTTTGATTGAAAAACCATACTTGTCTTTATTTTTTTCTAAGAATGTTTGTGCAGCTGTACCGTTTTTTACACCGACGGTTTTGCCTTTCAAATCTTCATAAGACGAAATTTTGTTTGCTTTTGTTGTTGCAACAATAATCTTTGTATCAAAATATGGATCTGAGAATGTAAAGACTTGTTTACGAGCTTCAGTGATGGTGGTTCCTGCCATCAAGGCATCGGCAGAACCAGACTGAACAGCATTGACTGCGGCATCAAATCCTGGAAAACTTTGATTCATATTCCAGCCAGAACGTTTAGCAACTTCGTTGATAATATCAACGTCTAATCCTTTATAAACTTGATCTGAGTCTTTGAACTCGAATGGGGCATAAGCATTGTCAAATACGATATCAATTGTATCATCTGCTTTGACACCAGTAAAAACAAAGAATACTGGCAGAATACTTGCCAATAGCATGAGTAATTTTTTCTTCATTTTCATACTCCTTCTATATAAAATATCTTACCTAGTATATCATATTGTCAGAATTATTGCAAAATGAACACCTTTTCTAATGTTATATCTTCTGACATTGATAGTGGTTTTTCATTGAAAAAAATAACTTATTTTTCTTCGTTTCATTCAGATGTCTTTTTTTATTTAATAGGGAGAACTTGTGATAGAATAAGGGTATGATAAATCGAAATACTGAAAACCAATTTAAACTTATATCTAAATACTCACCATCTGGTGACCAGCCCCAAGCCATTGAAACCTTGGTTGATAACATCGAGGGGGGAGAAAAAGCTCAGATTCTCATGGGGGCGACTGGTACGGGTAAGACCTACACCATGAGTCAGGTCATTGCCCGTGTCAATAAGCCCACTCTAGTCATCGCCCACAACAAGACCTTGGCTGGTCAGCTTTATAGTGAGTTCAAGGAATTCTTCCCAGAAAATGCGGTCGAATACTTCGTATCTTACTATGATTACTACCAGCCAGAAGCCTATGTACCGTCTAGCGATACCTATATCGAAAAGGACAGTTCGGTCAATGATGAGATTGACAAACTCCGTCACTCAGCGACCTCAGCTCTTCTCGAACGAAATGATGTCATCGTCGTGGCCTCCGTTTCCTGTATCTACGGTTTGGGATCACCCAAGGAATATTCAGATAGCGTGGTTAGTCTGCGGCCCGGCCAGGAGATTTCCCGGGACCAGTTGCTCAATTCCTTGGTAGATATCCAGTTTGAGCGCAACGACATCGACTTCCAACGGGGACGCTTCCGTGTACGTGGAGATGTGGTGGAGATTTTCCCAGCTTCTCGTGATGAACACGCCTTCCGTGTGGAGTTTTTCGGAGATGAAATTGACCGCATTCGTGAGATTGAAAGCCTGACAGGTAAGGTTTTGGGCGATGTGGACCACTTGGCGATTTTCCCTGCCACCCACTTCGTGACCAACGATGACCATATGGAAACGGCTATTGCCAAGATTCAGGCGGAACTGGAAGAGCAGCTCAAGGTCTTTGAGGCAGAAGGAAAACTCTTAGAAGCTCAGCGATTGAAACAGCGGACCGACTACGACATCGAGATGCTTCGGGAAATGGGCTACACCAACGGAGTCGAGAACTATTCACGACACATGGACGGGCGAAGCGAGGGCGAGCCTCCATATACTCTGCTGGACTTTTTCCCTGAAGACTACCTGATTATGATTGACGAGAGCCACATGACTATGGGGCAGATTAAGGGGATGTACAATGGTGACCGCTCACGCAAGGAGATGTTGGTCAACTATGGCTTCCGCCTCCCGAGTGCACTGGACAACCGTCCGCTGCGCAGGGAAGAATTTGAGAGTCATGTCCACCAGATTGTCTATGTATCTGCGACGCCGGGTGACTATGAAATGGAGCAGACCGATACCGTTGTCGAGCAGATCATTCGGCCGACAGGGCTTCTGGATCCAGAAGTGGAAGTCCGTCCAACCATGGGCCAAATGGATGACCTCTTGGGCGAAATCAATGCCCGTGTTGAGAAAGGTGAGCGGACCTTTATCACTACCCTGACCAAGAAAATGGCAGAGGACTTGACTGACTACCTGAAAGAAATGGGCGTCAAGGTCAAGTATATGCACTCGGATATCAAGACCTTGGAGCGTACGGAGATTATTCGTGATTTGCGTTTGGGTGTCTTTGATGTCTTGATAGGGATTAACTTGCTTCGTGAGGGGATTGACGTGCCAGAAGTCAGTCTGGTGGCTATTCTAGATGCTGACAAGGAAGGTTTCCTCCGTAATGAACGAGGGCTCATCCAGACAATCGGTCGGGCGGCCCGTAACTCTGAAGGCCATGTGATTATGTATGCGGACAAAGTCACCGAGTCTATGCGGAAGGCCATGGAAGAAACAGCCCGCCGCCGTCAAATCCAGATGGCTTATAATGAAGAACATGGCATCATTCCACAGACTATTAAGAAGGAAATCCGTGACCTGATTAGCGTAACCAAGGCTGTCACTCAGGACAAGGAAGAAGTAGTGGACTTCAATGCCCTCAACAAAGAAGAACGCAGGGCTATGATCAAGAAACTGGAAGGTCAAATGCAGGAAGCAGCAGAAGTGCTTGACTTTGAATTGGCTGCCCAGATTCGTGATATGGTCATTGAATTGAAAAATTTATAGAGTTTGATTGGCTCTTTAAAACACAGCATCAATTGTTAAAAGCAAGAATGGTTGAATCATTCTGCTTTTTTATAGGTTGGAGCTATAGAATGTTCATACAAACGGCCATAGTATTCATAAATTGCATACTACTATTTAAAATGTCCATTGTACAAAACCACAAAAGGGGATTATAGTATAGACAGAAAGTGGACTTCATATGGAAGGAGCAAAAGAAATGGAATACACAAAATTAGGTCAAACAGGTTTAGAAGTTTCTAAATTGTGTTTAGGGTGCATGAGTTTTGGTGATCCGGACCGAGGATTTCATGCGGGTTGGGTTTTAAAAGAAGAGGATAGTCGCAAGATTATCAAAAAGGCTCTAGATCAAGGAATTAATTTTTTTGACACCGCAAATATTTACGGCTTAGGTTCTAGTGAGGAAATTCTAGGACGTGCCATTCGTGACTTTGCCAAACGTGAAGATGTGGTTATTGCAACGAAATTATTCTTTGGAGATGGGAATGGAGATGGAAGAAATACAACAAAATTATCTCGCAAGGCTATTTTTCATCAAGTAGAGGAAAGTTTAAAGCGTTTAGGAACTGACTACATTGATATTTTATATATCCACCGTTGGGATTATGATACTCCAATCGAAGAAACGATGGCTACCTTGAATGATTTAGTGCGTTCTGGCAAAGTACTTTATCTAGGGGCATCAGCTATGTATGCTTGGCAATTCCAAAAGGCGCAATACATTGCAGAAAAAAATGGCTGGACCAAATTTTCCGTAATGCAAAACCACTATAATCTGCTCTATCGAGAAGATGAGCGGGAAATGATTCCGTTCTGCAAAGATTCTGGCGTTGCTCTAGTACCATATAGCCCTCTTGCAGCTGGACGAATTGTACGAGATTGGTCTGCGGACACTGCCCGAAGTAAGACGGACGAAGTGTCAAAATCTAAATATGATTCAACTGAGTCAGAGGATCGTAAGATTGTTAACCGTGTAGCTGACCTTGCAGAAAAATATCAAAGATCTCGTTCACAAATTGCTTTGGCTTGGCTATGGCAAAAAGGAATTCACAGTCCAATTGTAGGGGTTACTAAAGAGAAATACCTTGATGATTTCATGGGTGCTTTTGGATTTGAATTGACCGCTGAAGATATTGATTATCTTGATGAGCTCTATCTACCTCACAAAATTGTTGGGGCTCTGTAAAGGATTCGATGATTGGGAATGGTATCCTTGGACTGGTATAAATTGTATTTTAAGAAAAAAGAAAGTGAGATGAACCAAATGCAACATGTAGTATTAAACAACGGTGTTAAAATGCCGATTCTTGGGTTTGGTGTTTTTCAAATTCCTGCTAGCGAGACTAAACAAGCAGTTTTAGACGCTATTCAGGTAGGTTATCGCCATATTGATACCGCACAGTCTTATGCCAATGAAAAAGAGGTTGGTGAGGCTATTGCGGCATCTGGAATTCCAAGAGAAGAATTTTTTATTACAAGTAAGGTTTGGTTGGACCATTACGGTTATGAAAAAACACGTCAGTCTGTACTGGCTTCTCTTGAAAAAATGGGCTTGGATTACCTAGACTTGATGTTACTTCATCAGCCATTCTCAGATTACTATGGCTCTTATCGGGCCTTGGAAGACTTGTACAAAGAAGGCAAACTCCGTGCCATTGGTGTCAGCAATTTCTACCCTGACCGCTTGAGCGATCTAGTAGCTTTTAATGAAATCACCCCACAGGTCAATCAAGTAGAAACACATCCCTTTAACCAACAAATCTTTGCTCAAGAAAACATGGTTAAAAATAATGTACAGATTGAGTCGTGGGCAACATTCGCTGAAGGCAGAAACAATATTTTTACCAATCCTGTGTTAGTGAAGATTGCGGAAAAATATGGCAAGTCCACTGCTCAAATCATGGTCCGCTGGCAGGTCGAACGTGGCATTGTTTGTTTAACAAAATCTGTTAAGCCAGAGCGTATGGCAGAAAATATCGATGTCTTTGACTTTAGCCTGTCAGAAGAAGATATGGCAGAAATCGCAAAACTGGATACAAAAGAAAGTCTCTTTTTCAATCATCAGGATGCTAGCACAGTAGAGATGTTCCTGGGTTTCATTGAGCAAAGAAGAGGAAAATAGTCACTAAGAAACAATAAAACACTAAGATCTTAATGCATCTTAGTGTTTTTTGATTTGTAGCTTTTTTCTACAAATTGATATCCGTCTCTTGGTAAAGCTGCTGTAAAAGCCTAATAAAGTCACCAATCGCCGATTGTTCATCATGGGGCTGACTACAGAGGAAAAAAGGGAAGTTTTCAGGACAATCAAAGGGAATCCAAGTAAACTGGTCATTTTGGTCCTGATAAATGCCTGGTGAAAGACAGACTGCTTTACGACTCGCTACCTGAATTAGCGTAAAATCATGATTAGGGCTATTGATTTCTTGAATAGGAACCTGCGAGATCACTCGCTGTTGAACCTGTTGTAGTCGTTTAGAAGAGCCTCCATTGACTAACAAAGTACGATGAGCTAGGTCTTCACTGGTGATACGGTGCTTTGTAGACAAGGTATCATCAGGTAAACACAAGAGATAAATGGAGCTGGTAAACAGAGGATATTTTTGGACTTGACTGAGCTTATCAGCCTCATAGTCTGGTAAAAGGAGAAGGTCAGTCTCTTTCTTAAGAAAGCTATCGATTCCTTGGTTTGTAGGTACTATCTGGGGAACGATTTGTACAGTGGGATGTGTTTTGGAAAATTCTTGGATGGCTTCTGGAAGTAATGTGAGGGCTGTACGAGTAGGAAAGCAAACTTTGATAGAATCTGTATACTGTTTGCCCAAGTTTTGAGCTTGCTCGATAGCATTTTTTAAATCAACCTGTATGTGTTGTAACGAAATGACAAATTGATGCCCTGCAGGAGTCAAGCGGATGGACTTTCCAATTCGCTCAAATAGTAGAAAGCCAACTTCTTCTTCAACGGCCTTTATTTGATATGAAAGTGAGGGCTGAGAAATAAATAGATTTTCAGCTGCTCGACTTAGGTTCATTGTTTTTGCGGTTTCGATAATGTAATCGATTTGTTTGGTATTCATGGTCCTTCTCTTATAAAATTCTTCTATAAATAATCTAGAATATGTATTGGATATTTTTATTATAAGAGATTATAATACATTTATCAAGTGGAAATGGAGCGGATATAACTGTTCAAAAACGAATGTTTTTTTGAATGTCCAGGTCTAGTCCACTTACAATTAAGGTCATAATGCCTAAATTGTCTTGAAGAAATAAATGTAAAAGGAGTATCTTAAGATGAATCAAGATGTAATGTTGGTAACAGGAGCAGGACAAATTTCTATGGCGATTGCACGGCGCGTGGGTTATGGTAAAAAAATTATCCTTGGGGATAAATCACTAGAACAGGCTCAGGCAGTTGCTCGTACTATGACAGAAGCAGGGTTTGATGTTGAAGTTTATGAGATGGACTTGGCATCTCGTCAGTCTATCAAAGGCATGATTGCTTTTGGACAAGGATTTGGTGAGATTAAGTATTTGGTGAATGGAGCAGGTGTCTCACCTTCTCAAGCCTCCATCGAAACAATCCTAAAAGTTGACCTATATGGTACTGCAGTTCTTTTAGAAGAAGTCGGCAAGGTTATTGGAAATGGTGGGGCAGGCATTACCATCTCTAGTCAATCTGGTCATCGTATGCCTGCTTTGACAGCCGAACAAGACGAGGCACTCGCCATGACCCCGACAGAAGAGCTTCTTGCGATTGATTTTTTACAAGTTGATCAGATTAAAGACAGTTTGCATGCTTATCAACTTGCCAAACGTGCCAATGAAAAACGCACAATGGCAGAAGCAGTTAAATGGGGGAAACGGGGAGCACGCATTAACGATATTGCGCCTGGTATTGTTGTAACGCCACTTGCGATAGATGAATTTAATGGTATTCGAGGCGATTTTTATAAAAATATGTTTGCCAAGTCACCAGCCGGCAGACCAGGAACAGCGGATGAAATTGCCAATGTTGCTGAATTGCTTATGAGCGATCGAGCAAGCTTCATCACAGGATCGACTGTATTAGTTGATGGTGGCGCAACAGCCTCATACTTTTATGGATCATTGAAGCCGGGTAAAGAGAAGGAATAGGGAAAGAAAGAATGATGAAGTCAGATAAAGAAGCCATAACATCCCTCTATCGTCATGTTAATGATGCAATGGTAGCGAAAAATACAGCCAAACTTTCAGAACTGATAAAATCAGATACAGTGCTAGTGCATATTACTGGCTATGTCCAACCTATAAAAGACTGGCTTGCACAGATTGAGTCTGAAGAAATGACATATTATAGCTGGGAAGAAAAGAGTATTGAGGACATTCGGATTAGTGGAGATAGGGCTAGTCTTGTTGGTCGAAGCAATGTGAGGGCGCGGATTTGGGGTGCGGGTCCATCGACATGGTCTCTTCAGATCAAAATGGAGTTTGAACGAATTGATGGCAAGTGGCTGATTAGTCACCAAACTGCCTCGACTTTTTAAAATGAGAAAAAGGAGCAAAAAGATGAGCAAAGTAACGATTATCGGAGCAACGGGATCGCTCGGACGAGTGCTAACACAGATTTTACTAAATGAAACAAAGAGTGATTTAACGCTATTCTCTCGTTCTATTCAAGAAAATCCACATCCAAGGATAACGACAGTAGCAGCAAGTGTATTTGATAGAGAAAAATTGGAAAGAGCAGTACAGGATGCAGATTTGGTTTTTGTAGCCTTAAGTGGAGACTTACCAGCCATGGCTCAGATTATTACCGACACCCTGCAGACTGTAGGTAGCAAACGAATTGTCTTTATTACCTCATACGGTATCTATGGAGAATTGCCTGGTCAAAATGGTCATGTTCAAGGGATTCTTCGTCCCTATCGTCAGGCTGCAGATATTGTAGAAAACAGTAATCTTGATTATACCATCTTACGTCCAGGATGGTTTGACAATCGTCAAGATAGACAGTACCGGTTGGTTCCCAAGGGAGATATTATTTATGGAAATAACATTTCCCGGCAGGCGATTGCTCAAGTCGTAAAAGAAATGGTAGAAACACCAGGACTATACGTTAAAGAAAATCTTGGCATTGTCAGATAAATGCAGGGATAACTATAGAAATCTGATAAAAATCGAGGTTTTCCTTGACTTGGAGTGAACTCCAAGATTTATAATAGGGATAATTAGAAATCTTGCTATAGGATGGAAGGAGTAATCATATGACAATCAAACAAACAGCAGGACGCGATCGTTTAGGAGACTTTGCACCAGACTTCGCCCGCTTCAATGATGATATTCTTTTTGGTGAGAACTGGAACAATACGGATATTGATGTGAAAACACGTTGTATCATTACGGTTGTGGCATTGATGGCACAGGGAATCACGGACGACTCACTTTATCATCATTTGCAAAACGCTAAGGCCAACGGCGTAACTCAAAAAGAAATCGCAGCAATTGTGACTCATGTCGCTTTCTATGCTGGTTGGCCAAAAGCTTGGGCTGTATTTAATCTTGCAAAAGAAATTTGGAAAGAAGGCTAATGAGGAAGACAAGATGGATAAACTGAACTTTGATAAAGAAAATGTATTTGGAAAAGGACAGCCAAATGATGCCTACGCATGTTATTTTGATGGTCAATCCTTTGGTTGATGCCAACTCACCCTTATTTTTAGCTAATGTTACTTTTGAACCAGGTTGTCGTAATCATTGGCATATTCACCAAGCGGATAAAGGTGGAGGACAGATTTTAATCTGTACAGCGGGTCATGGGTGGTACCAAGAAGATGGAAAAAAAGCGGTTAGCCTTGAGCCAGGTAAAGTGATTGTTATCCCCGCAAATGTGAAGCACTGGCACGGTGCCAAAAAAGATTCGTGGTTCTCTCATATTGCCTTGGAAGTTCCAGGTGAGAATACTAAGACGGAATGGCTAGAGCCCGTTGCAGAAGAAGACTATCAATCTCTGGAATAAGCAATCTATATTCATTAAAAGTCAGTTCGACAAGTGTCGGCTGGCTTTTAATCCTTTTTTGGCATTTTGTAAGGCACAAATAGAGGATTGTTCTACTATGCAAAAAATGAATACTAGGATAAAAAATCAGTATTGTTCCATTTTAAAAATTAGGAATATAATAGATTCATACATAAGAAAGAAGTGAAAATGATGACACAAACAATGATACTCAACGACGGAAACAAAATACCTGCCATTGGTTTTGGAGTATTTCAACTCCCAGCAGATGGCTCAACCTACACCGCTGTGAAAGAAGCCTTGGAAGTTGGCTACCGTCATTTTGATACGGCCCAAGCCTATTTCAATGAAAAGGAAGTCGGGCAAGCAATCAAGGATTCTGGTATTCCACGGGAAGATATCTTTGTCACTAGCAAACTCTGGATCCAAGACTTTGCTTATGAAACAGCCAAAGCAACTATTGATACGACCCTTGAAAAAATGGGGCTTGACTATCTAGATCTTTACCTTCTTCACCAACCATACGGAGAAGTGGAAGAGGCTTGGAAGGCTCTTGAAGAAGCCAAAGCCGCTGGTAAGATCAAATCAATCGGTGTATCAAACTTTACACCAAGCTTCTGGAAACAATTTGTTCCAAACTTTGCGACCATCCCTGCAGTCAACCAAGTAGAGTTCAATCCATACTTCCAACAAAAAGAATTACGTGACTTGCTTGCAAAAGATCGAGTGACCATTGAAGCTTGGGCACCACTCGGTCAAGGCAATAAGGAACTGTTTGAAGAGCCAGTGATTACTGAATTAGCAAGTAAATATGGCAAGGATGTAGGTCAAATTATCCTTCGTTTTGAAAACCAAGAAGGAATCATTGTCTTGCCAAAATCAACCAAGAAAAGTCGTATGGCATCAAATAAAGATATTTTCAATTTTGAGTTGACCGCTGAAGAAATGGCAGCCCTTCGTTCTCTCGATAAAGGAAAAGGCTCACACGATCCAGATGCCCCAGGTGTAGGAGAGTATCTTTTGACTGCCTACGATATTCATGCTCACGACTAAAAGAATGAATAGGCGAAAGGGAGTAGCTTATGTCACAACTAGTTAATCAACCTACAGTTACTTTAAATAATGGAGTCCAGATGCCAATGGTTGGCTTTGGAGTTTTCCAAATTCCTGATTTGGAGCAATGCCAAGCAATAGTTGAAGAAGCGATTCGAGTAGGCTACCGTCATTTTGATACGGCCCAAATCTACGGCAATGAGGTCGCTGTTGGCAAATCGTTCTAAGAAAAAAGATATTATACTCTGCGATTGTTTACATGTTGAACAGTGCAGAGTATTTTTTATAAGAGGAGAATAAGATTATAACAACTTTATTTATCAATGGCAGTCCAAATAAAAATGGGAATACGGTTGCTCTAGTTAAAAGATTGCTCAGAAATCAAGAATATGAAACCCTGCATTTAGCAGATTACAAAATTTATGACTACGGTCAAGATTTTTTAGACGATCAGTTCAAGGAAGTCATTCAGAAAGTCTTTGCTGCGGACACCATGGTCATTGGCTCGCCTGTTTATTGGCACAGTATCAATGGTTTGGTCCGCAATTTTTTGGACCGCCAATACGGTGTGGTGACCGATGAGTTAGTTGGAAAAAAACTTTATTTTATCTTTCAAGGCTCTGCTCCGACACAAGAAGTGTTAGAGATGGGGGATTATACTATGTGTCGCTATGCGGGGCTTTATGGAATGGATTATCTGGGAATGGTGAATAGCTAAAAAACTAGACAGCGCGTCTAGTTTTTTGTTAATTGGTCAAAAATAGTTTTGTTTTTCTTTAAGGCAGAAATATAGAAAGTTTTAGTGGCTTCCCTATCAGAAATGGGAACATGAACCCGCTGACTGTTATTTTCAGATGCCAGTTGGGTGATGTTTGTGGAGAAACTTGGTAGAGCAGAAGCGGAAATTAATTCTTCGAAGGCGTCCCAATCTTTTTGAACAATGAACTTTGTCCTTGTCAGACTGTCGACTAGGGGTTGCCAAATTCCCAAATCGGATCGTAATAACATGGTCAAATCGGCTAAGTCATCAAGAGTAATTTCCTCTTGCGTAGCGGAAGGATGTGCAGGAGGGATAGAGAGATAGAGTTGTTCCATAAAAAATCCATTTGATAAGATGTCGTCTTCATCTAATAGAAAATCCGTTACGATGAATTGATAGTGCCCATCCTTTAAGCCAGCGATTAAAGCCTCGTTTTCTTGTAAATTCAAACGAATTTCTTGATTATTCTCTTGTTCAGCTAGCCTAGAGCGTATTTCCCATTCGACCCCTGGAGCACAGATACCACCAAATAAGGTGGTTGCTTGCATCGAAAAACGTTGGACATTTTCCAAAAATGTCTGACGTTGTTTTAACAATTTTCTGGCCTGTTGAACGGTGTATTTTCCTGTTTCTGTCAAGATAAGTTTGTTTTTACTACGCTGAAAGAGTTGAACGCCTAAATCGTCTTCTAAGCTCTGCATATTGCGCGTTAGCGAGGGTTGAGAAATCAGTAAAACCTCTGCTGCCTTGGACAAAGTTCCCTGATCCGCAAAGGCGATGAGTTGTTCTAATTGTTGTAATTGTAGCATCTGCCCCTCCGATTCTATCTATTTTATTGTTATTCTACTATTTTTTAAAGAGCTTGTAAATGTATTGGTCATCGTTGATAATGGGGTGGTGGAAAGCTGAAGTAGTGGTTAACAATAAGCTTACAAGTGTTTGTTAAGTCCAGAAAAAATTCAAAATTGTTTACATAATAAATCAGTTCGTGGCTATTTTCTTATAGACAACTGGAAGAAATTTTTGTATAATGTGTTTAATAAAACACATTGGGGGTGTTTATGTTTTCGGGAGAACGATTAAAACAACTGAGAAAAGAAAAAGGCTTGACTCAGATGGAAATTGCACAACAATTAGAAATCAATCGTGCTTCATATACGAGTTGGGAGTTGGGGAGGGCAAAGCCAAATCAGTCTAATTTAGAGCGTTTAGGGAGCTTATTTGGAGTAGAAAATACGTATTTTGAATCTGAATACATGATTGTATCCAACTATCTCCGCTTAAATCAGAAAAATAGGACGAGTGCTGATCATTTTGTAGAAGAATTACTGAAAAATCAAATGGAAGAAAGTTCTAAGAAGGTCATTTCCCTTTATCCTATTCAAGTATTGGAAGAAGTTCCCTTATCTGCTGGTTATGGTGAAAGTTACTACGATGAGTACCGTTTTAGTACGGTCTACTCAGATGAGGAGTACAGTTATGATTTTGCTTCATTTATTGTGGGACATTCCATGGAGCCAACTTACTCTGATGGAGAAGTTGCCTTGTTCTCCTCCTCAGGATATGATTATGATGGTGCAGTATATGCCATATCCCTTAATGGGAAAGCCTATATTAAGCGCGTGTACAAAGAAAAAAATCGGTATAGGATTGTCTCCATCAATCCCAAATACCCTGATATTTATGCGTATGAGTCGGATGAATTTAAAATCGTTGGAAAAGTCATTGGCCATTTCAGACCAATTGAGAAGCTCGAATAATGAGAACAACATTTGACAATATAATGTGATGTGATGAGTATGATTGATTACAAGAGAGAACCAAAAAGCGATATTGCCTTTGTTGATATGAAATCTTTCTATGCAAGTGTTGAATGTGCCAGCCGTGGATTGCATCCTTTAAAAACTTCGCTATGTGTGATGAGTAGGGCAGACAACTCGAATGGCTTGATCCTTGCTTCATCACCCCTGTTCAAAGAAGTATTTGGCAAGTCAAATGTAGGAAGAGCCTACGATTTACCTTTTGATATACATACAAGAAAATTTTCTTACTATAACGCAAAAAGGAAAGGTCTATCGACAGACCCTGCTTATATTCGATTCATTGAGGAATGGGCGCGTGCGACAGTTATTGTTCCGCCTCGTATGGATTTATATATTGAAAAAAATATTGAAATCCAGCATATTTTTCAGCAATACGGGAGTATCGAAGATATCATGCCCTACTCAATTGATGAAGGGTTCATTGACTTGACATCTTCTTTAAACTATTTCATTTCCAGTCAATCACTTAGTCGAAAAGATAAATTAGATATGCTTAGTGCGAGAATTCAAAGGGATATCTATCGTAAGACAGGTGTTTATTCTACCATTGGTATGTCTAATGCCAATCCCTTACTTGCAAAATTAGCATTAGATAATGAGGCTAAGAAAACACATAACATGAGAGCTAACTGGTCCTATGAAGACGTAACTACAAAAGTGTGGGGGATTTCAAGATTAACGGACTTTTGGGGAATTGGTGCTGCAATTGAAAAAAGACTAGAAAAACTTGGGATCTATACCATTAAAGAATTGGCGACTTACAGTCCAGATTTATTAAAGAAAGAATTTGGTGTATACGGTGTGCAATTGTGGTATCACGCAAATGGAGTTGATGAAAGCAATGTTCATGTACCCTATAAACCAAAGTCTAAGGGATTAGGAAACTCTCAAGTTCTTCCGAGAGACTATTTTAAGCAGTATGAGATAGAACTTGTTTTAAAAGAGATGGCTGAACAGGTTGCTATTCGCTTGCGAGGTATTCATAAAAAAACAACAACAGTCTATATTGGCATTGGATATTCGTGGTTTGAAGAGAAAACATCATTTAGAGGACAAATGAAAATAGAACCTACTAATCTAACTGAGGATTTACAAAAGTATGTAATTTCTCTATTTAGGAAAAAATACAACGGTGGAGCTGTTAGAAGTATAGCTGTATCCTACTCTTCGTTCGTTGATGAAAATCTGACAATCCTGAATTTATTTGATGACCCTGAAGAATTACTAAAGAAAGAGAGATTACAAACCGCAATAGATTCGATACGTAATCAATTTGGATTTACAATGCTCCAAAAAGCTAACGTACTTACGAATGCATCGCGTAGTATTGCAAGAAGTAAATTGATTGGTGGACATTCTGCTGGCGATTTAGACGGTTTGAAATGATTGATAGAAGTTATTTGCCGTACCAATCGGCAAGAGATTATCAAGACCGAGGTATGCAGAAATGGATGGGATTCTTTCTATCTGAACATACCAGCTCATTGATGGATGATAAGAATAGAATAGATATGTCATCTAAGCTATCAAAAATTGAGATACTAACTTACATTACTCAATTATACTCTTCGCAATCACAGGGAATGTTCATTGTAGTACGTAATGGTAAAAGGGAAGCGTATCAAGGCAAAATAACCGAACTAAGTGTAAAAGAAATTACCATAAAAACAATACAAAAGTATGAATTGATTCAAATTACTGAAATAATTGAAATTAGTTTAGTGGAGGTATTAGATGAATAGAAAAGCTATCTATGAAGACATGATTCAATTCGATTATTTTTCTGATTCATATCTTCAATTTGAGAAGGATTTTAACAGGTACTATAAAGGTGTTGACCCTCTTACATTTTTAATTGATGATATATTGCTAACTATGGCGATGAAACAAAAAAATTACTTTCGATTGCACAAAAGTAAGTCAACTGATGGTCATGACCACTATTTTATTTTTAAAGTAAGAACAACTAACGAAAACAAACGAATCAGGATTTATGAATATCATGAAATGAAATTCTCGATAGAAACAAAAAGAATTAGCTAGAAATTTTTTCTGGCTAATTCTTTTTTCGGGGGGATTTAGGGGGGAATCAAACGAAGATTCACCCTTTTTAGACTAGTTTGTTCCTGCTAAACTGCTGTAGAATCGCTATTTTGAAGGTAAATCAAGCCTCTCACGAACTCTTGACGCTACTTTGTTATGAGGCTAGGCGCCGGTAAAACAGTCTATCCCCAGACTTGCGACACTTTCTTGTTTTTAGGCGTCGGGTAAAACAGTCTATCCCCAGACTGTTTTACTCCCACTCAACTGTTGCTGGTGGTTTACTTGTGATATCGTAGACAATGCGGTTGACGTGAGCTACTTCATTTACGATGCGGACAGAGATTTTCTGAAGAACTTCCCAAGGAAGTTTGGCGAAGTCAGCCGTCATTCCATCGACAGAAGTGATAGCGCGAATAGCAATTGTATAGTCGTAAGTACGACCGTCTCCCATAACACCCACTGAGCGTACGCCAGTATTGACGGTGAAATACTGCCAAACATCGCGGTCTAGACCAGCTTTGGCAATCTCTTCGCGCAAAATAGCATCTGAATCACGAACCGTTTGGAGTTTTTCTTCTGTAATTTCACCCATAACGCGGATAGCAAGACCTGGACCAGGGAATGGCTGGCGCCACACAACTTCGTCAGGCATGCCGAGAGCAGTACCTAGGGCACGAACTTCATCTTTAAATAATGTATTGAGTGGTTCGATTAGTTTGAATTGCATATCTTCAGGCAAACCACCAACATTATGGTGAGATTTGATGGTTTCAGCTGTATCTGTACCAGACTCAATGATATCTGTATAAAGTGTTCCTTGAGCCAAGAATTCAACATCTGTTAACTTGCTCGCCTCATCGTCAAATACGTAAACAAATTCATTACCGATAATTTTACGTTTTTTCTCTGGATCAGATACACCAGCTAGCAAATCTAAGAAGCGTTTAGCCGCATCAACACGAATAATATTCAGTCCAAATTTACCGCCTAGCATCTCCATGACTTGATCACCTTCATTTTTACGAAGAAGACCGTGGTCAACAAAGATACAAGTCAATTGATCACCGATCGCACGTTGAAGAAGAACACCAACGACAGATGAGTCAACACCACCAGAGAGACCGAGTAAGACTTTTTTATTGCCAACTGTTTGACGAATTTTTTCGATTTCAGTTTCTATGAAGTTTTCCATCGTCCAATCGCCACGTGCACCACAGATGCCAAATGCGAAGTTTTTCAAAATGTCATTGCCATAAATAGAATGACGAACTTCTGGGTGGAATTGGATACCGTAGATACGGCGTTCTGTGTTTTCAATTGCGGCATAAGGACAGTCAGATGAAAGACCAACAAGATGGAAATCTGCTGGGATTTCTGTGACAGCATCACCGTGGCTCATAAGCACTAGTTGCTCTTCTGGTGTATTCGCAAACAAAGCTGACTCAGTTTTCAATTGTAGGTTAGATTGACCATATTCACGATTTCCAGCTTCACCAGCAGGCACAACCTTACCACCTAGCTTGTGAGTGATGAGTTGCATTCCGTAACAAATACCCAAGATTGGAATACCCAATTCAAATATTTCTGGGTCAATATCGAAAGCATTCTCTGCGTAGACAGAGTTAGGACCACCTGAAAGTACAATACCAATTGGATTGATGGCGCGAACTGCATCGGCAGTTATTCTGTGATTTTTCAATTCTGAAAAGACACCAAATTCACGAATACGACGCGAAATGAGCTGATTGTACTGGCTACCATAATCCAGTACAATGATTTTTTGGACATCTTGTTTTGTCATGTTTTACCCTTTCGTTTTGAAATAAATTCAAATACTAGTACATATTTTATCATAAAAGCGAACATTTTCCAAACTATATTTCATAAATATCTGTTTTGCAAACTATGAGTAATTTATAAAATCAAAGTGTTCGTATTTTTCTATTTTTTACATTGCTTATTTTAGGAAAAGCTTTCTTATTGTTTGCGGTATCAAATTTCCTCATAAAAATCGGTCTATTTTTGTCAAATAAGAATATTTTTGGTACACTAGAAAGAAAAAGGTTGGTCGAGATGAAAGCAGCATATATTACGATTCATGATAAGATAAAAGAACAAATTGACCAGGGGATTTGGACCATCGGTCAGCGCTTGCCGAGTGAAAGAGATTTATCAGAAGAATTTGGAGTATCTCGCATGACCTTACGGCAAGGTATTACGCTATTAGTAGAAGAGGGAGTCTTGCAACGAAAAGTGGGTTCTGGCACCTATGTAGCCAGCACTCGAGTGCAAGAGAAGATGCGGGGAACGACTTCCTTTACTGAATTGGTACTGCTTCAAGGAAAAACACCTACGAGCAAGCTCTTGTCATACACTCGCACAAAACCAAACGAAAAAGAAATTGAAGAGCTTGGTTTGTCTCGAGGGGAATCAATCATTCGAATGGAACGGGTTCGCTATGCTGACAATGTACCGGTTGTTTATGAAGTAGCCAGCATTCCGGAGCGTTTGATTAAAAATGTTCCAAAAGAGGAAGTAACCAATCATTTTTTCAAAACACTAGTAGATAATGGTTATCGTATTGGAACAAGTAAGCAAACAATCTTTGCTCGTTTGGCGAATGAAAAAGTTGCTCAGTACTTAGAAATTACTAAGAATCAGGCTATACTTGCTTTAAAACAAGTTTCCTATTTGGAAGATGGTCAAGCATTTGAATTTGTTAATAGCCAGTACGTGGGCGAGCGCTTTGAGTTTTATTTAGAAAATAATTAACATACATTAAATTATGTAATATATTTAGAAAATCCGCTTGTTCTTTCAATAGATGACGGATTTTCTTATTTATAAAAGATAAAAATTTTGATATAATAAAGTTTATGGAAATTGAAAAAACCAACCGAATGAATGCTTTATTTGAATTCTACGCAGCCTTGCTGACGGATAAGCAAATGAACTATATTGAGCTGTATTATGCAGATGATTATAGTCTGGCAGAAATTGCTGAGGAATTCAATGTCAGTCGTCAAGCGGTGTATGATAACATTAAAAGAACAGAAAAATTGCTGGAAGACTACGAGATGAAACTACATATGTACTCTGATTATGTAGTGCGTAGTCAAATTTTTGATGAAATTCTTTCTAGGTATCCGGGTGATAGTTACTTAGAGGAGAAAATCGCTATTCTAACTAGTATCGATAATAGAGATTAAGAGGAGAAGTATATGGCTTTTGAGAGCTTAACAGAACGTTTACAGAATGTCTTTAAAAATCTGCGTCGTAAAGGAAAAATTTCTGAGAGTGATATTCAGGAAGCGACCAAGGAAATTCGTTTGGCCTTGCTTGAGGCTGACGTGGCCTTGCCAGTTGTAAAAGACTTTATCAAGAAAGTACGCGAACGTGCTATTGGGCATGAAGTGATTGAAACCTTGAATCCTGCTCAACAAATCATCAAAATCGTTGATGAAGAGTTAACAACTGTATTGGGTTCTGAAACTTCCGAACTCATTAAGTCTCCGAAAATTCCAACTATCATTATGATGGCTGGTTTGCAAGGGGCTGGTAAAACAACTTTCACAGGGAAGTTGGCTAATAAACTCAAGCAGGAAGAAAATGCTCGTCCACTCTTGATTGCTGCCGATATTTATCGTCCCGCTGCTATAGACCAGTTGAAGACACTTGGACAACAGATTGATGTACCTGTGTTCGAGTTGGGCAATCAAGTTCCAGCTCTTGAGATTGTCCGTCAAGGTTTAGAACAAGCCAAAGTCAATCACAATGACTATGTCTTGATTGATACGGCTGGTCGTTTGCAAATTGACCAAGCCCTTATGGCCGAGTTAAGAGAAATCAAGGAGTTTGCTCAACCAAATGAAATTCTCTTGGTAGTTGATGCCATGATTGGTCAGGAAGCTGCTAATGTTGCACGTGAGTTCAATGATCAATTGTCCATCACCGGTGTGATTTTGACCAAGATTGATGGTGATACTCGTGGTGGTGCAGCCCTGTCTGTTCGTCACATCACAGGTCAGCCAATCAAATTCACAGGTACAGGTGAAAAAATCACCGATATCGAAACCTTCCACCCAGATCGTATGTCTTCGCGTATTCTTGGTATGGGTGACATGCTGACCTTGATTGAGAAGGCGAGCAAGGAATATGATGAGAAGAAATCATTAGAACTCGCTGAAAAAATGCGTGAAAACACCTTTGATTTCAATGACTTCATTGACCAATTAGATCAAGTTCAAAATATGGGCCCGATGGAAGACCTTCTCAAGATGATTCCAGGTATGGCTGGAAATCCCGCTCTTTCCAATCTAAAAGTTGATGAAAAACAAATTGCCCGTAAACGTGCGATTGTGTCATCAATGACGCCAGAAGAGCGTGAAAATCCAGATTTATTGACTCCTAGTCGCCGTCGTCGTATCGCTGCTGGATCAGGAAATAGCTTTGTCGAAGTCAATAAATTCATCAAAGATTTCAACCAGGCTAAGTCAATGATGCAGGGAGTTATGTCTGGTGATATGAACAAAATGATGAAACAAATGGGAATCAATCCAAATAATCTCCCTAAAAACATGCCAAACATGAATGGTATGGATATGTCTGCTCTTGAAGATATGATGGGCGGAGCTGGTATGCCAGACATGAGCCAATTAATGGGTGGCGCAGGAATGCCAGATATGTCTCAAATGTTTGGCGGTGGTTTGAAAGGCAAAATTGGTGAATTTACCATGAAACAGGCCATGAAACGTCAAGCAAATAAAATTAAAAAAGCTAAAAAGAAGAGAAAATAATCTCTTCTTTTTTACTTTTTATTCGAAGAAGTAATATACAGCAATATAAAATAGAAGTTGCAAAGCAGAAAAATGATTTTTGAACCCCGACACTTTCCGTTATAACGGAAATATTCAAAAATGTCCTTTTTAGTGGACAACTCCTATATTGTCCGTTATAATGGAAATACAACAGAAATCGGAGGACAAGTTATGAATTATATCGCAATAATAGGAGATATCGTCAATTCAAAACAAACTTCCAACCGCTCTAGTATTCAAGAGCGGCTAAAACAGCAACTGAATAGAATCAATCATTCCTTCGCTCAGGACTTCGCATCGCCATTTACCATTACAAAGGGAGATGAATTTCAAGCTTTATGCAAGCCTAACCCTTATATTTTTTTAATAATTGACCAAATCCAACTAGCCTTTCGTGATGAGGTGGAGATTAGATTTGGGATTGGTTTGGGTGAGATTCTAACAGCTATCGATCCCAAGCTAAGTATTGGAGCAGATGGTCCAGCTTATTGGGAAGCACGCAAGGCTATTGACTTCATTCATGATAACCATGACTATGGCACCAGCAAAATTGCATTTTCATCTGAATACAAGCAAATCGATCGTGTGATTAACCCCTTGCTAACTTCTAGCGATTTCATCAAAGCTGCCTGGAATCGTTCGCAAACGGATCTGTTTGAGACCTTAATCTCCAGAAAAATCTATCAAGAAGATTTCACACAAAAGCCAATTGCTGAGAAAATGAAACTCAGTCAAAGCGCCTTTACCAAACGTTTGAAATCCAGCGGAATCAAACTCTACCTGCGTAATCGTCAAACTGCCATGAATTTGATTCTCCAGCTCAGTCAGAAAGAAAGATAAAGCATGTCATTTTCAGTTATTTCTAGCTATCTTATTCAACATCCAGTTTTAACCGCCTTGCTTATTGCCCACTTTTTAAGTGATTTCACCTTCCAAAGTCAAGCACTGGCGGATGCTAAAAAACTGCATTTGAAAGCTCTTTTCATGCACCTTTTTATTGTTGCTATCCCTCTTCTTATCCTAGCCTTACTTACCCCCATTCAAAACGGAGATTTATTTTTTAAAGTTTGGCTGAGTCATCTTGCGATTGACTATGTCAAATATTTTCTTAACAAACACCATTGGATAAAGGACTCCTGGGAAACTGGAGAATTCCTAGCTGATCAATTGCTACATATCATCTCTATCATCATTCTTTATCACACTATAGGTGTCAATGTCGCTTCACACTCACTCTGGATTGAACCAAATTATCTCCTCCTGCAAATCCTTTTTATCCTCCTGATCAGCAAGCCCGTCAATATTCTTTTCAAACTCTACTTTAGCAAATATCAGGTAGCGGAAGGAGAAGAAGAGCAGACTGTGACAGGTGCAGGAGCCTTGATTGGTCAATTGGAGCGCCTCATAATGGGAATTTTTCTACTTCTGGGCCAATACACAGCTATCGGGCTGGTATTTACTGCAAAATCCATCGCACGCTATGATAAAATATCCAAAAGCCAAGCCTTTGCTGAATACTATTTAATCGGTTCGCTATTTAGCATCATCAGCGTCCTAGTATTGTACGTTTTATTGATTTTATAAAACAAAAAGTTTACATAATTTATTTTGTGTAAACTTTTTTTTGTAAAAATAGAAAGGAATACTATATGATTATTTGGTTAAATGGTCCATTCGGTGTCGGAAAGAATACTTTAGCAAATATATTACACAAATGAATAGAAAACTCATATCTCTATGATTCCGAGTTACTAGGTGATTTCTTGCAACATAAATTACCTCAGACTGTATGTCCTGAAGATTTTCAAGATTATTCTGTTTGGCGACAGAGTACTTATAAAATAGTATTTGATTTAGCGGTTAAAACTGATAAGATTATTATTCCCGTGACAATCTATAAGAAAGACTATTATCAGGAGATTATTCAGCAATTGATAAAGGATAAAATTCCTCTGGAAAAGTATATTTTGTTAGCTGACAAAACAACCATTTTGGAACGTTTAGATAATCGAGTCAATGAAGACAACATCTGGGCCAAGAGACATCTTGATGTTTGTTTAAAAGCTTTTGAAAGTCATATTCCGGGGCAAAGGTTAAACACAGACAGTTTGAAGCCAGAAGAGGTTGCGAAGAAGATTCTAATGTACAGTGAGTTTGCCGAGAAATAATCTAGATTTTTGGGATTTTGGGTGTGAAAAAAATTTTTCCAGTTATCAAGAAGTTTTTGTTATAGAGATGAATATCCCTGCACACATCTTTCCGAAAAACTATAATTTTCTTGAAACTTATATAAGGTTATGCTATACTACTCATATAGCTAAAATCAGGAGAAAATGATGAGACGCGAGTTATTATTGGAAAAAATTGATCAACTAAAAGAAATTATGCCTTGGTATGTTCTGGAATATTATCAGTCAAAATTGGCTGTGCCTTACAGTTTTACAACCTTGTACGAATATCTAAAGGAATACCGTAGATTCTTTGAGTGGTTACAAGATTCGGATTTGGTGTCTGTGGAACGGATTGCTGACATTCCGTTAGATATCTTGGAACATCTGACCAAAAAAGATATGGAGGCTTTTATTCTTTATCTGAGGGAGCGTCCCCTGCTGAACGCCAATACCACGCAGAATGGTGTGTCGCAAACCACCATTAACCGTACCCTGTCGGCACTTTCTAGTCTCTTCAAGTATTTAACCGAAGAAGTGGAAAATGAGCAGGGCGAACCCTACTTCTACCGCAATGTCATGAAGAAGGTGTCGACCAAAAAGAAGAAGGAAACCTTGGCAGCACGAGCGGAGAACATCAAGCAAAAGCTCTTCTTGGGAGATGAAACCATTGAGTTTTTGGAGTACGTAGACAATGAATACCAAGCCAAGTTATCCAAGCGGGCCCTCTCCTCTTTCCAGAAAAATAAGGAGCGGGATTTGGCGATTCTGGCACTTCTCTTGGCTTCTGGCGTCCGTCTGTCAGAAGCGGTGAATTTGGATCTTCGAGATGTCAACCTCAATATGATGATTATCGAAGTAACCCGTAAGGGTGGTAAACGGGACTCTGTCAATGTGGCTGGGTTTGCTAAGCCCTATCTGGAAGCCTATATGTGCATCCGTCAGCAACGCTACAAGGCTGAAAAAACGGATACAGCCTTCTTCCTATCCGAATACCGTGGTCTGCCCAATCGTATCGATGCGTCTTCTATTGAAAAAATGGTGGCAAAGTATTCTGCAGATTTTAAGATACGTGTTACTCCACACAAACTTCGTCATACGCTAGCAACACGACTCTATGATGCCACCAAGTCGCAAGTTCTGGTCAGTCATCAGCTGGGTCACGCCAATACCCAGGTCACCGATCTCTACACTCATATCGTCAATGATGAGCAAAAAAATGCACTGGATCAGTTGTGATGTTACGTAATATAAATTATGCAACAAGATTCAAAAGTTTTATCAATTCAAAGTTGAGTATTGATTTTTCATTTAGAAGTATATACAATAATGATATGAAATTTGTAAAATTTATCGTTGCAATTAATATCATGGCAGTTGCTGTGGTTATGTCGAAATCTTCGTTATTAGGTACTTCTCCCATTGCTGCAATTCCAAACGTTGTTTCTGAATCCTTTGGGGCATCCATTGGTGTTAATACAACTGTATTTTTAGCTATACTTGTACTCATTCAAATTATCGTTGCCAAACCAGATACGATTAAAGACTTAATTCCGTATATTGTGCAACTAATTCCAGGAACCTGTTTTGGGATTTTTATTTCTTTCTATGACAGATTACTCACTCCGGTTCTTACTACACAAGTATATCCTATCCAGCTTATTATTTTGATTATTAGCGTCTTTGTGCTTGCTCTTGGCGTCTTAATGGAAGTACAGGCTGGAACAGTTGTGATGCCTGGTGAAGGACTACCTAAAACTATTGCACTAGCAAGTGGCCGTTCGTTTCATCAGGTAAAATTATATTGTGACAGTGCGATGGTTATAGTGGCTCTTATGCTTTCATTTCTATTTGGAAATCCATTTCTTGGCATTAGAGAAGGTACAATTATCGCAATGATTTTTACAGGTCCAGTTATTTCTTTTTTGCAAAAGCATATCGATAAATATAAAAAATGAGATTTGGGAATGAAACAAATCTCATTTTTTACCTTTAAAAGATGGATGCGATGCTATCGTCACTAAATGACTTGCTGTTTGTACCAGTTGCTTCAATAGTCCCTTCGATTTGAACATTGTCTAGTCGTGCATCTTGTTCCATTGTTACGGTTGTGACATTCGCACCATGGCTGATAATAGAACCATGGACATGAAGTGTATGTAGGTAACCACCATCTTTAATTGAAAAGGCATAAGCTGGTAAATCTACATTAACACCTTTAACGAGTGATTGTCCAACTCCACCATGGGTAGTAATATTTCCTTCAATATGAAGTTCACCCACTTCTTTAGAAATTTGAATACCAACTGCTCCATCATTATAAGTATTGATATCCGAAAAATGACCTTCTTTTAACGTTCCATCGTATTGGTTATAAGCTCTTGCACCGACACCAAATGTAGAAATTGTATTTTTAGCTTGGAAATAATTGACTGTTCCAAAATTTACAAAGCCGACTCCTGATTGACCGTAAGAGATTACGTCACCTTCAACGATCCATCTATCTACTGTACCCCATGCATCTAGCACCATATCATTGACACCATAGGTTACTGTCTTACCCAATTGATGTAGATTTTGAACATGAGCGCCGTACACAATAAATACGCCAGCTGTTATAAAGTCAGCAACTCCTTGTGGTAAGAGTCCAGTTGAAAATACTGAGCCAAGCGTGATTTTTTCAATATTTACTTGTCCACCCGCATCGTTGAATCCTGAAATAAATACTCCAGAACCTATGACAGGTTGGCCATCTTGCCCAATATTTAGATCACTGATTGATGCTGTGATATTACTAGAAGCATCGGGGTTAAAATTATACAAGGTGTAGGCGCCCTGTAAAACGTTTACACCATATTTTTGTGGCTGTTCTAAATAGGTTCGAGTATCAGATTTTCGCACTAAAACGTTATGAGTTTCAACATGTGCGGACAAAGTCGGAGCTTTGAAAATAAGTGATATCTGACCATCAACTTCTAAATGATTTAATGAAACGGTACCAAAGTTTTCCCTACTTTGTTGTGGCAATAACGAAATGGCTTTCTTATCCTGTAACGCAGAAATTGCTAAATCTGTGATAGTTGCGCCTCCCTTTAAAATAAATCCATCTGAGTGGGAGAAGAAGACGGTGGGCGATACACCGTTTTCTTGTCTTACTCCTTTTATTTCAATTCCATCAGGTAGAAAAATAGGTTGTGCGAGAGTCATTGTTCGTGTAATGTGTATGGACTTTTCGTTATGATCCAGGGCTTCGATTAATTGAGAAGGATTTGAAACTTTTATCATCATTATTACCTCGCTTTCTTTTATAATATCATTTTATCACTAATTAATGGTAAGTCAAGAAAAAAACTATTGAAATTTAAAAACCTGATCCCTAGGACCAGGTAAATGCAGTTTTACAATAATTCTTTTAATTTTTCCTGATTGACAGCTTGGTACTGGTCCAAAAAGGCTGAGAGAGTTCGTAAAACGGCAGGTATGTGTCCAGTCTGGTCATTCTCCACCTGCAAGACCAAGAGGGGCTCGTGGAGGCTCATACGGAGCAAGAGCCAGCCGTCACCATAAGGCTCAGTCAGGTCAAACCGCACTCCTTCTTCGTTTTCTGGGTTAAAAGCAAAGCCTTCGAGGCTGGTTTGGCGGAGGTCAGCAATCACCTGTTCACCAAGTGCTCGATAGTCTGCCGCCTCTAGTTTGAACCGTACTTCTTGGGTTTCAAGTGGTTGCTTGAGCTGGGCAATCAAGTCGTCCAAGGACTTGCCTTCCGCTTGCAGTTTTGGTAAGAGCATGAGAATCTTAGCCGCTACATAGGTTCCGTCATCAAGGAAGTAATTTTCCTTAAAGGCAGCGTGTCCTGAGGTTTCGATAGCCAACTGGCAATCAACTCCCTCTTGATTGGCTAAAATAGCACGGTTTATGACATTACGGTAGCCTGAAATATAGCGAATTTGTTTGCCTCCCAGGCTTTCTATAAAGACCTTAAGGTGTTCAGTCGTTGGGGAATTGGTCACAATGCTGGTTCCTGGATGTTCAGCTAGGACAATCTGGCTGAGAACGGCAATCAGGTTGTTACGATTGAGAATTTCTCCTGACTTGGTGACCAGGGCGGCACGGTCAACGTCGGTATCAAAGATAATGCCTAGGTCTGCACCTTGCTTCAAGACAGCCTGACGAATGCTTTCCATAGCTTCCTTGTTATCTGGGTTTGGAACATGGTTTGGGAAGGTGCCGTCTGGGTCTAGGAATTGTGAACCAGTGGTATCTGCTCCCAATTCTGCCAAAACTTTCTCAGCAAAAAATCCGCCTGCACCGTTTCCAGTATCGACGATGATATTAAGACCTGTCAGTGGTTTTTCTTGTCCACCACAGGCGGTACGAATTTTACCAACCAAGTCTTGGGCATAAGGCGTAATCAGGTCTGCACTGGTGATACTTCCAAGGGAAGAAGCTGGCAAGTCTTCACTATGCGAGAGGATGAAGTCAATATCTTCGTGCTCTGCTCCGCCATTTTCCGAAAAAATCTTAATGCCGTTGAAGTAATACGGCAGGTGGCTGGCAGTAATCATGACACCAGCGTGGCACTTGAACTGAGGATACTGGGTGCTCATGAAGAGAGCTGGCGTGGTGGCCATGCCGAAGTCAATCAGCTGAACTCCCAGACGAACGGCTTCTTCTGTAAAGGCTGAGACCAAATCTGGACCACTGAGGCGGCTGTCTCGACCGATACCGATGGTCAATTGGCCTTTTTGATAGGCCTGCGCCAGTTCTGGCTTCTGAGTTAGCCAATGAATAAGTCCGCGAACCACTTCCTTGGTGGCTTGTGGAGTGAGATTGACAGCATATTCGTCTGTAGCAATGGCAATGCCACGAATATCTGATCCATTTTGCAAGACGTGATGGTGGGACATAGTAACCTCCTAATTCAAATTAAATTTAGTATATCATATTTTTGAAGCGGTTTCAAAGTAAAAAAAGCACAGCTTTTACTGTACTTTAGTGATGCTTACAGTTGTCCCAGCTTCCAATTGACTTTCCACGGAAATAGCTAGTTCCAACTGATTCAAGACCCGCTTGGTCAGATACAAGCCAAATCCTGTCGCTTTTTGGTGTTCACGACCATTAAAACCTGTAAATCCCTCATCAAATAGGCGTGGAATGTCTTCGGCTAGAATCCCAATTCCCGTATCGGAAATGGAAATTCCCTCATTCAGCTCAATTGTCACCTTGCCACCAGCCTTATTGTACTTGAGGGCGTTGTCGATGATCTGTGACAGGGCAAAACTGAGCCACTTTCTGTCGGTTTTCAGTAACCAATTTCCATCGATGGTCACTGAAATGTCTTTTTGCAAGAACTGATTGCGGTATTTCTTGACCAAATCGACCACTACTTCTCTCACTTCCACCTGCTCAAAGCGAAAATCGCTGGCATGGTTGGTCAGTTTGAGGTAGTTGAGGAGATTTGCCATGTAATTATCCAAGCGTAAGAGCTGGTGATCGACATCCTGCTGGTTGAGATTGTCAGTCTGGCTCATCAAAGACAGGGCAGCCAGAGGCACTTTCATTTGGTGAGACCACATTTTAACCATAGCTTGCAGGTCTTCTTCTCGTGACTTATAGACCAAAAGCTGCTCCCGCGTCGCCTCCTTCTCCGCTTCAATCAAGTTGAGATAGGCAAGGTCCACAGGCTTATTAAGCAGGGGTAGTGCTTCTTCATGGACATAGTCCTCCAAGGCTCTCATGCGATTGCGAAACTTCCAAAAAAGCCCCACTGTCAGTAGGATGATGAGGGTTAGGGACAATAGCAGAGCGTTTTGCAGAAATTCGCTGGGCAGTTGATAGAGAAAGAAGAGCAAGATAAAACTGCCAGACAAAACAATGTATGAGAAATAAAAACTCCTATATTCTCGGATAAATCTTGCTATCATTTGACCAAGTACCCCACGCCACGAACCGTATGAATACGTTCAAAACCGACCTCACTCACCTTCTTACGCAGTCTGGTCATGTTTACATTGAGCGTATTCTGGTCGATAAATTCTTCATTTTCCCAGAGTTTTTCCAAGAGTTCTTCCTTGCTGACAATCTGCCCCTGTCTTTCTAGTAAGGCAGACAAAATCTTGGTTTCTGTTAGAGACAATTGAACCTGTTCCGATTCATTTGAAAATCGCCCATCCAAACTAAGCTGGAATTGGTCGATAGACAAATCGGTTGATTTGCTGAATTGATTAACCCGACGCAGAAAGGCACCGATTTTGGCATCCAAAATCCCTAGTGAAAATGGCTTGGACACAAAATCATCACCACCCATGTTCATGGCCATGACCGCATTCATCTCATCATCGCTAGAGGAGATAAAGATAATGGGCATGGTCATGGTTTTACGGATTTCTGTCGTCCAGTAAAAGCCGTTGTAATAAGGCAGGCTAATATCCATCAGCACTAAGTCTGGTTTGAGTTCTGCAACCTCCTGACTGACAGCTCGGAAATTCTGCACACTTTCCACCTGATATGATTTTCCCAGATGCTGCTTCAAGAGCTGGACAATCATCTCATCGTCTTCAACAATATAAATCTTCTCTTTTTTCATCTTCTTCATTCTGCAAAAGCCAGGACACAGGTCTTGGCTTTTTATTTATATACTTCTTTTCGATGCCCGACTTCAAGGGCAGTTACAATCAATTTATCATCTTCAATGCTGACGATGACCCTGTAATTGCCGATACGGTAGCGCCATTGGCCAGAACGATTGGCAGTCAAGGCTTTTCCGTATTGTCTGGGGTTGTCACACCCGTCAATATGCTTATAAAGATACCGTAAAATCAAACTTGCAGCCGTTTTATCCAACTTTCGAATTTGCTTTTGAGCCTTAGCGGACAAAATAACCTTATAACTCAATGCCCAACTCCTCAGCCATTTGTTCTAATGTTATCGGCTCAATTCCATTCGCCAAGTCTTCTTGGTATTCTGCCCAAGCTTTGTCTGCCACACGCGCATCGTACTCATCTTCAAGGGCTTCAAGGGTTTTAGTCCGAATTAGTTCTGATAAACTCACACCTTCAAACTTTGCCATAGCTTGCATAAAGAGTTTGTCCTGCTCAGAAACTTTCAATGTGATAGCCGCCATTTTTCTTACCTCTTTTAGTATTCCTTTGGTATTACCATTGTAACACCATTTCCCTGAAAAAGCAAGAGGCTGGGCAGAAAGTCCAGCCTCGCTTCTCAGAGTTCGTGTCAACATCTCAGCGCAGTGGTTGATTGGCAGATTTGTTCGTGTTTCACACTCCAAATCTGACCTAATCAACTGTGCGGGGGTGGGAAGACGAACTCTTTTTAGACTGGTCGAGTTCTTTCCCACTCCCTGCTACCGTTCAATAATGCGGTAATAGGTGCGACTAGTCCACTTGTAAATGACGAAGTAAATCAGAGCAACTGCAAGCAAAGTAATTCCGCTGACCGTATAAATCATAAGAGATGAGGTAACCCCAAAGGTCAGTAGCATTTGCTTCAGCATGACCAAGGATACCACAAAATGCACAGTTGCCATGACCAAAGGCATAAAGAAGACAGTAAGTGTTTGTGAGTTAATTGTCTTTTTGACAGCTGCTGCACTCATGCCCACTTCTTGTAAAATCTTGTAAGATTTCTTGTCCTCATGCCCTTCTGAGTACTGCTTGTAGTAGATAATCAAGGCTGCACCCAGTAGGAAACTAATTCCCAACAAGAAGCCTGTAAAGAGGAAACCGCCTGTAAAGCCCATCAGTGAATTGTTGAAATCCGTACGTTGCATAACATTTCCAAGATATTCTCCATTTTCATCGAGAATTTCATATATTTCACCAGATTGCTCTCCAAGAGAGAGTACCTCTTCATCCGTCAAATCGGTAAAGACACGGTAGTCCAGGCTAACCTGATAGCCTTGCGGATTATTGGACTCATAATACTCACGAACAGTATTCAATACAGTGTCATCACTGACTACCATAACGGCGGCATTTAGCGTATTGGTGATGTCTGGGAAAATAGCCTGGTCAAGATTGGCTACATTCTCAAAGGTATGATCGCCCAAAACAAGCTTTTTCAGCAATGGTTTTTCACTCGGACGCATAAAGACCACTTGATTGGCAGCAAGCTCTGGCAGGTCATTGCCCAATTTCCTTAAATCATCTTGCGTGATAAAGTAGGTAAAGGCCATTTTGCTAAAATCTGGATTGGAAATGGTTTCTGGGCTAATGATAATTTCTTCACCACCATCATAGACCAACCCAGCTTGATAGGTCAGGTAGGATAGATTGTCATTAGCTTTTTCTGGAAAATGGCTGAGCACCGATTGCTGGAAGGCCATTTCACCCTGACTTCTATTCGAAACTTTATAGGTAATAGATGTTTCCTTGGGATAGAGTCCACCAATCATGCTGCTCATACCTGTATAAAGGGAGGTTGTGGTCGCAATGGTCACAAAGGCCATGACGGCAAGTAGCGTAATATTGGCCAAACCCGTTGCGTGCTGTTTCATCCGGAAAATCATCTGCGATGTCGTAATGAAATGCTCTGGCGTATAGAAATAACGCTTGTTTTTCCGCCGAGCCTTCAAATACCAAGTCATAAAGCTAATGTAGAACAGATAGGTCCCCGCAATGACAAAGAGTACAGCGATGAAGAAACGATAAATAACAGCCAGACCTTCTGCTTTAGATGAAAGTGATAGGTAGTAACCAACCCCTAGGCTAAGTACACCGAGTGCTGCCAAGAGGAAATTCCCACGCGGCTCCTTCTCCCCTTTTTCACTAGCTCGGAATAAAATCAGCGGACTGGTCTTGCCAATAGTCCGAATAGCCAGTAATTCCAAGATAAAGAAGATACCTGCAAAGAGAAAGGCGGTCATGGCAAATGCCAGAGGAGCTATTCCAAAATGCAAATCACTATAATTTGTTAGATTGACAAAAATCAAGTAGAGAACATTTGCGAACACACCAGCTAAGACAGAACCAAGAACCACAACCAGTAAGAATATCATCATCAATTCTAGGCTGGCTATCAAGGCTACTTTTTTCTTGTTCATCCCCAGCATGTTATAGAGACCAAATTCCCTCGCCCGTTGTTTCATCAGGAAATTAAAACTATAAATCTCCATAATGACCGAGAAAATGGTCAGAACAACAACACCAAGACCGATAGAAACGGCACCAGAGCCCATGGTCTCCATAACTGGACTTAGCATGAGTAAGAACATGGAACAAATCAGAGTAAATAGCACAAGACTGGCTAAAACGAATGGAGCAAAAACACCCATGGATTTTCGGATATTTTGCCCAGCAAGTTTGAGGTAAAACATCTACTCACCCCCTAAAAGTGCAGACATATTGAGCGAAATCTCCTTGGCAAAATCTTGATTGCTCTTACCTGCCTTGTACAATTGGTGGAAAATCCGACCATCCTTGATAAAAAGTACGCGCTTGGCATGGCTAGCAGCGTTGGCTGAGTGAGTTACCATGAGAATGGTTTGTCCGTCTAGGTTAATGTCTTCAAACAAATTCAGCAAGTCTTCCGAATTGCGGTAATCTAGGGCAGCCGTCGGTTCGTCCGCTAGGACAATCTGTGGCTGGGTAATCAAACTACGAGCAATGGCCACGCGCTGCTTTTGTCCACCAGAAAGTTCAAAGGGACGTTTTTTCAGCAAATCTTGAATACGCAGTTTTGGCGCCAGAGCTTTCAAACCTTTCTCCATTTCTTGATGACTAGCGCGAGCCAAAACCAGGGGTAAAAAGATATTGTCTTGGATAGACAGGGTATCTAAGAGGTTGAAATCTTGGAAGACAAAGCCTAGATTACGCAAGCGGAAATCCGCCAGCTTGCTTTCCTTGATTTTGGTGATGTCTTGATTGTTTAATATAACAGAGCCCCTCGTCGGCTTGTCCAGGGTTGCTAGAATGTTGAGCAAAGTCGTCTTACCAGAACCACTTTCCCCCATGATAGCGATAAACTCGCCCTCTTCTACCTTAAAATCCACATCTTGCAAAGCACGAGTTTCCTCTTTTGAAAACCGCGTGCGGTAAACTTTTTCTAAATGATTGATTTCTAATAACATAGTTACTCCTACTTTTCTTTTTTTATTCATCTGCTTGATCAAGCACTTCTTGATAATTGATACGATCTGACTCAGCAATATTGTCTTCTAAGTCCACTTTATAATAACCATCCTGGACACCGATGGCCCATTCCTTGTTAGTTGTTACATAAATAGTATTCAAGGATACTGTCTTTTTCACTGCCCCTTCTTCTTTGACAACAGGCCATTCCATAAACTGAACTTCTGTTCCTTGAATACTATCTTCGGCAACTTCCTGTTTGCTAACGGCATAGTCTTTTCCCTTGTAATGGAAAGTTTGATAGCCCTCATCAAAGCTAAGGCTTGCTGAAGAGGGAGAGCAAGCAGTTAGCATTATACTGCCCAAAGCCAGCAAGCCAAATACTTTCTTTTTCATAATTTCCTCCTTCTAGTATGCCATAAATCGCATACTTTGCAAATCATGGGCGAGCTCTTCTAAGAATATGGCTTGTTCCATGAGTTTAGTTTTCTCTTTTTCTGAGAATACCTTTTCTTCCATTCTCTTTGCTTGTAGAAATTTGAATGACATATGATTTCCTTCTTTCTATTTCTTATGAGTCTATTATAGAAAATTGTTTTGCCTCGTTCCCTTACAGTTCTGATATATAAACTTACAAGGTTGTAAGAAAAGGAAAAAGACACCATTTCTGGCGTCATTGAGTTTGTTTTATTTTGTTTCGCCAATAAAGGCAATCATTTCATCTAATTCATCCTTGCTTTTGGTTACAAGTAGATAGGCATCATTTCCCTGTAATTCTGCGAAGGCGTCAGGCATGCGTTTTACTGTTTTTAGCTTATCCGAATAACGATCACGAATAGCATCTGCAGAGTGGACATATTCTGTTGCATCACGACGGGTTGCTACTAGACAGTATTGTGGCTCAAAACGTCGTTCCTCAATTGAACCTCCAGAAACAACATTGGCATAATCACGGAAAAGATCAATTGAATGGGCATAGTTATAAGATTCTACTGTAAAGCCACCAGCCATACGGTTATTGTATTCGATAGCAATATAATCTTTACCATCCTTGAAAAATTCAATATGGAAGAAACGCTCTTTCATGCCAAATGCTTTGATAATGGCACGTCCGTAGGCTACCAATTTTGGGTCAAGCTCTTTTTCAATGTAATAGGCATTATCTTTTTTACTTTGTACCAATTCAAAAGGGGTATGTACATAAGTTAATCCTGTTTCAAATACAACATTTCCCTTGTTGTCAATCAAACCATCATAAGTTGTAATGATACTTGAATTGACAAATTTCTCAAAGAAATAAGCTGTACGACCATCCCAGGCTGTTTTAAAGTCTTCCAAATCAGCTTTCTTTGTCAGCTTAAAGGTTCCTGATGCTCCCACCCCATTGTCAGGTTTAGCAATCAGTGGAAAACCAATCTTTTTCACAGCTTTTTCAATATCTTTTTCAGTTTTTACAACCATACCTGGAACTACAGGAACACCTGCTTTTGTGAAGTATTTCTTCATTTCAGACTTAAACTTTGTCTTTTTAAGATTGCTTGGCTTAGCCCCAAAGATATTGAATTGTTCACGAAGAGCAGCATCTGTCTCTAACCAATGTTCATTATGAGATTCTACCCGATCCATTGGACCATGCTTATAAATTAAGAAAGCCGCTGCACGCTTGACTTCATCAAGATTTTCAAGGTTTTCAACTCGAAAATACTCTGTAAGGGCATTTCTCAGTTCTTCAGGGAGCTGATCATAAGGCTCTTGTCCAATACCAAGAACTGTAACGCCTTCTTTTTTTGCCAATTCAATAGTAAATGGCTGGAAATTTTCAGGATAAAAAGGGGAAATGACGAGATAATTCATAAAAAATCCTTTCTAGCTTATAATCCAATCGAATGAAGGAAAAATGGCATCTGTTTTCTCCACCATACCCAGTCATGGGCTACGTCTGTACCCCATGTATCAAACCAAGCAGGAATATTTTTTTCTTCAAACGCACGTTTTAGGTTGTAGAATGAATCCAGACCATCTTGTTCCCAATCGCCTAGACCGGTACATACAATAATATCCGCTTGGCGGTATTTATCAATAAACCAGCCATCATGTTGATTCCAAATATAGTCTGCTGGAGAGTTTTGATAAACAACTTCATCATTTCCATAATCTTGATGATGATTGAAATATCGTGCATCGTAAATCCCAGAAAGTGCAATGACTTTTGTAAAAACATCTGGATGTTGTAAGAAGAAATTCAGTGCATGATAAGCTCCCATTGAGCAACCTGTTGCCATCATACCATCAAACCAGCCAGTTTTATGTTTAATAAATGGAATCGCTTCTTCAATCACATAGCGTTCATAGGCACGGTGAGCCTCTGCCTTATCATGAATGGATTTCCAATCGGCCAACCAACTTTCATTATCAAAGCTGGTAAGGGTGAAAAATTGTACATGACCTGCTTCGATAGACCCGCGGCAAGCCTCAATCATCCCAAAATCAGCATATTCATTATAGGAACCACCTGATGAAGCAAAGACGAGCACCGGAATACCTGCGTGACCATAACGATTCAAGTTCATTTCACGACCAAGATTTCCTGACCAATGACTTAAAAATTCGACATGCATAATGACGTCCTCCTTTGATATTTTTTGATTTATGACCAATGTTCACTTAAAAAACGTAGACAATCTGGTAAGTATAAGGCCCAAGCCTCCTCATTGTGTACAGCACCTGAAATTACTTCTAACTCTAAATTGTCCAAATGAACTCCACCAGAAATCAACTGTCGATAATAGGTTAATGATGAATTGATATAAGCTTGCTTGATATTGCCTGCCATCAATGTTTTGTCAGTATCATCAGCCTCCTCAGTACCCACATATATGTAAATTCGTTGATTTGGGTCTAGTTTTTGACGCTCAATAAAACGATCAAATGCATCTTGATGAAGCCAGTTAGCAGATGAAAAGACGCCTAAACAGCCAATTTGATCTTGATAGGCTAATCCCATAAACTGTGTGATGTTGCCACCCAATGACGAACCAATCATAGCCGTATGTGCCTTGTCGGATTTGGTCCGGTACTCTTTATCAATAAAGGGTTTTACCACATCCATGACAAATTCGGCGTACAAGGTCCCTTTCCCGCCAAATTGAACACCTGGTATGCTTGTTTCACTGTACTTCCAAGCTGCATACTCATGCATCCGTTCCATTCCATCATTATCAATCGCCACCACAATCATTTTACTAATATCTGGATTGCGCTTAATCGTTGGAATAACTTTCCACGAATGTCCTGAAAATGCTTCTTTACTATAGAGAACATTTTGTCCATCATGGAAATAGACAACAGGATAGGTCCTTTCCGTATCTTCAGCATATCCCTTAGGCAACAATACGCGGACACGGCGGTTTCTCCCTGTGAAGGGAACTTCTAATTCATGTGTTTTCATGTCCAAATAAAAGTATGACTTGTTCATAGTAATCTCTTTCATAGGTATTTTAAGTATTATATCATAGTTTTTATGAAATATTCAGAAAATTTAGTTATTTATTTACAACTTTCGTATTTACCGAACATAAACCAGCTATTGCTTCAGGACTTCCTCGTACATTTGGCGGTAATCTTCCAATTCTTTCTTCTCTTGTTGGCTGATGTCTTCAAAGATGTCTAGTAAAATAGTGCCTTTATCACGTTTCCAAGTTGCCACAAATCGTCCTTTATAAAAAACTACAGGTTTGACAATACCTGTCAGAGTATAGATATTTCGGATGTATCTTGGATCGAAAAATGGGTTGTTTTTCTTTTCATACCCCAAAAGTAATTGATCAAACCCAGCAACGAAAAGACACTGAGGTAAATCTGCCTCATCAAGCGTCCCAAGGTAAAACCGTTCCTCTCCATCTACTTGAATTGTTTTTAAATCTAATTGAGCCATCCACTCTAGAATGGTTGACTTATTTTCTTTAAAATAATAACGAGCATCTGCCAAACTGACAGGACCAAAGCCTGAAAAATACCGACGTGCTATTTCCAGCTCAGCTTCTTTCTTTGGTAGTGGTTGAAAGTCACGTAACCGATGAAACCTTTTTACCCCATACTCTTGGTAAATTTCTCCTCGTTCAACCATATAACGAAGGAGACCACCCCATGCATTGAAAACTTGTTTCTCTTCTTCTACTCCAATGTTCTCAGCTCGGCAAAGAATTTTCAACTCTTCACGAGTCATAGGGCCAGTTTCTAAGGCTTCCAAAATAACTTGATGAAATTTTTTCTTAACCTGTGGTAGAGCACCATCCCAACTTACTGTTTCAAGATAATCAACGCTTGCCATTCTCCCTTCATGAATATAGAGAGGAATTTCCGATTTGAGGTAGGCATGAACTGTCCGTCGAAGTGACCATTGGCGTGTCAGTGAGGCTTGCCAGTCCTGATTTTGAAATGCTTCATTGGTCATTCGATTACGAAAACCGATATGTACATAGGGCTGAAATTGTGCCTGCAAGCCGTTCAGGTTCTGGCAAATTTCTTGAACAGATTGCGCTGTAAGTAGCCCCTGTTTCTTTAAGATTATCCCCTTCCAAGTATCTTGGTTCATAGTACTCCTCTTTCTCATATTCTGTCTCCAGTATAACACAAAAGACACCCGAAGGTGTCTGGCATGAATTTCTCTCATTTCAACTTCTTATAAATATCGGAGCGATGTCCTACATGGAGATTGAGCAAAACCAATTCTCCTTCGTCAACGACAGCAATGATACGATAGTTTCCAACACGAAAGCGGACATAGCCAGCTAAGTTTCCTGTCAAATACTTTCCAGGAGAACGTGGAAAATCCACATCTACCAGATGTTTATCAATCCACCTGGCTATCTGCCGACTGGTTCCCTTATCGAGCTTATCCATATCTTCAAAGAAACTCGGAGCATAGTCCACGCGATACTTAGCCATAACGTTTCATCATTTCTTCGTGGCTAAAGGTTTTCTTACCGCTCTCAGACCATTCTTGATAGGTCTGTTCCGCCTTAGCGAGATCGTACATATCCTCCAATTTCTCTAAAACAGCTTCCCGAATAAAGTCCGTCTTGGTCATATGTTGTCCAGAAGAAACTTCTTCAATCAACTGGACCAAGTCTTCATCAAATCGGACAGCAATTGGTTTTGATAAAGTTGGCATTTATATCACCTCTATATGTTTACTATGTAAACATTATAGTCTGAAATAGGAAAAATGTCAATCATAGCAAAAGACACCCGAAGGTGTCTGGAGTTATCTGATTATCTTAGTAAGCCAAAAACTCTTCCAAGTCCTTGAGGGAACGCTCTGCTATTGCTTCATAACGCTCCTTCTTATCGCGGATACGCGGCCCATCCAGCTCCTTGATGATACCAAAGTTGACATTCATAGGCTGGAAGTGCTTGCTTTCGGTGTGGGTGATGTAGAATGGCAGAGCTCCGATGGCTGTTGTCTGTGGGAAGATGACTGGGTCTTCGCCGCGGAAGCGGCGAACAGCGTTGATTCCGGCCACTAAGCCAGAGGCGGCAGACTCGACATAGCCTTCAACTCCTGTCATTTGACCTGCAAAGAATAGATTTGCATTTTTCTTGGTCGCAAAGGTCTGTTCCAATAAGTTTGGCGAATCCATGTAGGAATTGCGGTGCATAACGCCGTAGCGGACAAATTCAGCATTTTCAAGTCCTGGAATCATCTGGAAGACACGCTTCTGCTCACCCCACTTGAGATGAGTTTGGAAGCCAACAATGTTGTAAAGGCTACCTGCTGCGTTGTCCTGACGGAGTTGGACAACTGCGTACGGTGTCTTGTATTCGCCGTCACGAGGTCCCTTGTAGTCTTCTGGGTATTCCAGACCAACTGGCTTCATTGGACCATAGAGCATGGTTTTGATGCCACGTTTGGCCATGACTTCAATAGGCATACAGCCCTCAAAGTATTTTTCTTTTTCAAAGGAATTGAGCGGCGCCTCTTCGGCTGAAATCAAGGCCTCATAGAAAGCGGTGAACTGCTCCTTGTTCATTGGAGCATTGAGATAGGCAGCTTCTCCCTTGTCATAACGGGACTTAAGATAAACTAAGTCCATGTTAATGGTCGAGCTGTCGACAATCGGTGCTGCCGCATCGTAGAAGTAAAAACCATCACCACCATTAAGCGCGTGAATCTTCTCCGCCAAGGCGTCAGATGTCAAAGGTCCCGTCGCGATAACTGTAATAGCATCTTCTGGAATCTCTGTAATCTCCTCACGAATCACCTCAATCAGTGGGTGGTTGTAAATCTCATCAGTGACTGCTTGAGAGAAATTCTCACGATCCATGGCCATGGCACCCCCAGCAGGCACACGGTGGGCCTCGCCAGCTCGCATGATAATGGAATCCAAACGACGCATTTCTTCCTTGAGAAGACCGACAGCGTTGGTCAAACTATCGCCACGGAATGAATTGGAACAAACCAATTCCGCAAACTTGTCTGTCTTGTGCTGAGGAGTCGGCTTGACACCACGCATCTCGTAGAGTTTGACAGGGATGCCACGTTTGGCAATCTGATAAGCAGCTTCTGAGCCAGCCAAGCCAGCTCCGATAACATTAATGTGGGTTTGAGACATGAAACTAATACCTCTAGCCAGAATATCTGACTACTGTTTGGGAATACCCCAAAACAGAACCTTTCTAATTTATAATACTACTCCAGTATATCAGATAATGAATAGAAATGGCAAAAACGAACCTTCCGGTAATAATAAATTATATATTTACATAATAAAATTTACGAAAACAAAATGGAATTTTCTCAACTGAAGGTCTGTTATACCTCTCTTCGACATAGAAGCAATGATAGAAAAAAGAACTACTTTCATGTATGAATGTAGTTCTTTGATTAGTTAACGAATCAGTTCGATAATATCATCGATAATCGTAAAGTCCCAACCTTTTTCTTGGTAAGCAAAGATCTCATCAGGGCTATAAGGGAAAGTATTCAGTAAGACACCATCAATTCCAACAGCTTGAGCAATAGCAATGTCTGAAGTCAAGTCATTACCGACAAAGACTGTTTCAGCTGGATCTAACTGATTTTCACCCATTAAACCTAGCAGAAATTCGGGTTCAGGTTTCTTAATGCGATAATCTGAGGAAATATAAATTTTCTCCATAAAGGTTGCGCACCCTGTTAGTTCAATCTCAGCTTGGGTAAATATTCGCTGAGCATTGGATAAGATAAACATTCGTGCACCCCTATTTTGTAGTTCCTCTAGGGTAGCTAAGGTATGCTGATAAGCTTCTAATTTTTCGCGAGAAAGGACCCGGAATACGGTAGCTACCATTTGTCCGAAAGTCTTTAAATCAGCAGGTTTATTTTGGGTTTCCCGTCCATATTTGGTATCAGTCAGTAATTGAACAAATACTTTCTCTAAGTCAATTTCGACATCTTGGTAAGGACTGATCCGGATCAAATCAAGCTCTGCTTCATTCGCAGTTTCTTGGAATGCACTTCTCAGCTGTCTAGCACCATAAGAACATCCAAAGGAATTATAGATAGCAGCCAGCTTTTCCCATAATTCCAACTTGTTTTCATCCGTTACAATATCTACAAGAGTACCATAAAAATCAAAGATGTAATTCTTATATTGTTTCACGAAGTTCTCCTATCTATGAGATATATAAGATATTATAACGCAATACGCAAGCGTTTGCAACAAAAGTTTGAAAATTAGTCTGGAAGTTTTCTAAAAAATCCTACGAAGTAAATTCAAATATGAATGGAAAAAATTAATTGATTCTTTCACTCAGTTTTTCAACAAAGAGATAAGCTGCGGGGCAAATCAAGGTGTTTTTTATGGTTAAATTGTTGATTTGATAGATTTTTTTGCGATCGGTATGAGGAAATTCTCGGCAGGCTTTTGGTCTCGCATCATATATGCTACACAGATTATCTCCACCTAGGAAGGGACACGGCATGGCCTGAAATACCTTATCTCCATCTTCGTCTACTCGCAAATACATCTCTTCAAAAACAGGTAGTTTCATTCGAAGATGCTTGGCAATGCGAGTAATATCAGCTTCGGTAAAAAGTGGCCCCAATGTTTTGCAACAGTTTGCACATTCTGTACAATCAATTTCAGAAAAGACTTCTGCGTGAATGTCTTGTACGATTCTGTCTAAATTCTTAGGCGCTCTTTTCTTGAGATTTGCTAGAAATTTTCTGTGTTCTCCTTGCTTCTGCAGGGCCAATTGCTTGTATTTTTCAATGTCTACACTCATAAACTCTCCTTTTCGTCCTCCATTATATCACAAACCAGACTGCCAGCTCTGAGGCTGTGTAAAAAAAGCCCAGCGCCACTTCTTAGAGTTCGTGTCAACATCTCAGCGCAGTGGTTGATTGGCAGATTTGTTCGTGTTTCACACTCCAAATCTGACCATTACGACTGTTGCGAACAAAGTTCGCTCCATTTCCAACCTCCAACAGTCACTACTCTGACTTAACGACTGATGCGAACTTTGTTCGCTATATCTCCAGCCTCCAAAGGTTCCCCGAACCTTTGGAGCTATGCGGGGGTGGGAGTTTAAAAGGTCTGGGAGACCTTTTAAAGTGGGAGATATAAGCTGACGGTAGTCAGCTCACATAAATTGATGTCCGGGGATAGACTGTTTCAGCTCAACAACTAGAAATAAAGACTTGTTGACGAACTCTTTTTAGTCCAATCGAGTTCTTTCCCACTCCCTGTCGTCAAATATCCTGCGAGATACTTCCGCTACTGGAAGACCGATAATGGTATGAATATCCCCGTAAATACTCGCCACAAATCGTGGATCCAGCTCCTGAATACCATAGGCACCTGCCTTGTCAAGTGGTTGCTTTTCAAAAATATAGGACTGAATTAGCTCCTCTAGTGCGGGATAATAGTCAACAAAATCAATCTGTGCCAGCGTATAGAAAACATCCAGTGATTCCGACGTTCGTAGACAAACTGAGGTCACCACATAATGACTCTTGCCAAAATAGGATCGAAACATCTCTTCAGCCTCGGTCAAATCTTTTGGTTTATTAAAAATCTGTTCGTCTGCGATTACAATTGTATCTGCCGAAATATAGAGATGACCTGGGGTCAACTTGATCTCAGACTTGGCCTTGGAAATCTCACAACACGATTTAGCTGCCCGAGTGAGAAAATCATCGGAAGCAAATTGGTTCATAAAATATTCTTCAATTCCTCGTTCATTCACTTCAACAGAGGTAATGTGTGGTTTCAAGAACTTTAATAACTCCTTACGGCGTGGTGAATTACTGAGCAAGACATAGGATGAGATTGGTTCACGTTTGCCTTCTCTTTGATATTGAAATACAGTTTGCATAGTTCCTCCATTAAAAAACAGAGTCCGAAGACCCTGTTTCAAAAAAATTGCTTACATTTCTTCTTTACGACGTAGAGCCATTGCCAGTCCCGCGAGACCTAAACCAAACAGGCTGAGCGTCAGATTCATCTGGTCACCAGTATTTGGCAAGACTCCTGCTTTTGTAGTTTTTACTGGACTTGCTACTTCTGGTTTTTTATCTCCTACTTTCGGAGAATCAACTGGGGCCTTCTTGTCCGTTGCTGAAGTATTTTGTACTTGATTAGATGGTGAATCCGTATTTTCGGCTGGAACAGTTTCTGGATTTGAGGCTGGATTTTCTGGATCAGTATCCAATAAAATTTCGATAAAGTCTGGGTAGCCATCTTCATCCGTATCAATACTTGAATTTACAGGAATGATACGTGAATATGGGTTGATATCTGCATAGGCTGATAGGTCAGCAGTTTTTAGGTAATCTGCAAATACACTATCCATTGACGGACCTTCTTCACGTGCTCCGCCAAGCATTGTGTAGCCATCACCACCAGCAGCAAGGAAGTCATTTGTTGCTAAATAGTACGTTTTTTCAAGATCCAAGGCGTCATATTCGCCAGTCTCTGGATTAAGAATACCGATAAGAAGAACACGTTCTTCTACAGGAAGCGTTGGATCGTAGAATACATTTGCTCCTGAAATGTGTAGGAATCCACCACTAGCTTCAAAGAGTGGCATACCATTTTCATCTAAAAGCATCTCGCCAGTTTCTGGATTCACTTGCAATGTAGATGATAAAGACTTGGTAAACATATCATAAATTTGCTGACCAGTCACTGTAATTTGTGAAATGATATTACCGAATGGTAAAACTGCAATAATATCACCTTTTGTAACCGGTTGATCTTTAGCAATAGTTGCGCGAAGACCACCGCCGTTTGTCACAGCAAGGCTAGTTTTATTTGAGAAACCTGTTTGACCATATGCGTAGATAGCATCTGTTACAGCATTACCTAAGTTAGTTTCACGTACACGAACATTTGAACGCTCACCATTCAATTCAACAGTGTTGTTTTCAATCACTACTTGAGCATTTTCAGCTTCATATTTTGCTTTGATTTTATTCACAAGCTCAGTAATTGCAGAATCTGGTGTCACAGAGGCCGTATCCGCAGCAGAAATAAGACTTGCTTCGCCCAATAATTGTTCAGATTTTAAGGTAACTTTACCAATATTATTCAAATAGGAACCTGTCTGGTTATAGGTTACATTGTCACCATATGTAGCAGATTGAACAGTATGGGAATGGCCATCAATAACAATCACACGTTTTCCTGCAAGTTTGGTATTTTGTGATAAGGCTTCTGCAAGTGTTGAACCTCTCCACTCCACTGGAGTAGTCGCATCAACACCTAAGTGCGCAAGAATGATGTAGTTGTTATAGACACGATTATCAGCAAGTGCACGTGCTTCTACTTCATCAATGACCTTATTTACTTCGGTAATAGGATCTGCAAATGTAACACCTTCAATATTTTTTGGGTGTGTCTTTGTAGCAGTTTCTGGTGTAGTGACACCGATAACTACAAATTCATCACCGACAACAGTTGGCGTTTTATCAACGATAGTTGAAGCTTCAAAAACACGAGCCCCATTAACGTAAGTGTTTGCACTCAATAGTGGGAAGTTCAAGGTCTCTTTGTATTTGATTGCTTGATCCATCCCAAAGTCAAATTCATGGTTACCAACAGCCATGGCATCATAGCCGACTTGGTTCATGATATTGGCTCTGTCTTCACCTTTTGTAGAGTTGGAAATTGGCAGTCCTTGGAAGGCATCACCAGCATCCACTACAATTGTATTTTCAACTTTACTACGTTCTTCTTCAATGACTGCAGCAGCCTTGGCATCACCGATTACGCCTTTTTCTTCAAGAATTCGACCATGAACGTCGTTTGTGTGTATGATAACTGCTTCGATTGAATCAGTAGTTGCAGTCGGGGTACTAGCTTCGATAGCCGCTTCCGCAGCTGATAATTCAGTTGTTGTAGCCTCTGTCGTTGTTGAAACAGTAGACATTGCCTCCGGAGTGTTCACTTCTGGATTAGATGCACTTGTCCCTGTAGTTTCAGTCTGTTGGACAATAGTTGATGAGGTATCTGCAGTTTGTACTTCATCAGCTTGAACTTGTTGAGCCAAAATCACCGGCGACAACAACAGGGTAGACAACACAGGCAACAATAAATCTTTCTTTTTCATAAATCGACCTTTCTTAAGTGAGTTATATAATTATTATACACTTTTTTTTCTAAAAACAAAAACATTGAATTCGTTATCATAGTTAAAATGTTCGTAAAATATTTGTATTAGAATGGCATTGAGGTATTCAAAAATGAATTTTGGAACGAATTCCTTATTGTTATACAGATATTTGAAACGTCACCGTTAAAATTTTCATTGGAATACCTGATAATATTTTGAACACTTCCACAATCATTTCCATCTCAGCAAGACTTAACTTCCTAAATGTTGCATCTAAATGTGGCTTTAACGATAAAAAAACTGCAACCAAGTTAGCTACAGTTCCATATGCTTTTATTTTTTATGATAAACGATGCTTCCATCTGAAATTGTAAAGTAGACATCGCCTTTCAAACTATCACCGATAAATGGGGAGTTTGCGGATTTTGATGCAAAATCAGCTGTGATTGTTCGATTTGCATCTGGATTGAAAATAACAAGGTCTGCTGGACCGTTTTCCGCAAGATAGCCAGCATCAAGGCCGTAGAGTTTGGCAGGATTAATAGTCATTTTTTCCAGCAATTGCACGAGCGTCAAGTGTCCTTCTTCTACCAAGTGAGTCAGACCAAGCGAAAGCGATGTTTCCAAGCCTGTCATTCCTGATGGGGCCTTTGTGAGATCTTCTACATTTTTTTCATCAGCGTGATGAGGAGCATGATCCGTTGCAATAACAGAAATAACACCAGATTTCAATCCTTCAATCACTGCCAACCGATCGCTCTCCAAGCGTAACGGCGGATTCATCTTGGCATTGGCACCTTTTTTTAGAAGTAATTCTTCTGTCCGTGAAAAATGTTGGGGTGCTACTTCTGCTGTAACATTTGCTCCGAGACCTTGAACAAACTCAACCACCTTGACCGACTCGGCTTTGGATAAATGCTGGATATGAACACGCGCACCCGTTTCATAGGCAATCATGACATCGCGAGCGACCATGCTGTATTCTGCTACGCCTGTTGCTCCACAAACATGAAAATGTTTTTCAGCTACTTGCTCGTTGAGTCCCAAGACACCATTCAGGTCAGGGTCTTCTTCATGCAGACTGATGAGACAGCCCTGCTCTTTGGCTAATTTCATAGCTTTTCTAACCACGCCAGCATTTGTCAAAGGAATACCGTCGTCCGAAAAAGCAACCGCTCCAGTTTCCAATAAGGCAGAAAAATCGGTCAGATTTTGCCCATCAAATTGATTGGTAATGGTAGCCACACTATAAATATGGATGGCTTCTTTTTTAGCAGATTCTAGGACTTCATTCAGAGTGTCTACTGTAGAAATCGTCGGATTAGTGTTAGCCATCATGACAACAGAAGTAAAACCACCCGCTGCTGCAGAAAGAGCTCCTGTATGAATATCTTCTTTATGGGTCTGACCAGGCTCCCGAAAATGAACATGAACATCGACCAAACCAGGGGCAACGACTAATCCTGTCGCATCAATCACTTCTTGCTCAACATCTTCTGAAATAGACTCCGCAATCTTAACAATCTTACTTCCGTCCATCAAGATGTCGCAAACCTTGTCTAAACCGGATTGCGGATCCAATACACGACCATTTTTCACTAATAACATTCATATTCTCCTTTGTAGTACCAAAGCCATTGCCATCTACTATCGCAGCCAATCAATTCCTGTTCTGCCTTGTGAAGTCAAGTAGGCATTTGCTTGTGAGAAGGGCTTGCTTCCGAAGAAACCTCGATAGGCTGAAAGAGGGCTTGGATGAGCAGATTCGATAACCAGATGTTTTGGATTGGTTATCAACGCCTTTTTCTTGCGAGCATAAGCACCCCAAAGAATATAGACAACAGGCTGGTCTAAGCTATTGACCACCTTAATAACAGCGTCCGTAAAAGGCTCCCAGATTTGCCCTGCATGTCCATTTGCCTGACCTGCTGGAACAGTTAAACAAGCATTGAGCAAAAGCACACCTTGTTCCGCCCATGCTGTCAAATCATGATCTTGTTTGACGCCAATATCATCCGTCAATTCTTTTAAGATGTTTTGAAGAGATGGCGGAGCTGGTACCGAGTTCGGAACAGAAAATGACAAGCCCTGTGCCTGACCAGGTCCGTGATAGGGATCCTGTCCCAAAATAACTACTTTAACCTCTTCCAAATCCGTTGTTGTTTGAATGGCAGCAAATACCTTCTCACGAGGCGGATAAACGGTTCCAACAGCATAAACATGATCTAAAAACTGATTAATTTTACCAAAATAATGCTCTGGCAACTGTGCCTTTATCAATTCGTGCCAAGCTGAATGTTCCATAAACTGCTCCTAGTTTGAACTTTTCTCTTTAACAATATAAATCGGACGTTTCTTCGTTTCCAAGAAAACTTTTGCCAAATATTTACCGAGAATACCAATGGTCATCAACTGCAGACCTCCCAAAAATAGGATGATACAAATAGTCGACGGCCAGCCAATTGTAGGATCTCCGAACACCAAGGTTTTGAAAACCACAAAGACCATTAGAACTAGCGACAACAGGAAGGTGAAGAAACCTGTATAGGAGGCAATATTCAAAGGTGTATCTGAAAAATTGATGATTCCTTCAATAGAATAAGAAAGCAATTTCCAGAAAGACCAACTAGTTTCGCCAGCGACCCTCTCAACATTTTCATAGGGCAAGTATTCTGTTTCGAATCCTACCCAAGCAAAAATTCCTTTCGAAAAGCGATTGTATTCAGACACAGATAGAATGGCATCTACCATGTGACGACGCATGAGACGGAAATCACGGGCACCGTCTACTACCTCGACCTGGCTGATTTTATTCATCAATTTGTAGAATAATTTTGCAAAAAAGCTACGAATCGGTGGCTCACCATCACGACTGACACGACGGGTTCCAACGCAATCTAAATCTGGATTGGCAGCCAACATAGCCTTCATTTCCATCAACATCTCAGGTGGATCTTGCAAATCAACATCCATGACAGTCACTAGCTCACCTTGCGCAGCTTGTAGACCTGCATAGAGAGCAGCTTCTTTCCCGAAATTCCTTGAAAAGGAAAGATAGCGAACAGCTCGGTCTTGACCAGACAATTGGCGTAAAACCGTTAATGTCCCATCCTTTGAACCATCATTGACAAAAATATACTCAAATTGTTCCCCCATCTCCTTACGAACTTTTTCCATAGCATCGTAAAAATAGGGAATTGCCTCTTCTTCATTAAAACAAGGCACGATAACTGAAATCATGTTCTTCTCCTCATACGGTCAATTATTGTATTCTCAAAATACGTTAGAGACTATTATACCATTTTACAGGATAAGTTCCCAGAAATCGTGCGTGGGCTCGTTTTAAATCTAGTCTTCCTGCCAAGTTTCTTGATTTTGACGGAACTTTTTAAGCAGATTCAAACCATCTGCATTGATATATCCCTGTACTTTTGCGACTTTGATTAACTCTGAATAATTGCTAAGCGTCACCAATTTCACGCCAGCATTATCAAAATTACGATCTGCCTTTGGCAATTCATAGGTAAAGATTGCCACAACACCAATAACGTCAGCGCCTTCACGCTCAGCTGCTGCTACGGCATCTAGAACAGACCCTCCAGTAGAAATCAGGTCTTCAACGACAACCATTTTTTGTCCCTTGACGATGCGACCCTCTAATTGATTCCCTGCACCATGGTCTTTTGGTTTGCTACGGATATAAGCAAATGGCAAATTCATCCGATCTGCAATGATAGCACCATGAGGAATACCTGCTGTGGCAGTTCCGGCAATCACCTCAACCTCAGGAAATTCTTCTTCAATACGTTGGACAAAGCCATCTTCAATCAAATTTCGAGTTTCAGGATAAGATAGTGTAATACGATTATCTGTATAGATAGGGGATTTGATACCTGATGCCCATGTAAACGGCTTTTCAGGGCGCAGATGAACTGCCTTAATATCTAATAAGTGTGATGCGATTTCTGTTGCTAGTGTCATAATAGACCTCCTTCTAAATGCGTACCATTCCAACATGACCATCCCGCCGAATAGCCTGTCACTCCTAAAGTACTGGTTCAATCTATGAAACCTACAAAAAACTATATTTATCCCCTGTTGAATTCTTACAGATTTCTCCTAGTCCACCATTTCAATCCATGAATCAAAATACTGTTCAATGAAATTGGTTTTCTCTTTTATTTCTGTCACGGTAAGTTTTTCATCAAGACCTGTCAGAACCCATTTATCCTCAACATCATCTCTGCGATGGATAATCGCGACCAATTTCCCCTCGAAAGCTATCAAAGACTGCCGAACATCTTTGGAAATGATGTAAACATCTTGCTCTTCACCATCTCCAGCCAATAGATTTGGAACGTAGCCGTAATTGATGGGGTACTGGTTGACAAATTTATCAATATACCCGAGAGGTCTATCGATTATAACCTGATTAACCTTATCCACGATTCCACTCCTCTTTAATAGACAAATAGGTCTGGTAAGGATGTTCTGATTTTGTAATCGGGCGACCTACCACAATGTAATCACTACCGATTCGAGCAGCATCTGCTGGTGTCATAACTCGTTTCTGATCGCCTACTTCACCGCCAGTCGGACGAATCCCTGGCGTCAGGCACACAAAATCAGAACTCGTAGCATCTTTAATCAAAGCCACCTCATGCGCTGAACAAACCACCCCATCAAGACTAGCTTCTTGTGCTCTTTGAGCATAGTGAACAACTGCTTCCTGCAAACTAGTCTGTATATTCTGGTCCGTCCTCATCTGCTCCTCTGAGGTAGAGGTCAACTGAGTGACCGCTATTAAAACAGCATCCTTACCCAATCCCCTTCGTGCTGCCCGCATCATCTCAACACCACCAGCAGCGTGAACGTTGGTCATATCCACACCGAGTTTTGCCAAGACTTTCATAGCAGACTCGACGGTATTAGGAATATCATGCAGTTTCAAATCTAGAAAAATACTGTGACCGCAGCCTTTCAAATAATTGATAATACCTGGTCCCTCCGCATAATACAACTCCATTCCAACCTTTACATAGAGTTTCTCATCTGGTGGGAACTGTTCCAGAAAAGACTGAACTTCTTCTTTACCTGCAAAGTCAAGGGCAATAATAGGTCTTGTTTCTTTCATAAAATCCTTTCAAATATGCATAAAAACCCTGCCAATTGAGACAGGGTTGTACACGAAGTCAGCCTGAAAAATACATTTTCAAGCAATTTACATGACACCTTCCCAGCCTCTCTGGACATAGTTAAAGGAGTTAGTTTCTTTAATATTACTCTTTTATATGAAGCTTGTCAATCTTGATTCAAGCTTGTACGAATCTCTTTCCGTAACTGTTCCAAACATTCAACGCCATAAATTTCCATGCATTTTGGCAAGTCTTGAATAATCTTTGGACAAGCAAATGGGTCTGTAAAGTTGGCTGTTCCTACCCCTACGGCTGAAGCTCCTGCAATCATCATCTCAAGGGCTTTATCTGCCGAATCTACACCGCCCATTCCTATGATAGGAAGATTCGTCATCTGAGTGACTTGACGGATGAGCTTGAGTGCAACTGGAAACACAGCTGGCCCAGACATACCACCCGTACCATTTGCCAGAATCGGTTGTCGAGTTTTCAAATTAAATCGCATACCAACTAGGGTATTAATCATCGTTAAGCCACTTGCACCTGCATCCTCAGCCGCTTTAGCCAAGAGGGTAATATCGGCTACACTGGGTGTGAGTTTGACATAGACTGGCACGGATGATGCTGTAACTGCTGCTTTTACAGCTTCATAAGCTAATTCTGGTACCTGTCCTATTAGAAGACCATTGTTGCCATGGTCCACATTGGGACAAGAAATGTTTAGTTCAATCGCCTTCACATTAGGAGCCTTTGAAATTTTTCCTGAAACGTAGGCATATTCTTCATTTGAAAAACCAGCTACATTGGCAATGATAGGCAAATCTGGAAAATGCTGTTGCAACCAGGGGAGTTTTTCGGACAAGACGGCATCAACACCAGGATTTTGAAGACCAATGGCATTGAGCATACCTGCTGGAGTTTCCGCAACACGGGGAGTCGCATTGCCATAGCGAGGATGACGAGTGGTCGCCTTAATCATAATGGATCCAAGCTGGTTAAGGTCATAATAATCTGCATACTCTTGACCAAAACCAAAACAACCAGATGCAGGAATAATGGGATTTTTTAATTCTAAACCTGGTAAGGAAATCGCTAAACGTTTCTCCATGTTGTCCTCCTATAAAACCAGACTTCCAGTCTCAAACACTGGACCTTCTTTGCAGACGCGCTTGTTCTCGTGCTCTTGTCCTCCCTTGGGTTTGACAACACAGGCATAGCAGGCGCCCATCCCACAAGCCATGCGGGCTTCAAGCGAGAGGTAAGCGTGTGGATGATCTTGGAACCGTTGGTCAACATACTTCATCATGCCAGGCGCTCCACAGGAATAGATGGCAGAAAAGTCATTTGTCAGCTGCTCCACTACTGTTGCCACAGACCCTTTAATTCCATAGGAACCATCATCTGTTGTGACATGAACAGAGCCATACTGCGCCAACTCCTCCTCCAAAATCAAAGCTTCTTTAGTGGCAAAGCCAATGACTGACGTGACCTTAGCACCACGCTTCGCAGCTTGTTTTGCTACCTCCACCAGAGGAGGAACACCGATGCCACCACCAATAATAAGTATCGGGTCGCCGTCTTTTAGAAAATCAATCTCAAAACCATTTCCGAGTGGCCCCATGACATCCAAATAATCTCCTGCAACCATGTTTGAGAAAACATCTGTCCCAAGACCCTCCACACGGTAAATAATCCGACATTGGGACCTACCATAATCAATTTCAGAAATGGAAATCGGTCTGCGCAAGAGCATTGCATCATTTGGAACCCGAATATGGATAAATTGTCCAATCCTCATCTCGGAAACCATCTTTCCTTGCAAAATCATTGAAAAAATTCGCGGTGCAAGTTGTACTTGTTCAACAAGTAACATTTGTTCTTTAAAAATCATTTTTCCCCTATTCTATGATTCTCAGAATACAAGAAAGTCGGTGCAGAGAAAAAACCTTGCTGGCTAGCAAGGTTACACGAAAAGAAGACAGAATCTGTCCTTTTTATCACGTTCCCTTCTTCGCCTCTCTGGACTCAGTTAAAGGTTATATTCTCAGCATTATACATTTTTTCATATCATTTGTCAATTTTCATGTTAAAATAGATTTATGAGAATTCAACAATTATTTTACATTATCAAAATCGCTGAAACAGGCAGTATGAATGAAGCTGCCAAACAATTATTTATCACACAACCAAGTCTTTCAAACGCTGTGCGAGATCTTGAAAAAGAAATGAATATCAAAATATTCTATCGAAACCCCAAAGGAATTACCTTAACAAAGGACGGGATGGAATTTCTTTCTTACGCACGGCAGATTGTTGAACAAACTGAATTATTGGAAGACCGCTATAAAAATCCGAATGCCAAACGACAATTATTCAGTGTCTCTTCCCAGCACTATGCTTTTGTCGTAAATGCTTTCGTTTCCTTGTTAAAAGAAACAGAGATGGAAGACTATGAGCTATTCTTAAGGGAAACGCGGACTTGGGAAATTATCGATGACGTGAAGAATTTCCGTTCTGAGATAGGAGTACTTTTTTTGAATAGCTATAACCGTGAGGTTCTTCTCAAATTACTAGATGATTATCGCTTGTCTCATACGTATCTTTTTACAGCAAGTCCTCATATTTTTGTTAGTAAAACCAATCCCCTTGCCTCTAAGAAATCAATCAAACTGTCTGACTTAGTTGATTTCCCTTATCTCAGCTATGAACAAGGGATTCACAACTCCTTCTACTTCTCAGAAGAAATTTTATCTCAAGAACACCATAAAAAGTCAATCGTTGTCTCTGACCGTGCAACTCTTTTTAATTTATTAATTGGACTTGATGGCTACACTATAGCAACAGGGATTCTTAACTCCAATTTGAACGGAGATAATATCGTTTCAATCCCTCTAGAATATGATGATGAAATTGAATTGGTCTATATCAAGCATGAAAAGGCAGTTCTTTCTGATATGGGGGAAAAATTTATAGAGTTTCTTCTTGAGGAAGTAAAATTCGATAAAATTTAAATTTTTTATGCTTATGAATTTAATATAATATATTTGTGAAAGTGTTTCGTAAAATTATTGAAAATTTTTCAATTTTAGCCTAGGAAACGCTTTCATTTTTTTCCATTCTGTGCTATAATACATGTATCAAATATAAAGGAGTGGTTAGATGGCTCAAAATAAAATGTTAGCTATGATCCTTGCTGGTGGACGGGGAACCCGTCTAGAAGGGTTGACTAAAAAAGTCGCTAAACCAGCAGTCGCATTTGGGGGAAAATATCGTATCATCGATTTTCCACTTAGTAACTGTGCCAACTCAGGTATTGATATTGTTGGTGTTTTAACCCAGTATGAGCCTGTTCTCTTGAACTCGTATGTTGCCCAATCACAGCGTTGGGGACTGGATGTACAAGGATCTGGTATCTTTGTACTGCCACCGAGCGAAAAAATTGAAGGTTTCGGTCTTTACAAAGGAACAGCTGATGCGATAACTCAAAACATTGACTTTATTGATCTCCATGATCCTGAGTATGTTCTCGTTTTATCAGGTGACCACATCTACAAGATGAACTACGATAAACTCCTTGACACGCACATTCAGAAAAAAGCAGATGCTACGATTGCTGTCATTGAAGTTCCTTTCAAAGAGGCTTCACGTTTTGGTATCATGAATACTGACGAAGAATACCGCATCCAAGAATTTGAAGAGAAACCAGAGAATCCAAAGAGCAACCTGGCTTCGATGGGGATTTACATTTTCACCTGGAAAACCCTTAAAAAATATCTACAAGAAGATGATAAATCAGAAACGTCTACACACGACTTTGGTCACGATATTATTCCAAAATATCTTTCAGATGGCCGTACCCTTATTGCCCACCCATTCCAAGGTTATTGGAAAGATGTTGGTACAGTGAATAGCCTATGGGAGTCAAATATGGACTTAATTGACCATTCTGGTGATTTAGATTTGTCCGATAGAACTTGGAGAATTTACTCTGAAGACAAAGGTTCGCCTGCCCAAGTTATTAGTGCTTCTGCAACTGTTAAATCTGCCTATATTGATAAAGGTGCCGTTATTGATGGTTATGTTGAACATTCCGTTATTTCAAACGATGTGCAGGTAAATAAGGATGCAGTTGTTAAAAACTCTGTTCTGTTACCGGGATCAGTGATTGGTGAAGGTGTAGAGCTGGACTACGTCATTGTTGCTGAGGATGTGAAAATTGCTGATAATGTCAAACTTTCAGGAACTCTTGATAAAATTCTCTTGATTGACAAGAATGTGAGCAAATAAGAAAGGATTGCTATGCTAAGAAATACACTCGGAATTGTAAATATTGAAGGAAATAATGTACATTTTGGTGATGTTATGAATCACCGTGGTGTTCAAGCATTTAGCTTCCTTGGTCGCTACCGTCTAATTGACTTTGTGCTATCAAATATGTCTAACTCAGGCATTACTGAATTTCAAGTCTATATGCCTGCAAGAATGCGTTCTACCATTCAGCACGTTGGTACCGGTAAGAATTACAACATCAACAGTAAACGAGGTTCATTACGCTTGCTAAATAGTGTAATAGATCCAAACTCAGTATACCAGCATGATGTTAACGCATTTTCTGAAAATATCCATTATATCGAAAGCTCGACGAAGGAATATGTCTTAATCGCTCCTTCCTACTTTATCTATAGTCAAGATTTTTCAAAAGTAATGGAGGAACATATCGCAAACGAAGCTGACATCACTGTACTCTATAAAAACGTTTCAGATGCGAAGGAAAATTTCATCGGCTGTCAAACCTTGAAATTCGGTGAAGACCGTCGTGTGGTTGCTTTTGAAGAAAATCATGGCAAATACAAGAATCGCCCCGTTTCATTAGAAGCTTACTTCATGAAACGTACGACCTTTATCGAATTGATTCAACGTGCGAATAAGGTTTCTTCTTTATACTGGCTTAAAGATATTCTAAGAGATGTTGTGGACCAATACAAAATCATGGGATATGCTCATCGAGATTTTGTTGCTTGTATCAACAGCGTGGAAGCCTATTTTACAACCCAGTTGGAATTATTACAACGAGATACACGTAAATTACTCTTCAAACACGATTGGCCAATCCATACACAAACCAGCGACTCCTCTCCTACCTTGTATGGTCCATTAGCTGAAGTAAAAGGCTGTATTGTTGCAAACGGAGCGAATATCAATGGCCAAGTCGAAAATTCTGTCATTGACCGTGATGTTGTCATTGAAGAGGGTGTTGTGGTCAAGAATTCCATTATTCTCAATGGAGTAACGATAAAAACTGGCGCAAATATCGAAAATGCGATAATTGATAAAGCAACAAAAATTATTCATCCGATTGATATTAAAGGAAGCGAGTCATCTCCTTCTTATCTGAAACCCCATCAAATTATTTAGGAGTTGATATGACTAAAAAATCTATTCTTTTTGTTGCATCAGAAGGTCTCCCATTTATCAAAACTGGTGGCTTAGCTGATGTTATCGGTTCACTTCCTAAAGAACTTGTTAAGCAAGGTCTGGATGTACGGGTAGTACTTCCTCTCTATAAAAAGATTGCAATACACAATCATTCTGACTTTGACTATGTATCAAGCTTTGATGTGCGAGCAGGCGACATTCAATCCATGGCTAATGTATACAGTCAAGTTATTGACGGGGTAACCTTTTATTTCATAGAGCATCGTGATTTCTTTGAGCGTGACAAACTGTACGGCTATGATGATGACGCTATGCGATTTGGTTATTTCCAACATGCCACTTGTCGCCTCTTAGAAGCCTTGAACTACTTCCCAGATGTCATGCACACACACGATTGGCATACTGCTGCACTTCCTTTCCTATGCCGTACATTCTACAGCTACCGTGAAGAATTCCGTAGCATCAAACATGTCTTTACCATTCATAATTTAGCCTTCCAAGGTATTTTTCATAAGCAAGCACTGTGGTCTGCACTTGGCATGAACTACAGCTACTACTTGGATGGTATTGCACGTTTTCATGATGAATGCATCAGTTTCATGAAATTAGGAATTTTGTATGCTGATAAGGTAACAACTGTTTCAGAAACCTACGCGCGAGAAATTCTGACAGAAGAATTTGGCGAAAATATGCAACACGTTTTAGAGCTGCGTAAACATGATCTTGTCGGTATTGTCAATGGTATAGACTATGATAGTTGGGATAGCCAAACAGATCACTATTTAGTAAAGAATTACAGCTTGGAAAATATAGCTGAGAAAAAAGCAAACAAATTGGCATTACAAGCCCAATTTGCACTGCCACAAGATGAGAATGTCATTCTGGTAGGAATTGTATCACGTTTAACCTGGCAGAAAGGCTTCTATCTTTTGACAGAGGTACTCGGTCATCTTCTACAAGCTCATGTTCAATTTGTGATATTAGGAAATGGTGAAACTGATATTGAAAATGCCTTTAATCATTTCAAACAGGCATATCCTGATAAATTCGCCTTCTATCGTGGGTACAATGAGCCCCTCGCCCATCAAATTTACGCAGCAAGTGACCTCTTCTTAATGCCGTCTATGTTTGAACCATGCGGTATTAGCCAACTGATTTCTATGCACTATGGAACACTCCCATTGGTTCGTGAAACAGGTGGGCTAGTTGATACCGTCACACCTTATAATATGGAAACAAAAGAAGGTACTGGTTTTAGTTTTGGAGGACGTGATGCCTACAATATGCGTCAGGTCTACGATTTAGCCCTTCAAACTTACTATGACCGGCCAGAAGATTGGTTTAGGATGGTTGACCAAGCGATGAAACGAGACTTTAGCTGGACTGCTTCGGCTGAAAAATACATCTGGCTCTATCGTGAAATAAGTGGTTAGAATACAAATAAAGATTGATTTGGAGTGAGACCCCCGTCCACTCCTTTTGCACAATGGAGATTGCTATGAAAGAATTTACTGATTTAGACCTATATTATATGAATTCCGGTGAACATACCACCCTTTACGAAAAGATGGGGGCACACATGGTAAAAGAGAGAAACAAGATACTCGGTACCCATTTTCGTGTCTATGCTCCTAATGCTAGGGAAGTATTTGTGATTGGTGATTTTAATGCGTGGCAAAGAAGTCATCAAATGCAGTGGGAAATTGATGGTGTTTTTCAACTCTATGTTGAAGGATTAAAGTCACTTGAGAATTATAAATATTTGATTATTACCCATGACGGTCGGGAATTGTATAAGGCTGATCCATACGCATTTTTCAGTCAAGTTCGCCCAGAGACTGCTTCTACCACCTACAACTCACGCTATAAATTCAAAGATCAAGCTTGGATGAATGCGAGAGTGGAATATGACTTCAAAGAACAACCTGTCTCCATCTATGAAGTGCATTTGGGATCTTGGAAGCAAAAATTTGTCAATAGAAATGAGGCTGGGGCTCCGATAGAGGCCTTCAATAGTTATAAGGATATCACCCCACTTTTGATCGAGCATCTCAAAGAAAACAACTATACGCATGTAGAGTTGCTTCCAATTACTGAGCACCCATTAGATGCATCATGGGGCTATCAAGTCACAGGTTATTATAGTCCCACTAGTCGGTTTGGTAAGCCAGACGAATTAAAATATTTAGTTGATCAGCTTCATCAAGCTGGGATTGGCGTTATCTTAGACTGGGTTCCATTACATTTTTGTAAAGACGCACATGGTCTATACCAGTTTGATGGTAGTTGGTTGTATGAATACCCTTATGAGCATGATCGAGAAAATCATCAGTGGGGAACTGCCAATTTTGACCTTGGTAAAGGAATGACACGGTCTTTCTTACTTTCAAATTTAAAATATTGGCTAGAATATTTCCATTTCGATGGCATACGCGTTGACGCTCTATCCTATCTCCTTTATTGGCGAGGGGAAACGACTGAAGACAAAATAAACCATGCTGCCATCGATTTTATCAAGCGTGTCAATGCAATGGTTCATACGGACTATAAAGGTGTTCTAATGATTGCCGAAGATTCTTCTAGCTTTCCAAAAGTCACCCATTCCTTAGAAGATGGCGGTATCGGATTCGATATGAAATGGGATTTGGGCTGGATGAACGATACGCTAAAATACATGGGTCGCCCATCTGTCTATCGCAAATACCATTCAAACGAAATAACTTTCGGAATGTATTACAACCAAAACGAGCATTTCCTCCTTCCGCTTTCACATGATGAAGTTGTGCATGGGAAACATTCCATCATAGAGAAGATGGATGGAAATTACGAAGATCAATTTAATTTGGCGCGTGCCTACTATAGCTTCTATTTTGCCCATCCTGGTAAAAAATTACTCTTTATGGGCAATGAATGGGGACATATTCGTGAATGGCATGAATATACTGAAATGGATTGGAATTTACTACAATTTCCAATTCACCAATCCTTCTATCAAATGATGAAAACCTTATCTACTTTCTATAAAGAAAACGATGCCTTTTGGAAGTATGATTTTCAAGCCTACGAAAAAGGGTTTAATTGGGTAAAAATTGATGGTGATAGTAATCTCTTTGCATTTTCACGTATGAGTGATGACCAAGAAATTCTAACGATCCATAATTTTAATGATCAAGAACTCTTCGACGTACATTTGGATCTGCCTGCAAAATCCGAATATAAGCTAGTCTTTTCATCTAGTACCATCCCAATGGAATCATTTAGTATTTATCCAAATGAGAATGGTGTTATGATAACAATGCCACGCTTAACTAGTTTCTATTTAGAGAGAATGAAGTAAAAAAAACTTGTAAGTCTAAAAGTAGAGACTTACAAGTTTTTTTGTATTCTATTCAACAGCTGTATAAGTGGCTGCTTTTTCTAAGAAGGTATCAAATTCACCACTTGATTTGACTTCGTTAATAACCTTGTCAATGCTTGTTTTTAAGTCATCACTTCCTTTTGGAAGAGCAATAACTTTTGAATTTTCATCAATAGTTGGGAATTCAATTGAAGCGATGGCTAAATCTGAGTTTTGTGAAACATAACCAGCTGCGACAGGGGAATCCATCAAAACAGCATCAACTTTACCAGCTTTAAGTTCATTTACTGCTTCTCCCATTAATGTCAATGAAACAATTTTAGCCTGACTTATTTCTGATTTAGCATATGTTTCCTGAGTAGAACCTTTTTGGACAGCCAGGTTTTTGCCTGACATTGCATCAATTGAAGTTAAGGTACTTGCATCATCTTTTTTGACAAGCAAAACATCAGCAATTTGGTAATAGCTTTCTGAGAAGTCAAAAACTTTCGCACGTTCATCTGAGTAAGATAGACCAGCAATAGCAATATCGGCTTTCCCATTTTGTACACTAGATAAGACATTATCGAAACTCATTGCTGAAACTTCAAGTTTTACTCCCAATTCATCAGCAATCTTTTGTGCAAGCATAATATCCGCACCAACGACTTCATTCTTGCCATCAACAAGGGCTTGAAACTCAAATGGTGCATAGTCTGGACTAGTAGCAACAACCAACGTACCTTTTTCTTTAATCTTTTCTAATGTGGATTGGCTGGAATCTGAACTAGAGCTTGCTGAACAAGCAGCTAGAGATAGGGTAGCGACAAATGTTGCAGCTAGGGTAAGCATTTTTTTCAATTTCATTAATAAACAGTTCCTTTTCATTCATTTCCAAATCATTTTTTTGATTCGATAGTGAATATTCTATCGAATTTTTATTCAGTTGTCAACCAATCGAATTGAATATTTATTCTCAAAAACAATTAATTATTACTGATGGATTGCTGGTAGGCTTCCTCAACAAATTGATCCATTTTACCAGAGTCAACTAACTCAGTAATGACTTTGTCAATTTTTTCCTTTAATTCGGTACTACCCTTTGGCATTGCAACAGCGTAAGAATCCGAAATAGAAGATTCAATATCCATATCAACTATTTGCAAGTCACTATTGACCCCCACGTAGGCTTTGGCAATTGGCTCTTCAAAGATGACACCATCAAGCTGACCAGCCTTTAATTGTTGAATCAAATCGCCATTTTTTTCTAAACTAATCATTGTGGCCTCAGTAAATTCTTCTTTTCCGACACTTTCTTGAATGGTACCCTTTTGCGTTCCAATTGATGTACCAACGAAATCCTCGATGCTTGTTAAGCGAGTTGCATCAGATTTCTTTATGATCATTTTGTTTACCGATTGATAATAGGCCTCAGAAAAATCATAGATTTTTGCACGCTCTTCGGTTGCAGAAATTCCTGAAATGGCAATATCAGACTTACCGCTCTGTACACTCGCTAATACATTTGAAAAGCTCATGCTAGAGAATTCAACTTCAACTCCTAACTCCTCCCCGATTGCTTTCGCTAGCTCAATATCCGCACCGACAATTGTATCTTTTCCATCTACAATTGTTTTGTATTCAAATGGAGGAAATTCTGGATTTAAAGCAACAACAATTTTTCCTTTGTCTTCAATTTTTTGCAAAGTATTTGAAGTTGAGCTTGAGTTACAAGCTACAAGGATAGCAGAGGCAAAACAAACAGTCGCAAACCTATAAATTGACTTAATTTTCATAATAAACTCCTGTATAAAAAATCATAATATCAAACATACCAGCGGTTGTTTTTGTATGTTTATGCTATTCTAAATCATATTTATACATTTGTCAACTGTTTTTTGTATTTTTATTCGTTTTAATTATAAATTTATAGTCTATATGAATGTAATGTTATAACAATCTTTCTAATTCAGTGATATCTTCTTCAGTTGTTGACCAGCTTGTTGCTAAGCGAATTACCGTACTACGTTCATCATATTTTTCCCAAAAACTATAACCAATTCCTAATTCGTCAAAATGTTTTAGGTCTGTATTCGAAACAATGATAAACTGTTGATTAGTAGGTGATTGCAGATAAAATTGATATCCTTTTTCAGTCAAGATTCTTTTTAAACGCTCTGCCATTTCAATCGCATGACGTCCAATCTCCACATATAGATTTTCTGAAAAAAATCGATCGAATTGAACACCGACTACACGACCTTTTGCAAGTAAGGCTCCATGTTGTTTTACAATTGTTGAAAAGTGTTTTGGTTGATTGTTTTTTGTGAAGACAACTGCTTCACCAAGTAAGGCTCCCAATTTAGTTCCACCGATGTAGAAGACATCTGTTAAGGCAGCGATTGTTTTCAAATCGATATCTGTATCCCTTGCAGCTAGACCATATCCCAAACGAGCTCCATCTAAATACAAAGGAATTTGAAAGTGTCTACAAACGCTAGCAAGGTCACTCAATTCTTGTTTTGTATACAAGGTTCCATATTCTGTAGGATGTGAGATATAGACCATACCAGGAAATACCATATGTTCGTGATTGGCATCAGCATAAAAGTCAGTTATGTATTGTTCAACGTCTGATGCTACTAACTTACCTTGTGAATGCGGTAAGGCCAAAACTTTATGTCCAGAAAATTCAATAGCACCTGCCTCATGAGTTGTCACATGCCCTGTGTCTGCAGCGATTACTCCTTCATATGATGCAAGCATTGAATTTATGACCAATTGGTTCGTTTGTGTCCCCCCAACAAGAAAAGTAACTTGTGCATGCGGACAATCTGTAGCTTCACGTATTTTCTCTACAGCACGTACAGTATAATGATCAGTCCCATATCCAGACAACCCTTCATTGTTTGTTTCAATGATAGCTTCTAGAAGTGCAGGGTGAACCCCTTTATTATAATCATTTTCAAAATGTAACATAGATACCTCCAGTAAAAAATAAACTCCCCCAATAATTTTGGACAGTTGATACGCTAAAAACCCTTGTAAATCAAGGGTTTTTAAGTATATTTAGTCCACCCTGAGGGAATCGAACCCCCATCTCAAGAACCGGAATCTTACGTGATATCCATTACACTAAGGGTGGAAAGGAAAAACTTGCCGAGGCAAGTTTTTAAGTGAATTACAATTCAATGTCACCGAAAAGGTCAGCCATTGAGAAACCTGATTGAGTTTCTGGTAATTCGTAATCACGTTTTTCTTCACGTTTTTGGCGACGTGGACGTGGAGCACGTTTTTCAGCTTTTTCTTCGCCTTCAGCTGCTGCTGGACGTTCTTCCAAAGCCTTGATAGAAAGTGACACACGTTCATCTGCTGCGTTCACTTCAAGAACTTTAACAGTTACGTCTTGACCTACTGTCAAAGCATCTTTAGGATTTTCAACACGTTTGTGTGAAATTTGTGAGATGTGAACCAAACCGTCGATACCAGGTAATACTTCAACGAATGCTCCAAAATCAGTCAAACGTTTTACTTTACCTTCGATTACATCGCCAGCTGCCAATTTTTGTTCAACGCCATCCCATGGGCCAGGCTGTGTAGCTTTCAATGACAATGATACGCGGCCTTCAACTTCGTCGATAGCAAGAACTTTAACTTCTACTTCTTCACCAACAGTTACAGCTGATTTAGGAGATACGTTACGCTCATGTGACAACTCAGTCAAGTGAACCAAACCATCAACACCACCTAAGTCGATGAAAGCACCAAAGCTTGTAATGCGAGCAACTTTACCAGTTACAACATCACCAACAGCCAATTTACCGAATACTTCAGCACGTGCTGAAGCAGCTGCTTCTTCAACTACATCACGACGTGACAAGATGAAACGATTCTCTGCTGGATCAACTTCTTTGATTTTAGCGTCAAATTCTTGACCTACAAAACGATCAGTGTTACGAGTGAAACGGCTATCAATCATTGAAGCAGGGATGAAACCACGCAAGCCTTCAAATTCAACTGCCAATCCACCTTTAACTGCACGAGTAACTTTGACTGTTACAACTTCACCTTCACGACCAACAAGCTTGTCCCATGCTTTACGAGCTTCCAAACGTTTTTTAGATACAAGATATGTAACAGTGTCTGTATCTTTACCAACAACTTGGCGAAGTACAAGCAATTCAAGTGTTTCACCAACTTTAACAAGGTCGTTGATATCAGCATCACGGTCGTTAGTCAACTCACGAAGAGTCAATACGCCTTCTACACCAGTACCAGCAATAGCTACATTAGCTTGACCAGCATCAACTGTCAAAACTTCAGCAGTTACTACATCACCAGGTGTAACTTCGCTTACACTGTTCAACAAATCTTCAAATTCGTTCATTATAAAAAAACCTCCGACAATCGGGTTTCTACACCCAACATAAAATATATTTTATTAAGGCACACGCAAGGACAACAATTGGACATCTTTGACGAATTAGGACTTGCCTAATACCTTGACTGGGGTAGCTGGATTCGAACCAACGCATGAGGGAGTCAAAGTCCCTTGCCTTACCGCTTGGCGATACCCCAAAATACACCACTAAGATAACGTTCTGAAATGAACTCGGGCTAAACGCTGTGTAAAAAAGATAAGTTGCCTAGCAAATCAGGATTTGCTGTCAACTTCCTATTTTTACTGTGCGTTTGACGCCCTTAGTATCTTAGATATGGAGAGAGAGGGATTCGAACCCCCGAACCCGAAGGAGCGGATTTACAGTCCGCCGCGTTTAGCCTCTTCGCTATCTCTCCGTGCACTAACAGACACTATTCTACCATAAAATAGTACCAATTACAATACTTTTAGTTGCTTAAATTATAATTTTCAATAATATTTCCGACTGCTTTTTCCAATGTTTTATAAAAGCCTTCGGTATTTCCATTTTTTACGATTGTAAAATTATTTTCAGCTAATTCTGCGATCTCACCAATAACTTTTTTTCCAATGACGAGACGGTAACCATCATATTTTTCATTATTCACAACAACAGTTGCATCTTCAATCTGGATTTCAATTTTTTTATCTTTTTTACTCATTTTTAAAACCTCACTGTTTCTATTCTACAAAAAATGAGAAAAGCTTGCAAGTGCAAGCCTTCCCAAATTATTCAATCTCTACAATCCAGCCTTCTGGTGCTTCAATATCACCAAATTGGATACCTGTTAATTCATCATACAATTTGCGCGTTACAGGACCTACTTCTGTTTCACTATGGAAAACATGTAGTTTATCACCTATTTGAATACCACCGATTGGTGAAATCACTGCAGCTGTTCCACAAGCCCCTGCTTCTACAAAATTATCTAGTTCATCCACAAAAACTTCACGTTCAATTGCTTTTAATCCCAATCGTTTTTCTGCTAAGTAAAGAAGAGAATACTTGGTAATTGAAGGTAGGATAGATGGTGAAACTGGCGTAACAAATTCATTTTCAGCTGTGATACCAAAGAAGTTAGCTGACCCAACTTCTTCAATTTTCGTGTGAGTAGCTGGGTCCAGGTAGATAACATCTGAAAATCCTTGATTTTTTGCATACTTCCCTGGCAGTAATGAAGCCGCATAGTTCCCGCCTACTTTTGCCGCTCCTGTACCATTCGGGGCAGCACGGTCATATTCATCTTGAATAAGGAAATTAGTTGGTGCTAAACCACCTTTGAAGTAGTTTCCTACCGGCATAGCAAAGACAGTAAAGATATATTCGTCAGCTGGCTTAACCCCAATAATGTCACCAACACCAATCAAAAGCGGTCGTAGATATAACGTTCCACCAGTTCCATATGGTGGGACATAATCAGCATTCGCTTTCACCACTTGCTTACAAGCTTCAATAAATAATTCTGTTGGAACTTGAGGCATAAGAAGTCGGTCAGCGGTTCGTTGCAAACGCTCAGCATTTTGATCTGGACGGAAAAGTTGCAACTTCCCTTCCTTAGTTCGATAGGCTTTAAGACCTTCAAATGCTTGTTGACCATAGTGTAGAGCAGGTGAACTTTCGGAAATATGTAATTCTGCATCCTCTGTCAATTCACCATTATTCCAATGACCATCTTTGTAATAAGCAATAAAACGATAAGGTAATTTCATATAGGAAAATCCTAAATTCTCCCAGTCAATAGTTACTGTCATAAGTTTTCTCCAATTTATTTTTTACTATTCTACTACTTTTGGTGATGAATTTCAATAAAAATTCAGAAAATTTCGGCAATCTAAGAAATTAGTCCGCAAAAACAAATTCTAGCTTTATGTCTGGCGAAATCGCCCTAAATAAATTGATGTAGTAACTCATTGCTGAACTCTGAATATCCTCATTATAGGTCTGCAAGACCTTTTCTTGTTCCTTGGATTTGAATTGTTCCGTTAGAACTGATCCAGTGTCTACTTCTTCTGTTAGCAAACTCAATATTTCACCACTTTTATCATATAAAGTATAGGGATTTTCGCTCAATGCAAAGCCGACCACACGAAACTTGGGAATGCGAACTTGATAGCGATTGTCACCTTTTTGTTCAATCGAAATGGGATCCGTAATACCAAATTTTACCTTGTAACGCAGAATAATCAGCGCTGATTTTTCTGTAAAAGGCACTTCTTTGCCGAAAATTTCTGTACGGTTCTTTTCTGTAATGACCGTCTCAATCCCTGTTGTCAGAAAAACAAGCTCATTGACCTTCTCAACAGACTGTATGGTCGAGCTAATGGTGCGCTCAGAAGATTGATTTCCAGCTCCTCTACTATAGCCAACTGCCCACATGCCAAGCAAGACTAAGAGCAGGCCAATCATGACCCAGAGATAGATTTTTATCCTAAAAAATGTTTTTATTGCTTTCATCCACTATCCTTTCTTGATAACTAAATCTTTCACTTCTTTCTATCAATCAACGGTGATTTTTAGTACACGGTCTACCGATGTGACCGTCGGATTGAGCCGGTATTTAAAGGCAGAGGATTCAAATAAGAGATAAAGTCCATCCTCCTCCGCAACAATTTGCTGCATATAAGGTGGCGTAGTCAATTCTTTTTCAATATCCTTTTCTTGATCCAGATGACCAAGATTATCCAGATTATCAAAAGCAAAGAAGAGAAGTTTAGAATCATCCTTGCCATAGGACTGCGAAAAAATAATCTCCTTGTCCCCAACAGCCACACCTTGAATTTTTTCCAAAGTGTCTATCACGCGCTTGGGCTGATAATCATCGTTGCCTTCTTTTTTCCGGAAGAGCAGACCTTGATCATCCAAATCAAAAATTCCCAAATGACCCTTCTCATCCTTATCAAAATAACCAACCAGCAGATGATTGTCATAATAAGACATGTAGGATGATTTTTCAATATTGTCCAGATCATATTGTTGGTCAAACGTCACTTCTTTTTGAGATTTGCTAAAATCCTCTTTCTTCAAGGTTTCTAAGTCCAAAGCTGAAATCTGAGAACTGCTGTCTTTATCCGTTGTTGTAATCCACAAACGCTCGTGCTGTGTATCGTAAGCAATTCCGCCAACATGGCTAGTCGTTGGCAGAACAATTGTCTTGAGATAATCACCTGACTCACGGTCCAAGATCCAGAGGACGGAATTGTGAGAATAACTGGCACTATATGCCGAGATAATGACAAAATTCTCTGCAAAGCTCAGCCCCTGCGGTGTCATATCTTCCGTTTGGTCAGCATCTCCCTTGTCCTCACCTTTGGCTTGCACACTTTCTGTCTGAACAAGACCAGGAACCACGTAGGTCTCGCGGTCTTTGGCAATAACTTGAAATAAATCTGGATAATATTCTTCCAATTCCGCAAAAAATTCATCCTGCTCCTTGCTCGCCGCGTTGGTATTGGTACCGTCCTCTTCTTGGTAATCCGTCCCATTAAAGAGCTTAAAACCATAGAACAACAAGAAACCAATCCCTACCACTGCCACAAGAGCTGTAAACAACTTTTTCATATCATCACCTAAACCGCCTTCTTCCATCACACATGTCATCTTAGGCAGTACTTTCTAACACCAGTATAACAGAAAATACTAGCCAATGGAGACAAGTGATTTCGAAAATCTGCAAATGACGATTGTTTTTGAAAAAAGAAGTATCTCAGTCACGAGACACTTCTTCATTTTTCTACATGGACTCTGTTTGAGTTTGAATAGCCTCAATAACAGCATCCTTATCCTTAGCAATCAGTTGTACTCTGGCCTCGATGTCACGAATCCCCATCTGGATATTGCGACTGAGCGCCATATCATCCAATTGTAGCTCAAAGAAAGTCTTGTACTCCGCTAGACGGATGTCTGTTTTAAAGATTGCTGCCGGAATGAGCACAAAGCGGTCAAAACTCATATCTCCACCCAACGCTTGCTTAATCCAGTTCCACTCGTTGCGTGCCCAAGTCCAGACTTTTTCCTGTGCAAATTCTTTCCGCAACAAGTTAGCATACCAAGCTGCCAAATCCTGCGGTTTTACGACATCCTTATTCTTCAAGACAGACAAAATCAAGTCCAGACTAGCGTCCTGTTTGGTTTCAACAATGGCAGCTAGCAAATGCTGCTTCAAAACAGGATCAGTACTATCAGCATAAAGGTTGAGCAATTCTTCCACTAAACCATCCGTCTCAAACCGTTTGACTTGGTTAGCTAAGACATAAGGACGAATGCCTGCTGGCATTTCTGCAATCCGGTCTTTATAGTCTTGGTAAATAGCCTGTGCTTGCTCAATAGCATCCGCATGGTCGGTGGCAATCATTTGTGAAAGAGCGTACTCACGAATCAGCTCATCCTCATCCGTTTCGCCATCCTTCTTCTCAAAACCAAGGCGGTCATATTGTTTTATGAAGAGCTTCTGCACCAGTTTCTTAAATTGGTCCTCGGCCACAGTTCCCTCATCGACAAAACGACGAATTCCTGCCACCAAATACAAGATGGCATCCAAAACAGCATAGTCTGTTTCATTGGTCAACGGTGCCATCAAGTCCACCAAGGCCGCATTGGAAATCACACCTGCCTCTGCCAAGAGACGACGCTCATGCAAAATCTGCAATTTAGAAATCTTATCCAGCTGTTCCCAAGAATGCAATAAGTTGTCAAACAAATCGCCTTGGTAATCCACCAGATAATGGGCTGTATTGCCCGTATTCAAGCGCAAGGGTTGCGACTGCTTGCTAATCAGTTGACCGGCGTTAGCAATGCGAATTTCTGGTTCAACCAAGGTATCTGGCACTTCATCCCATGTCGCATTGAGCGGAATTTGCCACAAGCGTCCCTTATCTTGGTGCTCTCCGATGAAGAATTGTTGCTGCGAAATCACCAATTCATCCCCTTCGACAGCCACTTTCACAACAGGGTAACCTGGTTGCTCCAACCACGAGTCCATAAAGGCTGCCACATCGCGACCGGATGCTTCAGAAAGAGCATTCCAGAGGTCACTACCCTGAGTATTTCCATATTGGTGGCGCTCAAAATATATTTTCAAACCTGCGCGGAAGGCATCATCACCGAGCCACTGGCGCAACATGTGCATCAAACGGCTTCCTTTGGCATAAACAATTGCCGCATCAAAGAGCGTATTGACTTCGTCTGGATGATGAACCTCTACATGGACGGACTGCACACCATCTGTCGCGTCGCGTTTCAGAGCCGCCTGCACACCAGTTGTTTGGAAATCTTCAAAGATATTCCAAGTCGGTTCAATAGCATCAATCACCACGTATTCCATCATATTGGCAAAAGATTCATTCAACCACAAGTCATCCCACCACTTCATGGTCACTAAGTTACCAAACCATTGATGGGCTACTTCATGGGCAATGACCAGCGCAACCTGCTGACGAGCAGTGACGGTCGAATTTTCATCCACCAACAAGTAAACTTCACGGTAGGTAATCAAGCCCCAGTTTTCCATTGCACCTGCTGAAAAGTCAGGCAAGGCAACGTGCAAACATTGAGGAATAGGATAAGCCACACCAAAATAATCTTCGTAAAATTCAATAACGCGTTTGGCAATGTCCAATGAAAAATCCAATTCGCTCAACTGATGAGCCTTGGTCGCATAGGAACCAATCACTGTTCCCTTGCTAGTTTTGACTGTCTTACCATGCAGGTCGCCCAATGCAAAGGCCAACAAATAAGAGGACATGCGAGGAGTTGTTTTAAAGGTCCAAACTCCTGTTTCTTGGCGCTCTGCCACATTCTTTTCAGGCATATTGGACAAGGCAATTTCGCCCTCTTCTTGGTCAAATGTTACCGAAAAATCAAAGGTCGCCTTAGCCTCAGGCTCATCAATACACGGGAATGCTTCACGCGCAAAATGACTCTCAAACTGGGTTGAAATAATTTCTTTGGTCTGACCATCTATCTTGTAATAAGACGGGTAAATCCCTGTCATGTTGTCGGTAATGGTTCCAGAAAACTCCATCTGAACAAGAACCTGCCCCACGACTGGACTATCAAAATAAACAGCCTCTTTTTCCGCATCCAATTCGAAGGCTACAGCCTGCTCTCCAACGCGCACAGAAGAAATGGTTAAATTCTTCTGATGGAAGGACAGGCGTTGCTGACGAGCCTCCCCCTGAATGTTGACCTTACCAGTGAAAGTCTTGTCGCTCCGACAAATATCTAAAAAGAGATCATAATGTTCTGGAATAAAATAATCAATAAAACGTTCTACACTCATCTTCTTTTCCTCTCTTATTCTTAGAACCTATATTCACAGCTCAGTACACCTTGCTTTTGAATACAGGTTCTTACTTTTTTACATGATTGACACGGCTATTCTTTAATCGTCGCTGCGAAAACTTCCTGCTCAGAAATAGTATCGTTAACGAAGGAACCATTGCTGGTCCGCTCAGACAAGGACAAGTCCGCAAGATTTTTCTCGGTGACTTGCCCCGTTGTAGAGGTAATGACGAGTATCTGCTGGTCTGTCGTCTCCACTTCTGAAGTGAACAAATCGAGGGCAGCGCCACTACTTTCCGTATAAACAGGACCAGCCGCAAAGACACGGTGTGGTTTAGCCTTGAGTTCGCGAAGCACCTGCAAACCACGCTTGGCACGACTGGTCACAGGGATTTCCTCCGTCGCCATCCGCTTCAAGCTACCACGCTGGGTCAGAAGATAGACGGAGCTGGTATTACTGATGAAAGCCGCAACTACCACATCCTCATCCTTGAGGTTGACCGCCTTGACACCAGCTGCCTTGGCACCGATGACTGGCACTTCTTCGATATTAAATCGCAGAGCGTAGCCCTTCTCAGTGATGAGCATGATGTCGTCCAAAACTACAGGCGATACAGTAATTACCACATCTTCGGCATCTTTGAGTTTGGCATACTTGGTTGACTTAGACTTGTAAGTCCGCCATGGAGCAAACTCCTTCCGCTCTACACGTTTAATTTGGCCAAATTTAGTCACCGCGAAATATGTTCCCTCATCAAAATTCTCAACCAATTCAGCAAAGATAACCTCTTCATTGGTATCAAAGTTCATCAAGGTCTGGCTCAAGTGTTCACCAATGTCCTTCCAACGAATATCTGTCAGTTCATGGACAGGCCGGTAGATGACATTTCCAAGATTGGTAAAGAGCAAGAGGTGCTGTGTTGTCTTGGCATTCTGCAAGAAAATCAACTGGTCATCGTCCCGTTTGCCCATTTCTTCCAGCGTTGAGGCATTGAAAGAACGCGGACTGGTCCGTTTGATATAGCCTGCCTTGGTCACGCTGACAAAGGTTTCTTCCTCGACAATCAGGTTGGCAGAATCAATCTCAATCGTTTCTGCATGAACTTGCAATTCACTCAAACGAGGATTGCCAAACTGTTTTTTGACCTCACGCAGTTCCTTCTTCATAAGATTAAACATGGTCCGCTCATCGCCGATAATGGCTGCCAAGGTCTGAATCTGCTCGCGTAGGGCTGCTTCTTCGTTTTCCAAGGTCACAATATCGGTGTTTGTCAAACGGTAAAGTTGCAAGGTCACGATTGCTTCTGCCTGTTCCTCACTAAAATCATAGCTGATTTTCAAGTTTTCCTTAGCATCCGCCTTGTTTTCAGAAGCACGGATAAGGGCAATAACCTCGTCCAAGATGGAAATGACACGGATTAAGCCTTTTACGATATGGAGGCGTTTCTCTGCTTTTTCCTTGTCAAACTTAGACCGGGCAATGATAATCTCACGGCGGTGGGCGATGTAGCTGGACAGAATCTTCTGTAAGCCGACCTGACGCGGTGTAAAGTTATCAATGGCCACCATGTTGAAGTTGTAATTGATTTGCAGGTCGGTGTACTTGTAGAGGTAGTTGAGAATGGTTTGCTCATCGCTGTCTTTTTTCAGCTCAATGGCGATCCGCAGACCTGTCCGGTCTGACTCATCACGCACCTCAGCAATACCAGGCACCTTGTTGTTGACACGGACATCATCAATCTTCTTGACCAGAACAGCCTTGTTGACCTCGTAAGGAATCTCAGTAATGACAATCTGTTTCTTGCCAGCCTTGAGTTGTTCAATTTCACAACGGCTACGGACTACGACACGGCCCTTTCCAGTTTCATAGGCTTTCTTGATTTCGTCAGCCCCTTGGATAATGGCACCTGTTGGAAAGTCAGGCCCAGGCAAGAACTCCATCAACTTTTCTAACTTAGCAGTAGGATGATCAATCATGTAAACAACAGCATCGATGACCTCCGCCAAATTATGCGGCGGGATGTCAGTCGCGTACCCAGCTGAAATTCCTGTCGCTCCATTAACCAAGAGATTAGGGAAGGCAGCTGGTAGCACAGTGGGTTCTTTTTCCGTATCGTCAAAGTTCCAGGCAAATGGTACCGTCTTTTTCTCGATGTCGGCCAGCAAATATCCTGCCATTTCCGACAGACGAGCCTCCGTGTAACGCATCGCCGCAGGCGGGTCACCATCCATGGAACCGTTGTTTCCATGCATCTCCACCAAAATCTCGCGGTTCTTCCAATCCTGACTCATGCGGACCATGGCATCATAAATAGAATAATCACCGTGCGGGTGGAAATTCCCCATGATATTTCCGACTGACTTGGCGGATTTACGGTAACCCTTGTCAAAAGTGTTGCCGTCCTTATTCATGGAATATAGAATCCGACGTTGCACGGGCTTGAGACCGTCACGAATGTCCGGCAAAGCCCGCTCCTGAATAATGTATTTGGAGTAGCGACCAAAACGCTCTCCCATGATGTCCTCAAGAGACATGTTTTGAATATTACTCATAATATCCTTTTTCTTATTATTTTATTTTTTTGTTAAAAAGTTTACTGCTAATTATACTTGTAACAGCATAAAAATATCTATATCTTCTTTTTACAAAGTGTTGCTCAATGTGAGCATCACCTTGTTTAGGGTTTGTTTATATTTTCTGCCGAGCGCAGTTTCTTCCATACCCGGTAATCTTGAATGTCTTTATTAACCCAATTCCAGCAAGTTGCAATGACGAGCGCATCATCCATCTGCCCGAAAAATGGAATCCAGTCTGGAACTACATCTACCGGCGAGAGAAAGTAGATTAATGCCGAAATAATTGCGAGAATGGTTCTCTTAGGAATCTTGGTATAATCTCGTTTTAAATAGCTTCTAACCATACTTATCATGATGGGGATATTTTTAAATTCCTGAGCTAAAAAGGGAATCCATTTAATTTTCTTTTCTATTTTTTCCAAGAAGGGTTCCATTTTGGAATCATCTTTCAACAGTGACTCAGCTTTCTGATATCTCTTTTGAATTTCCTCGATTGCTTGTTTTTTGGTTAATCTCGTCTTCATATTGGTTCCTTTAACTTTTAAATAATAAATATCATTTTATTTTATCTATTTAGACTTCAATAACAACTAGACTGATTATAAGTCCTCAGTACGATAAAGGTTATAACCCTCATAGTAATAAGAATGGTCGATGCCTTTGAAATATGTTGCTTGATCAAGATCGTCAGTCAAAGAATGTAGCAAGAGGTATTTGAGTTCACCTGTTGAGACATGACTTCTAATCATCGCATTGAAATATTCATCTTTATCAATACTATTCCAATCAACCACCTTGCCCAAACTATCCCGTAGCATACAATCCAACCAGATACGCATACTGCGTCCATTTCCTTCTCGGAATGGATGTGCAATATTCATATCCGCATATTTTTCAACAATTTCGTCAAAGGTTTCATGAGGTAGCTTGTCAACATAGGCCAAAGACTGCTCCAGAAAGATTCGTGGAGCAAATTGAAAATTATCCTTGGCAATGTTAACATCACGTATCTTACCTGCAAAGTCGTAAATATCCTCAAATAAAGCCTGATGAATGTTTGCCAAACCTGCAAAGGTTCCAACTTCTATCTGGAACAATTGGCCAGTTTCGAACAGTTGAGCCGCTTTTTTCTTGCTGATTTGTTCTTCAAGACGGGCTAATTCAGCCGAATTTTCAATCCCCAATATATTTTCTAAAACCATATGGCACCTCAACTTCCCTGAGATTATTTAGTAAAAGCTGTCGCTTCCTCCAAGGTAAACTTAACATTGTCTTCAATCCACTTACGGCGTGGCTCGACCTTGTCGCCCATTAGGACGGATACCCGGCGTTCCGCACGCGCCAAATCTTCAATGGTAACACGGATAAGAGTACGGGTTTCAGGGTTCATAGTTGTTTCCCAGAGCTGATCGGCATTCATCTCACCAAGACCCTTGTAGCGTTGGAGGATAAAGCCCTTGCCAAAATCCTTGCGGAGATCTTCTAGCTCTCCATCAGACCAAGCGTAGGCAATCATTTCTGTCTTTCCTTTTCCTTTAGACATCTTATATAAAGGAGGCAGTGCAATATAAACTCGCCCTGCTTCTACTAAGGGTCTCATATAGCGATAAAAGAATGTTAACAATAGCGTCTGAATATGGGCACCATCAGTATCCGCATCGGTCATGATAATAATCTTGTCATAGTTGACATCTTCCAGCGTAAAGTCTGATCCAACACCTGCACCAATTGTATAAATCATGGTGTTGATTTCTTCGTTTTTGAGGATGTCCGCCATTTTTGCCTTAGCTGTGTTGATAACCTTACCACGCAAAGGTAAAATGGCTTGGAACTTGCGGTCACGCCCCTGCTTGGCAGACCCACCAGCTGAGTCCCCCTCGACCAGATAGAGTTCGTTTTTGGCTGGATTTTTAGACTGGGCTGGAGTTAGCTTACCTGACAGAAGACCCTTATCCTTCTTGTTTTTCTTACCGTTTCGGGATTCGTCACGTGCCTTACGCGCAGCCTCGCGGGCGTCACGCGCCTTAATGGCTTTACGAACTAGATTTGAAGCTAATTCCCCATTTTCCAAAAGAAAGAACGTTAATTTCTCTGAAACGATTCCATCTACAATCGGACGGGCAAGCGGGCTTCCAAGTTTATCTTTAGTTTGACCTTCAAATTGAAGATGTTCTTCCGGAACGAGAACTGATAAGACAGCTGACAAGCCTTCACGGTAGTCAGAGCCTTCCAGGTTTTTATCTTTTTCTTTTAACAAACCTGTCTTGCGCGCATAGTCATTCAATGCCTTGGTAATAGCAAGTTTCAATCCTGTCTCATGAGTACCACCATCCTTGGTACGAACATTGTTTACAAATGAGAGTATGTTATCTGAATAGCCATCATTGTACTGCATGGCAACTTGTACTTGAAAACCAGATTCTTCACCTTCAAAATAGAGGACTGGTGTCAGAGTTTCCTTGTCTTCATTTAAATAAGATACAAAATCCTGAACCCCATTTTCGTAGTGATACTCTTCTTTTTCACCAGTTCGCTCATCTGTCAAGGTCATCGTCACTTGCTTGAGCAAGAAGGCAGATTCCTTCAAGCGCTCTGCAATGGTATTAAATTTAAAATCAATAGTAGAGAAAATAGTATCGTCAGGCATAAAGGTAACTTTGGTACCTGTTTTTGATTTTGGTGCACTACCAATTTTTTTCAAGGTAGTAACAGGCTTACCTCCCTGCTCAAAGCGTTGTTTATAAACTGCACCATCACGGGTAATTTCCACTTCTAACCAACTAGATAGGGCATTAACCACCGAAGAACCAACCCCATGCAGACCACCTGACGTTTTATACCCACCCTGGCCAAACTTACCACCTGCATGGAGAACAGTGAAGATGACTTCAACAGTTGGCTTGCCTGTAGCATGTATACCAACTGGCATACCGCGACCACAGTCTGTTACGGATAAACTCCCATCTTTATGAATCGTTACTTCAATTCTATTCCCGAATCCAGACAATGCTTCATCTACCGCATTATCGACAATCTCCCAGACCATATGGTGTAGACCGTTGCCATCTGTTGATCCGATATACATCCCGGGACGTTTACGAACAGCATCTAATCCTTCCAAGACCTGAATGGCGTCATCGTTATAATTATTAATATCAATCTCTTTCTTAGCCAAATTTGACCTCCATACTTATCATCTTTTCTATATTACAAGTTTTTTTGTATTTTTGCAAAATATTTCTGTTCTTTTCCGGTGCAACAAGATAATTATTATCCAATTCAAAATTCTTGATAAAAAATATGCTATAATGAAACTATGTTAAAGATTGTATTACTATTCATTACTGCCTACTTATTAGGCTCAATACCATCTGGTCTTTGGATTGGTCAAGCGTTTTTTAATATCAATATTCGTGACCATGGATCTGGCAATACGGGAACAACTAATACATTTCGGATTCTGGGACCAAAAGCAGGGACAGTTGTATTTATTGTTGATTTCTTAAAAGGAACCTTAGTAGCCCTTTTACCTATTCTCTTCCATGTGCAAGACATTTCACCAATCGTTTTCGGTCTTCTAGCTGTTCTAGGACATACCTTCCCAATTTTTGCTCAATTTAAGGGTGGGAAGGCTGTTGCTACGTCTGCAGGAATGCTTTTGGGAGTTGCACCAGCGTTTTGCCTCTATCTAGTAATCATTTTCGCAGTATCCCTTTATTTGACGTCTATGGTCTCTTTCTCCAGTGTCTTTTCAGCCGGCTTAGCCATTTTGGGAGTCTTAGTGTTTCCAGCGTTTGGCTTCCTATTTAATGAATATGATTGGTTATTTACATTGATTATTGTCTTTCTCGGACTCTTTGTAATTATCCGTCATAATGAAAATATCAAACGAATTCTTCGCAAAGAAGAAAATTTGGTTCCTTTTGGATTGAACCTAACGAAACAAAAGAAAAAATAGCTTAATCAAATACCCCTTACACCCTTATTAGGATCCTCGACCTAGTAAGGGTTTTATAATGGAAAAACACAGTCATCTGAATTAATATTCTACGACAGTGACTTGTTTCGCAAGTCATATTTCCAATCTAGAAAAGTCTCAAGGCTACTCTAGCTACCTGCACTAAAGTCCTAGTCTGAAAGGTCTTCGTTCGACTAAACAACAATTGAAACCAGCCTCACACTTCCCAAGCAAAGGAAACTATCATCCCAAAATAATAGTAGAATCTTGAACACCATACTTATGTTTAACGCATTAAACTTTTTGGTAGATTTGAAAATTCATTTTTGTTATACTTATTGTATGAAAACATTAACGCTTGGAAAACTATTAGGATTACCAAATTTTCATCATTTTTATTCGGTTCCTGTGAAGAGACTTGAGCACACCACAGACAATTATATACTTGTTTTTAAACAGGATAAAGAACTTATTTTTGTCGACTTTGAAAGTGAGACCGGAAAGACTCAGGAAGCTAGATTTGCTAGTCATTTTCAAAACAATCATCTGTTAATCGGTTTGGGAGCAATTCCTGTTTCTGCATGGTCTACCTGCCAAGTCCTTGAAGTAAGGAAAAATACTAATCAACGAGGAGTCAGTCTTTCACATTTGATGGAAAGCCATGGACAATTACCTATTTTTAAGTCAATAGCAGAGCAATATCGAGCACGTGAACAAGCAACAGTTTATGATCCCTACCGCTACTCCTACACTGTTGATGAGAAATCTGCTATTAAAGACAATCAATTAAAAGTCATTCCTAGAAAAGAATATGAAAAAATAAAAGATTTTCATCCCTTTTTGAAAACAAGACATGGAAATGTTTATGCTGTTCCATGCCTCTATCAAGACATAAAACGAAAACAAGTGACTAAGATTTATATCATGGGATGGTATTTTTACGAAAAACAACTAAAAATATCATGGAAACCCTCCCACTCTCGAAAAAGTCGCTGGCGTTCCTCACTTGTTTCTGTTGATAAACTGTCAGACCGCTACTTCTTCCAAGGTGAATTGTACAAGAAAGGCTCATATCCAGTTTTTCTAGACCAGCTAACAATAAAAAATAAGGCTTACCAACAACGTCTAGACGACGAGTTTGCAGCCTTTATAAGTATCATTGAAAATCAAAAACAAAAAGCGCAGCTCCGTTTGAGATAAGGTATCGATGGACACCTCTTATTTCCGACGATTGTCTTTTAATTTCACAACTACGCGAAATTGGCGATCTGGATGGTTCTCTGTGTTAGACATTTGAATACGAGCCTCCAGAATGTCTCCATGTCCAAAGTAAATCAATCGGCTGATCAAAGAATTTTTATCAGATGGAATATAGCCTAATTTGGTACCCTGATAAAAGATTGCAACCGCTTCAGAATCGTGTGGGTTAGAAGGTTCCCCTACTAATTCTACTGGTGTTCCTGGTTTTAGTTGATCAATCACATCAAGCCCATCGTAATAGGCAAATGCAGCTAAATGAAAATCTTGAACATTGCGGGTTGGTTCAAAAGAAGTAAAAGTCATGCATTAACCTCCAAAAATTTCTTATGGTTGGTAGACAATTTGATAATTAGAATTGATAATAACCCCATTCTGATAGACGGTATACCGACTTTCGTCATTCCCCTCTATAACATTGTATGGGATAGATTCTGTGCGGGTATAATTTCCTTCAATTACCTGCCAATTATTCTCACCTAAAACAGAATTTGCGTATTCAATTGTTTTAGGACCACTTTCCAACTGAACACTAGTTTCAGTATTCTTTAGCGGATCAATACCACTATCAGCTGTTTGAGATAGACGATAATAGACTTCCATTGAATCTGCTGACGCCGGGCTAATCACTATCATTCTATCACGTGTGGAGTCAGATGTATCTGTACCAGTTGTTAGGTAGGTCGCACTCAATTGAGTTCCTCCCGGAACCATCAGTAATGTTACATCTCCAATTTTTGTATCTACATAGCCTGTTTCAAATACCCCGTCCATAATTTTTCCGCGTCCAAGCAAAGCACGATCCTCTGTAACCAAGCCCTTGCTATTAAATATCAAGGAATCTCCTTGGGCATTCTGCCAAGTACCAAGAATACTGTCGTAATTTCCCTGCATCAAAGCATCTATATCTATAGAAATTGGAAGAATGTCTTTCTGACTGGTAGATGAGGTACTCGTACTTGAGGATTGACTTGTTGATGAAGCAGTATTTGACGATGTCGTAGACGTCTTATTGGCATTGCAAGCTGGAAGTACAAAAACTGTAATCACACCCAGAATAATACATAAAATTCTCTTTGCCATGTATTTCTCCTATTCTCTATGAATTGTAAAACCAGTTGCCTGTTTGGTTGCCATAATAGTCATATCAGAAATCTGAACATGTGCAGGTTGATTTGCAACGAAAAGAGTACATTGTGCAATATCGCTAGCTTGCAAAGCATCAATCCCTTGATAAACTGTCGCTGCTCTCTCCTTATCTCCATGAAAACGGACTTGGCTAAAATCAGTCTCAACGATACCTGGTTGTAAGGTAGTTACCTTGATATTTTTATCAATCGTATCAATACGAATACCGTCTGAAAGCACCTTGACAGCTGATTTGGTTGCGGCGTAAACAGCAGCTCCTGCATAGGCGTAAATACCGGCCGTTGATCCAATATTGATAATATGACCTTCATTGCAGCTAACCATTTGTGGCAATAATTGTCGAGTGACGGTTAAAAGGCCTTTAATGTTGGTATCAATCATCGTCATCATATCTGTCAAATCATAATCTTGAAATTTGTCTAACCCCAAAGCCAGGCCAGCATTGTTTACCAAAATATGAATTTGTCCAACTTCTTCTATGATTTTTTGACAATTTATGATTGTTTGCTCCATATTCGTAATATCAAATGAATAAATGGATACGTGAACTTGGTATTGCTTTTCAATATCTTTTTTAATTTCTTCTAGTTTGTCAAATCTACGACCCGTAATAACGAGATTATCACCATTTTCTGCAAAGGTGTAAGCAATTGCTTTACCGATTCCGCTACTTGCACCTGTAATCAATACATTTCGTTTCATCATTCTTTCTCCTATTTCTATATTATACTACTTTTTTGAATAGAATGGAAAAACACAGAGCACAAAATAAGATCCCCTATCGACAGGGGACCTTATTTTTTAGGAAGGAAACACACTTATTTTAGACCATCTTTGGTATAATGGCCATCTACTTTAAAATCAAAACCAACTGAGACTGGGAATTGAATAGTAGAATTTGGTTTATTAAATAATATTTTTACATTAGAATTTGCATATTCTTCTGGTAAATCGATATAGAAATGTCCTTTGCTATCTTTCAGCATAGCTTGACCAGGCCAAGCTCCCAAAGGCATTTGAATTGGATTACCATAATAGGCATAGACATTTGCAGCACTCCATCCACCAGGATTTTCGAAGGTAATACGAGTAAAGCCTTCGGCAACTGGTTCTGGTAAAACGGCTCTATGGCTACCGTCTATTTCATAGACTTGTCCAAGTTCCAAATCATAGCCAGGTTTATTTTGTGCTGGGAATTGAACTTTCGTATCAGGATTATTGAAAATTACTTTACCACCTGCAAATTCTTCACCAAGCTCAATATAATATCCGTACTCATCTTGACTCATTTCTTTACCTGGCCAATTTCCAACGAGTGGTACACCTTTATTATCATAAACATAGGCGTAGACCTTAGACCAACCTTGTGAGTTGTTGAAGTAAACACGGTTGGCAATTTGTTGCTCAATGTCTGGGACTTTTGTACCGACTTCAACCACTTGTGTTACTGGCTCTTTGCTAACAGTTTCACTGATCTTTGTCTTAGCAACAAGTTGACCACCAATGTACTCTGAACGGTAAGTTATTGTCTTCACTCCGTCTTGACCTTCAAGGCGAGTTACTTTCTGTCCTTTTTCAAGTTCAGGATTGTCTACATACTGTGTTTCAAATGGGATTGGAAGCTCTTCACTTTCTTCTTTGAACTCGCTAGAAGGTTGTTCGGCAACTAAACCATCTTTAGAATATGTTCCGCCTGATTTAAATTCAAAACCAATGGATTGTGGATACTGCGCTCCTTTGTTGTTAGAAAAGAGTACTTTTACGCCATCAGTCTCGTATGATGTTGGAAGAGTGACGGCGAAAAGACCTGTACCATCTTTTTCCATCTTAGTTCCTGGCCATGCGCCTAACAATTTTTCACCTTTGGCATTATACATATAAACAAAGACATCTGTCCATTTATCTGGATTTTCAAAGCGAATAGTTGTTTGGGTGGCTGGTTCTTCTACTTTCTTCGTGATAGAATATACTTTCGTCACTAATTCACCAGCTGAATCTTTTGCTGATAGCGTCAATCTCAACGATTCACCATTTTTCAGATCTTGTCCTAGTGTCAATTTATCCCCATCATTAAAGGAAACTGCATCACCATCATTCATCTGATAGGTCGCATCCGTTACATGACTAGCTTGTAAAATCAACTCAATAGCATCTGTAATAGTAATCTCAGTTGTTGTTTGATCTTTTAATCCAAGTACTGCAGGTTCAGTAATTTGTTTCTCGACAACTTTTACAAAGCCATCACGAGAATATAGACCATTTGAATTTACTTCAAATCCCACATTCTGAGGATACTGAGCACCTTGATTGTTAGTGAACAATACCTTAGCACCTTTGCTGATAAATGAATTTGGAACAGTAATAGTGTAATAGCCCGTTGCACTATCTTTACTCATAGCAGTTCCAGGCCATTTGTTCAGGAGAACGGTATCTGTACCGCTATACATATAGGCATATACTTGATTCCAATTTTCAGGATTGTCAAAATAGATGGTTGTATTGGCATTCGGATCCTCTTTTGTAAAGCGATAAACGGATTGAACTGTCTGACCTTTAGTGTTTTTAGCAGATAATGTAACCGTTACTGTTTCACCAAATTGCACTTGACTTCCGATTGTAATGACTTTTCCATTTTCAAATTTAATTGGAGCGCCATTATTAACGGAATAAGTAGCCTCACTCGTATTAGAAGTTTGTAATGTAAGACTTAATGTATCTGTCAAGAAAGTATGGCTGCCTTCTTGATATCCTTGAACTGATAAGGATGCTAGATTATCAAAACTTTCACCATTTGTTAATACCAATACTGATCTTCTCGCAATGGAACCGCTTAACCGTCCGTTCGAAACAGTGTAGGTTTTACCAGAAATTTGGTCTTTATAGGTTCCATTCGCCAATTTTGTCTCAGTATTTAAGCTTTTCTCACTGTCGGAAAGGTTTGCAATTACTGCGCCTTGAGTGCCTCGTTCAATCATGGCAACGGTTGTATCACCATTCGGGTTACGAATATATTCTGATTGACCAACCATAGCATTATGGAATTTGTTTACTGCTACAATCGTCGGGTCTTTATAAAGATTGCTACCCGCATCACCGATTTTAGTTTTTTCAGGGAAACGGACACCATTACCGCCACCAACTGGACGTGAGAAGAAGAGAGGTGTACCTTTGGCGCGTGCAGTAATCATTGCCCAGCCAAGTTTCAAATCTTCATCGCTCATCCAAGCTGATTCAGATTCACTATCCGTCTTTCCGTTTGCATATGTATCGTGAGATTCGACCCAAAGTACGAGTTTAGATGGATCTACTCCTGCTTGGTAGTTGCCAAGATTTCCAGCGTTAGCATTTCTATTGCGGAGCATTTCACGGATAGAATGACCATATTGGGATGCAGTAATACTCATCATGTTTGCATAGTCCGCATCACGTGAAATATTGTCTTGTAACACTTCACCATATTGGAACTCAGAACCATTATTTAATATAACATTCCAGAAATTACTACCAAATTCGCTAGGATATTCTCCTGGTAATTCGATATGTTTTGCAGCATCATAACGAAATCCATCCGCTCCATCAGCAACTGCATTTTTTAAGAATTTCAACAAATACTGTTGTACTTCTGGATTTTGTGTATTCCATTCCCAGAGCTGAAGCAGAGCGTTTTGAGTTACATCCCAACGACTCCCCCAGTTTTCAATTAAAGTATTTCCATGAGTCCATTTTGTAATGGATTTAACTTCTGAAGAGATCGCATTATAATCAGAAGTAGTATGATTCAGTACTGCATCAACTATAATTTTTATACCATACTGCTCTGCGACACGATTCATCTCGATAAATTCAGCTTCAGTCCCAAGCTGATAGTTACCAATCGTATAGGCGGTTGGTTGATAATGATAATACCATTGCTCTGTAAATTTCTTATCTCCACCATTCCCAACAACTACAGCATTAATTGGGGATGTTTGAACACTTGTATAGCCTGCTTCTTTAATGGCTGCCATATTTTCTTTGATAGCATTAAACGACCAACACCAAGCATGCAAGATAGTCCCATCTTTCATTGAAACTTGCTGGTTGGAGCTGGCAACGATTGTTTCACCATTTACTGTAGTGTTTGTGAATACCTGTTCAATTCCAGCAAACATGGATAAAATCAGGGTAATACTAACCCCTTTTTTTACCAATTTGGATAGTTTTCTCTTACTTTGACTTTGATAAGCCATATAAACCTCCTAAAAAATAATAAGAAAACGTTTGCATTTTCTTGAAAATATATATCTACAGTTGATGACCTCTAACCTAGCAATCAACTGTAGAGGAATGAATACTCTCCTTTCTTTCAAAATTAATTCATTTTGCCAAATGCAAACGGTTGCAAAATGATAGTATCATATTTGTAGGTTAATTTCAAACAGCTAAAAAATCATGAAAAACCGCTCTGTATACGGTTTTACTGGCAATTTATGCTACTTTATGAAAAATTTTGTTACCGATAACTATTTTTGGACAAACAAAAAACTCATTGAACGTCAACGAGTTTTTGTATGTCATCAGAAAAAATTAAAAAATTGCATGAGTCGCATATTGAACTGAACCTGTCTTGCATAATAAATATTGCCGCCATTTACATATAATTTTCCACCACTAAGTAATGCCAAAGGATGATAATAGGTATAAGTATCTCCTGTTGTATTACCCAAACTAGGAGCAACAACAGTCTTCGAATATTCTTTTGCCAAGGCTAGCGTATGTTCTCCACCATGTTCTGCGATATAGTCAATATAGGCTGGCCCAAAATTATAGGCTTGAACAGCGGCCCAAACTTCTACCCCTTTTTCTTCTGCCAGTCGCAAATTTTCAGTGAGATAGATTACACCTTGACGAATGCTTTCTTTACTATCTGTGATCGTATTCGTATAACCTGTTGCGGACTCACTAGATTGCATGACATCAGCTTCTAATCCTTTTGTCTCTGTATAAATCATAGCTAAAACCAATTCTTCATTGGCAGGTGTATCATTTTCAGCTAGTACTTCTTGTACCATTGATTGATAGGCCATTACTTGCTTGACAGCGTGATAGGTTTGGAAACCTTTATAGCCAAGAAAAATCAATAAAAGAATCACTAGAATGCGTCTCAGTTTTTTCATTTACTTACTCTTTATATCTTCAATATTTTTGATGAGAATCGAATAGGTTCCGTTATCATTTTGAATAAATTCAACAGATTCAGCATCCTCATAGATTGCGTTAGGTACAATCAATTCAATGCCATTTGATAAAGAAAGCTTTTGGTTTTCAAATTTCTTGAGTTGACGACTACTATCAATCTCATCAAATGAAATCTTATCCGGTATGACCTCTTTCAGTTGATCAACGAAATTTAAACGTGCGGTCAGGTTGGTATCGAATAACTGATCAGCCAATTTTTCAGGTGAAAGCTCATTATCTTCTTCCAAATTGTTAAAAATAGCTGACTTGACTTTCGATTGAAATTGAAAATCGCCTTGATGGAAATTGTCAGCAATCTTCTGTGCAGTTTGCTCTACTGCTTTGATTGATTTCTTTGCAGAAATAGCTGGTGTAACTTGCAGAAGATTATCTGAGAAATAATTGAGGAAGGCTCCATTATGCTTGATTCGCTTTTCAATCAAGTGGTACTTGTTAGATTGAAGATTGACAATCAAGGCTTCATCAGGTGCAGAGCCTGCCCCTGGCAAATTGTTTTGAGTAATTTTTAAAGGACTTCCGCTTTCCAAACCAACGTGGGCGAGATTTTCACGCAATGAGATTCTCAAAAAAGCAAAATGTTCAACACCATTTCGCTCAAACTCGATGAAAATGAGATCATTGGTTTTTAAATTCTCAGAAATGGAAAATTCTTCTTTCCAGAGATTAGCAATCTTGACAGAGTTGGTCAGTAGGTCACCATCTAAATAGTCAAGAAAAGGATTGTCGGGGTTAAATTGTCCTGTTTTTGCTTCATCAGAAAAGACACGTTCAATCTTTTTACGCAAATATTCTTCTATTTTTGGGCTAACAGTCAAAAGCTGGTCGGCAAGGACCAGCTCTGTATCATCAGGACTAAATTGATGTATGATGGCTTTTTTTACAAATATATCCATTATAAACCTTCGTAAAGTGGGAATTGATCTGTCAAAGCACGCACTTCTTGACGAACTTCTTCAAGAACTGCATCATTCTCAGCATTTTCAAGTGCTTTAATTGTTAATTGAGCAACCTTACGAGCTTCCTCTACTCCAAAACCGCGAGCAGTAATGGCCGCAGAGCCAATACGGATACCGCTTGTTTTGAATGGTGAGAGTTTTTCGTAAGGAATTGAGTTTTTATTGAGAGTAATATTTACTTCATCCAGGAGATGCTGAGCAACCTTACCGTTTTCAACGACTTTGGTCACGTCAACAAGGAAGAGATGGTTGTCTGTTCCTCCTGTGATGACTTTAAAGTTAGGGTTTGCAAGGAAGACTTCGGCCATGGCCTTGCTGTTCTCAATCACTTTCTGAGCATAGTCTTTGAAAGCTGGGTCCAAAACTTCTTTGAAAGACACAGCTTTGGCAGCGATGACATGTTCTAATGGACCACCTTGGATGCCTGGGAAGATGGCTGAGTTGATTTTCTTAATGAGCTCTTCATCATTGGTCAAAATCAAACCACCACGTGGCCCACGAAGCGTTTTATGTGTTGTTGTAGTAGTGATATGAGCATGCGGAACCGGGTTTGGATGGAGGCCAGCAGCTACTAGTCCTGCAATATGTGCCATATCCACCATCAATTTTGCACCAACTGCATCAGCAATCTCACGGAATTTAGCAAAGTCAATTATACGGGCATAGGCTGAAGCACCTGCTACAATCAATTTTGGTTGTACTTCTTTTGCTTGCTCTAAAATTGCATCGTAATCCAGCAAACCTGTCTCTTCGTCTACGTTATAAGCAACGAAATTGTAAGTTTGTCCTGAGAAGCTAACGGATGCACCGTGAGTCAAATGACCACCTGCAGCTAAGTCCATTCCCATAACAGTGTCTCCTGGCTCAATCAAAGCCATGTAGGCAGCACAATTGGCCTGGCTTCCTGAGTGTGGCTGAACGTTAGCAAATTTTGCACCGAATATTTCTTTAGCACGTTCAATAGCTAAACTTTCAACTACGTCAACGCATTCCGTACCGCCATAGTAACGACGACCTGGATAGCCTTCAGCATACTTATTGGTCAAAATAGAACCTTGAGCAGCCATAACAGCCTTAGATACAACGTTTTCAGACGCAATCAATTCGATATTATTTTGTTGGCGTTTTTCTTCAGCTTGGATAGCTTCCCAAACTTCTTTATCAAATTCTTTGTAGTTAACTTTGTCAAAAATCATGTGCGGTACCCTTTATTAGTGCTTGATGTAATGGTTATGCGACTTGTCAGATTGGTATCCCTATTGTTAGCAAAAAACTTATAATTGAATTTCTTAGATATAAATGATGGTTTAAATATGTGAATGGACCCATTCATCTACTCAAATCATTCTTCAATCCTCGAATTCAATTTCAGGTATTTCTTTTTGAATGAGCTCACGACTTATTGCACCTTGACGCAAAATCCGCGCTTTCTGTCCAGAAAGGTCCAAAATCGTTGAATCAATGCCTGTCAAGGCTTGGTCGTCCTCAATGCCAGGCAAATCAACTGAAAATTGTGCCTGGATGTCCGAAAACTTCTTGCCACTTTCATTTCCTGAAATATTGGCGGACGGTCCAATAAGTGGACCAGTCTCAGAAATCAATTGTAAGGTTTTTACGTGATTAGGTACACGAAATCCAACAGTATCCAGTCCAGAATTAACCCAAAAAGGAACATTGTCATTCGCTTTTAGGATAATCGTTAGTGGTCCTGGCATAAACCTATTATACAGTTTTTCCAGAAAAAAGGGAGTATTTTGACTGAAAAAATATATATCGTTCAGATTTGAGACATTTAAGTTCATTGCCTTGTCCCTAGGGCGCTGTTTCAACTGATAGACACGATTGACCGCCTCTTCATTCAAGGCTTGGGCAAACAGTCCGTAGACTGTCTCAGTGGGAAGAACTACAGCCCCTCCACTAGTTAGAATTTTTCGGAGTTTATCTATTGTCATCCGCTACGACCTTTCTATCCTGTCCAAATTGGTCTTTGAGGACTCGAATTCGCTTTTTTGGAAAATGCAGAGCAAGTAAGTCGGTTAGGTCTTGCCCTTGTTTATATCCAATTTCAAAGTAGAGTTTTCCATTTTTATTCAAAAATGCACCTGCTTGCTCCGCAATTTGTCTATAAATAGCCATGCCATCTTCTTCCGCAAATAAGGCCAGATGTGGCTCAGAAGTCAATACATTGAGTCCAACTTCATTTGTGTCAACTGGTGAGATGTAAGGCGGATTGGAAACAATGATGTCAAATTGACCTGTCACAGCTTGCAAGACATCCGATTCTAGAAAGTGAACAGAGACTTGGTTGGTTCTTGCATTTTCCTGAGCCACTTCTAGGGCATCCTTTGAAATATCAACCGCAACCACTTCCCAATCAGGTCTAGCTTTTGCAAGGGAAATAGCTATGGCACCGCTTCCTGTACCGATGTCTAAGATACGCAAACCTGCTCTGCTATTTTCCTGCAAAATCAAATCAACTAATTCTTCCGTTTCAGGTCTTGGAATCAAGACTCGCTCATCAACCGCAAACTCCATGCCATGAAAATCAGCCTTGCCGATAATGTACTGGGCAGGTCGGTGCTGGGAAAGTTGCTGAAAAATCGCATCAATCTCTTCTTTGTCAGTCGGTGTAACTTCCTGACGGAGCAGGAGGAGAAATTCCGTAAAGTTCAGTCCCTTTAAGCCACGAAAGGTGAAGGACAGGGATTCTGCCTCTTCACCAATTGCGACTAATTGTTCTTCGTATGCTGCAAATAATTGAGCGTAATTCATTATTTGTTAAGCTCTTCTAGTTTTTGCGTTTGATCGTAGAGAACAAGGGCATCTACGACTTCGTCCATCTTACCTGACAAGATAGTATCTAGCTTTTGCAAGGTTAAGCCGATACGGTGGTCTGTCACACGGTTTTGTGGGAAGTTGTATGTACGGATACGCTCTGAACGGTCACCTGTACCGATAGTTGATTTACGCTCAGCATCCTGCTCATCTTGGGCAATCTGTGCAAAGTGATCCGCAACACGGGCACGGATAATCTTCATGGCCTTATCACGGTTTTTCTGCTGGGTCCGTTCTTCCTGCATTTCTACCTTGATGTTGGTTGGCAAGTGAACGATACGCACGGCAGTTGCAACCTTGTTGACGTTCTGTCCACCAGCACCAGATGCGTGGTAAATATCGACACGAAGATCTTTTGGATCAATGTCATATTCCACTTCTTCAACTTCTGGCATGATGAGAACGGTTGCTGTTGAGGTGTGGACACGACCTTGGCTTTCTGTCACAGGGACACGTTGGACACGGTGAGCTCCTGATTCATACTTGAGTTTTGAATAAACGGATTGACCAGAGACCATGGCAACCACTTCCTTGATACCGCCGACACCATTATAAGAAGCCTCCATGACTTCAAAACGCCAGCCTTGACCTTCTGCATATTTTTGATACATGGTCAAAAGGTCACCAGCAAAGAGGGCAGCTTCATCACCACCTGCGGCACCACGGATTTCCAAGATGATATTTTTGTCATCGTTAGGGTCTTTTGGTAAAAGAAGGATTTTGAGCTTTTCTTCGTAAGCCTCTTTATCAGCCTTAGCTTGTTTGAGTTCTTCCTTAGCCATTTCCTCCAGGTCAGCATCACCAGAAGATTCCTTGATCATCTCTTCTGCATCGATAATATTTTGAAGTACAGTCTTATATTCGCGGTAGGCTGTAACCGTATCACGAGTTGCAGCTTCTTCCTTAGATAACTCCATAAATCGCTTGGTATCGCTGACTACGTCAGGGTCAGACAACAGTTCACCAAGTTCCTCATAGCGGTCCTCCACCGCCTGTAATTGATCGTAGATGTTCATAAGATTAAGATACAAAGCCCGTTAAGCAAGCACAGTCAAAATAGGAATTTCGACCAAGTGTTACAAACACTTGGAGAAATTATCTTTTTGACACAGCTTGTAGGGCGTGTTCATTTCCTTTCTGTAATATGTAGGTCATAAAACAGGCACAGTTCGTAGCCCGAATTCAGTTCCTTTGCCGTAGTATGTAAGTTATGAAAATTGGTACAGAGTCATAGGCAAATTCAGTTCTATATAGTTGCTCAGTTTACAGTCGCTTCTCATTTTATTTTCAAAAATTAGGGTAATTCTTTTATTTCTGGTGAAAAATAATGTTTGCGACAGACAGGAATGTAGGTTTCATTGCCACCAATTTGGATTTGTTCTCCTTCATAAGTAGGTTTTCCATCCTGCGTTCTCAAAACCATTGTCGCTTTTTTGGAGCAATATTGGCAGATGGTTTTGATTTCTTCAATCTTGTCTGCCAGTAGCAACAATTCACGTGAGCCTTCGAACAAATGGTTTTGGAAATCATTTTTCAAACCAAAAGCCATTACGGGAACATTCAGTTCATCAACCACTTTCGCCAACTCATAAACATGGTGACGGCGAAGAAATTGGGCCTCGTCAATGAGAACACAGTATGGGCGTGGCTCCATTTTCTCAATAAAATGAAATACGTCCATGTCATCTTCAATTGCGACTGCATCACGACGCATGCCAATACGACTTGACACGACACCAAAAGCATCACGGGTATCAAGTGCTGAAGTCATGATGACGACAGGCTTGCCCTGCTCCTCATAATTGTGGGCTACTTTCAATATCTCAATTGTTTTCCCAGAGTTCATGGTACCATATTTATAGTATAATTGAGCCACTTTTCAACTTCCAATCTAAGAACCTGCATTCATCCTGAATTTGGACTATAGGATCTAAATTTCGCTCTTTCCATTTTACCATAAAACACTGATTATGGGAATGAGAAAAACAAGCCCGTACGAGCTTGTTTGGAGTGTGTAAATTTGTAGGTCAGCTAATCTTTGAGTACCCTAGCGAATACGAGCGCAAGAATGACAACTATCAGTCCAACAAAGAAAAGGTTGTAAGTAAATGTTGGGCTTAAAAGGAGTGAAAATACTCCTGTTCCGATTGGCATAAATAAGATAGCCACCGTAAAGATAATCCCAAACACGCGTCCGAGAAAATCATTGTCCACGTCACGTTGGACGATGGAGAAAAATTGGATATTGAAAATAGCCAGAAAGAGACTAAAAAGGGCTGGTGACAAGGTAAGGGCTATGGGATGGTGGAAGAGGAAATATAAAAATGGTGCCGTTGTGAGGCAAAGTCCTGACAAACCAATGAAAACCATCAATTTCATATTCGACAATTCTTTATTGAGAATGCCGCTCAAAATCGCTCCGAGAAAGCCACCGATTGCTTCTGCCGTTAGGAAAGTTCCGTAGAGACCATCATCGGGCAAGTTGGGAAACATCTGATTGCTGTAGGGCAACAAGAGATTATAGGCCGAAAGGAAAAAATTTACCAAGGCAGACAGGACAATAAACAAAAATATCTTTTGATGGCTCAGAATATACTTAAATCCCATGACCAAATCGTTCAGAATAATCGACACCGTCACTCTATCTTTGGCAATAATTTCTTCATTGACTGGTTTAATATAAAAAATGAAAAGAGCTGCTAGCCAGAAGGAAACACCGTCTAAGATGAGCACTCCTCGCACACCAAGTTGTTGATACAAGAAGATTGCTATCAGAGGAACAAGCACTTTGGTAATGGTACTACTGGTTTCCAAAAATGAATTGAGCTTGGCAATTGAGTCTTTCTTGACAATTTCTTTGGTAAAGGCTTTGTAGGTCGGCGACGCAAATGAACCCAAAAAGGCCAAAATCATATTGGTCAGAACGATGGCGTAAATCAGCCATTTTTCTTGACTAATAAAAGACAAGGCAATACAGGCCAGACCACTGAGAAAATTGGTTAGAATAATAATTTTTTTCCGCTTAAAACGATCCGCTATAACGCCACCGAATAGATTGAACAAGATACCGATGATACTTTCCATCGACTGATAAATACCGACCAGTGACAGGGAATGGGGACTGATACCAGCCAAGAATGTATTATTGGCAAAGTCAAACATAATATCCCCGATTTTGGAAATACTCTTACTTCCAATGAACCAGATTGTGTTGTTGATTTCCGTTTTTTTCATCTTTCCTCCTTTTTTTCCAACCGTTTTGGGATAATTTATTGTACAATAAATAAAACGTATGTGAAATTTTGTTGGGAAAGTGGGAAATTATGAAATCAAATTTAGGAAAAACACTACGGAAAATTCGCAAGGGAAAACAATTTAGCCTTGATGCTGTCGCTGACCAACACCTGTCCAAGTCGCAAATTTCCCGATTTGAACGAGGCGAGTCGGAAATTTCTTGCGCGCGACTAATCAATATTTTGGATAAATTGCACCTTTCTCTGGAAGAATTTATGACCCTGCATGACAGCGAGTATAGGCAAGAACAATCCTTCTTTCATTTGATGCACTATATTCGCGAAGAATATGTCGCGCAACAGGTTTCCTCGCTGAAAAATCTTCTGACTACTCCTTCTGATTTCCAGATTGGAACATTTGAAACCACTATGATCAAGTCCATCATTGCTACAATGGATACGACTGTCCAACCGACGGAGGACGAATTGGCTGAACTGACCGATTACTTGTTTGGTGTGGAAATTTGGGGGCATTACGAAATTATCCTACTAGCGAATTGTGTTAGGACGATAAAATACCAAACCTTCTTTCTCTTGACCAAGGAAATGATTGGTAACTACGTCTATGTATCGACAAACAAAACCAATAAGCGATTGGTCACGCAACTGGCTCTCAATTGTTTGATACAAAGTATTGACGAGGGAAAGCCAGAAAATTGCCAGTTTTTGATTGATGATATTACCAAGCTCTTAGAAAATGAATTAAACTTCTATGAACAGACTGTTTTTCTCTATGCACAAGGGTATTTTGCATACAAACAAGGCTCTGAAAAAGGGCGTGCTAGCATGGAGGAGGCCATTCTTGTATTTGAACTACTAGGGGAACAATCGTTAAAAGCCCATTATCTGGAGCATTTTGAAAAAATGTCAGAAAATCTTAGGCTAGATATGGTATACTAGGAAAAAAGAAAAGGAGATGTTTTATGCCATTTGTACGTATTGATTTGTTTGAAGGACGCACAGAAGAACAAAAGATTGCTCTTGCACGTGAAGTAACTGAGGTTGTATCTCGTAATACCAACGCACCAAAAGAAGCCATTCATGTTTTCATCAATGATATGCCTGAAGGGACTTACTACCCACAAGGTGAAATGAAACGAAAATAAGAGAAAACACTCTTGCAACAAAATGCAGGAGTGTTTCTTTATATCAAGATTATTTCTTATCGTCTTCATCCATGCTGAGAACGCTGAGGAAGGCTTCTTGTGGAACTTCGACAGATCCGATGGCCTTCATCCGTTTTTTACCAGCTTTTTGTTTTTCTAGGAGTTTGCGTTTACGGGAAACGTCACCACCATAACACTTGGCCAAAACGTTCTTCCGAAGAGCCTTGATGTCGCTACGGGCAACGATTTTTTGACCGATAGCAGCTTGGATTGGCACTTCAAACTGTTGACGAGGGATGATTTTCTTGAGTTTGTCCACGATGATTTTCCCACGTTCGTAAGCAAATTCCTTGTGTACAATAAAGCTGAGGGCATCTACCTTGTCGCCGTTCAAGAGAATATCCATTTTCACTAACTTAGATGAACGATACTCAGAAATTTCATAGTCAAAGCTAGCATATCCACGAGTAGATGACTTGAGTTTATCAAAGAAATCAAAGACAATCTCCGCAAGTGGAATTTGGTAGATAACATTGACACGATTATCATCGATATAATCCATGGTCACAAAGTCACCACGTTTGCGTTGGGCCAATTCCATCACCGCACCGACGTATTCCTGTGGCACCATGATTTGTGCCTTAACATAAGGCTCCTCAATACTTGCAATTTTTGTAGGATCTGGGAATTCTGACGGGTTGGCTACATCAATCATTTCACCATCTGTCATATTGACGTGGTAAACTACCGAAGGTGCAGTCATGATGAGGTCAATGTTAAATTCACGCTCTATCCGTTCTTGAATAACATCCATGTGCAAGAGACCTAAGAAGCCACAACGGAAACCAAAGCCGAGGGCCTGCGATGTTTCAGGTTCGAACTGCAAGCTGGCATCGTTGAGCTGGAGCTTTTCCAAGGCTTCACGGAGGTCATTGTACTTGTTGGAGTCAATTGGATAGATCCCAGCGAATACCATTGGATTCATCTGCTTGTAGCCTGCTAGTGGTTCGCTAGCAGGATTTTCCGCTAAGGTCACCGTATCACCGACACGGGTATCTGCCACGGTCTTGATAGAAGCTGCGATATAACCAACATCTCCAACTGCTAGAAAATCACGGCCAATAGCTTTTGGTGTAAAAATTCCGACTTCCGTAACATCGAAGGTCTTGCCATTGCTCATCATCTGGATGGTATCACCAGGCTTCACAACCCCATTGACAATACGGACTTGGAGGATGACCCCACGATAGGGATCATAGACAGAGTCAAAAATTAAAGCCTGTAATGGAGCTTCAACATCACCTGTTGGAGCGGGAACTTTCTCAACGATTTGTTCAAGAATCTCTTCAATACCAATTCCTGATTTAGCTGAAGCGGGAACCGCTTCCGAAGCGTCCAAACCAATGACATCTTCAATTTCTTGACGAACACGCTCAGGATCTGCAGCTGGTAGATCAATCTTATTAATGACTGGCAAGATTTCAAGATCATTGTCCAAGGCTAGATAAACATTAGCCAAGGTCTGTGCTTCAATACCTTGGGCTGCATCAACTACCAGAATTGCTCCTTCACAGGCAGCAAGTGAACGAGAAACTTCATAGGTAAAGTCAACGTGTCCTGGAGTGTCTATCAAATGGAAGATATAGGTTTCTCCATCTTTGGCGGTATAGTTAAGCTCGATAGCATTTAGCTTAATGGTTATGCCGCGTTCACGCTCCAAATCCATGCTATCTAACAATTGAGCCTGCATTTCACGACTAGAAACTGTTTCTGTCTTTTCGAGTATGCGGTCAGCCAAGGTTGATTTCCCATGGTCAATGTGAGCAATAATGGAGAAATTACGGATTTTCTCCTGTCGTTTTTTTAATTCTTCTAAATTCATGTTTCATCCTTTACAAGGGTATAATACTCTTCATTATATCAGATTTGGCTAGAACTTTCCATAAGAAAAACACCTAGAAATATAGGTGCCTACTCTGCTATTGTCCTAACCATAAAAAAATTTCACGATCAGCAGCTTCTGAGCAATCTGATCCATGTACGACATTCTCTACCATTCCACCAACCGGTGCCGTTGCAAAATCCCCACGAATAGTTCCTGGAAGTGCATTGACCGGATTAGTTGCACCCATCATATCTCTCCATGATTTGATAACTTCTGGACCTTCCAAAATTCCAGCAATGACAGGACCACTAGTCATATATTGAACCAATTGCGGAAAGAAAGGTTTGTCAGTCAAATGATCATAATGTTGCGCAATTAATGCCTCTGTTGCAGTCAGCATCTTCAAATCACGAATCTTGAATCCTCTACGTTCAATACGTGTAAGAATTTGTCCTGCCAATCCTCGCTCAAGCGCATCCGGTTTGATAATGAAGAATGTACGTTCCATGGCTTTTCTCCTGTCTATAAATTAGATATTTTTCAAGATTGCATCCCAAGCCTGATCATAGCCATGACGAGTTTCAGAAGAAAACACGACAAATTGATCCTTCTTATCAAAGTCCAACTTTTTCTTGATTATTGATTCGTGTTTGTTCCACTTGCCACGCGGTATTTTATCAGCCTTCGTTGCCACAATAATAACAGGAATGTCATAATATTTCAAGAAATCATACATCTGAACGTCATCAGCTGAAGGCTCATGGCGCATATCCACTAAGCTAACAACAACGCGGAGATTCTCTCTTGTTGTCAAATATTCTTCAATCATTTTGCCCCACTTGGCACGCTCTGTTTTTGAAACTTTTGCATAACCATAACCTGGAACATCCACAAAACGAATTTTATCATCTATGTTATAAAAATTAAGTTGTTGAGTTTTTCCAGGCTTTCCTGATGTACGAGCAAGATTTTTTCTACCTAAGAGGGTATTAATAAAGGAAGACTTCCCAACGTTTGATCGTCCAGCAAGGGCGATTTCCGGAAGATCGTCTTCTGGATATTGGGCTTTCGAAACCGCACTAAGCAGAATCTCAGCATTATGTGTATTGATTTCCATTTTGTACCTTTCATAAATAAGGGGAGAAAGTCAAAACCAATCACCCCTTATTGTACTTATTTAAGCAGTTTCTAGCAAAGGTTTTTCCTTACCATCTACTGCATCTTTTGTAACACGAACACGTTTTACATTCTCTTGACTAGGAACTTCAAACATCACATCCATCATGGTTTCTTCAATAATCGAACGAAGTCCCCGTGCACCTGTTTTCCGTTCAATAGCCTTTTTGGCAATTTCCTCCAAGGCATCCTGGTCAAATTCTAACTCCACATTATCGTAGGATAAAAGAGTTTGGTACTGTTTTACCAAAGCATTCTTCGGCTCAGTCAAAATACGAATCAGATCCTCTGTCGTTAATTGATCTAAGGCTGCAAAAACAGGTAATCGTCCAATCAACTCAGGAATAATACCAAATTTTTGAATATCATCAGCAATGATATGTTGCATGTAGGATTCTTTTTCATCAATAGCACGATTGTTTTGACCAAAACCAATGATTTTCTCTCCTAATCGTTGCTTAACAATTTCCTCGATACCATCAAACGCACCGCCAACGATGAAAAGAATGTTTTTCGTATCGACGTGAATCATTTCTTGATTAGGGTGTTTTCGTCCACCTTGTGGAGGTACACTAGCAACGGTTCCTTCAATAATTTTTAAGAGAGCTTGTTGGACACCTTCACCCGAGACGTCACGGGTAATGGACACATTTTCACCTTTTTTGGCAATTTTATCAATTTCATCCACATAGATGATACCTCTTTCAGCACGGTCAATGTTAAAATCTGCAGCCTGCAATAATTTAAGTAAAATATTTTCAACATCTTCACCAACATAACCAGCCTCAGTCAGCGCAGTTGCATCAGCAATCGCGAAAGGTACATTCAAACTTTTAGCCAAGGTCTGAGCTAGGAAGGTTTTTCCTGAACCAGTCGGACCAATCATCAAGATATTAGATTTTTGCAAATCAACATCGTTTTCATCGCGACTATCTTGGAAATTAATACGTTTGTAGTGATTATAAACAGCCACTGCCAATGCACGTTTAGCACGATCTTGTCCAATGACATAATTGTTTAAAATATTGAGTAATTCTTGTGGCTTTGGTGTGTCTGCCAAATCTGTCAGTACTTCTTCAGCCAATTCTTCACGAATGATTTCTTGAGCTAACTCAACACACTCATTACAAATGAAAACATTATTTCCTGCAATAATTTTTTTAACTTCTTCTTGGTTTTTACCACAAAATGAGCAATAGATAAGCTCTTGTGTATGCTTGACAGCCATGTGTTTCCTCTTTCATATATCTTATCTGAATAAAAAGCCATAAATTGCATGAATACTATTAACCAAATTGGTAAAAGCATTCAGTAAAAATAAAATAGCCAGACCAAAACGTTTCTTTCTAAAGGCTTGAACAGCACAAAGAACGCATATACCGCAGAGAAACGCTGTAAATAAACCGAATAAACTTCTCTCCATGCCTAACTTTCTCTTCTTTCGTAGGTTTTTATAGTAAAATCAAATGGATTTTCCTCATCTTTTAATCGGAGTGTTTTCTTCTGCAGGCAAAATTGTTCCATCGGAAAATCTTTCGGAAAGAAGGTATCTCCATCAAATTGACCATGAATATCTGTCACAATCAATTGGTCGATATATGCCGCAAATGCCATAAAAATCTGACTCCCACCAAGTACAAATAAAGTCTGCTCTTGATGTGCATACCAATCCAACACTTCCTCCACACTATGAACAACTGTAACCCGATCATTTTCCGCTACATATGATTGATCCTTTGTCAAAACGATAGTGTGACGATTTGGAAGTGCACGCTTGCCCATACCATCAAAAGTTATACGTCCCATCACCATCGTGTGACCAGTTGTCGTTTCTTTAAAATGAGCGAAGTCAGCGGGCAAGTACCAAGGTAGTTTATCGCCTTTTCCAATCAATCCATTTTCATCTTGAGCCCAAATAGCAACAATCTTTTTTGTCATTTTCTCTCACTTTCCGTCCTATCATTCTATCAAAAATTCACAAAAAATGCACTTACCAAGTAGGTCTAGTGCAAATTTTTATAGCTCTAAAAATGTAGCAGTACCCAAAGAAAACTGGAAGAGTGAAACAGTCTGAGTATAGACTGTTTCAGCCCGAGCTTAAAATTAAAGAAGCGAGGTGGAGGTTGGAGATATAGGCTGTTGGAAAACAGCCTACAACTTAAATAGCAAGATCAAACTTCAATTGAGGTTTAACCGGTTCATAGTCCACCAACTCAAAATCTTCTGCTTTAATATCAAAAAAGTTTGTTCCGTCAGGGACGTTGAGCACTAAACGAGGCTCAACTTCTGAAGGAGTCCTACGTAACAATTCTTCAGCTTGTTCAAACTGATTGTCATAGATATGAAGGTTGTTGATGAAATAGAAAAACTTCCCAACCTTCCAGCCAAAATGTTTAGCAATCATCATCTGAAGGGCTACATACTGCATCGCATTGATATGATGGGCAACCAACATATCATTTGAGCGTTGAGTAAGAGTTGCGTCCAGATAAATGTCCCCATCCACTCGTCGAACGTCAAACATGGTCTGAAAGGCACATGGCAAGAGACCTGCAGATTGGTCAAAAGCCTCATAGTCCCATAACGAAATGACATTGCGGCGATTCCAAGGATTTTCTTCCAATTGTTTGAGAATCTTGGAAATGATGTCATGCTTCTTAACAATAGCACCATAGCGTTCGCCAATCGTGCCGGTTCCTTCCACTTCCCAGTCATTCCAATACTGGACACCGTACTTTTCTTGTAAAACAGACAAGTCATTAGTCTGGTCTTGGTAAATCCAGAGAATTTCCTTTATGGCCGATTTAATAGGGATTGGCCGTAAGGTCGTGATAGGGAACTCGCCCTTTGCTAAATCATACTCCGCAAAGGCACCTGTAATGTACTTGGAATTGGCCACATTTCCATCCTTGTAACGGGGGCGAGCATTTTCTGAAAAAACGCCCTCTTCCATAATCTTACGAATGTTTTCTTTAAAAATACTATCTGCTTTTGTCATAGTTTTAGTATAGCAAAATCTAGCAAAAAACTCCAGTTTTGAACTGGAGTCCTCATTTATAGAGGAAGGGGTAGAAATTGAGCTGAAATAGACCAGAAAGGGAAGTTACTAAGCTGAGCAATATAAAATACAAAACAACCAAGACGGTACTCAATAATATCTGGCGATTATTTTTAGTGTAAATAGCCGTTGGTAAACTGGCTAGACCGAAAAAGGGAATGATGAAAAATGTTAGTTTGAAATTCACATTTACAATATCAAACCATTGACCTATTGGTAAAAATAGCATGACAATGAGAAATGTTGCAAGGCTGTAGAAAACTAAATTTAAACATTTTAATTGTGTCACACTCATAAGAAACTCCTTCTAGGGGCCAAATATAAAGTAGCCAATACCGAATATCAAAGGAAACGAGATAATTAAAAAGATACTAATTAAACCTGTCCACAATTTTTTATAGTAGATAGATAGTATAAGAATTAGAGTACCCAGCAGAGGGAGAATCAACATGGTTGCTACGTTTCCCCAGCTAGACGGGAAAAACCAGTCTCGAATCCAGTTATCAAGGAAAAAGGCAGATAACAAAATCAATAAACCAAGAATGGTCAGATAGTTGATTATTTTAGACATGTTTACCTGTTTCATAAGGTGCCACTCCTTTCTTTTTACACTTTCATTGTACGCTTAAACACTACATTTTTCAATATATGTATATAAGAAAATTGTAACAGCGGATTAAAAAAAGCAGAGTTTCCCCTGCTTCTAACAATTATTTTAATACAAGTGATGCTGCGCCTAATACACCTGCATCATTGCCTCGTGTTGCCAATACGATTTGTGTACTTTCCTTAATTTGTGGGAAGCTATTTTCTGCAAATACATTACGTACACCATCTAATAGGAATTCACCTGCAGCTGAAACACCACCACCAAGAACAATGTAGGCTGGATTTAAAACAGCTGCAATATTTGCACAAGCAACACCTAGGTATTCTGAGAAGTGACGGTAGACAATCAAAGCCAAATCGTCACCTTCTTTAGCTAAGTCAAACACATCTTTTGCAGTAACTTCTTCTCCGTCGTCAATCAATTGTTTCAGTTTGGCATCACCTGCGTATTCTTCAGCATAACGGCGTGTCAAATTCACAATACCTGTTGCTGAAGCAACAGTTTCCAAACAACCTTTTTTACCACAAGTACATGCAAATGGTGCATCAAAGTCAACTGTGATATGGCCCAATTCACCACCAGCACCTTTGACTCCACGAATCAAGTTTCCAGCAGCAATGACACCGCCACCGACACCTGTACCAAGAGTCATGAAGACAACATTCGGATTGTTATTTCCTGCACCAACCCATTGTTCACCAAGAGCCGCTACATTGGCATCATTGTCAATGTAAAAAGGTAAGCCGAGGGCAGATTCAAACTGATCTTTAACCAATTGCAAGGTTTTCCAATTGAGGTTGTAGGCACCGATAACAGTACCAGCTTCGCTATCAACGACACCTGGAGACCCCATACCAACACCAAGAAAATCTTCTTTCGTCAAACCATGTGTTTCAAAACGATGTTTGATGCTGTCAATGATATCAGGAACAATGTGGCTTCCCTCATCTAAAATATTTGTTTTGATAGACCATTTTTCTTGAATTTCACCTTCGGTAGTCAAAATCGCCAATTTAACAGAAGTTCCCCCAAGGTCAATTCCGATGATTTTTTTAGACATAAGATACTCCTAAAATCTGTTTTTTACAATTATACCACAATGCAAACCTTTGCGTAAAGCCTTTTCATGGATAAAATAATCCTTTGTTCAAGATTATCATTCCTATTCAATAGCTTTTATTCCAAAGAACTGTGTTTAAAATATTCTAAAAATAAGAAGCTCTATCGAAAAAGATAGAGCAAGATAATGAATTGAATATGCAAAATAAATCGACCCACGGAAAATAGCATCACAGTCGCAAATTGACTGCCTTCTTTGGTACCATTATACAAAAATAAGGTCGAGATAAAGGTAAATCCTAATGCAAATCCGAGCATTTGCAAATCATGATAAGATTGAGCATAAAAATAAAGGGTTATGGCTAGTAATAGCATAGACAAGACTGTCAAAACAAGTCTGAGCCCATTCATCTTTCTTGTTTTAAAATAACTAAATAAGGCTGCAACCAAGGTAACTAGCAGATAAATGACCATATAGGAAATGACAAGAATTTTCATCTAGCCCTCCAATTCACTTAAGTATTCATAACGCTCATATTTTTCCAATAGAGAATCATTTTTCTCATCCAACTCCTTTTGTAAGTCGGACAATTTTGTAAAATCACTTCCGCAAGTGAGCATTTCCGATTCAATCACCTGGATTCGATCTTCTAAACTAGTGATTTCATCTTCAATACTTGCCCATTCCTGCTTTTCAAAATAGGACATCCGCTTCTTGCTTGCCTTGACCTTTTCTGTTTTTTCCTTTGGCATTTCAAGCGAAATAGCAGAGCTGGAAGCCAGAAAGGCCTTCTCATCCAGATAGTCTGTGTAGTTGCCAAAGAAGGTTTCGATACCGCTATCTTCGAATGCTAAAATTTTATTGGCTACCTTATCTAGGAAATACCGATCATGGCTAACGGTAATCACTGGACCAGAAAAACCTTGTAAGAAATGTTCGAGTACTGTCAAGGTTGCAATATCCAAATCATTTGTTGGTTCATCTAAGAGAAGTACATTTGGTCGTTGCAAAAGAATTTTGAGTAAATAAAGCCGCTTCTTCTCCCCGCCTGACAACTTTTCGATCAGAGTGCCATGCATATTCCGCGGAAAGAGAAATTGTTCTAGGAGCTCCGCAATTGAGACCATGCCAGAACTTGTCTTAGCTTCTTCAGCCACTTCTTGCAAGAAATTGATAACACGCTTGCTTTCATCTAATCCTTTGATAGTTTGCGAGAAATAGCCGATTCGGATGGTTTCCCCAATGTCCACTTTTCCGCTATCTGCTTGTAACTCACCAGCAATCAGATTCAAAAGGGTGGATTTTCCTTTACCATTGTCTCCGACAATCCCAATGCGATCCTTATTTTGAATGAGTAAATTAAAGTCTGATAAAATGGGCTTATCTGGATACGAAAAGCTGACATGTTCAAAGTTGATGACTTTTTTACCAATACGTGAGGTTTCAAAATTTAATTCCAACTCACTGTCATCTATTGACTGAGCTAAATCACCCTTTAGGTCATGAAAACGATTGATACGAGCTTGTTGCTTTGTGGCACGCGCTTGTGGCTGTCTTCGCATCCATGCCAGTTCTTGCTTGTACAATTGCTCTTTCTTATGGCGAAGAGCTGCGTCACGCTCATCCTGTTCAGCTTTTAAGCGCACATAATCTTGGTAATTTCCCTGATATTCAGTTAAATTTGCACGGTCTAGCTCAAAAATCCGTGTTGCAACATTGTCCAAGAAATAGCGATCATGGGTAATAAAGAGGACAGACTTTTTGGTATTTTTTAAAAACGTTGTCAACCACTCAATCGTATCAATATCTAAGTGGTTGGTAGGTTCATCGAGTAATAAAAGGTCTGCATGACCAAGAAGGACTTGGGCCAATTGAACACGTCTACGCAAACCACCTGAGAGTTCAGAAACAGTCTTATTTAACTCAGTAAGGCCTAACTTTGAAAGAACCGTTTTGACCTGACTTTCGATTTCCCAAGCATTTAATGCATCCATTTCAGTCATTACAATTTCTAACTTTGATTGACTTGCTTCATCATAATTCGACATGAGCATCTCGTACTCACGAATCAACTGCATTTCGCGTAAATCCGAAGATAAAACCGTATCTAAAACTGTTTTACTCTCATCAAAAACAGGCTCCTGAGTCAAATATGAAATTTTATATGTATTTTTTGTACGAAATGGAGATACATCCCCATCAAATCCAATTCGACCTGATAAGACATCCAAGAGAGTTGTTTTTCCAGTTCCATTGACCCCGATTATCCCAATGCGATCTCCTTGGTGAATAATGAAAGAAAGGTCAGAAAAGACCGTCTTATCTCCTACTGACTTGGTAAGATGTTCAACGATAAAATCACTCATTATCTAAGATTCCTTTCACAAATGTCATAATTTCTGCAGATGAATTAGCTAAGTTCCCCTCAACGATTTGGAATTCAATTTCTTTTAATAACTCACCTAGAACTGGCCCTGGTTTAAGACCAAATGCTTGCATGAGATGACCACCATTAACAACAATTTCGTGTCTATCATGTATTGTTAAAGATTGGTCAACTCTTTCTATTGCTTTGAAATCTGTAGAGAAACCTTGAGCTTGACGCAATTCCTCAACCAAATAGAGCAATTCTTTGCCATATTTGAAACAAATTTGTTTTGTGACAGTTCCTGCATGCCGCATGTGGTATATTTCTACTAATTGAATAACCGTCCGTTGAAAATCATTACTGGTCTTCCATTTTTTCAGGAAAGATTTGATATTTTCAATTTCCAAGCAAACAAAAAGCATGGCCCAAGCTTGTTCAGAAGTTGAAAATCGGAAAGCCTCATCTAAACGAGTCAACATGGTCTCTAACTGTTCACCTTTTCCTGCCAAATCAGGCAAGAACTGATAAGCCTTAGAATCTATCATCGCACGCAAGCCATTTCGCCAATAATCAGCGACCAGGAGCTTATCAAATTCGATAAAACTCCGTTCTACAGATATTTTTTCCAAGAGTGGTGCAGTATCTACCATTGCTTTAAAAGTCATTTCCTCGATTTTAAAGTTCAGTGTTGCTGCAAAACGAAAGCCCCGCATGATTCGTAAGGCATCCTCATTAAAACGTTCGGACGGAATACCAACAGCCCGAAGTGTATGATTTTCTAGGTCAGAAAGCCCTTGAAATAGGTCAATGATTGTTGACTCCTCATCAAGAGCGAACGCATTCACTGTGAAATCACGACGTTTCAAATCATCTTCCAGGGAGCGCACAAAGGAAACCTGACTCGGTCGCCGAAAGTCAACATAGTCCTCTTCCGTCCGAAAGGTGGTAATTTCATACTCTTTTTGTCCTTCCAAAACCAAGACTGTTCCATGTTCAATGCCAACGTCAAATGTGCGTGGAAAAATTTGCTTGGTTTCTTGCGGATAACTGGATGTAGCAATATCAACATCATGAATTGGCCTTCCTAGAATTGCGTCACGAACAGACCCCCCTACAAAATAGGCCTCATATCCAGCTAATTTAATTTTCTCTAAAATCGGCAAAGCCTCCTGAAACTCAGAAGGCAGATTGGTTAATTTCATAATAAGTGTTCCAAACCATAAACGAGTTGTGAGCGATGAACAACCTCTTTAATGCCAAGGTTAACACCACTCATAAAAGAAATACGATCATATGAATCATGTCGAATTGTCAGACCCTCACCTTGTGCACCAAAGATGACCTCTTGGTGAGCGACCAAGCCTGGTAAGCGAACGGAATGAATGCGGAACCCATCGAATGCTGCGCCACGAGATCCAGCAATTAATTCTTCTTCATCTGCTGCACCCTGAAGTAGGGTTGGCCGTACTTGAGAAATCAGCTCGGCTGTTTTTACAGCTGTACCACTTGGTGCATCTTTCTTCTTATCATGGTGAAGTTCAATAATTTCAAGATTAGGGAAATACTTAGCTGCTTGAGCGGCAAATTGCATTAACAAGATCGCTCCGATTGCAAAGTTTGGTGCAATCAATCCACCTAAACCTTTTTCAGCAGACAAAGTTGTCAATTCTTCAATTTCTTCCGAAGTAAATCCAGTCGTCCCAACGACAGGTGCAAACCCATTTTCTAAAGCAAAACGGGTATTTTCGTAAGCAAATTTTGGTGTTGTAAAGTCAACCCAAACATCCGCTTCCACGTCCGCGACTTCTTCCTTGGTTTTGAAAACAGGAACACCACCAACTTCGGTCTCGGTTGCAAATGGATCCACTAAGGCAGCCAACGAGAGGTCTGCATCACCATTGACCATTTCTACGGCTGTTGATCCCATTTTCCCTTTAAAACCAGCAATAATCACATTAATTGTCATAAGAACTCCTATTCAATAATGGGTGAAATACCAAAAGCTATGGCACCTTCGCCTAAATGAGTACCAATTACAGAACCAAATGTGACGATTGGTAACTCGCTAGTAACCCCAGCTTCTTCCAACAAATCCTTGAAATTATCTGCTTTTTCAGGAGCATTCGCATGAATAATAGCTAGTTGATAGTGTCCATCCGCAGTTTTTTCCTGTAAAATTTCAAGAAGTCGTTTCACAGCCTTTTTCTCTGTACGAACTTTTTCGTATACTTCAATCTTCCCTTCGGAAGTAAAATAAAGAATTGGTTTGATACTCAAAAGGTTTCCCAGAATCGCAGCAGCATTCGACAAGCGTCCCCCTTTTACCAAATGATCTAAATCATCTACCATAATAAAAGCTGATGTTTGTTCGATTTGACAGTTAAGTTTTTCACAAATCGTTTCAAAATCCTGACCAGCGTCAGCCCATCTGAGAACATTCTCTACCATCATGCCAAGCGGTGCAGAAGTAATTTTTGAATCTGGGAATGCAATGGTTAGATTTTCAAATTCATCAACCAAATACTGAATATTTTGATAAAAACCTGAAATTCCTGACGATAAAAACAGACCAATTACATGAGTAAATCCTTGTTCCGATACTTGAGACAGGATTTCTTCCAATTTCATCAAACTTGGCTGACTCGTTTTTGGTAATTCTGCTGAAGCAGCCATTTTTTGATAGAATTCTGATGCTGTTAAATTCTGTCCTTCTATATAAGACTCCCCATCAATCGTAACAGGAATGGGTAGAACAAAGACACGCTCATCAGAAATAATCGTTTCGCTTAAAACAGCCGAGCTGTCAGTAATAACTGCTATTTTCATTTAAATCTCCAAATTCACACCGGGTGCATCAAATGCAATTTCGGTTACATCATATGTCATTCTCTTTAAGATATCCAAAAGTGGTTCAACCAAGACACGCTTATCTTCGTTTGTAAATTCAGTTGGTTCTTCAACGAAACGGTTTTGCAAGTGAACAGCTTGGCTCATCGCTCCAGAAATAACATGTTGATTCAATACAATCATAAATCGGAGAATTGTAATCATAGATGTTTTATTTTCCTCACGACTATGCTTGAGCAATTGAAAATCAACGTTCAATTTTGTCACTGGGACTCCATTTTCTTTTTCCCATTCGTGATTACGAGCATCAAAATGATATTGATTAACAAATTCTTTTTCGCGAATAATTTCCATCTTTTTTCTCCAATACACAGTAATAGAATTATTATACCATAGTTTGTGGCGAAAATAAAAAAAACCTTGCCAACAGACAAGGTTTTTATATGTACGACGGGCATGTCGTACATCTGAGGTGAAAGTCCTCTGTGGACACCCGCTACCGGTGAACCCCAAAGCGACTCCCAAGCCTGACTATCGTGAGGTAGCGGGGAGAGG
>NZ_JAIMEP010000059.1 GCF_019794555.1 Streptococcus suis | reverse complement strand
TCTGAATCAACATCAGTATCTGCGTCAGTATCTGAATCAGCGTCAGCATCTGAGTCAGCATCAGTATCTGCGTCAGCATCGGTATCTGAATCAGTATCTGCATCAGCGTCAGTATCTGAATCAACATCAGTATCAGCGTCAGCGTCTGAATCAGTAAGTGCCTCAGCATCAGCGTCTGCATCAGTATCTGCATCAGCGTCAGCATCTGAATCAACATCAGTTTCTGCGTCAGCATCGGTATCTGAGTCAGTAAGTGCATCAGCGTCAGCGTCTGCGTCAGTATCTGAATCAGTATCAGCGTCAGCGTCAGCATCAGTATCTGCATCAGCGTCAGCATCTGAGTCAGCATCAGTATCTGAATCAGTATCAGCGTCAGCGTCAGCATCTGAGTCAGCATCAGCGTCAGCATCTGAATCAACATCAGTATCTGCATCAGCGTCTGCATCTGAGTCAGTATCAGCGTCAGCGTCAGCATCTGAGTCAGTATCAGCGTCAGCGTCAGCATCAGTATCTGAATCAACATCAGTTTCTGCGTCAGTATCTGAATCAGCGTCAGCATCTGAGTCAGCATCAGTTTCTGCGTCAGCAAGTGCATCAGTATCAGCATCTGAATCAGTATCTGCCTCAGCGTCAGCATCTGAATCAGCGTCAGCGTCTGAATCAGTATCTGCATCAGCGTCAGTATCTGAGTCAGCATCAGTATCTGCATCAGCGTCAGCATCTGAATCAACATCAGTTTCTGCGTCAGTATCTGAATCAGCGTCAGCATCTGAGTCAGCATCAGTATCTGCGTCAGCAAGTGCATCAGTATCAGCATCTGAATCAACATCAGTATCAGCGTCAGCGTCTGAATCAGTAAGTGCCTCAGCATCAGCGTCTGAATCAGTATCTGCATCAGCGTCATCATCTGAATCAACATCAGTTTCTGCGTCAGTATCTGAATCAGCGTCAGTATCTGCATCAGCGTCATCATCTGAGTCAGCATCAGTTTCTGCGTCAGCATCGGTATCTGAGTCAGTAAGTGCCTCCGCGTCAGCGTCTGAATCAGTAAGTGCCTCAGCATCAGTGTCTGAATCAGTATCTGCATCAGCGTCAGCATCGGTATCTGAGTCAGTAAGTGCATCAGCGTCTGAATCGGTATCAGCGTCAGCATCAGTATCTGAGTCAGTATCAGCATCAGCGTCTGAATCTGCGTCAGCATCAGTTTCTGCGTCAGCATCAGTATCAGCATCTGAGTCAGCATCAATATCTGAGTCAGCATCAGCGTCTGAATCAGTATCAGCATCTGAATCAGCATCTGTATCTGAGTCAGCATCAGTATCAGCATCAGCGTCTGAATCTGCGTCAGTATCTGAGTCAGCATCTGAATCAACATCAGTTTCTGCGTCAGTATCTGAATCAGCGTCAGCATCTGAGTCAGCATCAGTTTCTGCGTCTGCATCGGTATCTGCGTCAGCAAGTGCATCAGTATCAGCATCTGAATCAACATCAGTATCAGCGTCAGCGTCTGAATCAGTATCTGCATCTGCATCAGCGTCAGCATCTGAATCAACATCAGTATCTGAATCAGCGTCAGCATCTGAGTCAGCATCAGTATCTGCGTCAGCATCGGTATCTGAATCAGTATCTGCATCAGCGTCAGTATCTGAGTCAGCATCAGCATCTGAATCAACATCAGTTTCTGCGTCAGTATCTGAATCAGCGTCAGCATCTGAGTCAGCATCAGTATCTGCGTCAGCATCGGTATCTGAGTCAGTAAGTGCCTCCGCGTCAGCGTCTGAATCAGTAAGTGCCTCAGCATCAGCGTCTGAGTCAGCATCAGTATCTGCATCAGCGTCAGCATCTGAATCAACATCAGTTTCTGCGTCAGTATCTGAATCAGCGTCAGCATCTGAGTCAGCATCAGTTTCTGCGTCAGCATCGGTATCTGAGTCAGTAAGTGCATCAGCGTCAGCGTCTGAATCAGTATCAGCATCAGCATCGGTATCTGAGTCAGTAAGTGCCTCAGCGTCAGCGTCTGAATCAGTAAGTGCCTCAGCATCAGCGTCTGAATCAGCGTCAGCATCTGAGTCAGCATCAGTTTCTGCGTCAGCATCTGAATCAGTATCTGCATCAGCGTCAGCGTCTGAATCAGTATCTGCATCAGCGTCAGCATCTGAATCAGCGTCAGCGTCTGAATCAGTAAGTGCCTCAGCATCTGAGTCAGCATCGGTATCTGAGTCAGTAAGTGCCTCAGCGTCAGCGTCTGAATCAACATCAGTATCTGCCTCAGCGTCAGCATCTGAGTCAGCATCAGCATCAGTATCTGCGTCAGTATCTGAATCAGTATCTGCATCAGCGTCAGCGTCTGAATCAACATCAGTTTCTGCGTCAGTATCTGAATCAGTGTCAGCATCTGAGTCAGCATCAGTATCTGCATCAGCGTCAACATCAGTTTCTGCGTCAGTATCTGAATCAGCGTCAGCATCTGAGTCAGCATCAGTTTCTGCGTCAGCATCGGTATCTGAGTCAGTAAGTGCCTCAGCGTCAGCGTCTGAATCAGTATCAGCATCAGCATCGGTATCTGAGTCAGTAAGTGCATCAGCATCAGCGTCTGAATCAACATCAGTTTCTGCGTCAGTATCTGAATCAACATCAGTATCAGCATCAGTATCTGAATCAGCGTCAGC
>NZ_JAIMEP010000058.1 GCF_019794555.1 Streptococcus suis | reverse complement strand
AGCAGCGACATCAGAAGCAGCAGCGACATCAGAAGCAGCAGCGACATCAGAAGCAGCAGCGACATCAGAAGCAGCAGCGACATCAGAAGCAGCAGCGACATCAGAAGCAACAGCAACATCAGAAGCAGCAGCAACATCAGAAGCAACAGCGACTGAACCAGTAGCAGCTGAAGGTGTAGCTTTACGTACTGCAGCAGCTCCAGCTACTACAGAAAGAGCTGCAGCTGACAATGGTACCTTTACAGACCGTGCAATTACTTCTGAAATCCAAAATGATTTAGAAGCAAATGCGATTTACAGCCCTGGTACTAAGGGTCAAAAACAATCTTACGCAGGAACAGCTTATGTTTATCGTAATGGTTCTATGAAGAACCATAATCAGGCCGATGCGGTTGTTTTGGGTGGAACAAATGTTTATCTTCAATGGGTAAACGGTAAAGGCTATGTTTCTAAAACGTACTATACTACTACTAATGCAGACGGTACCTTTGTTATCGACCTTTCTAAACCAGAAGTAGATGCCCATGGTGGTTCTCATGAATTTAAACTTGCTGGCGATGGTGATTTTTCTATCCGTACGTGGGTACAAAATCCAGATCCAACTAAGTATTCTGTTATCCTTCCAGGAGATAAATTCTACGGCTTCCATAACCGTCTAGAGCGTACTATGGAATCTTGGGACTTTACTGCCGGGATTAACCGTATCGTTGATGCCCATGTAGGGTTACAAGAATTGCCAAATGCTGAGGATTACCTTCACAAACCAGAAGCAGAACGCCAAGTGTCTCCATCTGGTGATGGGGTATGGGCGAATACTGGTAATTATGGTACCATCCGTGGTAATGTATGGTATGAAAATGGTGATCTTGCTGGTTCACCGGCATTTATCTGGTATGAAAACTCTTGGGATATCAGAGCAGCTGGCGTGAAAATGGTTGGTTCATATCTAAATGATGAAGTGACAAATCTTTTAGATGCTTGGAAAGCAGCAAACCCTAATTATACACTGGACATGATGCGTGCAGCACAAGCCCAAATCATTGGAGAATACGAAGCCGCAAATGGTGTTGGCTCTCACATTGCTGAAACTGTTGAAGCAGTAGTTGAAGCTGATGGATCCTACTATATCCCATTCCGTGGTTTGTACGGTGTCTCATCTACAGAGCAAAATACTAGGCTGGGCTCTCGTACTATTACTGATGAAGAATATGGAACTGTAGTTCGCGACGAAGATATCTCTCATAACAATTTGATGGCATGGAATGGTACCTTGGGTCAAAAACACCGTCACATCAATGCGGATTATGTTTATGTTTCACCAGTCGTTTCAGACTACGCTGTATGGAGCAAAAACTTCCAAAATAATACCTTTGAGTCCGTAAATGACAGCAACGTAAATGCTCTTGCATCATACAATACATCAACGACTGACTTTGCACTTCTAGCACCACAACCAATGCACGACGTCTTAGTTAAAGATACTGTGTCTAACTATGGCTTCCCTGGTGATGTAGTTGAGTCAAGAACTGGTGGTTTATTACCAAACCGTGAATACCAAATCCAATGGTTCCGTGATGGTGTAGCTTATGGTGATCCAACTACGGTGGTTTCAAGTGATTCAGGGGAAGCAGCTTCCTTCCCAATCACTGTTCCAGACGACTTGACTGGACCAACTGTCTTCACATCAGCTGTCTTCCGTCAAGGTGAAAATACAACAAAGGCAACCAATGCATTAGCTGCGGATTCATTTATCGCAAATAATCCAGTTGCAGATAACTACACTCCTTCATACGAAGATAAGATTGTTACACCAGGAAATTCAGCAACCTCACTTCCAAAATTAGTTGAAGATGCGACAAATGCTGAAGCAACAATCCCAACTAATACAAACTTCTCTATTGATCCAAACTACGTTGACCCAGCAGGTTATGTAGTTGAAATCAATGAGACAACAGGTGAGGTAAAAGTAACAGCGCCAGCTACTCCAACTGCAGATACAGCTGAAACAGTTGAAGTTCCAGTGATTGTTACTTATCCAGATGGTTCTACTGACACCACTGTTGCTAAATTCTTGCTAGATACAGATGGCGACGGCACTCCAGATACGACTGATACAGATGATGATGGTGATGGTGTGCCAGATACAGATGAAACAACTGACGGTACAAATCCGAAAGATCCTAATTCAATTGCTTCATCTATCACACCAATTGATGATCAAACTGGTGTTGTAGGAACTCCAATCACACCAGTTACTGTAGAAGTTGTTAAAGTTCCTACAGGTGGTTCTGTTAAAGTTGATGGTCTTCCAGATGGTGTTACTTACGATCCTTCAACAGGTGAAATCACAGGTACACCAACCACTCCAGGAACATCTACTGTAACAGTAACAGTTCTTGATAAAGATGGTAACCCTGTAAAAGATGCATCAGGTAACCCAGTTACTGAAACATTCACATTTACAGTAACACCTGCTCCAACTCAAGCAGACACAAACACACCTGTAGGTCAAGATCAAACAGTAAATATTGGTGAAACACCAAAAGCAGAAGATTCTATCTCTAACTTGCCAGATCTTCCAGCTGGTACAACAGTAGACTTCAAAGATCCAATTGATACAACTACTCCAGGTGAGAAAGACGGTACAGTTGTAGTAACTTACCCAGATGGATCATCAGAAGAAGTTCCAGTTAAGGTAACAGT
>NZ_JAIMEP010000057.1:2222-2784 GCF_019794555.1 Streptococcus suis | reverse complement strand
CGGCACAATCCTTTAATAACATAAGGTGTTACATTCCAAAATTCATTGCAGCAATCATCATACTCCCTTGCGCTTGGCTTTCTTACATGATAATCTATATCAGTCGGAACTATGTCCCTTTTAATTCTACAATCTTTATCAATTAGAACCTTTATTAATTTATCGCCCTTTAGGTAATTATCTAACTCTTCCAAGGGCAATAAGGTAAGATCAATTTTATTGTAATCATCAAATAGCATAAGATAGGAAAATCCCTTTTCTTCAGGTGGGAATAATTCCATATCCTCCGGCTTTTGCATCATTATTATATTCCCAAATTGATTAAGCCAGTCATTATTAGATATAAACGGTTCTATATCACTTACAAAATATGTAATATCATAATCCTGAAATTCATCTTTAGGTATATTAATATTTGCGCGTGACCCCTCAAGGGTCACAATTCGAATACGTTCATCCTGTTCTGCTAAAGAAAGTACTAAATCCATCATTTCTTTTTCTGATCTCATTTACATACTCCTCGTTTATTTTTTCTTTCTAAAATGTTCAGCTAAAGTAAACT
>NZ_JAIMEP010000057.1:0-2212 GCF_019794555.1 Streptococcus suis | reverse complement strand
TTGCGCGTGACCCCTCAAGGGTCACAATTCGAATACGTTCATCCTGTTCTGCTAAAGAAAGTACTAAATCCATCATTTCTTTTTCTGATCTCATTTACATACTCCTCGTTTATTTTTTCTATATTATTACATCTTCTTTTTTGCCGATACAATCAGCATCATTGGGCGTCGCATTTCATCCGCCATCCCCGGAATATCCATCATGTTCTCTGGCGGCTGTGGCTCCACAATCTGATTTATTATAAAACTATTTGAAAGCAGTGTATTTAGATATGTGGTCAGTGTTCTATGATATTTTGTAACCTTTTCTTCCAAAAACATAGCTGTCCGTTTGCCCTCATAATAATAATTGTCCACCGGGAAATGCAGTATTTCTCCTTTTTCGTTATAATACCAGTCTTGTGTTCCATGAGCAGTAAAAACAGGATGTTCAACTGTAAAAACTAAATTGCCACCAGCCTTCAGCATCCTATATATCTTTTTTATTAAATTCTCATAGTCTGCTACATAATGAAACGCAAGCGAACTTAGTATTACATCAAAGCTCTCCTCTGGGAAATCCACATCTTCTATGGCACAGCATTCATATTCAATCTGTGGAAAATGGGTTTTTCCTTTTGCTACTTCGAGCATTTTATGAGAAATATCAACACCTACTACAGAGGAAGCACCGTTTTCCATCGCATATATACAGTGCCATCCATAGCCGCATCCTAAATCAAGCACACGCTTACCCTTAAAATCAGGTAGCATCTTTTTCAAAGTCTCCCATTCTCCCGCACCAGCCAGTCCTTTCTGCGAGCGACTCATTTGACTGTATTTTTGAAAAAATATATTATCATCATATTTGTTTTCTTTCATCTGAACTCTCCTCGTTTAAAAAGTTATTTATCTCCGATACAATTTCATTCACTTCATTATAAAGCTTCTCGGTCATGTCGTAGCATTCAAAAAGTGAGATACCGAGTACTTCAAAAATATGATTTACCTTCTCGGTATATTTTTCAGGTTTATGTTCAAAAGTTTCAAGCAGTTTTATAGCTTTCTTTTCGTTGATACAATAAGCATTATTACATGCAAATAACACTTGATTTAAACATGAAACTATACGAAAAACATGACCCGCAATATAATATTTATCGTCTGTTCCCGAATTTGCTTTTACAAACATTAAAGAGAACCCTGCTTCAAACATAAAAAAGTTAACTAAACTTTTCTGCAAAGCATTGGGATAAGTTTCTGCCTGTTTTTTTAATTCGCATAAGCTTTCATTCTTAGCATATAGTATTTTGCTAATCGCTAATTCTCCTCGATACATTGCACTAATATAACCATGGGGATGCCCAGTCTGATAATTGGCAGTAACAATTCCGTGCTCTGTATCTTTCATTATTTGTTCCACACGTTTAATATCACGTAAAATTAAATCCACATGATACCCGTTTATGACTAACCATCCGCCGCCATTAATCCAATCACCCCATGCTCCGGGAGGTACAACAAGGTTATTTCTATGCTCATCATCCAGCTTTGTAGCGAATTGATTAATAGTATTTATGTCAAATGATTCTGAATTGTAATAGATGCCGATATCTATATCCGAATCCTCTGTATGGGTGCCCCTTGCACGTGAACCACCTAAAACAATACCTTCTATATAAGACAGAGAGGATAATTTCTCTGCTACTGATTTAATAATATTATCTACCATCAAGCATGCTCCTTTTATCGATTCACTGCTGTAAAAATTCCAAGCCAAATCTTTTGCTTCTACTCAACATATTTATAATTTTTTTAATTTCACAAAAGATAGTTAAAACTTATCAATTGTCTTTTTATACCTCTGCTGATTAGATGAAGTCTTTTCAATAGCCTTTAAATTACCATTCATTTTGCTAACATGGTTTAAAAATAACGTTCCAAGCAGAAGTCGATCCTTTCTGGGTATCCTATTCCCCACATATCCCTTGAATAAATCTTTAACAAGAAAAACTTCGCCATCATTTAGATTTTCAGTTTCTCTAATAGCTTCTTTCAATAGCTCATTTACATCAATCATGTTGTCCACTCCTTATTAATAATGGGTCAGCCCCCTTCTACTGTTTCGGTTTGGTCAATCGCTTCAATTAATTGATTTTCCTTTTCTTCCAAAGATTGACGAATCCTTTCAATCTCTTCTATAGAAAGTTCATCCTTTAAATCATCTATTAAC
>NZ_JAIMEP010000056.1 GCF_019794555.1 Streptococcus suis | reverse complement strand
GACCTATTACAATACAAAAAGGATGCATTCAGGTCTTGATTACAAGTCTCCAAAAGACTTTGAAAAATATAATTCTTAAATTCTCTTAACTCCGTGTCTAGTTTTTCGTTGACTTTCCATTTTTGATATGCTAATATTTAAAATGGAGAAGAATATCTGTTTGGATTACGGATAAAATTTTAGGCTCCTTAAAGAAAATATAGAAAAAGGAACTCTATGAACACATCAGTCCCGCCAAATTGGCGGAAAAATTTTTATTTGTTTTTGATAGGTCAGCTCCTAACGGGCGTGACTTCAATGATTGTCCAGTATGCGATTATTTGGTATTTGACCCTTGAAACAGGTGAAGAATCTGTCCTTGCAATTGCTACACTTGTAGGTATGTTACCAATGGCGCTTCTAAGCCCGTTTGTTGGGCCATTCATTGACCGTATCAACAAGAAGTTCTTACTTATTTCATATGATGCTGTGGTGGCAGTAATAGCCTTGGGTCTTTTTATTTACGGGATTAATAATGATGTTTATCCACTTTGGATGGTCTTTGTGACTATTGGTATTCGTGCGGTTGCACAGACCGCTCAGATGCCAACAGTCCAATCTATTATGCCCACAATGGTACCAGAAGACGAAATTACTCGAGTCAACGGACAGTTCGGTATTATTCAATCTTTGATAGTTATTGTTTCACCTGGGATTGGAGCTTTCATGGTAGCAACTATGCCGATTCATTGGGTTATTTTACTTGATGTGATTGGCTTCATTCTTGGTGCTGGAATGTTGCTTTTAGTCAGGATACCAGAAGTCGCTTCACAGGGCGAAAAGATCTCTGTGATTAGGGATACGCTTGAAGGGTTTAAAATTCTCCGTGAGAATAAACCGATGTGGAAAATGACACTCATCGGTGCCCTATTTATGTTACTTTTTATGCCTGCAATGAGTCTTTATCCTCTAGTGACCACAAAATATTTTGGCGGCACGATTGTCCACGCGGGTTGGGTTGAAGTTCTATTTGCTGCTGCGATGCTGATTGGCTCTTTTGCTGTTGGTATTTTTGGAAAAACTAAGGACCGTATGCCCTGGATTATTGCGGCTTATCTTATCATTGGCTTGAGCATCGGTGGTTCAGGCTTTCTTCCTGGCAATATGAACGGGTTTTGGGTTTTCCTTGTTTTGAATGTTTTTGCTGGAATTGGGGGACAGATTTATACCACAATGAATATGGCAATCACGCAGCAATCATTTGAAGCCCAATACTTAGGACGGGTTATGGGAATAGTCTCTGCATTGATGAGTATTGCCGGACCAGTTGGGCTAATCTTCGCAGCTCCAGTAGCGGAATCCATAGGTGTTCAAAACATGCTTGTGATTGCAGGCTTTGGAGGCATATTAGCTGCAGCTCTATTATATTGTACGCCCTCAGTTCGGAACTATGATAAACATTTGCAAAGAAAGTTAGAAAATGAAGGACAATGAAATAAATGTCAAATCAATAGTTGAAAGAGCTTCCTTATGATAAAATGAAGGTATCACAATAGCAAGTATAAAAAAGAAAGAGGCGCTTATGGCTAACATACATCCTTATATTGCTCTTAATAATACCAAAGAAGCACTTGCTTACTATGAAGAAGTTCTTGGTGCAAAAAATATCCGCCGTGTTCCTGTTGCTGCTGAACAGGCAAAAGAATTTGGTTTATCTGAAGAACAAGCAGCAGAAATGACAATGCACAGTCAGTTTGATATCTTAGGAACGACTATTATGGCAGCAGATAATTTTCAACATGAAGCTTTAAGTTATACAGGAATATCGATCTTATTAGATCTTAATTCAGAAGATAAAGAGGCGATGGCAGAAGCGCAGGAATTTTGGAAACACTTATCTGATTCAGGAAAAGTGACAATAAATATGCCTTTTGAAGAACAATTCTGGGGCGGCGCTATGGGCGATTTTACTGATAAATATGGCGTACGATGGATGTTGCATGCGCAACCTTACTCTAAACTTGGAGAAATGTAAAAACGGGCAAAGTTCACTTGTATTTTAACGTAGCAGAAAATGCTACGTTATTTTTATGTAAATATTTTAAATTGAAGCGCTCCTTTATCTGAAATAAGTCTGAAAAAGTGCTATAATTATGTATCTATGAATGGAATTTTAAATGTATATAAAGAAGCGGGCTGGACATCTTTTGATGTTGTTGCTAAACTTCGAGGAATTTTAAAAACAAAAAAAATCGGCCACGGAGGAACGCTTGATCCACAAGTGACAGGAGTTCTCCCTGTAGCTGTTGGTAAAGCCACTCGCCTTCTGGAATACATGGAAGAGGCGGGGAAAGTATACGAAGGCGAAGTGACAATCGGTTTCTCTACAGAAACAGAGGATGCTGAAGGTGAAGTCATTGAAACTACACCTGTGCCATCAACCCTCTCAGACGAAGAAATTGATGAGGTAATGACACGTTTTGTCGGGGAGATTCAACAGGTCCCACCTATGTATTCAGCAGTTAAAGTGAAAGGCAAGCGCCTTTACGAATATGCACGGGCTGGGCAAATGGTTGAGCGTCCCATACGAAAGGTTACCATCAAATCATTTACGCGGACAAGTCCAGTGACTTTTGAAAAGGGCTGCGCACGATTTACGTTTCGTGTAGCTTGTAGCAGACGTTTTTTCACGTAAGATTGTAGGCTGGTCAATGTCTTCACGGATGCAAGATAAACTGGTGAGGGATTGCTTCTTACAAGCTTGTGGGAAAGAACATCCTCAGCCTGGCTTGATTGT
>NZ_JAIMEP010000055.1 GCF_019794555.1 Streptococcus suis | reverse complement strand
TGGTTTCTTGCCTAGACTATTATCTAAAACGACATGCGTTAAAAGTTAGTTGAACCGCCGTGTGCCGAACGGCACGCACGGTGGTGTGAGAGGGACTAGAAATTAGTCCCTACTCGATTTTCAATCACATCTATTTGACAATAGGTTTGGGATATGGTACTATATTAGACGGTACTTTTTACTTTTGGTCTCTCAAGAGTGTACAGGGACGTGCTGACAAATGTTGCAAAAGTACACACAGATAGGGGTTGTCACCAATGCCCTATCACCAAAAATAAAAAATATATACAGGAGAATGTAGATGCCTACAATTAACCAGTTGGTACGTAAACCACGTAAGTCTAAAGTAGAAAAATCTAAATCACCAGCTTTGAACGTTGGTTACAACAGCCGTAAAAAAGTTCAAACAAACGTTTCATCACCACAAAAACGCGGTGTTGCAACTCGTGTCGGAACAATGACACCTAAAAAACCTAACTCAGCCCTTCGTAAATTTGCTCGTGTACGTTTGAGCAACCTTATCGAAGTTACTGCTTACATCCCAGGTATCGGTCACAACTTGCAAGAACACAGTGTGGTTCTTCTTCGTGGTGGACGTGTAAAAGACCTTCCAGGGGTACGTTACCATATCGTTCGTGGTGCACTTGATACTGCTGGTGTAAATGATCGTAAGCAAGGCCGTTCTAAATACGGTACTAAACGTCCAAAAGGCTAAGAAGGGGGAAATATAAATGAGTCGTAAAAATCAAGCGCCTAAGCGCGAAGTATTGCCAGATCCATTGTATAACTCAAAATTGGTAACTCGTTTGATTAACCGTGTTATGTTGGACGGTAAACGTGGTACTGCTGCATCAATCGTATACGGTGCCTTTGATCAAATCAAAGAAGCAACTGGCAATGATGCACTTGAAGTATTTGAAACAGCAATGGAAAACATCATGCCTGTACTTGAAGTACGTGCACGTCGTGTCGGTGGTTCTAACTACCAAGTCCCAGTTGAAGTTCGTCCAGAGCGTCGTACAACACTTGGTCTTCGTTGGTTGGTAACAATTGCTCGTAACCGTGGTGAGCACACTATGATCGATCGCCTTGCGAAAGAAATCATGGATGCAGCAAACAACACAGGTGCAGCTGTTAAGAAACGTGAAGATACTCACAAAATGGCAGAAGCAAACCGCGCATTTGCACACTTCCGCTGGTAAGACAGGATATTTTAGCGTTAAGCAAATGCTAGCCAAAATAGGAAAAGCGACGAAGAAACTTCAGTTTCTAGGAGATTTTATCTTTTTGGCAGACATTTGTAGCTAAAATTCAACTAAATCATCGCAAATCGGATTGAGGCTTGCCTCAGCCATTTCAGACCATTAGTAAGAAATTAAGCGGGTGGGATTTACCCACTCGCTTTTCTTAAAATATGGTATAATCAAAATAGAAATCTAAAAATATAGGAGAACAAACCTCATGGCACGCGAATTTTCATTGGAAAAAACTCGTAATATCGGTATCATGGCGCACGTTGACGCGGGTAAAACGACGACAACTGAGCGTATTCTTTACTACACTGGTAAAATCCACAAAATCGGTGAAACTCACGAAGGTGCATCACAAATGGACTGGATGGAGCAAGAGCAAGAACGTGGTATTACTATCACATCTGCTGCAACAACAGCTCAATGGAACAACCACCGTGTAAACATCATCGACACACCAGGACACGTGGACTTCACAATCGAAGTGCAACGTTCACTTCGTGTTCTTGATGGTGCGGTAACCGTTCTTGACTCACAATCAGGTGTTGAGCCACAAACTGAAACAGTATGGCGTCAAGCAACTGAATATGGTGTTCCACGTATCGTATTTGCGAACAAAATGGATAAAATCGGTGCTGACTTCCTTTACTCAGTAAGCACACTTCATGAGCGTCTTCAAGCAAATGCTCATCCAATCCAATTGCCAATCGGTTCTGAAGATGAGTTCCGTGGTATCATCGACTTGATTAAGATGAAAGCTGAAATCTATACTAACGACCTTGGTACAGATATTCTTGAAGAAGATATTCCAGCTGAATACCTTGAGCAAGCTGAAGAATACCGTGAAAAATTGGTTGAAGCAGTTGCTGAAACTGATGAAGAATTGATGATGAAATACCTTGAAGGTGAAGAAATCACAAACGAAGAATTGAAAGCTGCTATCCGTAAAGCAACTATCAACGTTGAATTCTTCCCAGTATTGTGTGGTTCAGCCTTCAAAAACAAAGGTGTTCAGTTGATGCTTGATGCGGTTATTGACTACCTTCCAAGCCCACTTGACATCCCTGCTATCAAAGGTGTTAACCCAGATACAGACGCTGAAGAAGAGCGTCATGCATCAGATGAGGAGCCATTTGCAGCTCTTGCCTTCAAGATCATGACTGACCCATTTGTAGGTCGTTTGACATTCTTCCGTGTATACTCAGGTGTCCTTAACAGCGGTTCATACGTATTGAACACTTCTAAAGGTAAACGTGAGCGTATCGGACGTATCCTTCAAATGCACGCAAACAGCCGTCAAGAAATTGAAACTGTTTATGCAGGTGACATCGCCGCTGCGGTTGGTTTGAAAGATACTACAACTGGTGACTCATTGACAGATGAAAAAGCAAAAATCATCCTTGAGTCAATCCACGTTCCAGAACCAGTTATCCAATTGATGGTTGAGCCTAAATCTAAAGCTGACCAAGACAAGATGGGTATTGCCCTTTCTAAATTGGCTGAAGAAGATCCAACATTCCGCGTTGAAACAAACGTTGAAACTGGTGAAACAGTTATCTCTGGTATGGGTGAGTTGCACTTGGATGTCCTTGTTGACCGTATGCGTCGTGAATTCAAGGTTGAAGCAAACGTAGGTGCTCCTCAAGTATCATACCGTGAAACATTCCGCGCTTCTACACAAGCTCGTGGTTTCTTCAAACGCCAGTCTGGTGGTAAAGGTCAATTCGGTGACGTTTGGATCGAATTCACACCAAACGAAGAAGGTAAAGGTTTCGAGTTCGAGAACGCTATCGTCGGTGGTGTGGTTCCACGTGAATTCATCCCAGCGGTTGAAAAAGGTCTCGTAGAATCTATGGCGAACGGTGTTCTTGCTGGTTACCCAATCGTTGACGTTAAAGCTAAGCTTTACGATGGTTCATACCACGATGTCGACTCATCTGAAACAGCCTTCAAAGTGGCTGCATCTCTTGCCCTTAAAGAAGCGGCTAAATCAGCTCAACCAACTATCCTTGAGCCAATGATGCTTGTAACAATCACTGCACCTGAAGATAACCTAGGTGACGTTATGGGTCACGTTACTGCACGTCGTGGTCGCGTTGATGGTATGGAGGCTCGTGGTAACACACAAATCGTTCGTGCTTATGTACCACTTGCTGAAATGTTTGGTTACGCAACTGTTCTTCGTTCAGCAACACAAGGCCGCGGTACCTTCATGATGGTATTTGACCACTACGAAGATGTACCAAAATCTGTACAAGATGAAATCATTAAGAAAAACGGTGGCAATGCATAATTGCTAATCCAGGCAGCTTCGGCTGCCTTTTTCATTATGTGACTTTTAGTCCGTCACGCTCCGTAAGGTGCGTGACAAATAAACCACCCGCTATGCGGGTGCGCGACGAAGGTTATACCAAAAAAGAACTCCAAACGCGATACAATAAAGGT
>NZ_JAIMEP010000054.1 GCF_019794555.1 Streptococcus suis | reverse complement strand
TCAGGTTTTTCTTTGTGTAGCATAGGAGAACCTCATAAGTCCTTTTTCTTATATTATACTCCTAAATACGAAGAAAAGCCCTTAGAAAATCAATTCTAAGGACTTTGTCTTCAGTCTGAAGAAGAGTCATTTAACTCTTCTTATACGTATTAACCACGACTTGTTTCAAACAAAGGTGACAGTGGACGTTTTTCATGAATACGAATAATCGCTTCTGCCAATAATTCAGCTGTCGAAATATGTTCAATCTTGTCAATCAAGCGATCCTCAGCAATCTCTATTGTATCCAAAACAACTAATTTCTTAATAGCTGATTTACTAATGTTATCCATCGCTGGTCCTGATAAAACCGGGTGAGTACAAGAAGCATAGACAGCTGTTGCACCCGCTTCTGCTAACGCATCTGCAGCATGACAAATCGTACCTGCTGTATCAATCATATCATCAATTAAAATACAGGTTTTCCCTTCAACATCACCAATAATATTCATAACTTCTGATGTATTCATCTTATCAACGCTACGACGTTTATCAATGATTGCAATCGGAGTCTTTAAGAATTGAGCTAATTTACGAGCACGGGTCACACCACCATGGTCTGGAGATACAACCACATAGCCATCTCCTACCATACCACGACGCTCAAAATAATCACCAATTAAAGGAGCTCCCATCAAATGATCAACAGGAATATCAAAGAAACCTTGAATTTGCGCGGCATGTAAATCAATCGTTAACAAGCGATCAACTCCGGCTGTCTGTAACATATTTGCAACCAATTTAGAAGTGATTGGCTCACGTGCACGTGCTTTACGGTCTTGACGTGCATAACCATAGTAAGGCATAACAACGTTTACTGATTCTGCAGATGCACGCTTTAGAGCATCTACCATAATCAAAATTTCCATTAAGTTATCATTGACTGGTGAGCTAGTTGATTGAAGAATGTACACATGCGTACCACGGATAGACTCTTCAATATTGACTTGAATCTCACCATCTGAAAATTGACGAACACTTGATTTTCCCAAAGGGATCCCTATGATGTGTGACACTTTCTCTGCTAACTTTTGATTAGATGATAGTGCGAACAATTTTAAGTCAGTAAACGACATGACTGCCTCCTATATTTTTCTACCTCTATTATTGTAACGTTTTTCAAATTATTTTTCAATAAAAAATAGAGCGTATTCACATTGCGCTCTATTATAATTCAATTAATATGGAGGATAGACGTAATAAACAGCTCCCTCTGACGTAGTAGTTGGATTAAACCAGCCACGATGGTTACCAATATAACGACGACCCATGTAGTTCGATTCTGAAACTTGGATGTTGGTTGAACTTTCAACAGCCGTAACTAAGGCAACGTGACCATATGTACCACCAACCCAAACAGCAACTGCTCCAACTTGCGGAGTTGTCCCAACGCTAAAACCTTCTGCACGTGCTGATGCAACCCACTGGTTAGCATTACCCCAATAAGGACCAACCCAGGACACTTGAGATTTAACACCCCATGTACATTCACCTATAGGATAAGATGAAGCATCGTATCTTGCATTATTAGATGCTGCTGATGAAGACGTAGAAGTAGATGATGTGTTTACTGGTGCATTTACAATGGCAACTGGTTGTTGAGTTGCAACTTCAGCCTGACTTTGTTCAGGTATAGATACTGTTTCGATTGCAGATGATTGCACCGGCGCAGTTGCTACTACTTGCTGAGTTGAAGCCACTTGTTGTTGAGCCAAAGCAGCTTGTTGTGCTTCGTATGCAGCTTGACGAGCTGCAGCTTGACGAGCTGCTTCTTCCGCCGCAGCTTTTTCTGCCAACAATGATGACTTCTCATCCTCAGCAGTTGCTTTTTCTGCCGCAAGATTCAATTGAGCAGCTTTTAACTCAGCTTGACGGACCTCTAAAACTTGAGCATCATCTTCTAATTTTTGACGATTCGCAGCCAAGGTATTGATAGCTTCTTGGTTTGCTTTCTGTTTTTCAACAATTACTTCTTTATCTGTTTTTTGTTGCTCTAGCATACGATTATTAGCAGAAACAATTTCACGCATTGCATTTACACGAGAAACAGCATCCACAATAGATTTTGAATCTAAAATAGTATTGATGTAACTAGATGCTGAAGCATCAACTTGTGCGCTACGAGCTTGTTCTTTCAATGCACCGTCGCGAGAAACAATGTCAGCAGATAATCGCTCAATTTCCGCAGCCAACGATGCAGACTCGCTCTCTAAACGTGCGTTCTCTTCATTTAATTTAGCTTGCTCAGCTAGAATTTCATCAACTTTTCCTTGAATTTCATCAACTTGTTGTTGCGCTACTGCTTGTTGAGCAGTTAAGCTATTGATTTCTTGATTTTTTGCCTCAATCTGACTGTCAATATCATTCGCGCTAATCACAGCCACATAACTAACATTCGATAAAACAACTGTACTCAACATCAATGTAGCTAAGATTTTTTTCTTCATACTAAGTTTGACTCCTCTTTCGTTTTCTGACTCTATCATTTTAACAAAAAAAATGCGTAATTATATTACGCATTTATTACATTTTTATGTCTTATATGTAATGTCGAAAATCCGTAGAAACAAAGGCCTAAAGGTACAAAATATACCTGTATTCACAAGCAGACTCGGTAACAAATTATAGAAAGTAAATACGAAAATAGATAAGTTCGTCAAGTGAAAAATTCTTGCAAATAAATAACTAACAAACTCAAAGTAGAATATCATCAACAAAAAAACCAAAAGATCTAAAAACCAACTCCTCTTAAACGATTTATAAAAATGATGAATAATAAATAATAACAGCGGTAATATAGTAGAGGCTATACCAAGTATATTGAGATAATACTGATCATAAATGATACCCAATAAAACAAACATAATTATTGAATAAGGTAATGAAATAACATCAATCATGTAAAGACCAGCTAAGAGTAAGAGATGACCTGAAATAGAAAAAATACTAATTGAAAACATTGAAAATAGTGATGAAAGTTGACTATCTATCAGAAACATCAAAAATAATAAAGGAAAAACTAATAAGCGTAATGAGCTATATTTCATATTATTCCTCCACTAATAAGACCGAATAAATCTCAGAAAAATCGGTAGTTGGCTCAATAAAAACTTCTCTATTCAAATTATTGCTTGTTGAACTAATAGATTTGACTTTCCCAACTTGAATATTTGCAGGAGTTGTTCCAGCTAAATCACTTGTGACAACATTACTTCCAACTTCAACATCATTCAAAGAATTCAACTGATTAACAACAAAAGTATATGAATCTGAATCATAACCAGACAAAATACCATAAATATCCCCAGATTGAGTTGAAATTTTAACTGGTATTTTAGTAAATTCATCAGAATTAGTTAACAATTTAACATTAGCAGAAGAAGACTCAACATTTGTAACTATCCCAGCAAGCCCGCCATTCGCTACAACTAACATATTCTCAACAACACCCTGTTCAGCTCCAGCATCGATAATCAATTGTTCAGTCCAAGATACAGGATTTCTAACTAAAACAAAACTAGAAAGAAAAGATTTTTCAGGAAATGAAGCTACAATCCCTAAATCCTTTCTTAAAGACTCATTTTCTAAACGTAAAGTTTCATTGTCTTCAGAAATATTCTCAAGTGAAGCGATAGATTGTTTTAATTCTTGATTTTCATTAAAAGTAGAAAAAAGATCCTCAATCTTTGTTCTTTGAGCGGTAATAAATGAAACGGTAGGTGAAAAAATTTTTTCTATAGGCGTCATGACTCCAGAAACAATATTAGAAAGAAACAGAATGTCGTGACTGCCACTTGTCGTAACAAACAGCAATGAAAATGATAGAATTAGGAAAACGAAAAAGGCTATGATGAGCTTAGACAATTTATTCATTAAAAAACCTCTACTGAAAATACAATAAAACGAGAATATCAAAAGATAATCTCGTTCACTTACGGAGAATAAGGGATTCGAACCCTTGCGCCAGTTACCCGACCTAACGATTTAGCAAACCGTCCTCTTCAGCCTCTTGAGTAATTCTCCATATTAATTTATGGGCACGAGTGGAATCGAACCACCGACCTCACGCTTATCAGGCGTGCGCTCTAACCATCTGAGCTACGCGCCCAAGAAATAAAATAACTACTTGGACATAGCCATGTAATGGCGCGAGACGGAATCGAACCGCCGACACATGGAGCTTCAATCCATTGCTCTACCAACTGAGCTACCGAGCCATAATCCACAATATAAATAAAATTGCGGGAGCAGGATTTGAACCTACGACCTTCGGGTTATGAGCCCGACGAGCTACCTAGCTGCTCCATCCCGCGATATTAAGTAAAGGAGGATGTGGGATTCGAACCCACGCACGCTTTTACACGCCTGACGGTTTTCAAGACCGTTCCCTTCAGCCAGACTTGGGTAATCCTCCAAATAAACAAATGGACCTTGTAGGACTTGAACCTACGACCGCTCGGTTATGAGCCGAGAGCTCTAACCAGCTGAGCTAAAGGTCCAGCAACAAGTTAATAGCGGCGAAGGGGATCGAACCCCCGACCTCCCGGGTATGAACCGGACGCTCTAGCCAGCTGAGCTACACCGCCATATACTGAATCGGGAAGACAGGATTCGAACCTGCGACACCTTGGTCCCAAACCAAGTACTCTACCAAGCTGAGCTACTTCCCGATATCATTAAAAATAAAGCTCCCCTAACGTCTCCATTAAGCGA
>NZ_JAIMEP010000053.1 GCF_019794555.1 Streptococcus suis | reverse complement strand
TGGTTTCTTGCCTAGACTATTATCTAAAACGACATGCGTTAAAAGTTAGTTGAACCGCCGTGTGCCGAACGGCACGCACGGTGGTGTGAGAGGGACTAGAAATTAGTCCCTACTCGATTAGTATGTTTTTTCACAATCTACATTATCAGTTGTCAACAACCATGACAAGCGAAAAGCTCCAAGAGGAGCTTCCGGTCTGTTCTCTAAAAATAAGAATATTGTAGAGTCCAATCGTTGACTCTTTTAATTTTCATTGAAAATTAGTCATTAAATTCGTAAAGTGCAGTTGATAAATAGCGTTCGCCATTATCTGCCAAAATTGCTAAAACTTTTTTACCTGCACCTAATTCCTTGGCAACTTCAATAGCTGCGTGTATCGCTGCACCGGATGAAATACCAACAAGGAAACCTTCTTGTCCACCGATGGCACGTCCAGTAGCTAAAGCATCATCAGATTTTACTCGAATGATACCGTCGTATGAATCGGTATCCAAAGTATCTGGAATGAAACCAGCTGAAATTCCCTGAATCTTATGTGGGCCAGGTGCTTCGCCGGAAAGAACAGCGGACTCATCAGCTTCTACAGCATATACAGCAATGTTAGGATTGGCAGCTTTCAAAACATGAGAAACGCCACTTACTGTACCTCCAGTACCAACACCAGATATAAAAGCGTCTAACCCAGTTGGACCAAAATCTTCCAAAATTTCCTGTCCTGTTGTATCTTCATGAATTTTTGGATTTGAAGGGTTGGCAAACTGGAATGGTACCCAACCATTTTTTTCTTTAGCAATTTCTTGTGCTTTAGCAATTGCACCTTTCATACCTTCACTACCGGGAGTAAGTACTAAATCAGCCCCATAAGCTTGGATAATTTTGCGACGCTCAATACTCATTGTTTCAGGCATAACAATAATCACTTTATAACCTTTTGCTGCACCAACCCATGCAAGTCCGATTCCGGTATTACCACTTGTTGGCTCAACAATTGTATCACCTGGTTTGATAGTACCAGCTTTTTCTGCATCCTCAATCATTGCCAAAGCAATACGATCTTTAACAGAAGAACCAGGGTTAAAAGCTTCCAACTTAACATAAACATCTGCTGCACCTTCAGGTACGATATTGTTGAGTTTAATAATTGGTGTGTTTCCTACTAATTGAGTAATATTTTGATAAATAGCCATAAGGCACCTCCATTTAAAGTTACTGATTATTATATAGTAGAAAATGAAAAAAGTATAATATAAAAAAACTATCTTAGCGATAGTCTTTTTTAATAGATTGGGACCTCAACAATTCGAGAGTTGGTTTTTTCTGCGGTTATTTTTCCATGGTAAAATTCAGTTAGACTTGCCAAGGTTTGCTCTAAACAATCCTTATCCACAAAAACCATGGATGAAACTTCAGTAGTAAACTGGGTATCAAATTCTTCCAGGCCCTGCTCTGCTCGCCAATTGGCAAACTCTTGATATTGGGTGTAGGACATAATAATAGAAATTCCTTCTTGTTCCTTGACTTCTACAATTCCAATATTTTTTACTGCATTAGCCACTGCTCCTGCGTAGGCACGAATGAGACCACCCGCCCCTAATTTTATGCCTCCGAAATACCGAGTGACGACAGCTACGACATTTGTCAACTCGTGGTTTTCTAAAACGGTTAGCATGGGTACGCCGGCTGTTCCAGAGGGCTCCCCATCATCTGAGGAACGCTTGATTTCCATACTTTCTCCAAGGATGAATGCAGAGCAGTTATGGTTAGCTTTGGAGTGTTCTTTTTTTATCTTGTTGATAAAGTCACGTGCTTCCTCCTCGCTAGTTACTCGTTTCATAAAGCAGGTAAAGCGGGATTTCTTAATTTCTTCCTCAACCAGACCATCTTCTTTAATTGTCTTAAATTCTTTCATAATCAAATTGTACTAATTTTTTTACAAGCTGACAAGAATTTCCGAATAAATAAGTGATGAATGAACTAGAGAATTACCATGGAAGACTTTTTACTAAATATCAATTAACGTCAGAAGAAAGAGAAAAAGCAAAAACAATTTCCAGTGTAGTAGGAAAGAACTCTTGTTTCCGATGCGGGACATCGTTTGAGGAAGAAAACAAGCTGCCAAATGGTGCGTATTATTGTCGGGCTTGTCTCCTTTTGGGGAGAGTTCGAACAGATGAGAAACTCTACTATTTTCCACAGAGAGATTTTCCAATGAATGCTTGCCTTCTATGGAAGGGGGCGCTGACCGATTGGCAACAACGAATATCAGATGGATTAGTTGCAAATGTGGAAAAGCGACAAGCAACGCTTGTTCATGCTGTAACAGGTGCGGGCAAAACGGAAATGATGTACCATGCTGTTGCATCAGTAATTAATAAAGGAGGTGCTGTATGTCTAGCCAGTCCAAGAATTGATGTTTGTGTTGAACTCTACAAGCGACTACAAAATGATTTTTCGGTCCCAATTAGTCTGCTACATGGGGAATCAGACCCCTATTTCAGAACGCCACTCGTTGTTGCGACCACTCATCAGTTGTTAAAGTTTTACCAGGCATTTGATTTGGTCTTGATCGATGAAGTAGATGCTTTCCCCTATGCAGACAACCCTATATTATATCGAGCAGCAGATAATGCAGTTAAAGTAGACGGAGTTTTAGTATTTTTAACAGCAACCTCTACGGATGAATTAGATAAAAAAGTCAAATCAGGCAAATTGCAAAAACTCAGTCTCCCTAGGCGTTTTCATGGAAATCCGCTTGTGGTTCCGCAAAAGGTCTGGTTTTCCAAATTCGATACATATTTGAAGAAAAATAAATTAGAACCAAAACTCAGAAATGCCATTCAAAAGCAAAGAGAAACAGGCTATCCATTACTAATTTTTGTACCAGAAATTTCGAAAGGATTGGAATTTGCAAGCATAATGGAACAAATCTTTCCAGAAGAACCAATTGGTTTTGTATCGAGTCAGACAGACAATCGGCTTGAAATAGTGGAAGGATTTCGCAACAAAGAAATTACAATATTAATTTCTACTACAATATTAGAGCGTGGTGTAACATTCCCAGGAGTAGATGTCATTGTTGTTCAAGCCAATCACTACTTATACACGTCATCGAGTCTTGTGCAAATTTCAGGTCGCGTCGGAAGAAGTATGGACCGTCCGACGGGCTTGCTTCTGTTTTTTCATGAAGGAAGTACGCGGTCGATTGAAAAGGCAATTGCAGAAATCAAACAAATGAATAAGGAGGCAGGTTATGTCTAATTGTTTGCTCTGTTCCCAGAAACTGAAAAACCAGATAAAATTTTCGGAAATATTCATTTTTGGTAGAAAAAAATCAGGTATCTGCTCAGATTGTTCAACATCGTTCGAAGCAATATCGGAAAAACATTGTCCGTATTGCTATAAAAATGGAATTATCGAACGTTGCACGGATTGTCAGTATTGGTTAAGTAAGGGAATGTCGGTTTCCCATACTGCATTATTCAAATACAATAAAGCGATGGCGAATTATTTTAGTAAATACAAATTTCAGGGGGACTATATTTTAAGAAATGTTTTTGCAAAAGAGATTAAAATAGCACTAAGTCAATTCCCTGGTTATACAATTGTCCCAATTCCAATTAGCGAAAATCGAAAAGAAGAACGTGGTTTCAATCAAGTAGAAGGGTTATTGACCGCAGCTAATATATCCTATGAATTGCTTTTGGGAAAAAAAGATAGTAAAAAACAATCATTGCAGAATAGGAAGGAGCGTTTAGAGATGCACCAACAGTTTTTTCTCCAAAATGAAAAAAATATCCCTGACAAAATTTTATTAATTGATGATATATACACAACAGGATCAACACTATTATCGGCAAAAAATGAAATGTTGAAAACAGGAAAGAAAGAAATCAAGACATTTTCACTAGCAAGATGAGAAAACGGTTGCAATATTTTAAGGATATGGTATAATAATAGTGAAGAAAGGCGAAAGCCAAGAAAGAGGTACAAATATGATTAAATTCAGTATTCGTGGAGAAAACCTTGAAGTAACAGAAGCTCTTCGTACATACGTTGAAGAAAAGGTAGCAAAAATTGAAAAGTATTTCGCTGAAGATCAAGAATTAAATGCCAAAGTGAATCTCAAGGTCTACAGAGATAAACGAGCAAAAGTTGAAGTAACAATCCCAGTTGGGGGTATTACACTTAGAGCAGAAGATATCTCACAAGAGATGTATGGTTCAATTGACCTTGTTGTTGATAAAATTGAACGTCAAATCCGCCGTAATAAAACAAAAATTGAAAGAAAACATCGCCAAAAAGTGGCAACTGGTCAAGTCTTTACTGACGAATTAGTAGAACAAGTAGAAGATGAAGTAAAAGTTGTTCGTACAAAGCAAGTTGATTTGAAACCGATGGACATGGAAGAAGCAATCTTGCAACTTGAGTTACTCGGTCATGATTTCTTTATTTATACAGATGCAAATGACGGAACAACTAATGTGTTGTATAAACGTGAAGATGGTGATTTAGGACTACTTGAAGTTCGCCAATAATATTAAATCTGAAATACAGTTGAGTCGCAAGTGAACTTGCGGCTTTTACTATTTCAATATTCAAGTTTATACTAATCGTCGATTGCATCTCATCAAATGTGATTCATTGATGAGTTAAGATGAGCAGGTGCCAAGGACCAAAAATTAGCCCAAATTTCAAGCTAAAAAACAACGAAAAAAAGTTTAAAAAAATAGTTGACAATAGTAAGTGAAGATGATAGAATGATTGAGTTGTCTCTTGAGGGAGATCAATACAAAGGAAACGAAAAAAAGTTTCAAAAAAGTGTTGACAAGACCTTTAAGAAATGATAAACTAAGATAGTTGTCGCAAGGGAGCGACAACGAAAAGACCTTTGAAAATTAAAGAAGACGAACCAAACGTGCAGGGTGATTTATCTAAGGATAAATCGTCAATGACA
>NZ_JAIMEP010000052.1 GCF_019794555.1 Streptococcus suis | reverse complement strand
GTTAATAGATGATTTAAAGGATGAACTTTCTATAGAAGAGATTGAAAGGATTCGTCAATCTTTGGAAGAAAAGGAAAATCAATTAATTGAAGCGATTGACCAAACCGAAACAGTAGAAGAACGAAAATTACTTCGTAAAGAAAAATCTGAAGTTCATAAGCAGAAGAAGCGATTCGATGATTTTGCCCAAAGAAAAATGAGCTACGAAGAACAATTAGTGATTATGGGTGTACGCAATAGTTTCTCAAAGACGGATCATGACGCTACTTTTATGCGAATGAAAGAAGATCACATGCTTAATGGCCAACTAAAACCAGGTTATAATATTCAACTTGCGACAGAAAATCAATTTGCTCTTGCTTATGATTGTTATCCAAATCCAACAGATACACGAACATTTATCCCATTTCTTGAAAAGATTGAATCAAAAATAGGTTTACCAGAAAATATTGTCGCAGATGCCGGTTATGCAAGTGAAGAAAATTATTGTTATGTGTTAGACGAAACAGAATCCACCCCCATCATTCCGCATCAAGGTTACTTAAAAGAGAAGAAACGCGCCCATAAACAAAATCAGTTTCATCGAGATAATTGGACTTACAACGAGTTGGATGATTACTATATTTGTCCCAATCAGAAAAGAGTAGTGTTCTCACATTATTCACAACGTAAAGATAGAAATGGATTTATTCGAAACTTCAAAATCTATGAATGTGAAGATTGTACAGGATGTCCATTGAGAGAGAAATGTACCAAAGCAAAAGAAGGAAAAAATCGACGTTTGAATATTAATCCAACCTGGGAATATATAAAAATAAAAGCGAATGAAAAGATAGAAAGCAAAGAAACAGCCTCATACTATGCGCAGCGAAAGATAGATGTCGAAACAGTTTTTGGAAACATTAAACAAAATATGAAATTTAAAAGATTCCATGTCCGAGGAGCTGAAAAAATTTTTAAGGAAATGGGACTTGTATTTCTTGCGCACAATTTTAGGAAATTAGTAACTAGAGTAAGGAAATATGAGGGAAAAACAATCATACAAAACCAAATATAGGGGGAAAATCCTCTATATTTCATCCAAAAAAAACAAAAATCGAAGACATCTTTCACGGGTGCCTTCGATTTTTTGGTTCAAAAGGGACTAATGGGTCAGCCCCCTCAAAATTACCAGAGATTAAGCTCAGCCAGATATAAGGACTCCAGCCTTACTTTCTACGCAACAACGCCACACACTCCACATGCCTTGAGTGGGCAAAAAAGATGTCGCACCCCACTGGTATCCCCTTGGCGGAAGCCCATATTTCTGAAACAGTCGCCTGGATAGGCTATTTTTCATTGATTTGGTGCCTGCTTTTGCGTTACAATCCAAGTAATTGTAAGCAATAAAGCCTTCAAAAGCATGTTGTCCTCTTGAAGGCTTTATTCGGTACAACTTTAAAATTGGTTTACTTATCTTTATCTTCCTCTCTAAGATACTTAACTAGCCCCGGATAATTGCTTATCCTTACAGTTCGGATCAATTAGAATTAGCCGAAAACGGCGGCGAAGAAACGAACCACCGAGAAGCACCGCCGCATTGCCGAGCTTGATACCCTCATTGAACGACTGTATGCGGACCGGAAAAGGCGCGGTTGACCGCCTTGCCCTCAAAGGCTTAGGGGCATATCAACTATATATTGGGGCCGAGTGCCGTTACTTTAACACCGCCGCTAGCCATGAGCTTATGCTTCCTTTAGGACACTGTCCCAACAGACACTTTTTAAAGTATGCTGCACTAATCCTTATTTTTCACAGCATAGCGCAATGACAGACAGCCATGTTCTGCATTCTCTGTTCCCTGCAATTCCAAATTAACTTTTTCAGATAACAGAAGGTTATCAAATAGTTGTTTTTCTTTATTACCTACAAAACATGGTGATATCACAAGACTGATTTCATCAATAAGTCCGTTTTCTAATAATTTGTTGGTTAATCCACCGCCACTGTCTGTCCGCATGTATTTACACCCATATTGCTCATGCAGGATCTGAAAGGCTTTTTCATAGTCCACATGATCATTTCCTGACACAATATATGGGTAATGCCTTTCCTCCAAATAATTCAAATATTCCTTCGGAGTGGCAGTTGATACCAGAATGACAATTTCCTTCAGATATCCAAGATTTCTTAAGCAATGAAGACTTCTCAAGATACCTCTGCTGTCAGGTATGACTCCTATTGGTCTGGGGTCCTCCGGGCTTGTTATGATTTTCTCAAAATCAGCCTCTGTTTCAGCAGGATATTTTTCAAATGCAGTAAAAACAGTATTGGACCCAAACAGCACCGCATCCGAATGAATTCCCCCGGCAACCTGGTAGTAAACTTCCGGATTATCAAAGCCTTTAATGCGGCCATCAAGGCTAATTTGTGTGCATAATTATCTTTGGTTTCATATTTTTCAATCCTCCTTTTTGATAGTAGAATATCATAATACACTGACAGCTGTATGTCAGCAGGGGATATGAAACCTTACAAAAAATACATAACAGACCAATCGCTTTCTCTAAATCAAGTTTAGGCAGTGATTCGTAATTTGTGCCAGGTGTTTACGGGTTATGCATTTTAATTCATCAGGTTGGACTATTTCAATGCCTGATCCATATTCAATCAGCTGCTTGCTCAATATCTCAAAGGAATCTGTCTGGAATTCGATTTCCATTTTACTTCCCAAATCGGTTTCTTCAAGGAAGCCGAGAGAATACCTGTTCTTGATAGAATTGTATGTCTCCCCTTTTTCAGCTCTAAGAATTACATTATATAGTTTTTTATATGAAAGCATTTGTTTTAATATTTGTTCCAAAGAGCCATCATGGCTTTGACAGAGCTCTTCTTCTATGCAAATGCTTTTAATCCGATCCACACGAAAATTCCTATATTCATTTCTTAGCCTGCAAAACCGATTAAGTACCAGTTCTGTTCATAAAACCCCAGTGATATAGGCTCTATCATTCTGCTTTCCGGTTCTTGCCCTCCTGATGCAGGATATTGAATTGATATTACCCTTTTATTGCAGATTGCAGTCTGAATTGCTGCAATAACGTTATCCGCCAATGTATTTTTCTGTCCAGATGTGCTGTACACGTTAATACTGTTCTCCAACTCCTGTGCATAGTTTTTTTCACCATGCTTCAAAATAGATTTGATTTTATACATAGCTGAATCAAAATCCTTTATAAATGATTCATCTCCATGGCAATTTAAAAATTTCCCTGCTGTAATCAATGCACCCACTTCCGCCGCTGTAAACATTACCGGCGGAAGTAGGAAGCCCTCTACAAGAAAATATCCTTTTCCGGCCTCAGATCCAATTGGTATTCCGGCTTCTTCAAGTGTCCGGATATCTCTGTAAACTGTCCTTAAGCTTATATTAAATCGCTGTGCAATTTCTTTGGCAGGAATTATTTTTTTTGATTGCAGCTGAATAAGAATAGAGGTTACTCTGTTAATCCTGTTCAAATTTTATTCCTCCTCTGTGACTTCCATAAAAAGTATATCCTATGCGTTCTTAAGCTAGCTGCTGTTAGTGCTTCTCATTGCACCCTGGTTATAAAAGCCATACTCACAAACCTCTTCACCAAAACTCTTTACATCTCTAATATAGAACTCTATCTAGCGAACTTTTAGAAAAGATATAAAACATCAGAGTATGGACAGTTGCGGATGTACTTCAGAAAAGATTAGATGTCTAAAAAGCTTGTAGTTAAAGCTTTTTAGACATCTAAATCTAGGTACTAAAACAATTCATCCAGTAAAATATAATATTTTATTTTCTCCCAATCAGGCTTGATCCCCAGTAAGTCAAAAAATAGCTCGACATACTGTTCTTCCCCGATATCCTCCCTGATCGACCGGACGCAGAAGGCAATGTCATACCACTTGTCCGCCCTGCCGCTTCTCCCAAGATCAATAAAGCCACTTACTTTGCCATCTTTCACAAAGATGTTGCTGTCTCCCAGGTCGCCGTGGGAAAAGACAAGTTCCTCTTCGGGCTTTTCCGTCTTTAAAAAATCATACAGCTCGCGCGGATCTTTAAATGGAGTGTCTTCTTCCCAGTTTTCGCAATCCACATCGGCCAGATCGTTATTCAGTAAGTAATCCAATTCGGCTAAGCGGCTGTCTAAGCTATTCGTATAGGGACAATCCGATATGTCGATGGAGTGAAAGAGCCTGATGCACTCCGCATACAGCTCGATAATCTTTTCAGGGCTTTGTTCATCTTCATACTCTTCCGAGCAAAGGACGCCATCGGCCTCACTCATGAGCAGATTGCTCCAGCCATCATGCCGTTCAAAGTGCAGGACCTTTGGAACAGGCAGCTTTCCTTCCAGCCATAGCATCATGTCCTTTTCCCGTTCCACATCATAGGTGGTCCCTTTATACCGGCTGTCCGTCATTTTTAAATATAGGTTTTCATTTTCTCCCACCAGCTTATATACCTTAGCAGGAGACATTCCTTCCGTATCTTTTACGCAGCGGTATTTTTCGATCAGTTTTTTCAATTCCGGTGATATTCTCATTTTAGCCATTTATTATTTCCTTCCTCTTTTCTACAGTATTTAAAGATACCCCAAGAAGCTAATTATAACAAGACGAACTCCAATTCACTGTTCCTTGCATTCTAAAACCTTAAATACCAGAAAACAGCTTTTTCAAAGTTGTTTTCAAAGTTGGCGTATAACATAGTATCGACGGAGCCGATTTTGAAACCACAATTATGATAGAATTTACAAGCTATAAGGTTATTGTCCTGGGTTTCAAGCATTAGTCCATGCAAGTTTTTATGCTTTGCCCATTCTATAGATATATTGATAAGCGCGCTGCCTATGCCTTGCCCCCTGAAATCCTTACATACGGCGATATCTTCTATATAAGCGTACCGATTCCAATTTTTTCGCAGTTTAACTTTTCCGACGCATTTATCGTCTTGGTAGTAAAGATATATTATATTATCTTATCAGTATTGTCAATATATTCAAGGCAATCTGCCTCCTCATCCTCTTCATTCTCTTCGTCTTGGTAGCTTTTTAAATATGGCGCTTCATAGAGTAATTCTGTAAAGGTCCAATTCTCGTTTTCATACCTCGGTATAATCTTACCTATCACCTCAAATGGTTCGCTGGGTTTATCGATATCTTTCAGGTGCCCTGCTTTCATTTCTGTAATCACTGTTCCCGCCTCTCTTCTATATCAGCGGCATATGTGCTATCCAGGCAGCCGGTTTTACCAGTGTATTTTTTATACATGTCCCTGGTATATTTTGTTATATTCCTATCATACTCCGGATAGGCATAATGAAGCCTTTCCGCCACCTCACCGGATACCGCCCTGAACAATTGATGGCATAGAAATAATGCTTCCCATATGTTTTCATAGGAATCCATCCGGTAGGTGGACAAAAGTTTCTCCCACAAATCCTCGGATATATACCTTTCAATAAACTTATAGTTCTTGCCTACACTTAATTTAAAGCCTGTTTCGATGCCGACCTTCCATGATATCATTCTCAGCAGCTCATGGCGAACAATCTGATTAAAATGATCAATAGCAAATAAAATTTCCTTACGGCACAATCCTTTAATAACATAAGGTGTTACATTCCAAAATTCATTGCAGCAATCATCATACTCCCTTGCGCTTGGCTTTCTTACATGATAATCTATATCAGTCGGAACTATGTCCCT
>NZ_JAIMEP010000051.1 GCF_019794555.1 Streptococcus suis | reverse complement strand
TGTTACAATAGTCATAGGTTCTATATCCTTCTAGGTTATTTACGCATTTCCTAGGATATAGGACTTTTTTTGTTTTGAAAACCTGTAAACGTTTTTCCGAGAATTATTTTACACTAACGAGTTCTTCTCAGCTGTCACAAGTCCAATGGCATTTTTGGGAAAATTCCGAGGAAATATGATAAAATAGTCAACATGAAAAAGAAAAGAACAGCCTTGCTAGCAGGCTTATTGGGGGCAGGTGTGCTCACCGCTAGTGCTCAATTTTACCGTAAGGTTCAGGAAGACCGTAAAAAAGCACAGGCCTTGCAGGAGGTGCGTGACTTTTTCGCTAATGTAGGAGAAATTGCGACGGTCTATGTGGATGAAACAGCCTCAACGCAAGACTCTCTCGTTGGAGGAGTTGTGATGGAGGCAGGACAGGTGTTTCTATTTGAAAATGCCCAAGGTTCTATTCAATACAGGGAGGAAGAAAGATGATTTTTCCAACAAATCTTGAAGAAGTAGCTGCCTTGATTGAAGATGGCAAGCCGACTGTTTTTCTATTTGTGACGACTTGGTGTGGAGACTGCCACTATATCAAACCGCATTTGCCAGCTATCGAAGAGGCTTTTCCAAATTTCCGTTTTGTGCAACTAGACCGAGATGACTTTATGCCTTTGGCGCAGGAATGGGCTATTTTAGGCATTCCAAGTCTGGTTGTTTTGGAAAATGGTAAGGAAATCGGTCGTTTTGTCGATAAGAATCGCAAGACCAAGGAAGAAATCATGAACTTCTTATCTGGATTGGGTAGATAGATGAGCAGAGAAGCTCTGCTATGTCCAAAAGAAAGGAAAGAACATGAAGAAAACACTAGGAAAAATTCTTCTAGCACCTGTGGTGCTAGGATTGAGTTTAAGTTTGGCACCGCTGGCTCAAGCGGAAATTCAGACGGATGTCATCAATGAAAAATGGGGCAAGCCAACACTGGTCTATGGTGGCGGTTTGTCAGATGCGCAGGCGACAGAGGTCAACAATCTATTTGGTATTTCGGATGTCAATAATGTCAGTCGTCAGGTGGTTGTTGGCGCGGATATGGATCAATATTTAGGTACATCTGGAGCGGACACAGCCTCCCTCTATTCATCTGTCCTGGTGCAAAAGCAGGACGCTGGCAAAGGGGTTGTGGTGGATATTAAGACGCCACAGAACATCACCTTGATTACCGAAACGCAGTATGCCAATGCGGCCATTACAGCTGGTGCGACGGATGTCTTGATTGACGTAGCTTCTCCGATTCAGGTGACGGGAGAGTCCGCTCTGACAGGTGTTTACAAGGCTCTTGCAGCCAATGGTGAAACAGTTGATACAGCCCGAACCGAAGTGGCTCAACAGGAGCTAGAGACAGTCAATGAAGTGGCGACGGCTCATACAGGTGACTCCAATTTTGATAGTTCAGCCTTGGATAAGGCGGTAGCGGAAATCAAGACAGCTCTTGCCGACTACAAAAAGTCCAATGGTCAGGTGGCTTCTGAGGCTGACATCAACACCATCATCAATGATGTTTTGGCTCAAAACGGTTTGGAAAATGTCATCACAGCAGATGAAGTTTCAAAACTAGTTACCTTTGCCAAAGCCTATCAGGAAACCTCTGCTATTGATTCGGCTGAGGTAGCTGCCCAGCTCAACCAGTTCAAGCAACAGGCGGAGCAACAAATTTCAGAAGCCTATAAGAATCTACAAGATTCAGGGATTTTAGAAAAAATCGGTGCCTTTTTTGAAAATCTTTGGAAAGGCTTGATTGGTCTATTTGCATAAAGGAGAAATGAAAAGAAATGATTTTTACATATAATAAGGAACACGTTGGCGATGTTCTGATGGTGATTGTTGCTGAGGACAAGGGGCAGGCTGTCCAGTTTGAACGCAAGGGTCAAGTGGCGCGTGTTTTCTTAGAAGAAACAGGAAAAACAGTGGCCTGGAATATCTTTGATGTATCGAGCTTGATTGAGATTGCCGGAAATGGGCAAGTTTTCCTGACAGACGAGCAAATTGCGACCTTGAATGCAGTATTAGCAAAAGAAGGCTTTACTGAAAGCTTGGTCAACGACAATGCTCCAAAGTTTGTTGTCGGTCAGATTGCGGAAATGGTTCCTCATCCAGACAGCGACCACCTCAATATCTGTCAGGTCAATGTTGGTGACAAAACAGTGCAAATCGTAGCTGGTGCCCCGAATGCTGCCCAAGGATTGAAAACCATTGTGGCTCTTCCGGGGGCAATGATGCCGAGCGGTAGCCTGATTTTCCCAGGGAAATTACGTGGTGAGGACAGCTTTGGTATGATGTGCAGTCCGCGTGAATTGGCACTGCCAAACGCCCCACAAGTTCGTGGTATTATCGAATTGGACGACTCCGCAGAAGTCGGAGCAGCCTTTGAACCAGCAAAACACTGGAAGGGATAGAAAAGAAGAATTGGTCAATTTTGGCCAATTCTTTTATAGTATCTGGATTTTTCTTTCAATAGCCTTTAGGATGTCAGTAGTCAAGGCCTGTTGTGATTTGAGTTGGAAATAGAGACTGGACAGGAAATGTTGGAGATTGAGCCATCGGAAGTAGTCTAATGGTTCTTGGTTGGGAAAGTCTAGCTCGCTAATCCATTCAGTCAGCTCTTGGCTTGATACTTTTCCCTTCAGCAAAAGGTAGACAGGGATTTGTGCTAAGCGAATTTCCTCTCCAGCTGTGAAGGTTTGATTCTGTTTAGATAGACAAGTAAGAACGGCTTGCCAAACCTCTTTGCTTTTTGAGACAGGAAATTTGGTGTGATAGCTTGCGGCCAACAAGAAATCGGCCCCATGTGCAGCGGTGTGGATCCAGCCGAGTTTTTCATCATAACCAGACCAGTCATTTTCAATTGTCAAATAATTCAAGGCCTGTTGAAAAAGTAGTTCGCGGTCCTCGTCGTTTAAAAAAGCATGATAAATAGACTCAGAATCATTATCGACAGACAGCAGAAGACAGTAAAGCAAGCAAGTAAAACTTCGTTTTAGTGTGGACGCTTCTAGGGAAAATGGATTGGTGTCCTGTGAACGCTGAAGTAATTCCTGTGCTTGTTCTCGTGTAATCAAATCGTTTAGCAAGATATGACAAAAGGTAGCGTAGACCAATTTGTCACGAATATCAGAATCGGGATGACCGATGTTTTCCAGCAACCAAGCTAGTTCCTGATTGGTATAAGGTTGGGTAGAATGGAGCTTTGAGGTAAGGATATTTTTCATATATTTTTCTCCTTTTTCATCATTTTATCATCTTTTCTACGAATAAATAATGTAGGAGGATAAAAAATGTATAATAAAATCATTGCAATCGGTCGCTTGACGGCCCAACCAGAACTGACTCAAACGCCAAATGGCAAAAATCTGACTCGTGTAACTGTCGCAGTCAATCGCCGATTTAAGACAGAAAATGGTGAGCGTGAAGCAGATTTTCTTAATATTATTTTCTGGGGCAAACTGGCGGAAACACTGGTTTCTTATGGCGGCAAGGGCAGTCTGATTTCTATTGACGGTGAGTTGCGAACGCGAAAATACGAAAAAGATGGCAGCAACCACTATGTGACAGAGATTCTAGGTCAATCATTCCAATTGCTTGAAAGTCGTGCTCAACGAGCTATGCGTGAAAATAATACGAATGATGATTTGGCGGATGTGATTTTGGAAGAGGAAGAATTACCGTTTTAGTGTAATATCCGTCCCAAGACCGATGGAGCGTATTGAAAAATAGGTTATACTTTAGTCAATCCTAAATATTTTTCATATCTCCTTAAAGACACCAATGAAAGTTGGTGTTTTTTGTGTCCTATTTCCTATCACTCCACCATTCTATCAGCATGATAATTAGAGAAAGTAGGATAACTCCGTAGAAGAAAAAGATGATGTAGTGAGGGTGGCAAAAGAAAAATATCCAGACTAGCCAGAGTAGACAGACGAATATCATTTTCCCACCAAAGCCTAATTTACGTTTTAAAACCATTCTGCAAAACTTTCGTGAACGGAAAATCGGCTTTCAAGGTAATCTGTTTTTAAATCTCTAAAAAATCTCATAAACACCCCCTAACTTGTTAAAAATAGTATAGCATAGTTCAACAATAATGAATAGGTAAATTCTATCTCATACTTAAGAAGGATTTTCACGAAAAAGGAATAGAATTTTCTTGACTATTTTTGACCAAGTGATACAATAGGAAATGTGAATTAGCACTCATGTGTATAGAGTGCTAAAAATATCAGGAGGTAGTAGTATGTTAAAACCATTGGGCGATCGTATCGTCGTAAAAATTGAAGAAAAAGAACAAACTGTTGGTGGCTTTGTCTTAGCAGGCGCAAGCCAAGAAATGACAAAAGAAGCAAGTGTCCTAGCGATTGGACAAGGAATTCGTACCTTGAACGGAGACCTGGTAGCACCTGCTGTGGCAGTTGGTGACACAGTGTTGATTGATGCTCATGCAGGCTTGGAAGTAAAAGACGGTAACCAGACCGTTCACATCATTCGTGAAGCTGATATTTTAGCAATCGTTGAATAAGAAACTAAACTAATAGAAAAGGATTTGAACCCGCTTGTGAAATTGTAAGAAATGTGAAATAGTTTTTTTTATTCATTTAGGCGGGAGGGTATTATTATGGCAAAAGAAATTAAATTTGCAGCAGATGCTCGTGAGAGCATGGTTCGTGGTGTTGATATTTTGGCTGATACGGTCAAAGTAACCTTGGGACCAAAAGGTCGCAATGTTGTCTTGGAAAAAGCATATGGATCACCACTCATTACAAACGACGGTGTGACAATTGCCAAAGAAATTGAGCTGGAAGACCATTTTGAAAATATGGGTGCTAAGTTGGTATCCGAAGTGGCTTCAAAAACCAATGACATCGCTGGTGACGGGACAACAACTGCAACTGTCTTGACCCAAGCTATCGTACGTGAAGGCTTGAAAAACGTAACTGCAGGTGCCAACCCAATCGGTATTCGTCGCGGGATTGAAGCAGCAGTTACAACAGCAGTTGAGGCTCTGAAGGCGCAGGCCAATCCAGTTTCAAATAAAGAAGAAATTGCTCAAGTTGCAGCCGTGTCTTCACGTTCTGAAAAAGTTGGTGAGTACATCTCAGAAGCTATGGAGCGAGTGGGAACAGATGGTGTTATTACCATTGAAGAATCTCGCGGTATGGAAACAGAATTGGATGTGGTTGAAGGTATGCAATTCGACCGTGGTTATCTGTCACAATATATGGTAACAGATAATGAAAAGATGGTGGCTGAACTTGAAAATCCATTCATCTTGATTACCGATAAGAAAATTTCTCATATTCAAGATATTTTACCACTTTTGGAAAGCATTCTCCAAACCAATCGTCCATTGTTGATTATTGCTGACGATGTGGATGGGGAAGCCTTACCAACACTTGTACTCAACAGGATTCGTGGTACTTTCAACGTAGTTGCTGTTAAGGCGCCAGGATTTGGTGACCGTCGTAAAGCTATGTTGGAAGATATTGCTATCTTGACCGGCGGTACAGTGATTACAGAAGACCTTGGTTTAGACTTGAAAGATGCGACCATCGAAGCACTAGGTCAAGCAGCTAAAGTTGTGGTCGATAAAGATGGTACAACCGTTGTTGAAGGTGCTGGAAATCCAGAAGCAATTGCCAACCGTGTCGCTGTTATCAAGTCACAAATTGAGGTAACCACTTCAGAATTTGACCGTGAAAAATTGCAAGAGCGCTTGGCTAAATTGTCAGGTGGTGTCGCTGTCATCAAAGTTGGTGCTGCTACTGAGACTGAGCTGAAAGAAATGAAACTCCGTATCGAAGACGCCCTCAACGCAACACGTGCCGCAGTTGAAGAAGGAATCGTAGCCGGTGGTGGTACAGCTCTTGTCAATGTTATCGATAGTGTAGCGAAATTGGAGTTGAAAGGCGACGATGAAACAGGACGTAATATTGTCCTGCGTGCCTTGGAAGAACCAGTTCGTCAGATTGCCTATAACGCAGGTTATGAAGGTTCAGTTATCATTGACAAGTTGAAGAATTCAGAACTTGGCACTGGTTTTAACGCTGCGACAGGCGAATGGGTCAACATGATGGATGCAGGTATTATTGATCCTGTTAAAGTAACACGTTCAGCCCTTCAAAATGCAGCTTCTGTAGCCAGCTTGATTTTGACAACAGAAGCAGTTGTTGCCAACAAACCAGAACCAGCCGCTCCAGCTATACCACAAGGTATGGATGGAATGGGAATGGGTTATTAATTAGATTAAAGGAAACACAGTCGAAAGGCTGTGTTTTTCTTGAAAAGTACGACGGGCATGTCGTACATCTGAGGTGAAAGTCCTCCGTGGGCACCCGCTACCGGTGAACCCAATAGCGACTCCCAAGCCTGACTATCGTGAGGTAGCGGGGAGAGGAAGGGA
>NZ_JAIMEP010000050.1 GCF_019794555.1 Streptococcus suis | reverse complement strand
ACTTTTTTCACTAAACTTTAGTCCAAAAGAAAACAATTTCCTTATTTTGACTATTGAACTCAAAATATTTTTCGTCAAATACCTTGATGGACTTGACAAATGGTAGAAAAAGAGTTCGTTAACAATTTTTCGTTTCGAGTTGTTGAGCTGAAACAGTCTATCCCCAGACTGTTTCACTCCCACCACCGCACAGCTCCAACAGTCAGAGTAGTGACTGTTGGAGGTTGGAAATGGAGCGAACTTTGTTCGCAACAGTCGTAATGGTCAGATTTGGAGTGTAAAACACGAACAAATCTGCCAATCAACCACTGCGCTGAGATGTTGACACGAACTCTGAAGAGTAGTGCTAGGCTTTTTGCCTAGCCCCAGTCTACTATGGAAATCAATCTGGTCTATCAATCCTGAACGAAAAATATTTCAACATTTTCTTATTTCAATATCTCTTTAACAATATTGAAAAAATTTGTCAAAAAAATGTTTATAAACTATAATAGTTAGAGCAAGTGATAGGAGGGCAGAAAGTGATTGAAAAACGTTTTGGCATCAACAACGAATTGAGCTGGATTATTATCCATTCTGGGAGAGAAATCATTGATAAAAAGTTAGTAGATGAATATGACTTAGATAATGAATTAATTTCTTACGCTCTTGATAAAAATGAGCGGGCCCATTTAGAATACAATGTAAAACTCGATCGATTGTTATTGATTTTTAATCTATTAGATATAACAAAAGAGGATAATTATTATGAAACAACACCGATGGCGTTTATCGTGCAACAAAATCAGTTTATTACGATTTTCAATGCGAGAAATGCTTATTTGCTGGAAAAACTAGAAAACTATTTGGCTAATAATACAGTTTTGACCTGTCAACAGTTCCTATTCGCCACTTTAACGATTGCTTCCAAAGAATATTTCCCTGTTTTGGATCAATTGGATCGTGATAAAGACACGCTGAATGCTAAGTTAAGAAAGAGGACGACCAAGCAACTGCTATTAGAACTGTCTGACTTGGAAACTGGGTTAGTCTATTTACTAACCGCAGGAAATCAAAATGTGCTCGTGTTGGAACAATTGCGGAACCACCCACATATTCAAAAACTCGGTAGCATTGAATTGGAAGAACTGGACGATGCATTAATTGAAGCCCGGCAGCTAGCAGCCATGACGCAGCTGGATTCTCAGATTCTTCAACAATTGTCAGGCGCTTACAATAATATCTTGAACAATAACTTGAATGACAACCTGACTATTTTAACGATAATATCCATTTTACTCGCAGTTCTTGCTGTTATCACTGGATTCTTTGGGATGAATGTTCAGTTGCCATGGCAAAACGAGCCACAAGCGTGGATTTGGATTGTCATTCTAGCACTTGTATTATGGCTGATTATTGCTCAAGTATTGAAACTCGTCATGCGTCGACAAGGGTGAAAAAAGATTATATAGAGAAATTTGAGGGGAAACTCTCAATTTTTTTTTTGCACAAAATGGTAATTGATAGGCACCAACTGTCATTCATTTTTTTCTGAACAAGGAGTAAATTAATGTCATCAAGTTGATAAAGACTTGAAAGAATCATCCAGAAAGAGGTGCTAGAAGCTTTTTTGCCATGGGACAAAAACATTAAGAAAGCTTGTAAATAGAAAAGGTTCCAGAGTCGACAGGACTTTGGAGCCTTTTTCAATATACTTTGTTATTGGCACTTTCGGTACTGCTCTTTATGATTACAACTCTATTAAACTGGATAATGTCAAGAAAAAATTAGCTTAACTAGATAAGTATGCACATCAAAAATGGAATTCACCGATAATTCTAATTTGAAAAGCAAAAAACAAAAAAGCGTCCGGCACGGAATTTTCAGTTAAGAAAGTCCTGTACCGGTCGCTATTTTCATTTTAAGTAATCTTGATCGTAATAACTTAACCAACAAATTCGTTGATTTCTTTTTCAATATTAGCGATTTTTTCTTCTGCTTCAGCCAGTGTTTCACCGACAGTCGCGATGTAGAATTTGATTTTTGGTTCTGTTCCAGAAGGACGTACTGCAAACCATGAATCATCAGCCAAGGTATATTTCAATACATCAGATGGAGGAGTAGTGAGTTTTTCAACATTTCCATCTTTGTCAGTCTTGGTTTGAAGGGCAAAGTCTTCAAAGACTGCGACATCTGTTGCGTTAAATTGTTCTGGTGAGTTATCACGGAATTTAGCCATGATAGCCTTGATTTGTTCTGCACCATCTTTACCAGAAAGAGTAACTGAAATAGTTTTCTCAGCAAAGTAGCCATATTCTTTGAAGATTTCATCAATACCATCAGCTAAGGTCATGCCACGAGAACGATAGTAGGCAGCAATCTCAGCAACGATTAAAACGGCTTGGATAGCGTCTTTATCACGTACAAATGGCTTGATAAGGTAACCAAAGCTTTCTTCAAAACCAAACATGTAAGTGTAGTTGTGTTTTTCTTCAAATTCTTGAATTTTTTCAGCAATGAATTTGAAACCTGTCAAGACGTTGAACATGGTTGCGCCGTAGCTTTCAGCAATCTTAGTAACCAACTCTGTTGATACGATTGATTTAGCAAGGGCAGCATTTGCAGGAAGTGTGCCTGCTTGTTTGTGAGCTTCTAAAATATATTTGGCGATGATAGCACCGATTTGGTTACCAGAAAGGTTCCAGTAAGAACCATCTGCTTGGCGTACTTCAACACCAACACGGTCCGCGTCAGGGTCTGTTGCAAGAAGAACGTCAGCATCTACTTCGCGACCCAATTCTTCTGCCAATGCAAAAGCAGCTTGGCTTTCTGGGTTTGGAGAAGCAACAGTTGAGAAATCAGGATCTGGAGTTGCTTGAGCTTCTACGACTTGCACAGATTCAAAACCAGCTTGTGCAAGAGCACGACGAGCCAACATTTCCCCAGTACCATGAAGAGGTGTGTAGACAATCTTCATATCTTTACCATATTCAGCAATCAATTCAGGATTGATACTCAAATCTTTTAATTCTTCAAGGTATTTTACGTCTGTTTCTTCACCAAGAACGGTGATGAAGCCATTTTCTTTACTTGCTTCAAGATCAGCCAATTCAACTGTAAATGGATTATCAATGGCACGGATATAGTCGGTCAAAGCAGCTGCGTCTGCTGGTGGCATTTGTCCACCGTCTTCACCATATACTTTGTAACCATTGAATTCTTTCGGGTTGTGGCTAGCTGTCACCATGATACCAGCAATAGCATTATAATGACGAACTGCAAATGAGAGTTCAGGAGTTGGACGAAGGCTTTCAAAGACGTATGATTTGATACCATGTGCTGCCAAAACTTGAGCAGATTCAAAGGCAAATTCTGGAGAGAAGTGACGTGAATCATAAGCAATAGCAACACCACGTTGTTTAGCTTCTTCACCTTTGGATTCTACCAACTTGGCCAAACCTTCAGTAGCTTGACGAACAACAAATACATTAATGCGGTTAGTACCAGCACCGATATAACCACGCATACCAGCAGTACCAAATTCAAGGTTTGTGTAAAATGCATCTTCCTTTGTCTTTTCATCCATTGCGACCAATTCTTCGCGCAAATAATCAGGTAGATCAGCAAAGTCGAGCCAAGTTTGATAGGATTCTTGATAAGTCATTGTAGTGTCTCCTTAAAATTTTTCTATTAAACGCTTTCATTATACCATTTTTGAAAGAAAAAATCACGCTTTCACGCAATTTTCTGATATTTATTTTTGAATTTTCTGTAAAGTTGGAACAAGCGCTGCAGTTAATACAGAAGAAATGATCATTTCTGCAATTGAATTGGTACCTAAAACGGTTGCTAACATTGCTTGAATATTTCCATCAAAGACAGAGGAGAAGAGGAAGAAAATACCTCCAAGTACAAAAATAGTATTAGTCATTGAACCAATTGCACCAGCAATGAACAAACCTTTGCGATTTTTTATCCATTTGTATACGAAATAAGGTGTAATTCCGATTAATATACGAGGGACAACTGCAATGATGATTGAATAAACATTACCATTTTCAACAAATGGGGAGAAAAGATAGCTAGTTGGTAGTCTGATGATAGTATTATGGGTAATACTCATCAAGCCCATGAGAGCCCCTAAACAAGCCCCAACCCGTGGGCCGTATATAATAGAAGCAATAATGACTGGGATATGTACGATGGTGGGTTTTATTGGAACAGGCAATATATTAAAAATAATTGAACTCAATATATTGATGACAATCATGACAGCAAAGAAGATTGCAATTGTAGCAATTTGAGTTGATCTATTTTTTTTCATAAAGAGTGTTACTCACTTTCTCTAAAATATCAGTTACCTCAGCCAAGGCCCCAGTTCCAAAATCTCCACAAGCGAGTAGAGCTTCCCGTGGTTTGATTTCTTCAAATCCATACTCTACTAGGGTATTCAAATTTTTCTGTGTTGCAGGATTGATGTACATATTTGTATTCATAGCAGGGGCAATCAATTTTGGGGTTCCAATTGGCAAAGCCAATGCTGTGGCCGTAACAATATTGTCAGCCATACCGTGGGCCAATTTTGCAATGGTATTGGCTGAAGCTGGCGCAACTAGGAATAAATCCGTTTCTTTTGCAATATCAATGTGTTTAATGAGACTTGGATCTTCTTCCACCATGACATCAGTATGGACAAGATTTTTGGAAAGGGATTGAAGTGTAAGTGGAGTAATGAAGTCCATAGCAGAGCGACTCATAATCACGGTCACCTTATGGCCAAGTTTTGTTAATTGACTGGTCAAATCAGCAGCCTTATAGGCTGAAATAGAGCCTGTCACGGCAAGAGTTATATTAGCCATTCTGTTCACCTTTTTCTAGGGTATCTAAAATCAGCTGGGCAATGTCTTCCTTTGTGTTTGCCTGCAATTCCGCAGTCGGACTCACTAAAAATCCAATATGCTGATTTTCGCTGATGTCGTTCAAATCGTTTGCAAGGATAAAATCAGCACCATTCCGAGTAATACTCTGACGTGCCACCGCAAATAATTCTTCCTTTGGAACACCAACTAAAAGCTTAAATCCTATCAGCGTGATAGTCGGATTCCATTCCTTAACATAGGATATAACCTTGGGTGTTTTTTTCAGAAAAAGAACTTGATACTCATCATTGGAGGAAATCTTGCTTTCTGTATTTTGTTTATCCAGCAAGCTAGAAATGTCATCCGTATTTTTAAGTTCATCTAATCCAGTCATGTAAACAGGTGTATAGTCAGAAACAGCCATACTATGGATGAGAGCCTGGTGTGTAATGACCAAAGGTTCTAAAGTAGCTTTCAAACTCTCTACATTGGTAATCTGGACAATGGTTAACCGCTCATGAGGCGCTGGCTTTACAGCCTGTTTCGTCGTAACTAGAGTAACCTCGTGCCCTGCATCCAAGGCTTTTTCAGCAATTAATTTTCCTAAATGACCAGAGGCGTGGTTTGTTATGGCGCGGACTCGATCGATGGCTTCACTAGTCCCACCAGAAGTAATCAATAATTTCATGTTCATATTTTACTAAAATTTCTATTTTTCGTAAAGTTTTAGAGACCGTTTTCAATTAGGTAATTGTAAGATATCTCATTTATATTGAAAGTATGACTAGTAAAATACGTACGTTTTCATTCAATGATATTGAAATAATACATGATTTATGAAATCTATGCTATACTATATCTATATAAAAGGAATATAGGAGATGTTATGAAGTCAGATATCGAAATTGCACAAAGTGTAACCTTGAAACCAATCACAGAAATCGTTGAAAAAGTTGGTATCAGCTTTGATGATATTGAACTTTACGGAAAATACAAGGCAAAATTGTCTTTCGATAAAATCAATGCAGTCAAGGAAAATGCGCCTGGTAAGTTGATTTTAGTAACAGCTATCAACCCAACGCCAGCTGGTGAAGGTAAGTCGACCATTACCATCGGTTTGGCTGATGCTCTTTCTAAAATTGGAAAGAAAACCATGATTGCATTACGCGAGCCTTCATTGGGTCCAGTGATGGGGATTAAGGGTGGCGCTGCAGGTGGAGGTTTTGCGCAAGTCTTGCCGATGGAAGACATCAACTTGCATTTTACTGGCGATATGCATGCCATTACGACAGCAAACAATGCTCTTTCAGCCTTGATTGATAACCATCTCCATCAGGGAAATACATTAGGTATTGACCAACGTCGTATCATCTGGAAACGCGTTGTTGATTTAAATGACCGTGCTCTTCGTAAGGTAACTGTTGGCTTGGGCGGTCCGCTCAACGGTATCCCTCGTGAAGATGGATTTGATATTACCGTAGCTTCTGAAATCATGGCAATTTTGTGTTTGGCGACAGACATTAATGACTTGAAAGAACGGTTGGCAAATATTGTTATCGGATATCGTTTCGATCGCAGTCCTGTCTACGTGCGTGATTTGGCGGTGGAAGGTGCTTTGACCCTCATTTTGAAAGATGCTATCAAGCCAAACCTTGTCCAAACCATCTATGGCACGCCAGCTTTTGTTCATGGTGGACCATTTGCGAATATTGCTCATGGCTGTAACTCAGTTCTTGCAACTACAACAGCTCTGCGATTGGCAGACTATACTGTGACTGAGGCAGGCTTCGGTGCAGACCTTGGCGCAGAAAAATTCCTAGATATCAAAGTTCCAAATCTTCCAAAAGCACCTGATGCTGTGGTAATTGTAGCGACACTTCGTGCCCTTAAAATGCATGGTGGTGTAGCTAAGTCAGATCTTTCTGCTGAAAACGTAGAGGCTGTGAAATCTGGTTTTGCGAATTTGAAACGCCACGTTGAAAATATTAAGAAATTTGGTATTCCAGCAATAGTTGCCATCAATGAATTCGTATCAGATACTGCTGATGAGATTGCAACCTTGAAAGAACTGTGTGCTGAAATCGGTGTACCAGTTGAATTGGCAAGTGTTTGGGCAAATGGTGCTGATGGTGGTGTGGAGTTGGCTGAGACAGTTGTTGCAACAATTGAAAATCAGGTTGCAAACTACCAACGCCTTTACAAATCAGAAGATAGTCTAGAAGAGAAAGTGACTAAGATTGTCACAGAAATCTATGGTGGTACAGGTGTTGTCTTTGAGAAGAAAGCACGAAATCAATTGGCTGAATTTGCCAAGAATGGATGGGATCAATTGCCAGTCTGCATGGCCAAGACTCAATACAGTTTCTCAGATAATCAATTTGCACTGGGTGCTCCAACTGGATTTGCGATCACCGTTCGTGAATTTGTTCCAAAATTGGGAGCTGGCTTCATTGTTGCCTTAACTGGTGACGTTATGACCATGCCAGGCTTACCAAAGGTACCTGCCGCACTTAATATGGATGTAGCAGAAGACGGCACTGCAATTGGATTGTTCTAAGATGAAACAAAAAGAGGCTGGGCAAAAACTAGCCAGTAAATAAAAAACACAGATAGATTCAAGCTGATTTTGATGAAATTCAGCCGAACTGTCTGTGTTTTTCTTTTATCTCTATTATCTTGGACTATTTT
>NZ_JAIMEP010000005.1 GCF_019794555.1 Streptococcus suis | reverse complement strand
TTATCATTTCTTCAAGGTCTTGTCAACACTTTTTTGAAACTTTTTTTCGTTCCTCTGTTAACCAGTCCCTCAAGAGACAACTCAATTATTCTATCATCTTCAGACTTACATGTCAACTATTTTTTCAAACTTTTTTTCGTTGTTTTTTAGCTGACTAGTCTTGCGAGACAACTCAATTATTCTATCAAATCTTATCCATCATTGTCAAGTAGTTTTTCCTGTTTTTTCACTTTTTTATTTTTGAAAGCTTTGTGAAAGTTCTATAAGGAAGTTAGTCACCTTGTCTTGCTCAAAAATATTTGTTTCACTAGCTTTGAGTAAGCTGGTAATTTCATTTGATAACAGGCTTGAAGCTGTTAGGCTAAGTAGCAAAGGCTAATGTAGCCTTGGTTTAGCTGACAAAACAGTTCCATGGGTTCCTGTTGTTAATTAAGGCATAAGAAAACACCTCTGTGCTATACTTGTTGTTCATCACAAATACATGAAAGAGGCATAGAGATGCAATAACATATACACCAAAAGGGAAACATTTAACAATGGATAACAGTCGCCTGATTAAACGATGGAAAAATAAAAATATGTCCAATCGTGAAATTGCAGGGTTGATTGGAAAGGCTCCTCAGTCGATTAATAATGAAATTAATCGTGGTACAGCTTTACAACAAGTGCGAAAAGGGCTGTACAAAAAAGTCTGCCGACTGTGCACTAACGGTATACCAAACTAATCGAAAACGATCGGTAAAAATGAAAAGCCTAACGAAAGAAATGAAAATGGGTATTTCAATCATTCGTTTTTGGTTTCATCTTGGCCATTTAGGATTAACGAGGTTGATACCAACTCATCCTCACCAAACTACAGACTGTGCAGCCATCCCGCACTGTTGGTAATCTTTATAGTTTAGCAAATTCTCAAATCGTTGCTGCTTATGTTACAGAATTTTGCCATTTAAGCGAATTGTTTCTCGAAGAACATATTTGCTGCAACAGCTACACCTTTCATGCGAAAGACGGAGTATATTAGACCAGTGGACGAATTTCGGTCAAAATATTAAGACTAAAGAGTGATGAATAAGTCATAATCTATAGATTCTTAGATGGGACTCTAAGGAAATAAAAAGTTGATTGGATAGCTTTAAATACCCTCACATTGCTCCCTCTACTTTTTGGAACTTTACTTCAAATGTTATAGCTGAATTGCTTTGCCCCAAAATTACACAACGTTTATGCTTTCTTCATCCTAATTGACATTGAGCCCATAGTTTTAAAGAAAAACGCCTGCTTACGAAATTATTCTACTTTAGAGTAATTTCGTAAACAAGCGTCCAATCAATATGATGAGTGTTACCGCCGAGACAGACTCGGCGGTAGACCAGAGCTAGACTAAGAACTCACAAGGAATTCCATCATCATAACACTCAACAAAATTGATGATCTTATACAAGTTCGATAATTGCCATTGGGGCAGCATCACCACGACGTGGTTCAGTTTTGAGAATACGAGTGTATCCACCATTGCGTTCAGCATAACGAGGTGCGATTTCTGAGAACAATTTTTGAAGTGCAGTTGTAGAAGTATACTTATCTGTTGCTTCATCATAGTTTTCAGATGCAATTTCATTACGAACAAATGCAGCAGCTTGACGACGAGCGTGCAAGTCACCACGTTTACCAAGTGTGATCATTTTTTCAACTGTTTTACGGATTTCTTTAGCACGAGCTTCAGTTGTAACGATTGATTCGTTGATCAAAAGGTCAGTTGTCAAATCGCGCAACATTGCTTTACGTTGTGAGCTAGTGCGTCCTAGTTTACGGTATGCCATGATTTCCTCCTATATTATTTATCTTTTTTCAATCCTAGACCAAGATCAGCCAATTTAACTTTGACTTCTTCAAGACTCTTGCGGCCAAGATTGCGCACTTTCATCATCTCTGGTTCAGTCTTCTCTGTCAAATCAAATACAGTGTTGATGCCTGCACGTTTAAGACAGTTATATGAGCGAACAGAAAGGTCCAATTCCTCAATCGTACGATCAAGCATGCGATCATCCGATGCAGTCTCTGTTTCTTTCATCACTTCTGCTGATTTTGCAACTTCAGTCAAATCTGTAAATAGACCAAGGTGTTCCATCAAAATACGTGCAGAAAGACCTAGAGCATCTTCTGGAATAATTGTACCATTAGTATTGATTTCAAGTGTTAATTTGTCAAAACCATCGTTGCTACCAACACGGGCTGGTTCAACTTGATAATTGACTTTTTTTACTGGCGTATAGATAGAATCTACAGCAAGTGTACCTACTGGCGCGTCATCTTTTTTATTACCTTCTGCAGGGACATAACCACGACCTGAATTGACTGTCAAAATCGCTTTAAATGTTTTACCTTCAGCAATGGTAAATAGATAATGGTCAGGGTTTACAATTTCAATGTCACTATCTGTAAGAATGTCACCTGCTGTCACTTCAGCTGGACCTACTACATCAAGTTCAATTTTCTTTTCGTCTTCGACATAAGATTTTACAGCAATGCCTTTGATGTTAAGAATGATTTGCATAACATCTTCACGGACACCCGGAACTGTGTCGAATTCGTGGAGTACACCATCAATTTTAATAGATGTAATTGCAGCACCTGGGAGTGATGCAAGAAGTACACGACGAAGAGAGTTACCAAGAGTTGTACCGTAACCACGTTCTAATGGCTCGATAACAAATCTGCCGTAATCTTTATTTTCATCAATTTTTGTTATTGTTGGTTTTTCAAACTCAATCATTTCTTACTCCCTCTTAAACGAAAAGCTGTGTATGGAATGTATGATTATACACGGCGACGTTTTGGAGGACGAGCACCATTGTGTGGTACAGGAGTCACATCACGAATTGCTGTTACTTCAAGACCAGCGGCAGCAAGAGCGCGGATAGCAGACTCACGACCTGAACCTGGGCCTTTAACGGTAACTTCAACTGTTTTTAGACCGTGTTCTTGTGCAGATTTAGCAGCTGCTTCTGAAGCCATTTGGGCTGCGAATGGTGTAGATTTACGTGAACCTTTAAAACCAAGAGCACCAGCTGATGACCAAGCAATAGCGTTACCATGCACATCAGTAATCATAACAATAGTGTTATTAAATGTAGCGTGAATATGTGCAATACCAGATTCGATATTCTTTTTCACACGACGTTTACGTGTTGGTTTAGCCAATTTTTCTACCTCCTATATTATTTTTTCTTACCTGCAATCGCAACGGCTTTACCTTTACGAGTACGAGCATTGTTTTTAGTGTTTTGTCCACGGACAGGAAGTCCACGACGGTGACGGATTCCACGGTATGAACCGATTTCCATCAAACGTTTAATGTTCAAGTTAACTTCACGACGGAGGTCACCTTCAACTTTGATTGCATCAACTTCACGACGAATAGCATCTTCTTGATCTGATGTCAAATCTTTCACGCGTACATCTTCTGAAATGCCTGCAGCTGCAAGAATTTTTTTAGATGTTGCAAGACCGATACCATAAACATAAGTCAATGAAATAACTACACGTTTGTCATTTGGAATGTCAACTCCAGCAATACGAGCCATGTTTTCTCCTTTCTATTTCTTAACCTTGACGTTGCTTGTGTTTAGGGTTTGCTGGGCAAATCACCATAACACGACCATTACGACGAATAACTTTGCAGTATTCGCAAATTGGTTTGACCGATGGTCTTACTTTCATGTTTAATCCCTCCAAGTATTTCGACTATTTAAAGCGGTATGTGATACGTCCACGTGTCAAGTCGTAGGGACTAAGCTCAACAGTTACGCGGTCACCGACCAAAATACGAATGTAGTTTTTACGGATTTTACCAGAAACAGTTGCAAGGACTTGGTGTCCGTTTTCCAACTCAACAGTAAACATAGCATTTGGCATTGTATCGACTACTTTGCCTTCAATTTCAATCACATCTTCTTTTGCCATGCAAAAGTAACCCCTCTCTAAATATCGATTTGATGTCCTCTGAACACAGAGGTAACAATTATAAGTCAGACTAGGCTATTTTATCATCTTTGCAAGAAAAATGCAAGCCCAATCCATTAGATTATTGCAATTTTGATAATACAGTATCAATTGCTTGGAAAACAAGTTCGATGTCTTGATCGCCTTCAATATCATGAACCAAACCTTTTGCACGATAATGGTCGATAATCGGCTGACCTTGGGCAATGTTTACTTCTAAACGGCGCTTAACAGACTCTGGTTTATCATCTTCACGTTGATAAAAATCTTCTTCCTTATAGTCTCCAACAGGTGGGTTGAATACTTTATGGAACGTTTCCCCAGTTTCTTTATGAATGATACGTCCACTGAGACGTTCTACAAGTTTAGAAGGATCAATTTCAATATTGATGACTCCCTGTAGCTCAATACCTAACTCATCTAGGTTTGTATCAAGCGCATGTGCTTGTTCAATTGTTCGTGGGTATCCATCTAATAAGAAACCTTTTTCTTTGATATCATTCTGAGCTAAACGCTCTTTCACAATACCATTTGTAACCTCATCAGGCACAAGATCACCTTTGTCAATATATGACTTAGCTAATTTGCCCATTTCAGTTTGATTAGCCATTGCTGCACGAAACATGTCGCCAGTTGAAATGTGAGCAACATTAAATTTCTCAACAATCTTAGCTGCTTGTGTTCCTTTACCAGCACCTGGTAAACCCATAATTAAAAGATTCATGACAAACTCCTTATTTTGTTTTCACATAAATTTGCCAATATTGACAAACTTATCTAAAAACAAAATAGAAGGTTGACGAGGTCAACCTGTATTCTATTCTGTAATTTCTAAGAAACCTACATATTTTCTCTTAAGAAGGTAGCCTTCCAATTGCTTGATTCCTTCAATACTTGTAGAGATAACAATGATCAAACTTGTACCGAGGAATGCAATGTTTGAAGAAAGTCCAAAGAGATTTTGTGCAATAATCGGCAACAAAGCAACAAAACTCAAGAATAAAGCACCAACTGTTGCCAATCTTGTTAGAAGCTTAGACAGATATTGCTCAGTACCGTTACCAGGTCGAACCCCATGGATATATGCTGCGCTCTTTTGAAGGCTTTCAGCAGTTTTTTCTGGATTGACTTGAACAAAGGTATAGAAGAATGTGAATACAATTATCAATCCGGCATATACCAGCATTCCTTTTACCGTTGAATAATCAAAATATTCTTGAACAGTCAATAACCAACCTGCACTCTGATTCTGACTTGCAAAATATTGAATAAGAGATGTAGGTACTGCTGTAATTGAACCAGCAAAAATCACGGGAATAACACCTGCTGGATTTAATTTCAATGGTAAGTAAGAACTAGATGGTGCTCCCTGAGCTCTTTTTGTATATTGGATTGGTAATTTGTATTCTGCTTGTTGTACAAATGTCGTGAAGTAAACGACTAATAAAATTAATACAACCAAGATTGCTACAAAGATAGCTGATTCTCCCAATCGACTAGATTCAATATTGACAAAACGATCAATATAAATCTCGTGAAACGTTCCTGGTAGGGAAGATATAATCCCTGCGAAGATAATCATGGACGTACCATTTCCATACCCTTTTTCTGTAATCTGCTCACCCAACCAAGTTACAATGACTGAACCAGTTGTCAAAATAGAACCGATTAAAAGGTACGTTTGCCAATTCAAAGGCATATTTGTCAGTTGTGCACCCGAAAGCGCATTAAAACCTGCAGTAATACCAATAGACTGGACAAAAGCTAATCCCAAAGAGATATAACGTGTTGCTTGATTCAGTTTGCGACGGCCCACTTCACCTTGCTTACCCCATTCAACAAATTTTGGAAGGATATCCATTTGTAAAAGTTGAACAATAATCGAAGCAGTGATATATGGACTAACCCCTAGTGCAAAAACTGAAAAATTACGCATTGCGTTTCCTGAAACCAAGCTCAACATATTTAGGAATGGTACATTTGAGAGGGCTTCAAGACTCTTGGCGTTAATACCTGGAACTGTAATGTGAGTTCCAACTCGGAAGACAAAAAGGATGAAGATAGTGAACAATATTTTGTTACGTACTAATCTAACCTTTACGGCATCTTTTAAAAGTTTAAAAAACATAGGCTGCCACCTCTTAGATGACTTCTACTGAGCCACCTTTAGAAGTGATTGCTTCTTCAGCTGATTTAGAGAATTTAGCAGCTTTAACTGTCAATTTCTTCGTTAATTCACCGTTACCAAGAATTTTAATTCCTGATTTTTCAGCTTTAACGATTCCAGCTTCGATAAGCACAACTGGTGTTACTTCTGCACCATCTTCAAAAGCGTTCAATTGATCAAGGTTAACGATCGCATATTCTTTAGCGTTGATGTTTGTAAAGCCACGTTTTGGAAGACGACGGAACAATGGAGTTTGTCCACCTTCAAAACCTGGGCGAACACCGCCACCGCTACGAGCTTTTTGACCTTTTTGACCACGGCCAGATGTTTTACCGTTACCTGATGATGTACCACGACCTACACGGTTGCGGACTTTACGTGAACCTGTAGCAGGTTGTAATTCATGAAGTTTCATTATTATTTTCTCCTCTTTTATATGCTAGCGCCTGTGAAGTACAAGAGTCTTCATTCACAAACTCGCCTTATGTAAAAATGGACTAGAAGTCGCAAAGATTCTTCTATGCGACTTAGCCTATTTGTATGATTACTTAACTTCTTCAACAGTTACCAAGTGAGAGATAGCATTAACCATTCCAAGAATAGCTGCGTTATCTTCCTTAACAACTGAAGAGTTCAATTTACCAAGTCCAAGTGCAACAACTGTTTTACGTTGCTCTGGTTTGCGACCGATTGGAGACTTAGTCAAAGTAATTTTAATTTGAGCCATTAGTATCTCCTTTCTTATGCTAAATCAGAAACTGAGATGCCACGAAGTGCAGCCACTTCTTCAGCACGTTTCAATTGTTTCAAACCTTCAACAGTTGCACGAACGATGTTGATTGGTGTGTTTGAACCAAGTGACTTAGAAGTCACATCTGCGATACCTGCCAATTCGATTACGGCACGAGTTGCACCACCGGCAGCAACCCCAGAACCTTCAGCAGCAGGTTTCAACAATACACGAGCTCCGCCAAATTCTGAACGAACTTCGTGTGGAATTGTTGTACCAACCATTGGTACTTCAATCATGTTTTTCTTAGCAGATTCAACTGCTTTACGGATAGCTTCTGGTACTTCTTGAGCTTTACCAGTACCGAAACCTACGCGACCGTTACGGTCACCAACAACCACAAGAGCTGCGAAACGAAGACGACGTCCACCTTTAACAACTTTTGTAACACGGTTGATGGCTACTACGCGTTCTTCAATTTCAACTGCGTTATCTTTGAATGCCATTTCTTAGTGTCCTCCCTATTAGAATTTCAATCCGTTTTCACGAGCTGATTCAGCCAAAGCTTTCACACGTCCGTGATAGAGATATCCACCGCGGTCAAAGACCACTTCAGAAATACCTTTAGCTACCGCGCGTTCAGCAACGAGTTTACCTACAACAACAGCTTGTTCTGTCTTAGTACCTTTTGAAACTTCTTTATCAAGAGTAGAAGCGCTTGCGAGCGTTACACCCGCTACGTCATCAATCACTTGAGCGTAGATGCCTGTATTAGAACGGAAAATGTTCAAACGTGGGCGAGCAGCAGTTCCAGAGATTTTACCGCGAACGCGACGATGGCGTTTTTGGCGGATTTTGTTTTTATCTGGTTTTGAAATCACAATATTCACCTCTTAATGTATGATTCTGTTTCTTACGAAACAATTTGAGAAATAGTCGGCCAGGTGGCTTAGCCACCTCAGCAAGCTATTATTTACCTGTTTTACCTTCTTTGCGGCGAACGAATTCACCAACGTAACGAATACCTTTACCTTTGTATGGCTCAGGAGCGCGAAGGCTACGGATGTAAGCTGCTGTTTGACCAACAACTTCTTTGTTGATACCAGACACGACGATTTGTGTTGGTGTTGGAACTTCAAATGTAATGCCTTCTGGTGCAACCACTTCATCTGGATGTGATTTACCAACAGCAAGTGTCAATTTGTTACCAGCTAATTGCGCACGATAACCGACACCACGCATTTCAAGTTCTTTTTTGAAGCCTTCAGAAACACCAACAACCATGTTGTTGAGGTTGGCACGGCTAGTACCGTGAATAGTCTTCATTTCTTTTGAATCGTTTGGACGGTGAAGAGTTACTTCTGTACCTTCCACACGGATTTCAATAGCAGTTGGGAATTCACGAGTCAATTCCCCTTTAGGTCCTTTTACAGTTACCACGCCGTTGTTTTGAGCAAGCTCAACGCCAGCAGGCAATGTAATTACTTTATTACCAATACGTGACATGTTTTTATTTCTCCTGTTAAATTATCAAGCCGTCAAGCGACTAGTTTTCACGGGGTGAACAAGATACAAAGCCGTTAAGCAACTCAAAGAAAAATAGGAAACGCGACTGCTGATGCTTGAGCATCTAAGGAGAGTTTATCTTTTTTCAAAGAGTTGTAGGCGTGTTCAATTAGTGAATCTTGTTCTAGTTTGGTTTCATGATACCTTCAAATCAGATTATTAGATTTGAACACGCACGAAGAACTGGTCCTCCCGCATTTGTATCATGCATGTTTTTAGGTTTCAATTTCTAAATGAGGCAAGGCAGAGCGACGCAGACCATATTTGAGTATGTCAAGACGCTCTAACACAGGCACATGACGAAATTGGAAGCTAAAAGATTACCAAACGTATGCGACAACCTCACCACCAACGTTCTTTTGACGAGCTTCTTTGTCAGTCAAAAGACCTTCTGATGTTGAGATGATTGCAATACCAAGTCCGTTAAGAACTTTAGGAATATCTTCACGTTTTGAGTAAACACGAAGACCTGGTTTTGAAACACGTTTCAAGTTAGTAATAACTTTTTCACCGTTTGGTCCGTATTTCAAGAATACACGGATGATGCCTTGTTTATCATCTTCGATGAATTCAACGTTTTTTACAAAACCTTCGTTTTTAAGGATTGTAGCAATACCTTTTTTGATGTTTGATGCAGGTACTTCAAGCACTTCGTGTTTTGCTTGGTTAGCATTACGAATACGTGTCAAAAAATCTGCAATTGGGTCAGTCATAACCATTTGTTGTTTCTCCTCTTACTAGCAGTTTGATCTAGTCACTTGCTAGTTAATGATGTCCGAGCGGACGGGGTGAACTGAAAGAACTGCTTTCAGTATCAAATTAAATTTGAACTCGAGCTACTACCGGTGCAAAAAAGATAAAATTTCCTAGAGTCTGTTGACTCTTCGTCAATTTTCCTATTTTTGCTTTGGTAGCTCAACGCTCTCATATCATGTTTTTACCAAGAAGCTTTCGTTACGCCCGGAATTTGTCCAAGGTAAGCCAAGTCGCGGAAGCATACACGGCAAAGTTTGAATTTGCGGTAAACTGAGTGTGGACGTCCACATTTTTCACAGCGTGTGTAAGCTTGAGTTGAGAACTTAGCTGGGCGTTTGTTCTTAGCGATCATTGATTTTTTAGCCATTTATTCTCTCCCTCTTATTTTGCAAACGGCATACCAAGGCCAGTAAGCAATGCACGTGATTCTTCGTCAGTGTTAGCAGTTGTAACGATAACGATATCCAAACCGCGAGTTTTATCAACATCGTCGAAGTTGATTTCTGGGAAGATCAATTGTTCTTTCACACCAAGTGTGTAGTTACCACGTCCGTCGAATGACTTAGTTGGTACTCCGTGGAAGTCACGTACACGTGGGAGTGAAACTGTAACCAATTTATCCAAGAATTCATACATACGTTCGCCACGAAGAGTTACTTTCGCACCGATTGCAACACCCTCACGAAGACGGAAGCCGGCGATTGATTTCTTAGCTTTAGTGATAAGTGGTTTTTGACCTGAAATCAAAGCCAACTCTTGAGCAGCTTTTTCAAGGTTTTTAGCGTTAGAAACAGCATCACCAACACCCATGTTCAAAACGATCTTATCAACTTTTGGCACAGCCATAACTGAAGAATAGTTAAATTGTTCAGTCAAAGCAGGAACTACTTCATTAAGATATTTTTCTTTTAAACGATTTGCCATTATACTTCTCCTTTCCTTCGTGATTAATCAAGCACTTCGCCTGATTTTTTGTTGTAGCGAACTTTTTTGCCGTCTACAAATTTGTAACCAACGCGTCCAGCAACACCATTTTTGTCAAGAACTTGAACGTTTGACACATGGATTGGAGCTTCTTTTTCAACGATTGCACCTTGAGGGTTTTCGTTATTTGGTTTTTGGTGTTTCTTAACGATGTTAACACCTTCAACAATCACTTTGTTAACTTTTGGAAGTGCTGTTACGACAACTGCTTCAACGCCTTTGTCTTTACCAGCGATTACGCGAACTTTATCGCCTTTTTTTACAAACATTTGATTTCTCCTATAATTTCTTACGCCCTAATGGGCACCCTGGTTAGTTTGTTAACCAGGGGACTTAGTTTGTTTTCTAGTTTACTAAATCCGTCACAGACTTCGTTAGTTTGTTTCGATGTACCCAAGTACTATCTACAACAAACTGCCTAGTCTGCAACAAATTCCCTAAAACTATCTAATTAAAGTACTTCTGGTGCCAATGAAACGATTTTCATGAAACCGCCGTCACGCAATTCGCGTGCCACTGGGCCAAAGATACGAGTTCCGCGAGGGTTTTTGTCTTCACGGATGATAACTGCAGCATTCTCATCGAATTTGATGTATGAACCATCAGCACGACGAGCACCTGTCTTAGTACGAACGATAACGGCTTTAACAACGTCACCTTTTTTAACCGCACCACCAGGAGTAGCTTGTTTTACTGAAGCAACGATGATGTCGCCGATGTTCGCGAATTTACGTCCTGAACCACCAAGAACTTTGATTGTCAAGATTTCACGTGCGCCACTGTTGTCAGCAACTTTCAAACGAGTTTCTGTTTGAATCATGTCAATTTTCTCCTTTCAGGTTGATTAAATGATAACTGCCTCTTCCACAACTTCTACAAGACGGAAACGTTTTGTAGCTGAAAGTGGGCGAGTTTCCATGATACGAACGATATCGCCTTCTTTAGCAACATTGTTTTCATCATGAGCTTTGTACTTTTTAGAGTAGTTAATACGTTTACCATAGACTGGGTGGTTACGTTTAGTTTCAACTACAACTGTGATTGTTTTGTCCATTTTGTCAGATACTACGCGTCCAACAAGAACTTTACGATTATTGCGTTCCATTGAAATTCTCCTTTCCCAATCTATTATTTAGTTTCAGATTGCACAGTTTTGATACGTGCAATTTGTTTCTTCACTTCGTTCAAACGAGCAGTTTGCTCAAGTTGACCAGCAGCAGCTTGGAAACGAAGTTCGAAGAGTTCTTTCTTCAATTCGTTTTCTTTCTTAGCAAGTTCTTCTTGAGAAAGGCCACGAAGTTCTTTTACAAAATCTTTAATTTCTTGAAGTTTCATGTCTTCTCCTTATTCTGCTTCACGTTTTACGAATTTAACTTTAACTGGCAATTTGTGACCAGCAAGGCGGAATGCTTCGCGTGCGACTTCTTCAGAAACGCCAGCAACTTCAAACATAACCTTACCGCGTTTAACTGGAGCTACCCAACCTTCAGGAGCACCTTTACCAGAACCCATACGTACACCGATAGCTTTAGCAGTGTATGATTTGTGTGGGAAGATTTTAATCCAAACTTTACCACCACGTTTCATGTAACGCGTCATAGCGATACGGGCAGCTTCGATTTGGCGGTTTGTAATCCATGAGCTAGTAGTTGCTTGAAGACCGTATTGACCAAAGTCTACTTGTTTTCCACCTTTAGCTTCACCGCGCATTTTTCCACGGAATTCACGACGGTGTTTTACACGTTTAGGTACTAACATTTGTTATTTACCTCCTTTAGTGTTTTTACGAGCTGGAAGAACTTCTCCACGGTAAATCCAAACTTTAACACCTAGTTTACCGTAAGTTGTCAAAGCTTCTTCCCAAGCATAGTCGATATCCGCACGAAGTGTATGAAGAGGAACTGTTCCTTCTGAATAGCCTTCTGCACGGGCAATATCAGCACCGTTCAAACGACCAGAAACTTGTGTTTTGATACCTTTTGCACCAGCGCGCATTGTGCGTTGGATAGCTTGTTTTTGAGCACGGCGGAAAGCCACACGTTGCTCCAATTGACGAGCAATTGACTCACCAACAAGGTGTGCATCCAAATCAGGTTGTTTGATTTCGATGATGTTGATGTGTACTTGTTTACCAGTCAATTTGTTCAATTGAGCACGAAGCGCATCAACGTTGCTTCCAGCTTTACCGATAACCATACCTGGTTTTGCAGTGTGGATAGAAACGATTACTTTGTTTACAGCACGTTCGATTTCGATTGTTGATGTTGACGCATCAGCCAATTCTTTTTTGATAAAGTTGCGGATTGCAAGATCTTCATGAAGGTAATCCGCGTATTCTTTTTCAGCATACCATTTAGCATCCCAATCACGGATGATGCCAACACGCATACCAATTGGATGTACTTTTTGACCCACGTTTTTACCTCCTTATTTCTCTGCCACAACTACTGTGATGTGAGCTGTGCGTTTGTTGATTGGTGAAGCTGAACCTTTCGCACGTGGACGGAAACGTTTCAACGTTGGTCCTTCGTTTGCGAATGCTTCGCTGACTACCAAGTTAGCTTTTTCCAAACCAAAGTTGTTTTCAGCGTTAGCGATTGCTGAGTTTAAAACTCCCTCGATAATGCTTGCAGCTTTGTTTGGTGTGAATTTCAAGATTGCGATTGCGTCTGCTACGCTTTTGCCACGGATGTTATCCAAGACAAGACGTGATTTACGAGGTGAAACACGTACTGTGCGAGCAGTTGCTTTAGCTGAAGTAATTTCTGCCATTGTGTTTTCCTCCTAAATTATTTACGACGAGTTTTCTTGTCGTCAGCAGCATGACCTTTGTAAGTACGAGTTGGTGCGAATTCACCAAGTTTGTGACCTACCATGTCTTCTTGAATGTATACAGGTACGTGTTTACGACCATCGTAAACTGCAATTGTATAACCAATGAAACTTGGGAAAATCGTTGAACGACGTGACCAAGTTTTAATTACTTTTTTCTTTTCGTCATTTGCTTGAGCTTCAACTTTTTTCATCAAATGCTCATCGACGAAAGGTCCTTTTTTAAGACTACGTCCCATTTTAGTGTTTTCTCCTTTAAAATATGTACCACAGCGGCTTGCCCGCAATGCGGGCTACCGAGTTGGCGGATGATATAGCATGCTAAACAACTAAGTATAAATTACTTTTGGTTGCGACGACGAACAATAAGTTTGTCTGATTTAGCTTTCTTGTTACGAGTTTTCAAACCAAGAGCTGGTTTACCCCATGGAGTAGATGGTGCTTTACGACCAACTGGTGCTTTACCTTCACCACCACCGTGTGGGTGATCGTTAGGGTTCATTACAGAACCGCGAACTGTTGGACGGATACCTTTCCAACGGCTACGACCTGCTTTACCAAGGTTTACTAGGCCATGTTGTTCGTTACCTACAGTACCAACAGTAGCACGGCAAGTACCAAGGATCATACGAACTTCACCTGATTGAAGGCGAACAAGAACGTATTTACCTTCTTGACCAAGAACCTGTGCAGATGCACCAGCAGCACGAACCAACTCACCACCGCGACCTGGTTTCAACTCGATGTTGTGAACAACAGTACCGACTGGGATGTTTGCAAGTGGAAGTGCATTACCAACTTTGATATCCGCTTCTGGACCTGAAACGATGCGTTGACCAACTTCAAGACCTTTAGGAGCGATGATATATGCTTTCACACCGTCTGTGTAGTGTACAAGAGCAATGTTTGCTGAACGGTTTGGATCGTATTCAATTGTTTTAACAACTGCTTCAACGCCATCTTTGTTACGTTTGAAGTCTACCAAACGGTAGAAACGTTTGTGACCGCCACCTTGGTGACGAACAGTGATGCGACCATTGTTGTTACGACCAGCTTTGTTTTTCAATGCAACAAGCAAGCTTTTTTCTGGAGTGCTTGTTGTGATTTCAGCGAAGTCCAAAGAAGTCATGTTACGACGGCCATTTGTCGTTGGTTTATAAACTTTAATACCCACGTTAATTCCTCCTTTGATTATTCAGCGTCAGCTGTAGCGAACAATTCGATCGCTTTTGAATCAGCAGCCAATGTGATGATTGCTTTTTTCACTTTGTTTGTGCGACCTACATAACGACCTACGCGTTTTGTTTTAGGTTTCACGTTGATTGTGTTAACATTTGCAACTTTAACACCTTCAAATGCAGCTTCAACAGCTTGTTTGATTAAGAGTTTGTGTGCACGAGTGTCAACTTCAAATACATACTTGCCTGCTTCGAGTTGGCCCATTGAGCTTTCTGTGATGACAGGTTTTTTGATAACATCATACAAATTCATTATGCAAGAACCTCCTCAATTTTAGAGATAGCTGCTTGAGTTACAAGAAGTTTGTCTGCATTTGCGATGTCAAGTACGCTTGCAGTAGTTGCAGTTGCAACTTTCACTCCTGGGATGTTACGAGCAGAAAGAGCTGCGAATTCGTTGCCTTCTTCAAGAATAACAAGGACTTTAGAATCAATGCTCAATGCTGCAAGCACTTTTGCAAATTCAGCAGTTTTTGGAGCTGTGAATTCAAGTGAGTTAACAGCTACAAATTTGTTTTCAGCAACTTTCTGTGAGTAAACAGATTTAAGTGCCAAGCGACGAACTTTTTGTGGAAGTTTGTACGCATATGAACGTGGAGTTGGTCCGAAGACTACGCCACCGCCACGCCATTGTGGTGAACGAATAGAACCTTGACGAGCACGTCCAGTTCCTTTTTGACGCCATGGTTTGCGTCCGCCACCTGAAACTGCTGAGCGGTTTTTAACTGCGTGAGTACCTTGACGAAGGCTAGCACGTTGGCTGATGATCACATCAAATACAACTGCTTGGTTTGGCTCGATACCAAAGATTGCATCGTTAAGAACTACTTCACCAGCTTGTTTACCAGTTTGGTCAAATAATGATACGTTTGCCATTTCGACTGATTTCCCCTTTCCTTATTATTTACCAGCTTTAACTGCTGATTTGATAGTGATAAGAGATTTCTTAGCACCTGGTACGTTACCTTTGATAAGGATAACGTTCTTTTCTGGAACAACTTGTACAACTTCAAGGTTTTGGATTGTTACACGGTTACCACCCATGCGACCTGCAAGGTTTTTACCTTTAAATACACGGTTAGGTGCAACAGGACCCATAGAACCTGGACGACGGTGGTAACGAGAACCGTGAGCCATAGGACCACGTGATTGACCATGGCGTTTGATAACACCTTGGAAACCTTTACCTTTAGATGTACCAGTTACATCAACAACATCACCAGCTGCGAAAGTTTCAACTGTAATTTCTTGTCCAACTTCCAAGCCTTCAATGTTTTTGAATTCACGAATGAAGCGCTTAGGAGCTGTGTTAGCTTTAGCTACATGGCCTTTGGCAGGTTTGTTGCTCAATACTTCACGTTTGTCATCAAAACCAACTTGAACTGCCGCATAACCGTCAGTTTCAACTGTTTTCACTTGAAGAACAACGTTTGGAGTTGCTTCGATGACAGTAACAGGGATAAATTCACCAGATTCAGTGAAGATTTGAGTCATTCCCACTTTTTTCCCTAAGATTCCTTTTGTCATGAGAAAAATATTCCTTTTCTTATTTTATAGTTAAAAAGTTTTTAACGAGCGTTTTTCATGCTCAAATCAAGATACAAAGGGCAGCAAACTCAAAGTGAAAATAGGAAAATCTGACGACGACTCGACGAGTCTAGGTGATTTTATCTTTTTCACACGGAGTTCAGCCCGTGTTCAATTACTAAATGAACACTTGCTTTTTCGCCTCGCGACTTGATTACAATTTAATTTCTACGTTCACACCACTTGGAAGATCCAATTTCATCAACGCATCAACTGTTTTTTGAGTTGGGTTAATGATGTCTACCAAACGTTTGTGTGTACGCATTTCGAACTGCTCACGAGAGTCTTTATACTTGTGAGTCGCACGGATGATTGTGTAGAGGCTACGTTCTGTTGGAAGCGGAACTGGACCTGCTACTTGAGCACCTGTACGTGTTGCAGTTTCAACGATTTTTGCAGCTGCTGTATCAAGTGTACGGTGTTCGTACGCTTTCAAGCGGATGCGGATTTTTTTGTTTGCCATCTTTTTCTCCTTTTCGTCTATTTAGAATAATAGGCTAGCTCCACAAGAAAACCAACACGTGTTGCGTGGCAATGCAACCGAGCGTGTCGCAACCTCTTGCATCAAAGCTATAGCCGTAAATTTTTACGGCACTAGAATAGTTTACCAAATTATCGGAAACAATGCAAGAAGTTTTGCTTTTTATTTTGAATAAAATTTTTTGAAAGTTCTGTATCAGCCAACAATGAAATAAAGACTTGTTGACGAACTCTTTTTGACTTGGTCGAATTCTTTCCCGCTCCTATTTTGTACCGTACTTCAAAATTGAAATTTCGAGGATTCTCTCTTCTAGTGTTTTTATACTACTCCAAGACTTTTTTGACTAAAGTCTACTACTAGTTTGTATTCGAATAAACCAGCATCAGTTTCTTAACCCTTTCCATAGTACTACTTTATCTTTTTTTAGGGACTGTTGGACATCAATAATCCGTTGGTTGGATGACCCGCGAAACTGCAGCATAAGATTGCGTTTGGTTCGATCATAACGGCCATCTACTAGGATATCCAAATACGAGAGCAACTCCAACTTGTCTGGAGTTTCCAGCATCAATTCTTCCCATGTGTAGCCTGTCCAAGACCAGATATCCTTTTCGGGTAATTCTTTTCGAATGCGCTTGACCAAGGGTAAGACCGTCCCGGTATTGAGAAAGGGTTCTCCTCCGAGAAGGGTCAATCCCTGTACGTAGGGCTGAGATAAGTCATCTATAATACGGTCTTCGAGTTCTTGGGTGTAGGGAATGCCTGCCTTAAAAGACCAAGTTGCAACATTGTAGCAGCCTTCGCAATGGAACATGCATCCGCTGACGTATAGGGAACAGCGCACACCTTCACCATCCACAAAGTTAAAAGCCTTATAGTCGATAATGCGTCCTTGACTGAGTTCCTCACTTTTCCATTCTTGTGGTTTGGGATTGTTCATATCTGATACCTTGAGCAAGTGTAAAGGAAATCCACCCTCTGTAGGATAAACGAATGTCTGATGGTATTCCCCATACGGTTGCTGCCGTCAGCTCGAGCCATGGTGCCCGAACCGACTTTTATTCCTTTCCAATTTTGCTTCCGTGACTTTCCTTTCTTACTTTCCCTCAATCCAATAGCGTTCTGTCCCTTCGCGAACATCCTCTAGGACTCCACCGCAGGCTAGAATCGTTCTGCGACTGGCTTCGTTTTCTTGTGAGCAGGTCACTAGAATTCGGGAAATGTTTTTGGAAATAGCTTCCTGAAGGCCTTGATGTAGTTGCTTCTTAGCAAATCCTTTCCCCCGTTGGCTAGGGCGGATAGAATAACCAATATGGCCTCCCTTGTTGAGCAGGAAGTCATTGAGTCGCAGGCGTAGATTGAGAAAACCGACAGCTTGGCCCGTTTCATCAAATGAAACATACTGAATATAAGGGACAAAGCCCTCTGGCAAGGCCAGGCCAGCCTCAGCTAGTTGTAATTTCTCTAACCAATTTTCATACTCTTCACCCATCTGGTAGAAGCCACCATCCATGGCACTTTCTGCCTGCTTAAACTCGGCAATCATTTCTAAAATCGTGGTTTTATCCGACAGTGTCGGACGTCTCAAGGTTAATTTCGGTTGGGATATTGACATGTAATTCTCCTGTCTGGTGCTCAGCATGTGCGATTTGATGGCAAATCCAGTGGCTCAACAAACTGGATGTAGGGTTGACTGGATTTTGCTTGGTAACCAAGGCATCTAAAAAGGCATCCACCATGCTTTCAAACCCTCGTTTATACAAGGTGCTATCCCAAGATCCAAAACTTTCTAGTATTTCCTGGCCGGCCGTATACATGCGCAATTCTTCTAAGTTTTTTACCTGATAAGTGGCCTGAGGCGTCTGTACTTCCATGATCTCTCTACGGCTACCTGCTTGAAGATTCATTGAGGCAAGTACTGAAGTTTGCTTGCTGTGTAAGGTAACCAAAACCTGACTAAGCTGCCCATTTTCAAGATGATAACTATACGTAGCCGAAAGTGGCTGGTCATCCAGCAAATAAAGGGCTGTATCCAAGGGATGAATAAAAAGGTCAAATAGTTTGAACGTTCGACTTCCCACGTCATTGACTTCATTCTTCTCTACAATAATTCTTCGCTTATTGGGCTTACTTTTTAGATTTTGAATGGTGGGTGCGAAGCGACGGTTAAAACCTGCCATCAGAAAAACACCCTTGGATTGGGCTAATTGATAAAGGGTTGCTGTGTGGTAAACATCCTCAGTCAATGGCTTGTCCATATAGACTGGGATGCCTTTTTCCAAGAACAGCTCTGCTATTTCCATATGGGCTTTTGTGGCTACATGGATCATGACCCCGTCTAAGTCAAGGTTAGCCAACTCTTGAACCGTGGTGTAGGTTTGGCTGTGAGGCAAACTAGTCGCGATCTTTGTTAGAACTGATTGGTTGCGGGTAAATAGATGCCACTCAATTCCCGATAGCGTTCGCAAATATGGCAGATAGGCTTTTTGAAAAATACCACCCAGGCCAACAATTCCAATCTTTTTCATGAAAATTTCCTCTTAATTTCCAAATTTTTCTTCTAAGAAATTGCTTAGAATATCCACATCTAGTCCTAAGTCACGAATGATAGTAGCTTTATGAAATTCATCGTAGTTATCCTTACCCGACCAAACAAAAGAGTTGGTCACAATCCGATAGTTCTTGGCTGGCTCAACCGCTCTGCCATTGATACAGAAGCGATTTCCTCGACGTTGAATTCCATGTACTTGCGGATGAAGGCCTGTCGTGAGACTAGAAATCAAGTCTTCCCCCCGTATGCTGACTAGGAGCACGCGCTTCGAAAAGGGCAAGACCTTGACGACATCACTATAGTAAACAGGGCCTGCACTTAGGGATGTTCGGATACCAAAACCGTTGATAACTGCCCCGTCTGGCTGATAGCCGAAAGAAACCGCCTGTTCAAATAGGGCTTGCGTAATAAGTGGGGCTAAAGTTGATCGACCGTTACGGATACTGTCCCTTTCTCCATCTAAGGGAGCTGGGAGCTGAGCAATGGGGTGTGCAAAGCGTGCATTGCGTTCAGCTTGCATCTGATCAATCACTCTTCGAATCTCTTCGTCTTCGTTTTTTTGTTTATCAATCTCCACCAAGTCATAGGACAAGACCTTGTGACTACCATCCGCATAGCATCTAAGTAGTAGATTGCCAAGAAAACGCCCATACTGACCAGCTTGAAAAATACTGACATTTCCAACCCGACTCGGTGCTGATAGAATCGTATGGGTATGACCCCCGAAAATAAGATTCAACTGAGGAAATTCCCTCGCAAGTCGGAGGTCTTCTTCATAACCCAAGTGGCTAAGCAAAACAATATGTGCATCTTCCTCTATCTCAGTTAATACACGTTTCAAGGCCTGTTTGTGGTCTTCAAACACCACTTTTTCCGATGGAGAGGCGACTTCTTCTGTCTCTAGGGTCGTTAAACCAAGAACGTGGAGAGGCTGACCGGCTATATCAAAAATCAACTTATCTTCAATAGGAACCAATTCCTCAGCCTCATGCGGATTGCGATAGGTAATATTGGTTGAAACAATGGGGAATTTGGCATAGTCATTCAAACGACTAAGCAACTCATCTCCGTGGTCAAATTCATGATTGCCCAAGGTCATCGCCTGACAACCAATTTGATTCATTAATTCGATTTCCTTCACACCTCGGTACATATTGAAGAAAATATTTCCAGAGAAGAGGTCGCCGCTGTCAAAAACAAAGGTTGGAATCCCTCTTTTCTCATTGCTCGCTCGAATGTCCGTAATTAGTTGCGCCTTCTTTGGAAAATTCTCCATATAGGAATGCATGTCATTGGTATGAAGTATGCTGATGTCTTTAAAATCCATGACTATTTCTTCTTATTTCTAGCTTGCTTTAACAATTCTTGTACGCGAGACTTCTTGTCCTGCTTCACGTTAGAATTTTTCTCATGATAGCGCTCAACAAGCGCCTTGCCCTTATCGTCTAGTTGATATTTTCCCATTCTTTTCACCCCATTTTCATTTTCGAACCTGTGTTCATTTATAACAAACTTCCACAGCTACCTGGAACTGTGGAAGTCCTATCTTGTTTATTTATGATTTACAAACTTGACCCGTTCATGTGTTTCACACGCGCTGAAATTTCCTTGTGACGGCCTTTTACCATCGGACGGGCTTGCGGATTGCCTAGATATCCACAAGTTCGTTTAACAACATCCACCGACTTAGGATCGCTATTTCCGCAATTTGGACACTTGAAACCACGCTCTGTTGGCTCAAAATCACCTTCAAAATCGCAGGCGTAACAATGGTCAATCGGAGTATTGGTTCCCAAGTAACCAACACGGTCATAGGCATAGTCCCAAACAGCTTCCAAAGCCTTTGGATTTTGTTGCAGTACAGGGTATTCACAGTAATGGATAAATCCACCACTAGCACCTACAGCAGGATAAATTTTCTCAAAATCCAGTTTTTCAAACGGTGTTGGATTTTTGCGTACATCATAGTGGAAACTATTAGTGTAATACTCTTTATCCGTAATGTCCTTAACGATGCCAAATTTCTCTGTATCCATACGGCAGAAGCGGTCTGTCAGGCTTTCAGATGGTGTCGAATAAACTGAAAAATGATAACCATATTCATCCGACCAATCTTCAACCAAGGCTTTCATTTTCTTGATAATATCTACCGTGAATTCTTTTGCCTCTGGGTTGGTCTCCCATTCGCCACCGTAAAATACTGTTGCGACTTCATACAAACCAATGTACCCCAAAGATACGGTTGCTCGACGATTTTTAAAGACTTCATCTACTGCATCTGTCTTAGCCAAGCGTTTGCCGAATGCCCCATATTGATAGAGAATTGGAGCATTGGCTGGAGTTGCCTCTTTCACTCGTTCCACACGATAGACCAGAGCATCCTTGGCAATAGCCATGCGTTCTGCAAAGATTTCCCAGAACTTATCCTTATCTCCTGCAGACTCCATGGCAATTCGTGGCAAATTGACGGTTACGACACCGAGGTTCATACGACCAGATGTCACATCTTGGCCATTTTCATCCTTCCAACCTTGAAGGAAAGAACGACAGCCCATTGGTACCTTGAAGGAACCTGTCAACTCAACAATTTTATCATAAGAAAGCATATCTGGATACATACGCTTTGTTGCACATTCAATCGCCAATTGCTTGATGTCATAGTTTGGAGAATCTGGCTCCAAGTTCAATCCACGCTTAACGGTGAAAATCAACTTAGGAAAGATGGCTGTCCGACCTTCGCGCCCTAGACCCTTGATACGAATGTTCAAAATCGCTTTTTGAATTTCTCGCTCAAACCATGATGTCCCTAACCCAAAACCGAGTGAGGTAAAGGGTGTTTGTCCATTGGAAGTAAAAAGGGTGTTGATTTCATACTCCAAAGACTGCATAGCGTCATAGATGTCTTTTTGCGTTTTTGCACGCGCATATTCTTCTTGCTTGTCTGGCAAGACCCAATCCTTGGCGTCTTTCAAATGCTTTTGGTAATTGAGTTCCGCATAGGGCGCCAAAACTTCATCAATACGGTCAGCTGAGCAACCACCATATTGACTTGAGGCCACATTAGCAATGATTTGTGAAATCTGAGCCGTAGCTGTTTGGATAGACTTCGGACTTTCTACATCCGCATTTCCTATCTTGAAGCCTTGTGCCAACATTCCTTTGAAATCAATCAAACAACAGTTGGTCATTGGTGTATATGGGCTGTAATCCAAGTCGTGGTAGTGGATGTCGCCTTTTTGATGGGCGTTGGCCACATGAGCTGGCAATAATTTGAGACCGATTGACTTGCCGACAATTCCTGCTGTCAGGTCACGTTGGGTATTGAACACATCCGCGTCTTTATTAGCATTTTCATTCACAACGGTTTGATCCTTGCTCAATAATTTATGGATCTCAAAATTGATATCGGTAGCCTGATGACGGCGAAAATCACGACGTGTTCGATATTGAATATAAAGCTCCGCCAAATCATACAAATGAGCTTTTAACAATTCTTGCTCAACGACCGTTTGAATTTCGTAAATTTGAACATCTTTCTCAAATCGGCGACCAATTTCAGTCAAAACAGCTTCTAATACTATTTTCAAACCTGCTTCTGAAACAGGATGTTCTAATTCTTGGTTTGCCCGCCGAAGAGCCGAAAAAATCTTATCCTGCTCAAAGGATACTGTCCGTCCATCACGCTTTAAAACCAATAATTCTATGCTTGGCAAGACATTTTCTTGTACTCTCATCTGACAAACCTCCAAATATTTCACTCCTTATAGTCTAGCACTTTGAATTTTAAAAATCAATATCTTGTGGCAAAAAAATGATTCTTTATTTTTAAACACAATATATAGTTTATATTTTCTGGAAGGAAATGAAAAAACAAGAAGATTTACACTCCTTGTTTTCATTTATTTTGATGGAAAGCCGAGCCCTGCTCAACCTATAAATGACGGTTTATGGCCTGCACGCTGGCTTCCATTTTCTTGTAATTGATGAAAAATAGCATAGCGTAAATCAAGATAAAGAGGAGCCAGAAAAAGAGCAGTCCTGCCAGATTGACTGGAAACCAGCCCGCCAAAATCGCAAGCGGTGTGAAGCCAATCGCTGTCACTAGAAAATGCGTCGCCGTCATCCGCATCAAGCTCCAATCTTGCTCAAAAATCTTGTCCGCAGCTTGGAAGAGGACACCAATTGCCCCCCAAATAAGGACTGAGATCAGCATAACCATCGGCTGCGAAAACCGCGCCAGGTAGATAGCTCCCATAGTCGAATAGGGATTGACCGGCAAGTAGTAGCCTCCGCCAAAGAAACTTGCCATGATGATTGAAATAAAACTGCCAATGGTGACACCCATAGATGCCGATAAGAGATATTTTTTCATAATCCTAACCTTTCTTTGATAGTTTTTAAATAACGACGGGATGAATAGGTGATGGAGCCATTTTTCATAAATAGTTTGACCAGACCGTTTGGGGTCAGTTTGAGGTGGTCCAGTTGCCTAATATTGATAATTTCCGATTGAGAAATTTGCAAAAAGTGTACAGGAAGCATATCTTTGACCTGATACAAGCGTAGATTGGAAGTAAAGGAATCCTCCTCAGTTTCCACCTGTAAGATTTTGTATTCCAGATATAACCTTACAATACTAGCGTAATCTACAAGGTAAATCTGCCCTCCTTTCTTTACAGTCAGACTGGTAGTTCTCTTGTCTAAATTCTGAATATAGGTCACCAAGTGAGCAATTTGCTCAGACATAGACTGGGCTTCAATTGTCACCATATCTTCTAAAATTTCTGAAGAAATATCTAGTTTTACTTTCATATCCTCTCCTTTCTGTCCCTATTAAACACCATTTCTTTACTGGTTTCAAGGGCTTTTGCCTATATGGTTGATTACTTAAGCTAAACGGCAAAAAAGCCAGAACAGCTGTCCTGACTTTCATTGTATAGTCATTTAGTTTGCTTTTAGTACTAGGCAACGAGCTGCAGACAGTACTGGAGTACGGCAAAGTGAGTTAACGAAGTAATAAAGCAAACTAAATGACTATATTATAATTTCTTCTTCAACTCCGCCACCGCCATCATGACTTCCATAGGGGTCATATTGTAAATGTCTAGTTTTGCCAGCTCATCAAGGACTGGGTGAGAAGGCGTGTCTGCGAAGAGATCAAGTTGACCTGACGGCTCTTCTACAACTGTCGGAGCTAGGTGAGTTGGTGCAGTAGGAGCTTGGTTTTCAAGTGTCTGCAAAATCCTATCCGCCCGCTCCAATAGTTCCTCTGGCATTCCCGCAATCTTAGCCACATGAATCCCGTAGGACTTGTCAGCTGGGCCTTGTGCAATCTTGTGGAGGAAGGTGACTTGGCCGTCCTTCTCCAAGGTCGATACATGGACATTCTCTAAGTGTTCCAAGGTCTGGCTAAGGTCTGTCAACTCATGGTAGTGGGTGGCAAAGAGAGTCTTAGCTCCAATTTTGTCGTGGATATACTCGATGATAGACTGGGCCAGGGCCATACCGTCATAGGTGGCCGTTCCTCGTCCCAACTCATCAAAGAGGATGAGCGACCGATCTGTCGCCAGACGGACCGCCTTATTGGCCTCCATCATTTCGACCATGAAGGTCGATTGACCACTAACCAAGTCGTCTGCCGCCCCAATTCGGGTGAAAATAGCATCGAAAATCGGTAATTCAGCCTGATCCGCTGGCACATAGGAACCCATCTGCGCCATGATGACGATAACCGCCAACTGCCGCATATAGGTAGACTTACCACTCATGTTTGGACCTGTAATCAGTTGCATATGCGTATCGGTATTCAAGTGAATAGAGTTGGGAATATAGGTCTGCTTGCCCATGACCTTCTCCACCACCGCATGACGACCACGGTCAATGGTCAGTTCTCTTTGATCTGTGAAGCGTGGACAAACCAAATGTTGCTGCTCCGCCACAACTGCAAAGGCCTGCAAAACATCGATGGTTGCAATAGTCCGAGCCAGCTTCTGCAAGCGACCGATATACTTCTCAACCTCTTGGCGAATCCGCATGAAAATCTCGTACTCCAAATTAGCAGACTTATCACGCGCCTCCAACATCTGCCCTTCGATCTTAGCCAACTCTTCCGTTCCATAGCGCTCCGAGTTTTTCAAGGTCGCCTTACGGAAAAAATGGTCCGGCACATTGCCCAGATTGGAATTGGTCACATGGAAATAGTAACCGTCTTTTTTATTGTAATCAATCTTAAGATTGTTGATACCAGACGCTTCACGCTCCTTAGCCTCAATCTCCGCAATCCAACCCGCTCCCTCACGCATGACCAGACGATACTGATCCAGCGTTTCGTCAAAGCCTGTACGGATGATGTTTCCATCTGTGATGGTCCCTTGGGCTTCTGGGTCAATAGCAGAGCTGATGAGAGCGTGCAGTTCTGGGATTGGGTCCAATCCAGCTACCAGATTGCCTAGAGCAGGCTCATTGATTTGTAGCAAGATATTCTTGATTGCTGGGATATTTCCCAGAGTCTGAGAGAGCTGCAAGAGATCCTTGGGCATGGTTTTTCCAAAAGACACCCGGCTGGCCAAACGTTCGATGTCATAGACACCTTTTAAAGCCTCGACCAAGTCACTCCGTTCAAAGAAGTAATCCAGAAAAACCTGAACGACAGCCTGACGATTCTCAATCCGCTTAAGGTCAATCAAGGGACGATCAATCCATGTCCGCAATAGTCGCATACCCATGGCTGTCTTAGTTTCGTCTAACAACCAGTACAAACTACCATGCTTCTTGCCTGTCCGACCGTTTTCAAGCAGGTCCAGACTAGACTTGGTTGCATAGTCCATTTGCAGATAGTCCTTGATTTCATAATGGACCACCTTTTGCAAGTGGCTCAGATCTCGCATCTGAGTCCGATGTAGGTAGCTGAGGAGTTTACCCGCCGCAGCCTTTTCCAAGTCTGTCAAGGAGTTATCAACCAATTGGACATCCTCGGTCACCCCATCCTCAAAAGATAAGAGTAAATTCATCTGATTAGAGAAAACTTGCTCTTCCTCCTCTGACAGGGCATATCCGATGACCAATTCACGAGCCCGTAGGTTACGGATTTCACCGCAAAGACTGGTAAAATCATCCAAACTAGTCACAAAGAACTGACCTGTTGACACATCCATATAAGAAAGCGCGAACTGCACTCCCTGACGGTCAATCGCAACTAAATAGTTACTGTCTGCTCCCATTTTGGACGAGTCTGTTACCGTACCAGGAGTAATGACCTGCACTACTTCCCGCTTGACCACGCCGACTGCCTGCTTAGGATCTTCCATCTGCTCAGCTATAGCGACCTTATGCCCCAGTTCAACAAGTGTGTCGATATACTGTTGTGCCGCGTGATACGGTACCCCCGCCATAGGAATCGGATTTTCCGCATTCTTATTCCGACTGGTCAAGGACAATTCCAAAATTTGCGCCGCCTCTACCGCATCTTCATAAAATAACTCATAAAAGTCTCCCATACGAAAAAGCAAAAAAGCATCTGGATATTGTGCTTTTATATCCAGATACTGTTGCATTCCTGGAGAAATTTTTTCTGTTGCCATCAATTATTCTCTCATTCTAACGATTACAAGAAACTATTTATTTCTTCCTCAACACGTTGAGCAGAAAGATCATCTTTACAGATGACCAATAAGGTATCCGCACCAGCTACGGTTCCTAAAATGGTCTCTGGTTTCTCTTCATCAATAATATTGGCCATCAAGGCCGCTTCCCCTAGTTCCGAATGTAAAACCAGGATAAAACTAGCTCGGTTTACACTTTTCGTATATTGGGCTAGTAATTGACAAAAATGAACTTGACTATCATCCTCTCCTAGTGCATAAAAGGACTCTCCAGATTCGTGAACTTTTACAACACCCAATTCTCTCAAATCTCGTGACAAGGTCGTCTGTGTTACGGATATTCCCTGTTCTTCCAACCATAATTGAATGTCAATTTGACGGCCAACCTTACCTTGCCGAATCATTGACTTAATCAATTCATGCCTCTCTAATTTATTCATACTTGTACCTCAAAATGTATATTTATAGAAATATTATAACATTTTTCCCAACTATTGACCTAGAATTATGATAAAATAGAATCAATAACTCTTGGAGGGATTTTTTTATGGATCATAAACAAACGGTAGCAGAAAAATTATCTGCTGTCCTTCCTCAATTAGACATTGAGACGATTTATTCATTACTCGAAAAACCAAAATCATCAGAAATGGGTGACGTTGCTTTTCCTGCCTTCTCACTTGCAAAAGTGGAGCGAAAAGCGCCACAGGCTATTGCAACGGATATCGTGGAAAAGATTGACACAACTGGCTTTGAGAAAGTTGTTGCAACGGGTCCTTATGTCAACTTCTTCTTGGATAAGGATGCTATTTCCCACCAAGTCTTGACAGAGGTGATTGCTGAAAAAGATCAGTATGGTCAGCTCAATATCGGTCAAAGTCGCAATGTTACCATCGATATGTCAAGTCCAAACATTGCAAAACCATTCTCAGTTGGACATTTGCGCTCAACCGTTATCGGTGATGCCCTTGCTAACATCCACGAAAAGCTTGGCTACAAGCCAATCCGCATCAACCACTTGGGTGACTGGGGAAAACAATTCGGTATGCTGATTGTTGCCTACAAACTGTGGGGGGACAAGGCTGCTGTCGAGGCAGATCCAATCTCAGAACTCCTCAAACTCTACGTTCGTATCAACGCTGAGGCCGAAGAAAAACCTGAGTTGGATGAAGAAGCACGCCAATGGTTCAAAAAATTGGAAGATGGCGACCAAGAAGCCTTGGAATTGTGGCAATGGTTCCGTGATGAAAGTTTGGTTGAATTCAACCGTATCTATGAAAAACTAGACGTCCACTTCGACAGCTTCAATGGTGAAGCTTTCTATAACGATAAGATGGACGAGGGTATCCAAATCTTAGAAGAAAAAGGTCTTCTTCAAGAATCTAAAGGTGCTCAAATTGTTGACCTTGAAAGTTACAACCTTCCACCTGCTCTTATCAGAAAAACAGACGGTGCAACCCTCTACATTACGCGCGATATGGCAACAGCAATGTACCGCAAACGCACCTATGACTTTGTGAAAAGTATCTACGTCGTTGGTCAAGAGCAAATCAACCATTTCAAACAGTTGAAAGCTGTTCTTAAGGAAATGGGATTTGATTGGAGCGACGATATGACCCATATCACTTTCGGTCTCGTTACCAAAGACAAGAAAAAGCTCTCTACTCGTAAAGGGAACATCATCCTGCTCGAACCAACCTTGGATGAAGCAATTTCTCGCGCACTTTCACAAATTGAAGCCAAAAATCCTAATCTTGAGAACAAGGAAGAGGTGGCTCATGCAGTTGGTGTCGGTGCTGTTAAGTTCTTCGATCTAAAAACCGACCGTGACAACGGCTACGACTTCGATTTAGAGGCTATGGTCTCCTTTGAAGGTGAGACAGGTCCTTATGTGCAATACGCATACGCCCGTATCCAGTCTATCTTGCGCAAAGCAAACTTTGTTCCAAGCGCAGAAAACAACTACAAACTAGCCGACGCAGAGAGCTGGGAAATTATCAAACATATCCAAAACTTCTCACATGTTGTTGAACGTGCTGGTGATAAATTTGACCCTTCACTTGTTGCTAAGTATGCTATCAATCTGGCTCAATCCTTCAACAAATACTACGCTCACACGCGTATCTTGGATGAAAGCCCAGAGCGTGATAGCCGTCTAGCACTAGCCTATGCAACTGGTGTAGTTCTTAAAGAAGCGCTTCGCCTCCTCGGTGTAAAAGCTCCAGAAAAAATGTAATCAAAGCCTTCGGCCACCAGCCGAGGCTTTTTTCTACCCCTCCGATACCAGCTTCTGGCCGAATTATTGGTTGGAGTTTAACTTGATTTCTATAAGTAAATGCTTTCGGCGTTACGAATAAATAGATATAGTCGTTTAGTTTGCTTTTAGTACAAGGCAACGAGCTGCAGGCTGAACTGAAGTAGGGCAATGCGAAGTAATCAAAGATAAACTAAATGACTACAAAAGGGATCATTCGTATCTCAACATCTATTAGAAGGAGGATTCATGAACAATCTTTTTAAAAAGAAAGGGACCATTTATCAACTTGCGATAACGGCTTGTATCATCTATTTCAGTATACATTCGTCGTTTTTTGCTTCCGCCACTACTCTTGGGGATAATTATCCCTATTCTGCCATCAATGCCGTAGACCCTTGGAGACTCTATACCAGACAGTGCACTTCTTTCTCTGCCTTCCGACTCAGTACGGTCAACGGATTTACACTACCACCAGCTTATGGTAACGCCAATGTCTGGGGTCATCGCGCTAGACAAGAGGGATATAAGGTGGATATGATACCAGCTGTAGGAGCCATCGCTTGGTGGGAATCGCCCATGCATGTTGCGTGGGTGTCGGCAGTATATGGAGACACTGTAGAAATAGAAGAGTATAACTACGGTTATCAGTACAAATACAATCGCAGAACCATTAATAGAAACTCCGTCAGTGGCTACATCCACTTTAAGGATTTGTCTTCTTCTGCCTTGCCAAAACTTCCATCCACTGGAGTCTATACATTTTCCAGTCGTCTTCCTATAAAATCTCAAGCTACCCAGGCTAGTACGACCGTTGGATACTATGAGAACGGTGAGAAAGTATATTATGATAAGGTCATAGAAGCTGAAGGGCAATGTTGGATTAGTTATATCAGCTATTCAGGCGTTCGGCGCTATATCCCAGTTTATTCCTTGAGCCAATCCCACCAAACAAGTTCCTTGCCCCAACTCCCTTCATCGGGTACCTATAGAGTAAAAATACGCTCCAGCGTTCGAAATGCCCCGAAATTATCCAGTCCTGAAATCACCTACTACGATGCCGGCGCCACAGTGCACTACGACAAGCTAATAACTGCTGATGGTCGGCTGTGGATTAGCTATATTAGTTATTCAGGCATACGACGCTACATAGCTATTTCTTAACTCAAAAGCGCAATCTTTCGACTGCGCTTTATTGAATTATATATCTGTTGAATTAACGGCTGTGCTTGGTTTTTCCTTTGGTTTACGCAAATGGAAGAAAATTGTTATCCCAAAATAGATAGCAAACAGCACTACTTGAAAAATATATCCAAGCATAGCTTGAGATTCTACCCCTTGACGCATGACTGCATCGGTATAAACCTGTGCCACCCCTTTCGAACCAATAAATGCATAGGTTGAAAATACCAGAGTTCCAAAAAGATAGCCCAAGTAAGTATAAGAAGCTTGTTCATTTCGTTTCAGAAACAGTAACACAATCGTTGCAATAACTGCTAGCAGAAGAACAACTACTAGCCCCTTATTGATGATATTGGTTTGGAAAAGAAATAACTCTTTCATGTAATCAAAAATTGTCTCATCTAGTCCTGTGACGTTCAAATTTTGAAACATTTGTCGTGTCGATTCTTCATCATATTTTGCAAAAAAAGCTGAGTATCCTCTTAACAAACTTTGGATAACTGATAGAGTAACAAGAATATATAAATGAATTGGTTTTTTCATATGAACCTCCTTGTATTATTTTACTCTTATATCGTTGTTTTGTCAACCATGTACTTCATTTGACTACAAATATAATTTTGTCGTACTAAATTCAAAGGAGGAAACCTCATGAAGAAATTGCCCACCTATATCGGAGTGATTATTTTTGTAGTTACGCTACTGATTAACTGGTTATTGCCAAGTCTTGCTATAGTGCTGAATACATTTTTCATTTGGACTATCGTAGCCTGCCTACTCTACACCATCTACTACTGGATTCGTTACTGGCTCTATGTCCGTAAACAGAGATAACAAAGACTCCTCTAAGTCCGTTGCTTAGAGGAGTTCATTTTATTCTGATTTTTCATTAACCAAATGCACATTAACACGACGATAGGTTTCTGTAAGGTCTAGCAATTCCGCTTCAATCTCTGGGGTCAATTGATCTGCCGTCATTCTCCATGTCCAGTTACCACCAAGTGTATTTGGCAAATTCATGCGTGCAGAACCGTCTAAGCCAAGTAGGTCTTGCATGGTTACAACAGCCATGAAGGCTGGGGATCCAAAGAGAAGGCGGAAGAGGGCGTGATGGACCGTTTCATCATCACGTCGATTGCTATACTTATCTAAGAATGCACGTGAAGCAGGAGTCGTTTCGTTTTCATACCAACCAAGAATCGTATCATTATCATGCGTACCTGTATATGCCACCACATTGTTAGGATGGTTATGTGGCATTTCAATACTGTCGCCCTCAGGGTCAAAGGCAAACTGCAAAACTTTCATACCAGGAAAACCTATCGTATCACGCAATTGGATGACCTTGTCCGTCACAGAGCCCAAATCTTCAGCAATAATATTTAAATCGCCAAGTTCACGTTTGATTGTATCAAATAATTCAAAACCTGGCGCTTCAACACGGTAACCGTTTACAGCAGTTTCTTCACCTGCTGGAATTTCCCAGAAAGAGGCAAAGCCGATAAAGTGGTCGATTCGAACCATATCGTAAATCTTGAAAGATTCTCGTAAACGTGCAACCCACCATGTGAAGCCGTCTTGTTTCATCGCTTCCCAGTCATAAATTGGATTGCCCCAAAGCTGACCAATTTCTGAAAATGCATCCGGTGGACAACCTGCAACCACACTCGGCTTGCCTTCTTCATCCGTTTTAAAGAAATGAGGGTTGGCCCACATATCAGCAGAATCTGCAGCAATGTAGATTGGCATATCCCCAACAAACTCAATACCTTTGGCATTGGCGTAAGCCTTTAAAGCCTTCCATTGTGAAAAGAATAAGTATTGTGTAATGCGGTGATAATCAATTCGATCTGCCAACAAGTGACGATAGTGTTCCAAAGTGTCATGAAGACGCAAACGAGCCCCTTGGTCTTCCCAATCAGTCCAGGGTTTGAGATCGAAGTGCTCTTTAATGGCCATATATTCAGCAAATGTATGGATCCAAAAATCATTTTCCGTCAAGAAAATTCCGTACTCAGCTGGCAAACCTTGCGCTTTGATATTCGCAACTACTTTTTCTAATAATGGTCGACGAGCTTGAAAAATTGCTGCGTAATCTACTTCTACAGGATTCTGACCAAAATCAATACCTTGTAAATCTTCTAATTGTAGCCAACCTTTTTCGACTAATATATCGAAATCAATAAAATGCGTATTACCAGCAAATGCCGAAAATGACTGATATGGAGAATCTCCATAACTAGTCGTTCCCAACGGTAAAATTTGCCAATAGCGTTGCTTTGTGCGAACTAAAAAATCAACAAAATCATAAGCTGCTTGGCCCATTGAACCAATTCCATATTTTCCTGGTAATGATGAGACGTGCATGAGCACTCCACTTTGGCGTTGTTTCATTTATATCCCCTATTCTCGCACTATAATTGGTAGTGCAAACGTTTTCTCGTTATATTATATACCCAAGGTCTAAACAAATCAAGCAATATTCATTATAATTCTTTAAAAGTTGGAGAAATATTTCACTTTCTTTCATTAAAATAATTAAAAAAATAATTGCTCGAAATTGCATTAAAAATTTTTTTGAAAAAATTTTTTAAAAACGCTTGCAAACGTGTGCGCGATGGTGTATAATAAAGGCACATTAGGAAAACGTTTGCACCTAGCAAGCGTATCATCACTATTTTTATTCTTGGAGGAAGAATATGAAACACACACTTCTTAAGAGCGTTGCTCTTCTAGCTGCATCAACTGCTGTTTTGGCTGCTTGCTCAAACTCAGATTCATCAACATCTTCATCTAGCGCTGCTAGCGAAAGCAAAGAGTTGACAATCTACATTGACCAAGGTTATGAAACTTACATCAATGATGTCAAAGCTGCTTTTGAAAAAGAAAACGATGTAACTGTTACAGTTAAGACTGGTGATGCATTGACTGGTTTGGATAACTTGTCATTGGATAACCAATCTGGTTCAGCTCCAGACGTTATGATGGCACCATACGACCGCGTAGGTAGCCTTGGTTCTGAAGGTCAATTATCAGAATTGACACTTGCTGACAGCAGCAAAACTGATGATACAACAACTGCTCTTGTAACAAACGACGGTAAAGTTTACGGTTCACCTGCAGTTATCGAAACACTTGTTCTTTACTACAACAAAGATTTAGTTTCAGCTGCACCTAAAACATTTGCTGAATTAGAAGAATTGGCTAAAGATAGCAAATATGCTTTTGAAGGTGAAACTGGTAAAACAACTGCCTTCCTTGCTGACTGGACAAACTTCTACTACACTTATGGTCTTTTAGCAGGTTACGGTGGTTACGTATTCGGTGATAACGGTACTAACCCAGAAGATATCGGTCTTGCAAACGATGGTGCTGTTAAAGCGATTGAATACGCTAAAACTTGGTATGAAAAATGGCCTCAAGGTCTTCAAGATAGCACAGCTGCTAACAACTTGATCAACACTCAATTCACTGAAGGTAAAGCTGTTGCAGTCATCGAAGGTCCTTGGAAAGCAGCTTCATATAAAGAAGCTGGTGTGAACTACGGTGTAGCTACTATCCCAACTCTTCCAAATGGCGAAAACTACGCAGCATTTGGTGGTGGTAAAGCTTGGGTTGTTCCTACAGGTTCTAAAAACCCAGAATTGGCTCAAAAATTTGTTGACTACTTGACTTCTACAGATCAACAAAAAGCACTTTACGATGCTACAAACGAAATTCCTGCTAACACTGAAGCTCGTGAATACGCAGTAAGCAAAAACGATGAGTTGACAACTGCTGTTATCAACCAATTCGCTTCAGCTCAACCAATGCCAAACATCTCAGAAATGGGTTCAGTTTGGACACCAGCTGGTAACATGCTCTTCGAAGCAGCAAGTGGTGCTAAAGACGCTAAAACTGCTGCAACAGATGCTGTAAAAGCTATTGCAGATGAGATTGCTCAAAAACACAGCAACTAGTCAAGTTTAAAGTTGGACTGGGAATTCTTCCCAGTCTACTTTATTACTTAAATTTACTCAAGGGTGTTAGTAATGAAAATTAGGATAATATACTAACTCCTATTCTCAAAGGAGACTATGACTATGAAACAAAATCCAGGCAAGGCCCTCCTTTTGTCCCTGATTCCAGGTCTTGGGCAAATCTATAATAAACAAAAAGCAAAGGGATATATTTTTCTAGGGGTGTCGGTTGCTTTTCTAATCTACTTTATTACAATTGCTGCTGGTGAACTCGGAAATCTCGTCACTTTAGGTAGTCAACGTGGCCAAGATAACTCTCTTTTCATGTTGATTCGTGGTTCTTTCCATTTGATTATCACAGTTGTTTATTTGGCGTTTTATGCACTGAACCTAAAAGATGCTCACAGTACTGCTAAGCGGTGGAATGCTGGTCATCCAGTTACTACTTCTTTGCAAGATATGATTAAAGGAGTCTATGAAAATGGCTTCCCTTACTTGTTGATTATTCCATCTTATATTGCGATGACGTTTGCTATCATCTTCCCTGTTGTAGTAACACTGTTTATCGCTTTTACAAACTATGACTTTAAGCATTTACCTCCTGGTGCATTGCTAGACTGGGTTGGGTTTAGTAACTTTACAAATATTTGGAAATTGAGTACTTTCCGTACAGCATTTGGTTCTGTACTTGGCTGGACCATTATCTGGGCTCTTTGTGCTTCAACTGCCCAAATTGTTATCGGTATCTTGACAGCTATCATTGCAAACCAACCATTTATCAAAGGAAAACGTATTTTTGGTGTTATCTTCTTGCTTCCATGGGCGGTTCCAGCCTTCGTAACTATCTTGACATTCAGTAACATGTTTAACGATAGTGTAGGTGCCATTAATACACAAGTATTACCTTTCTTGAGTAAATTCTTACCATTTATTGATAATTTCTTAATCCCTTGGAAAACTGATCCATTTTGGACTAAAGTCGCCTTGATTATGATGCAGGCATGGCTCGGTTTCCCATATATCTACGTATTGACACTTGGTATTCTACAATCAATTCCAAATGACTTGTACGAAGCTGCTTATATTGATGGTGCTAATGCTATTCAAAAATTCAACAACATTACTTTCCCAATGATCTTGGCTGTGGCAGCACCAACTCTGATCAGTCAATATACATTCAACTTCAACAACTTCTCTATCATCTACCTCTTCAATAATGGTGGTCCTGGTAGTGTCGGTGGTGGCGCAGGGGCAACAGATATCCTGATTTCTTGGATTTACAAACTGACAACTGGTACATCACCTCAATACTCAATGGCCGCTGCCGTTACCTTGATTATTTCATTGATTGTTATCAGTATTTCAATGATTGCATTCAAGAAATTAAATGCATTTGAAATGGAGGACGTTTAAGATGAAACTATCTGTAAAATTTAGACGCAGGGTTAATCATATTTTAACTTATCTCTATTTGATTGCACTGTCTATCATTATTATCTATCCTCTTTTGATCACAATCATGTCTGCCTTCAAATCTGGTAACGTGGTTGCCTTCAAATTGGATGGTTCTACTAATTTTACGTTTGATAACTTCCTAGGTTTGTTTAATGAAACGCTGTATGGAACTTGGTACTTGAATACACTGATTATTGCTACCGTTACAATGATTGTTCAAACAAGTATCGTTGTCCTTGCAGGTTATGCATATAGTCGTTACAACTTTATGGCTCGTAAACAAAGTTTGGTGTTCTTCTTGATTATTCAAATGGTACCAACAATGGCTGCCTTGACCGCCTTCTTCGTTATGGCCCTCATGCTAAATGCATTAAACAAGAGCTGGTTCCTTATCTTCCTTTATATTGGCGGTGGTATTCCAATGAATGCTTGGCTCATGAAAGGATATTTTGATACAGTTCCAATTTCATTAGACGAATCTGCTAAGCTAGATGGTGCTGGTCACTTCAGACGTTTCTGGCAAATCGTTTTGCCTTTGGTTCGTCCAATGATTGCAGTACAAGCACTTTGGGCTTTCATGGGACCTTTCGGGGACTATATTTTATCAAAATTCTTGCTTCGTGAAAAAGAATTCTATACCGTTGCCGTGGGTCTACAAACCTTCATCAGCGATCCTAAGAATCTTAAGATATCATACTTTGCGGCAGGTGCGATTCTCATTGCCCTACCTATCAGTATTCTATTCTTCTTCCTACAAAAGAACTTTGTATCTGGTCTTACAAGTGGTGGCGACAAGGGTTAATCTTGTCCCACCCTTTTCCCTTTTTATGGGTGGGCTATGATATCTATGAAAGGACTAATTTATGCTACCATATCCATTTTCATATTTTTCCAGCATTGCCACACCTAGAAAAATGTTTGCCAATCGGAAACTAATGAACCTTTGGCAACGTCTATTTACAACAATCTTTTTAGTTGCTCTCCTTGTGATTCCTCCAACCTTACAAACTTTTTCATTGGAGACTTATCCACTTGATAATTTTGTTGAGGGAATTTACCAACCCTTATCTGATGACGTAGTAACCGACCTTCACGCCAATAGTCAATTAACTGGAGGAAAATTCGTTTACACTGGTACCAAACAATGGGAGCAAGTTACTTTCGGAGACACTGTTAGCACTAGTAAAGACTTCTCATTCCAATTCAAAGAGAGTAACCTGATCATTCGAAAAGGTCAAGATGTATTAGCAGAAATCACTTATGATGGAATGTCTACAGATGACTTTGCTAACAAAGAGCAGCTTCGTGCTGCGATCTCAAAAAACTGGTATCAAGCCAATAAAGCAGTTGTTGGACTCGGTGTGACATTGGTATCTTCATTTATTCTGGCATTCAACCTACTATTTATCCTATTAGGTGCTAGTTTCTTCCTTTACTTAACAAAAAAATCACGCCTTTTCCATTTTAGAACCTTCGCTGAATGTTACAATTTTTCTCTAAATTGTTTAGGTTTTCCGACGATTATTGCCTGCCTAATTGGTTTGTTTGGCCAGCCAATTACTACTATTTTGACTCTACAAAATATCCTTTTTGTGCTATGCTTATTATGGGTATTTTTCAAAACAAAATTCAGAGATGAGAACTAGGAGATTATTATGCGTGCAACAATCAAAGACGTCGCAAAATTAGCAGGGGTGTCTCCCTCTACTGTGACGCGTGTTATTCAAAATAGCTCTGCTATTAGCCAAAAAACAAAAGACCTCGTCCGCAAAGCGATGACTGAGCTCAACTATCATCCAAACTTAAATGCACGTAGTTTAGTAAGTAGCTACACTCAGGTAATTGGTCTAATTTTACCTGATGATTCAGATGTTTTCTATCAAAACCCCTTTTTCCCAACTGCATTGCGGGGGATTTCTCAAGTAGCTGCTGATCACAACTACGCCATCCAGATTTCTACTGGAAAGAATGAGGCGCAACGTTTAGAAGCGATTTCGCAGATGGTCTACGGTCAACGTGTTGATGGATTAATTTTCTTGTATTCTAAACCTGATGATCCTTTAGTGCAACTTGCCATCCAGCATAATTTCCCCTTCTTAATTTTGGGTAAAGCTGACTCTCCTTTTATCTCTCTCGTCGATAATGATAATATTCAGGCTGGTTTTGAGGCAACAAACTACTTTATCAATAAAGGTTACAAGAATATCGCGTTTGTTGCTGGTAACAAGGAGCTGGTCGTATCACAGGACCGGTACTCAGGTTACAAAAATGCATTGAAATCACACAATATCCCACTGGATGAAAACAAAGTAAGATTCGTGTCTGGTTTCTTGCTTGAAGATAGTTCTTATAAAATCTCAAAAAAATTGCTCAAACAAGACTTGGATGCAATCGTCACAACCGATACTTCCGTGGCTGAAGGGGTTGTTAAATACCTCAACGAGGCAAATATTAAGTTGCCAATCATTTCCTTTGACTCTGTCAAACCAAAACTAGATATTGATGCCTACGTAGATGTCCATGCGATTAAGTTGGGACGTGTTGCTTTCAATACACTGCATCAAATCATCAATGACAACAAACAAGGTAAGCAAGTTTGCTACCGTCGTGTCATTCCACATACAATTACTGAACTTTAACTTAGAAAGGAGCCTTTTGGCTCATGGCTTTACGACAATTCCAAGCATTTCTTGATGATGAAGCTACCATTCGCTTGGTCATGGAGAAACGATTTGACTCTGAACATATGAGTTTCTCACTTGAATCAAATGATGCTACATCTCAACTCTTTATACACTCTTGTTTAGAAGTAGACAATCAAATCATCTACTATTTAACTAGCTTGCACGCTTTAACATTGGACAAAGACTATACCATCTATGATCAAGACCGCAATAACATTGAACTAGGTTACGGTCATATTGTCCGCTCTGCTATTTTTGAACAAACTTACACCTATAACGGGAACGATTTGGGTGCAAACTATCGTTCAGATGCGACTACATTCAAGCTGTGGGCTCCTATTTCTAAACAGGTATTTCTCGTTCTCGAGGATAATCCGTATGCGATGACTAGGGGATCAAAAGGTGTTTGGGAAGTCACAGTAGAGGGAGATTTGGAAACTAAAAGTTACCACTATCTCCACAAGGTAAATGGAGAATGGATCTCCGTTCATGATCCGTATGCCTTATCTTCTCAGGCAAATTCTGGCAATAGCTACGTGATTAATCCTGATAAACTTCATCGTATTCGACGTGCAAATACTCAGTTTCCAATTTCGCAAGCAGTTATCTACGAAATGAGCGTCCGTGACTTCTCATGGCAAAAAGAGGCTGGTTTTAACCATCGCAGTCAATACCTCGGCCTAACAGAATCTCCTATCATGGATGGAATGAAGCTGGGAATGGACTATGTCAAGGATTTAGGTGTTACCCATATCCAATTATTGCCTGTCTATGATTTTGGTAGTGTAGATGAAAACAAACCACAAGCTGTTTACAACTGGGGCTACGACCCTATGCAATACAATTTGCCTGAAGGTTCCTATTCTAGCCAACCGAACGATCCTTATGCTCGCATTTTAGAATTACAGGAAGCGATCCAAGCCTATCATGATGCAGACATTTCTGTTATCATGGATGTTGTATACAACCACGTCTATCACGCGGAAAAGTATGCCTTCGAACTCATCGTTCCTGGTTATTTCTATCGTTATGATGAGCATGGTATGCGTACAGACGGAACATTCTGTGGCAATGATGTTGCCAGCGAACGAAGCATGGTCCGAAACTACATCAAACAGTCACTTCGTCAGTGGCTAGAAATCTATGGCTTTGATGGTTTCCGTTTCGATTTAATGGGTATTTTAGATAGTGAAACAATCAACCAGATTCAAGCTGAATTAGTTGCTCTGCATCCGAATGTCTATCTCTATGGTGAAGGTTGGAAGATGGCTACTGGTCTAGAATATGACAAACTTGCTCACCAATACAATGCGGCACAATTACCAAATATCAGTTTCTTCAATGACGACTATCGTGATACTTTCAAGAAGCTCTTACTTAATCCGAACCGTTTGATTGACAAACAATTACATGAAAAGGTTCAGCATCTTTTGACAGGTAGCCGTCTCACTCATTTCTTAACACCGCAACAATCTCTCAACTATATTGAATGCCATGATAATGCTACTGCATTTGACTATTTCCATATTGAAAATCCAAACTGGACACCTCAGCAACAAAAACGTGCTGCTAGCTTTGGACTTCAACTGATTTTGATTTCTCAGGGTATGGCCTTTATTCATAGCGGACAAGAATTTTTCCGTACAAAAGATGAGATTGACAATACATACAATGTCTCTGATACAATTAACCGTTTAGATTGGACAAGAGCTGTTCATTACAAAGAACATATCGAGTTCATTCAGGAATTAATTGCTTTCCGTAAAAACAATCCAATTCTTAGCCAAGACAACTACGAAAGTATTCAACAAACATGTGATTTCTACTGGTTAACTGAGTTTGTCCTCCGATACCAGGTCATTAGCGAAGAAAAAACTATTCAGTTTATCATTAATTTTGCGGATAGTGACTTTACTTTTGAACGTGATCAAGACAAGACGGTTCTCTACAACTATCCTCCAGTTGAAGAACATGATCAACAAAAAATCACCATCGCAGGACAAAGTATTTGTATTTTGGAAGATAAATAGGGCTTTAGACTGATGAAAGAACTCCTCACCTAGGGTATACTATAATCAATCCTAAATATTTTTCATAATCTCCTTAAAACTCACTGGTCGCGCTGGTGAGTTTTTTTTTTGACAAAAAAAACAATCCCAAATAATGGGGCTGTTTTCATTTCATCAATTCAATAATTTTTCGACCGATTCGCTCTATATCATTTTGCATTCCACGGAGTTCAAAGGTATCTATGACAGGAAAATTAAATCGCTCAGAATACTGCTTGGCAGTCAGACAATATTGGTTGTTAAAATTGCGGTTGCCTGAGCCAACGACACCCAAACAGAGCTCTGCATTGGTCCCCAAGGCGATAAAATCTCCAAGAGGATTGGTCAGAATTTCCACATCTCCGTTGTCCACTCCATTTCCACCTTCTAAGTAGGTTGGTAAAAAGGCGACAAAGGGGGCATCTAGCGGGGAGAAGGGAATATCCTGCTTGACCAAATCTTTGACATGGACCAATTCAATCTCCCAGTCTGTCTGAAATTGGAAAAAAGACTTTAGGCGTTTCACAAAACTTTCTGTATTGCCACTTAAGCTAATGTAAACTAAATAAATTTTTTTCTTCATACATTTCCTCTTTACACTAAAAAAACACTACATATGGGATATAAATAATATTTTACTCCTATATGTAGTGTTTGTCAATTAGTCGCTTTCCACGAAGCGACCGATGATATTTACATTGTCTGCTACTGAGACGAAGGCAGATTTATCAGCTTTTTTCATGATATATTTAAATTCATTAAATTCTGCACGTGTAATAATCGCAATCAGCACTGTCTTTTGCTCATGATTATACGCCCCTTCGGCACCATTGATAATGGTTACCCCTCGATGAAGCTTCTTGTGTATCATCTTAATCACGCGATCAGGATAACTGGTAATGATCATGGCCTGCATCCGTTTTTGTTTCACAAAAATCGCATCTGTCATTCGACTGGAGATAAACAGTGCAACCATTGAATACAAGGCATATTGCCAACCAAACGTCATCCCTGCTATCAACATGATCATAATGTTGACAATCAAGGAAATGGAACCAACTTGTCGTCCCGTCTTCTTGCGAATAATAATGGAAACAATATCAGTACCACCACTGGATACATTGTTCCTAAGCGCAAATCCAATCCCAGTTCCCAGCATGAGACCACCAAAAATAGCATTGACTAAAGGATCTGTCGTCAGAGTAACTGGTGGCATAAATTGGATAAAGAAAGAACTAAACGATACCGTAATAAAGGTAAAGATAGTAAATTTATAACCAATTTTATACCAAGCCAAAATCAGCAAGGGAATGTTAAGAGCATAATAGACTACAGAAATAGGAATATTCCATCCTACATAAGAGGCTGATAATGCAGAAACAATTTGTGCTAGACCGGTAACTCCAGACGAATAGACATTCCCAGGTCTAAAGAAAAAATTCACCGCGATACTAGATAGGAGTCCATAAATAATGGACCCCGATATCCGTTCAGCATATTTTTCCCGAGAAATTCCCAAAATGACCGACCAAAACTTATTCTTTCTGGCCTTTCTTAAAAAGCGTACACGCTGTTTTCTGAAAAATTTATTCATTTTCAAGTGTAATGTTTAAAGCTAATTCCTCTAATTGTGCTGATGCAACCGTGCTCGGCGCCTGTGTCATTGGATCAGATGCTTTGTTGTTCTTCGGAAAGGCGATAACTTCACGAATGTTATCCTCACCAGCCAATAACATGACAAAGCGGTCCAAACCAATAGCCAAGCCCCCGTGTGGTGGGAAGCCGTAGTCCATAGCTTCTAGCAAGAAACCAAACTGCTCATGGGCATCCTCAGCAGAGAAGCCAAGAGCCTTGAACATCCGTTCTTGCATGTCTTTTTGGTTGATACGAAGGCTACCGCCACCCAATTCATAACCATTCAAAACAATATCGTAGGCAACTGCACGCACCTTCGCCAAATCACCATCTAAATGATGAGCTGTTTCTTCTGTCGGCAAGGTGAATGGGTGGTGGGCACTCATATAACGCCCTTCTTCTTCAGACCACTCAAACATTGGCCAGTCTACAATCCAGAGGAAGTTGAACTTTCTTTCATCAATCAAGCCTTGTTCCTTAGCCAAGCGGTTACGCAAAGCCCCCAGGGTATTATTAGCTACTTCCAATTCATCAGCTACAAAGAGAACCATGTCTTTGTCTTCAAGTTGTAAACTTTCTGTCAAGTTTTCTGTAACGCCTGTCAAGAACTTGGCAACCGGGCCAGCTAATTCTCCCTTATCAACTTTCACCCAGGCAAGTCCTTTAGCACCAAATTGCTTCGCGAAATCTGTTAATTTATCAATGTCTTTACGTGAGTAACTATCCGCCGCACCCTTGACCACAATGGCTTTGACAACTGATGCTTCTGAGAAGACCTTAAAGTCAACTTCCTTGACAAACTCTGTCAAATCTTGCAAAAGCATCTCAAAACGAGTATCCGGCTTGTCTGAACCGTAGAAGTTCATAGCATGGTCATAGGCCATACGAGGGAATGGCAAGGTTACATCAATTCCTTTGGTATCTTTCAAAACCTTAGCAATCAATCCTTCTACAATGTCTTGGATTTCAACCTCATTCAAGAATGAGGTTTCTAAGTCTACCTGTGTAAACTCAGGTTGACGATCTCCACGCAAGTCCTCATCACGGAAACACTTAACAATTTGGTAGTAACGGTCAAAACCTGCATTCATCAGAAGCTGCTTAGTAATCTGTGGACTTTGTGGAAGGGCATAAAAATGGCCTTTTGACACACGAGATGGTACCAAGTAATCACGCGCACCTTCTGGTGTTGACTTAGTCAACATTGGAGTTTCCACATCAATAAATTCCAAGTCGTCCAAGTAGTTGCGAATGCTGTGAGTTACTGCTGCACGCAATTTAAAGTTGTTTAGCATTTCTGGACGACGAAGATCCAAGTAACGGTAACGAAGACGGGTATCATCACTGGCTTCAATGCTGTCCTTGATTTCAAATGGGGTTGTCTTGGCCATGTTCAACACTGTCAAGCTGGTTACTTGCAATTCAACAGCTCCTGTTGGGATGTTGTCATTGGCTTGCTCACGCTCCACAACCGTTCCTGTTACTTCAATAACGAATTCAGAACGAAGACTCTCCGCTCTTGCCATCACTTCAGCTTCAACTGACTCAGGGTTAATCACCAATTGCATAATGCCTTCACGGTCACGCAAGTCAATGAAAATCAAGCCACCCAAGTCACGACGGCGGCCAACCCAACCCTTCAAAGTAATTTCCTGTCCGACATGTTCCTTACGAACACGTCCAGCGTACATAGAACGTTTCATTTTCTTCCTCTTTTACTGATTTTATACCTATTCATTCTACCATAAAATAACTGATTTTTGGGGGAAATTGCCGAGAAAAATCGAAAAACCAGCCCTAGTTGACTGGTTTACTATACAACATATCCAGATGCAGAATATTATCTTCCAAATATACCTCAGATACTGGTTCAAAGCCAAGGGATTGATAGAATTTTTCTAGGTAGGCTTGGGCACCGATTTTAATCTGACTTTCTTTCCATTCGTTTGTAATATAGTGAATCGCCTGCTCCATCATTGGGCGACCTAAACCTTTGCCACGATGACTAGGCTTGATGACCACACGACCGATGGAAACTTCATCATAACTTACGCCAGCTGGTAAAATACGCAGATATGCAACTAACTCTCCATTGATGGTTCCTAAGAGATGAAGACAATTTGGATCTTTTCCATCTACTTCAGGATAGGGACAGGCTTGTTCAACAACAAAGACATTGTTTCTCAGCGTCAATATAGTGTAAAGCTCCTGTAAACTTAGTTGGTCAAATGCTTTTATTTCCCACTGCATAGTTGCCTCCTAGGGCAAAATATTGCCCGCACTTCTATAAATGTCGTACCATTCTGGTCTAGTCAAGGTAATCTGACTAGCTTGTGCAATCTTTTTTAAGCGCTCCGGATTCATGGACCCAACAATCGTTTGAATCTTTGCTGGATGACGCAAAATCCAAGCTACGACAATTGTTTCATGTGAAACATTGTATCGCTCTGCTATTTCCGCAATGGTCTGGTTTAAAAGAGCATAATCTGGATGGTTGGCAAAAATACCTCGTTGCAAATCAATCAAGAAAGGAGACCAGGCTTGGATAGTGATTTTTTTAAGTTGGCAATAGTCAATTAGCCCACCATCACGCATAATCGCAGCATCATCTTTCATATTGACATGTAGTCCAGCATCAATCAAAGGCGTGTGAGCAGGAGAGAGCTGCAATTGATTGACTGCTAGCGGTTGATCGAGATAGGATTGTAGTAACTCCATTTGGTAAATGTTTTGGTTGCTGACACCAAAATGACGAACCTTCCCCGCTTTTTTCAAGAGATAAAAGGCTTCAGCTACTTCCTCTGCTTCCATTAGAGCATCCGGACGATGTAAGGCGAGAACATCTAAATATTCCGTATCCAAGCGCTTCAAAATTCCATCTACAGATTCCAAAATATACTCTTTTGAGAAATCAAAATAGCCTTTACGAATACCACATTTTGATTGGAGAAGCAGGTCCTCGCGTTTCAATCCTGCCAATTTTGCTCCCTGAGCAAAACGTATTTCTGACTCACCACCACCATAAATATCTGCATGATCGAAAAAATTGATGCCGTGTTGCACCACAGTTTCTAGAACATTTGCCGTTTCCCTTTCATTTAAACTGGCCATTCGCATACAGCCTAAAGCAATACGGGAAACTTGTAAGCCTGTTTGTCCTAATTCTTGCATAGGTAATACTCCTTGTAAACGTTTTTCTTCTATTCATTATAACAGAAAAACTCAGCCATAACTGAGTTTTATTGTCATTTAGTTGAAACCATAAATTCTTTTAGCGATTTTGTAGACAGCATTGGAAATTTTTCGTCCTGGGTAGCCATAAAGATTGGTCAACTGGCCTAACAATCCCTTGCGAACAACCTTAAAGAGCGCTGGATTGTTGTCACGGATATAATCCCACAACGCCTGTTTCATCAACATATGTTCAGCTGTCCCAGCACGATTGAGAAGAGCACAGGAGATAATGGTCGTGATTTCCACGTGATTGAGCAAATAACTTCGTAAATCAGGATTGTCAATTGTCTCTAAATCTAAATCATCCACTAAAATCCGATTGACTTTTAACTGCTGGTCAATTCGTTTAATCATGACGGATTCATTGACAGACTGATCATCTCGTCCAATAAAGTAGCGATAAAAATCTACTGGAAGATAGTACATTTTTTTTACAGCCTGTAAAGGAGTGAAAACAAAAATATTATCCACATAGAAGGTATGCTCAGGTAGAACGAGACCAACCTTTCTTAACAACTCAGTCCTGTAAATCAAGGAATGCATCATCATATATTGACCTTTTGCAAAAGCACCTACATCCTCCCATCCGAAGATACGGTTCTCAGGTAGAGTGGATTGATAAGACATGGATTTTTTACGAGATTGTCCCTCTTTTTCATAAACAAAGTTGGAGATAAAGGTATCAACTGGCGTATTTTCATCTTCCAAAGCCTGCAAACTCTCTAGGATCTTCAAATAGGCCCTAGTATCGACCCAATCATCTGAATCCACGACTTTAAAGTACTTACCCTTGGCCTCACGTATCCCTGTATTTACAGCTCCGCCATGGCCCTTATTGTCCTGATAGATGGCACGTACGTTTGAAAATTGATTCTCTAGTCTCTCTGCGATTTCCTGAGTCCGATCGGTCGAGCCATCGTTGATTATCAGAATTTCAACCTTGTCACCACCCATTACAAGGGAATGAACACAGTAATGAAGGTAAGCCTCCGAATTATAACTCGGAATGGCAATACTTAGTAAGGTCATCTTTCTCTCCATTTGACACAATTTGTTACTATTTTATCACATTTTCAGGAAAGTTGCTTTTGATATTTTCTTTTTGCTTGATAGGCTCTCCATAGTTGACCAAAGCCCTTGAAAAAATGGCCATTGACAATGGTTAGAATCCCTTCCACCATCGGCAAATCAATCATATCTCCTGTCATCTTTGCCATTGCTCTAAAAGGCATATTATAGAGGAACAGCAGGTTCAAGTCAGGAGTCACTTTCTGCTCTGCTTTTTTCAGTAAGCCAGCCAATAGTTTATGCACGCCACGTGCCAATCCACTCTTAGCAAATTGGAGTTTCAAAACTGGATCGTTCAGGCTCAATTCTTGACCAATTTTCCAGGTTTCTTCTGGAACTGGACGTCCAAGCAATTGTGCAAAATCCTGCTCTGAAACAGCCTGCACCTGGGCTGTCAGATAAGTCGGAAGCTGTTCTGAAGCAGGAAATTGGTCTACAGTGCCTTCTCGGGTAATCTCGCCAACTAAGCGAATATCCTGACTACTTGCACCTACATACAAGAGATAATTTCCAGCCTCTACTTCAAATTGGCCTGTCTCTTTATTAAAATAACGGAACGTGTAGTCCTCAAAAGGAATAAAAATCTGTTTGGACTCGCCTGCTTTTATAAATACTTTTTTAAAGCCTTTTAACTCCTTTGCAGGGCGGTAAATCTGACTATCTTCTTTGCCTACGTACAATTGGATAATTTCAGCACCATCAACCAGACCAGTATTTGTAATAGTGACTGTGACTCCTAATTCGGTCACATCCAATTGACTGTAAGAAAAGTCTGTGTAGGACAATCCATAGCCAAAGGGATACTTGACAGTCTTGTCAATGCTTGTAAAGTAACGGTAGCCTACATAGAGGGCTTCCTTATAGAGAGCAAAATCTCCCTCCGCAGGAAATTCCTCAGAAGATGGAATATCTGTTAACTCAACAGGATATGTTTCACTTAGTTTCCCTGACGGGTTGACACGACCTGTCAAGGTATCTAACATGGCTCTGGCACCAGCTTCTCCTGATAGATATCCGTGAAGAACCGCATCTACATCCACATCCCAATTCATATCCACAACTGAGCCTGCTGATAGGACAACAACGATTTTTTTACCTGTCCCTACCAAGGCATTCAGTAAGGATAACTGGTTTTTAGGGAGACTTATATGATGACGATCCAAGCCCTCACTTTCACTCATTTCATCTAACCCCATATAGTAAAGAACAAGTTCCGCTTGGTTTGCAAGATTGACAGCCCTGTCAACTAACACCCTGTCTTCTTTATCTACACGTTGATAGCCTTGTTCGTAACCAATGACATTTAATGGATAATCTGCGATGCAATCCACTGTTTTATCTAATTGTCTTGTATTGATTAAAGAAGAGCCAGCTCCCTGATAGCGAGGATTTTGGGCAAATTCTCCGATGAGAGCTATTTTTGTCTCACTAGATAAGGGCAAGATTTGATCCTTATTTTTTAATAATACAATGCTTTCAGCAGCAGCCTGACGGGCCAATTCATGTTGTTCAGAATAATCTACAGATCGTTTTTCAGCATGAGCCAACTCTAAAACTACATCAAGTAGCTCATCCACGCGCTCATTCAATACCTGCTCGGATAGACGACCAGACTGAACAGCGTCAATGATTTCCTTTTGACCGACCTTTTTAGTACCTGGCATTTCCAAATGACTACCATTTTCAACACCGAGGACATGATCATTCGAGCCTCCCCAATCCGATACGACAAAGCCTGTAAAGCCCCATTCATCACGAAGAATGTCACGCAAGAGGCGCTTGTCTTCATTAGCGTAGACGCCGTTTATTTTGTTATAGGCAGACATGATTGCCTTTGGATTTCCTTCACGCACTGCAATCTCAAATCCTGTCAGATAGAGCTCTCTCAGCGTGCGCTCATCTACAATGGAGTCTGAAGCCATACGTCGCAATTCCTGACTGTTTACAGCAAAATGCTTAGGCGTTGCCGCAACACCTTGCGACTGCATTCCCCGGATCATTGCGGCCGCCAGTTTTCCCGCTTGATATGGATCTTCTGAATAATACTCAAAGTTTCGACCACATAAGGGACTGCGCTTGATATTAAGCCCCGGACCCAAAATGACATTGACACCCAAGCTGTTTGCTTCCGCGCCGAGACCTTGTCCGACACGTTCAACTAGATCTACATCCCAAGAATTTGCCAAGGTAGCAGCTGTTGGGAAACAAGTTGCAGGGACAGAGGCATTCAGCCCTAAGTGATCACCTTCACCTTCTTGCTTGCGGATTCCATGAGGTCCATCAGACAAAAAGATAGATGGAATTCCTTTTTCAGGGTAATCCTTTGTTTCCCAAACAGATTTTCCTGACATGAGAGCTGCTTTTTCTTCCAATGTTAAACGATTAATAATCTCCTGATGCTTCATCATCTTTTCCTCATTCTATTTCTTTATCACTATCATATCAGACGAAGGGAACAATTAAAACGCTTTCTTCATAATCTGTACGATTTTAGGCATAATCTGCTATAACAAAATCTCCCCAGAAAATTCTAGGGAGATTGTGTTCATCACTTCTTATTTCATGATTACAAACTTCATCATTGGATAGTTGACAGCCACTTGAACGAAAATATTTACCCAATTGGCCGCTGTCTGTGCCCAGCCCAAGCTCAAGCCCCAAGATGTAAAGAGTTGAGTGGTGTAAGGCGGCAGCACGATGGACAAAATTCCTGCAACGACAACAGTCAAGATATACCAATGGAGGGTTTTGGATATATCGTTTTCTGCTCCGAATACCAACTTCCTTTGGACAATATAGTTGACAACCTGTGCTGCTATGTAAGCCAAGAGGAAGGAGAGAAAGCCGTTCAATCCGCCATTTTCTTCGGAATAATGAAAGATAAACCAGTGAAATGGCTGACTTGACAAGGCTGTAAAGAGGAAATTGGTTGACAACCAAAGGACGCAGAAGTTTGTAATGGTTGCGATATTTGATAAGACATTAAACTTGATAAACTCCCACAAATCTGGGTGTTTGGCAATCCATTCTTTCATACTGTCTCCTATGCAAGACAAGGGGAAGCCCCCCTTGTTATGCTACGTTTTTTCCTTCTTTTTTCTTAAAATTACGACCCAAGAAATAGATACCACCACCAACAATAATTGCAATAACAACATCAGCTGAGTACATCCAAATCTGCCATAATGGTAATACTTTTTTCACAACAGAAGTTGATGATAGACCGTTCATTGCTAAACTCCTAGAAACTGCATAAAGAATATGCTTTGAAGCTGTTCGCAATTGTGTCATCACTGTTGGATTATTTTGATAATCCTCAATTTGCCAATTATCTGTTCCTGTATTTAGATAAAGATCTGTACCTGCCTCTAATCCACCTCGAATAGCCATAAATGGAAAGGCTTCTGGGAAGGAGGCTTGGTCAGTTACAACAATTCCATCAAATCCCCATTCGTTTCGTACCACATTGGTCATCAATCCAGTATGATTGCCTGCCCAAGCTATACCGACTCTGTTCATACCTGCCATAATCCCTAAGGCTCCACCCTCAACTACACTTTCTTCAAAAGGAGCCAAGTAGACTTCACGAATAGCTTGTTCATTTGCAAATGTCAATAATGCTGCACGTCGAGTTTCTTGATCGTTCAATACAAAGTGTTTAATAAAGGTAATAAGACCTTTTTCAGTTGCACCTTTTGTTGTTGCTGCCCCCATTTGTCCAGATAGGAAACTATCTTCTGAATAATATTCAAAATTTCGACCTGAAAAAGCGGTACGGTGGATATTCATAGCAGGTGCATACCAACCAGCAAAGTTTAATTCTTTTTGTGCTAATGCATCTTCACCGATCAGTTGTCCCATGTTATAAAGTATATCTGTATTCCAAGTTGAAGCTAGAAGAATTTCTGAACTCCAAGCGTATGTCTTTTCTTTTGTTGTTACACCAGTCAGCCCAGCTACTCCGACATAAGCTGGTCCGTCGACATGGACTGTTGCTGGAACTCCCACAGAAGAAATTGCTTGTGTCTGATACCCACCAATACGAACTAAATTATACATCTCTTCTGCACTTAATTGGTCTAAGAAGGTATCCCAAAGTGGATCATCAAAATCGACCTCTCTCATCATCGCTAATGTCAAACCATTATCAACACCTGTTTGAGGCATGGTCGCATCAGGATTATCCGTTCCAGTAGGAATCTCTAGTCCTGTTGCAATATCTTCTGTCAATTCTAGTTGATACAGTTGAGGGTAAGTAGCCTGCCAATCGCTACGTGATAAATAAGTAAAATTCTCATCATAGGTTGACATATCTGTATCAGTAAATTGGTTAGTTATTGTCTCACCTGTCGCTGTAGAAACAGCAAATTTCTCGCTTGAAGAAACTTTTTCTTCTACAACCAAAGCACTATCAGCTTCTTCAGGTAAATTTGTAATCCCTTTTTTCTCTAGAATATGGTTGACAGCACTATGAGCGTCCGTCGCAATAGCAAAGTAGTAGTTTCCTTCTTCTACAATATAACCACCTTCACCACCATTCGCGGTTGTATCATAAGTTTTCAGATTTTCTTTATCTACTGTAATTGTGTACTCACCACTCTCACCTGGTGCAAGTTCTTCAGTTTTGACAAAACCAACAAGTTGTACTGAAGATTTTTCGATACCTGCTGTTTTATCATATTCTGTATATGGTGATTGCATATATAACTGAACAACTTCCTTACCAGCTTCATCACCCGAGTTCGTAACTTTTACATCAAATTTATAGCTGTTTTCATCACTGCTGTGTTTTACTAACTCATGCGAGAATGAAGTATAAGAAAGGCCATATCCAAACGGAAACTGTACCTCATCCTCATAGCTCCACTTCGTCGCATTCTCTACAGTCACACCAACATTGGCTGTTGCATTTCCTTGATTAAGAACACTATCTTCATAGCGTGTCTCATAGTATTTATAGCCAACATAGATGCCTTCTTGATAGACAACATAGTTGGTTCCACGAGGGTCATCACTTTCGACAGAATTCAAACCAAAGTTAACAAAAGCTGGTGAACCCGTCTGGTCATAAGCATAAGTATCTACCAATTTACCAGAAGGATTGATTGTCCCATTCAAAATATCTGCCAAAGCATATAGACCGTCTTGACCAGGGTTTCCAATCCACAATGCCGCATCAACCCCATATTCCTCATCTTCTATGAATCCTAAATCAATAGGGTTTGCTGAGTTGATGACCAAGACTACCTTATCAAAGTTTTCTTTAGCGTACTTAATAAGCTTCTCTTCATTAGAAGTCAATTCTAGATAGTGGCGTCCAATATCTTCAGGAGAATCCACAGGATCTGAGTGAAAATCGCCTGCATAACCTTTAACATCCAATGTTTCTAAATAACTCTCGTCATACTCCTTCGGTAAATCTGATGACTCACCTCCTGACCGCGAAATTGAAACAATGGCTGCATCATTATATGAACTAAAACTATTTTTTTCTTTGTCTGTTAATAAATCCATACTAGCTTCATGGATAACATAACGACCTGTTCCTGCAATATCAGGAACATCCATTTTGATGTCTTTTGCAGCTCCAGTTGTATAGAAATCCCACATTTGTGGGTTAACCTCAAAACCACTGGCTTCCAAGGCTGTCTTCATTGTTGGAACTGTCGAAGTGTCTACAGCTCCAGAACCTCCTCCACCATATAAAATATTCGCACTAGTAACACCTAAAAGAGTAACTTTGCTACCTGATTGAAGAGGTAATTCAGAGTTATTCTTCAACAGTACGATACCTTCTCCAGCAGCTTCTTTACCGGCTGCAGAATCTGCTGCTAAGCGACTCACTTCATCAGAATACATTCTATCAAAATAAGTTGTATCCCCTTCTGATCCCTTATCCTCAATTTTATAATCTGTATGCCCTAAATATGTATTTATTATTGGTGTATATTTCAAAGCATAGACATTGGCAACAGCTGTACCAATAGCTGTACCCCCTAGCAAAACAATCCCTAAAGCAGATAGGGTTCTTCTAAGGTTCTTCATATTGTCCTCCTAAATATTTCGGCTTTCATGTAAGCCTTTTCTTTTTCTTGAGTCCACTATATCAATTAACATACTTAATGAAAACCCTTTCTTCATAATCTGTCATTTAACCTTCATAATTTGTACTTTTAGTATTTCTAGTATTTATATATCACAAAAAATTGGATTTTTATTGAATATTTCAAAATAAAATGATACTATTGTTCAAAAATAGCACTTTTTAAACAATAGAGGTTTCTAAATGGACTATAAAGAGTTAAAAATTATAAAATTTCAACAATATGATCAAGTAGAAATCGAATATCCGCGACGACTAAATAGTATTGGAACCATTCGAACCGAACTTTATCCCTACCTTATGAAAAGAGGACGGTTCCAAACAAAGCAATATCCTCTTTTCGTTGTACCTCTGCTGGATATTCAATTACTAAGCCAAAAAATCAATGAAAATTCTGTAGAAATTCGTGACATTGCATCGCTACTACCAGCAGTTGCTCATCAACACTTTTACACTGAACAATTATATAATGCTGTCATCAATACCAACGAAATCGAAGGAATCAAAACGACACGAAAAGAAGTTTCCGACGCTTTTCAGGCGCTAAAACAAGAACAAGCACAAAAAACACGCCTTCTTTCTACTGTCAGAATGTACCATGATATTACAGAAAATGACTTTCTTCAAATTGACTCTCTCACTATCATTCGGCAGATTTATGACCAACTGACTGACGGAGAAGTCAGCGAAGAGGATCAACTTGATGGAGAACTATTCCGAAATCAACCCGTCAGTATTGTCGATCATCAAACTGGAAAAATTGAACATATCGCTCCTTCTAATGAAATGCAAATTACACTCATGTTGCAAAGTTGGATTCAATTTATCAACGACAGGAGCATCCCCTTCCTTATCAAAGCTACTGTTGCCCATTATTTCTTTGAAAATATTCATCCCTTTTATGATGGAAATGGTCGAACTGGCAGATATATCTTATCACGCTACCTAGCACGCAAGCTGGATATCTTTACTGGATTGGTCGTTTCTCAAAAAATCTTTGAACAGCGCTCTAAATATTACAAGGCATTCTCAACGACGGGTCATGTGGATAACTTTGCAGAAGCGACTTTTTTTGTGAAATTCTTACTTGAAATTATTGAGGAAGGCCAACGAGATATTATCCAAATACTCGAAGAGAAGCATGGTCTACTTGAACAAGCATGGAGTGCCTTGGAAATTAAGAGGGAATATACTGCTTTGCAAAAACAGGTTCTCTTTCTCTTATTACAATCCACCATTTTTGTAAACAATCCAAAAGAAGGGTTAAAAGATAAAGAAATCATTCAAATGCTTCGGCCTGATTTTTCTAAAAAGAAAATACAAGATGCTATTATTTCTCTTAGAGAATTAGGAATCATTCAACAATTGTCACTCAAACCAAGCATACATCGTTTGGTTTCCATTGAATTTTAAGGAATATAACACATGAAAATCGCGATTGTAGAAGATCAAAAAATCGAGCAAGAGAGATTGTCCAACTACATCAAAACCTACTGCCAAAAAGCTGGGATTGTAGTGGAAATCAGCTGTTTTAATGACGGTCTCCATATCACTAGTGACTATCAAAAACAATTTGATCTGATTTACCTAGATGTCGAGATGGAGATTATGGACGGGATGACCACCGCTCAAAAGATTCGGTCTGTGGATAAAGATGTTCTCATCGTTTTTGTGACCAATCATTCCCATGTCGCTATTCAGGGCTATTCTGTTGAGGCCATTGATTTTCTTCTCAAACCACTGAGCTCCTTCGTCTTTGAGGAACATTTTAAAAAAATTCTTAGAAAATTACCCGATAGCCAAGAGAAACAAAGTTTGTATATAAAAAGCAAGCAATCCACTGTAAAACTCTATCAAGAAGATATTGTTTATCTAGAAAGTCAAGGACATCAGGTTCACATCTACACAGTTGGCGGTGGCCTAACGATTACCAATAATAGTCTCAAGAATCTCGAAGCCATGTTAGACAGTAAATTGTTTGTACGAGCCCACTCGGCCTATATCATCAATTTGTCCCATGTTCAAAAAGTGGAAGGTAACCTTGTTTACGTCACAAATACAGCCTTGCCGATTAGCCGCCCAAGGAAAAAAGAATTTATGACTGCTCTAACCAACTTCATCGGAGATAGCCTACTATGATCAACTTCCCTGATATTCCACGTTTCTATACTGCTCTAACAGAAAGCTTGGCCTGCCTACTGGTCTGTTCCTCACTTGTTTTGTCTGAAAAATGGTCACGCAAACAGTTCCGTATCCTCCTGATTTTCCTCATACAAATCTTACTTCAACTTGTGGCTGGCAAACTCCCTTTGTTTTTTTGGACTGTGGGAATGGGCATCAATATCGCTTGGATGTTTGTTTCCATTCGATTGCTTGGAGTTTTCCACAAGAGAACTAGTCTCTATTTGACAGCAAAAGCCTTTATTATTGCCGAGTTAGTAGCCTCCATTACTTGGCATCTCTACTGTTTGACGATTTATCAACAACCTGTGGATAACTTGTGGACACAGGGGTTATTTCTGTTGATAACTTCTCTACTTTCTTACTGGCTCATCTATCTACAAGATAAAAAAGTTCACTTAGAAGAATTGGATAAATTCATTGAGCAGCGAGATGTGACGGTAGCTGTCTTTACAACCTTATCTATCTTTGTTCTTAGTAATATTGGTTTCATCCTCTCAGGCACGCGCCAATTTCAAGACTCGACCAGCATTTTCATCCTTCGGACAACCGTCAATCTCTCTGGTCTTCTGCTCCTATTCACCCAAGAATCTCAACAATACGATCGCTATTTACGGCAGGAGTTGACTTCTATCAATAATATGTTTCAACTTCAATACAAGCAATACCAAGCCTATCGTGAAAACAGTGAAATTCTTGACCGTAAGGTCCATGATTTAAAGCATCAACTGACCATCATTCAGCAAGAATCGGATAAAACCAAAAAGGAACAATACCTAGAGGAAATGAGCGAGGTGATCCAGACACTTGATGCCAAGATTGAAACAGGAAATCCCGTTCTAGATACCATTCTCAGCCAAAAAAATTATTACTGTTTGCAAAATGGTATTAACTTTACCTGTATTGTTCAGGGAGAGCCCCTTCATTTTATGGATGTAATGGATATTTCAGCTCTGTTTGGAAATGCCATTGACAATGCCATCGAGGCTGTTGAAAAAATAGATAACCCTGAACAGCGCTTGATTACTTTAAAGGTTGCCAGCCATCAGCAATTTCTCATCATTCGATTAGACAACTACGATACATCTTCACTAGACTTATCCACAGGACACCTCCCTGAAACTTCAAAAACAAATAAGGACTACCATGGATTCGGTCTTAAGAGTATGGAGTATGTTGCCAATAAATACGGTGGCAGTCTCACACTTAGCAAGGAAGATAATTGGGTGCAACTAAAAATCATTCTCCCCTTACCAGCATAGAAAAATCCCGTTTAAAGGCGGGATTTTCTTTCTATTCGTCATTTAGAAACCGTCACTTGCTCTACATCTCGATTTTGACTCCGTTTTATAATCACATCAAGATAGTTAGCTAAGAAACTTCTTGGTGACACTACTTGCAAGGTCTGATAGGCTTGGCTTGGAAATACTGTCTCATCAAGCCAAGTCTGATCCAACTTTTCTCCTGAAAAATAAGCACGATTGGCTGGCATGATAAATTGTGAAATAGCATCCGCTGTCTCGCCATCATACCAATGTTCATCGTTCAAAGCATTGTGCACCATAATATCACTGGTACTGTCAAAGACGGTTTGTAAGTAGCTTATGTGATCCTGCAAATTCGGATCACTAGGCTGGTGCTTTTCTGCCCACGAAGCCATATCAAGTTGAGTTTTTTGATAGCGAATGCTTGTATCATCAAGGCTCAATTGGCCGATAATAGATGGGTAAATAGAAAATGCACCATTGACCACTTCAGTATAGCTGACTTGCCCCAAGTCTTCTTCAACAATATTCTGAGAATGAGTGTGTCCCGAAAAACCAAATTGAATGCCATATTGATTGAACAAAGGCTTCAAATCGACAGCATTATCCAAAGTATAGCCTTTTGAGAGCATAGCATGCTGTTGCAAGACATTGTGATGGACAACAGGTATCAGGCTCACTCCAGCTTCCTTGGCAGCCTGAAGCTGTACTTCTATCCAATCCAAGGTCTCTTTTTTGGTACGTCCATTAGTAGTCGGTGCGCCATCTCCTTGCCCACTAGCGTAGATGTTGCTATCTATCATCAGAAACCATGCATTGGAAAATGGCTTGGCCAGATAGCTCAATGAGGCTTGATCACGGCTGCTGGCTTGTTGGTAGCCGTGATCAGCAAAGAGATCTTCAAATTGCTGAGCGGTAACTTGAGCCGTCACTTCCTGCTGATTTCCCTTAAAGGCTCTAGCCCATCCACTGGCAATATCATGGTTGCCAGGAATGACCAAAACCTCCGTTCCTTTTTCTTCAATCTGTGTAAAATATTGCGTCAACTCAACCATGCTCTGTTTTTCACCGTTGAGAGACAAATCTCCACTAACTAGTAGTAAAGAAGGATGCTCACGCTCTACTTGTTCAACCAGGGCCTCCATCCGCTCTTTTCCATAGCGCAAATCCTTGCCAGCAGCAGTTTTTTCTATATAGGAAAAAGCCTCTCCATCATCAAATAAATCTTGTGATAAATAATGCAAATCAGTGATGATCCAAATTTTATCTTGGTCTGTTAATTCAGCCTTGGCATAGGATTGCTGACGCTGACCGGTCATAACTGACCAGACTACCATCAAACAAATTAAGGTTCCTACTAGTAATATTATTTTCTTCTTCATACCCTAAAAGTATACCATCTTAAAGAAAGAGCGACAAGAAAAAGGAGTTTGACAATTAATCTGTCTAACTCCTTTAGTCATTTATTATTTTTTTGCAAATCCTGCTGCTTGTTCACCAGCCTGACGACCAAATACGATGATGTCTGCTACAGCATTACCACCAATACGGTTTTGACCATGAACACCACCAGTTACTTCGCCAGCAGCATAAAGACCAGAGATTGCTGAACCATCTGTCTTCAATACTTGAGTATTGGTATTGATTTTCACACCACCCATCGTATGGTGGATACCTGGAGCAACCTTAATCGCATGATAAGAACCTGTATCCAAAGCATGATCCATACCAGATGTACGACCAAATGCCGTATCATTTTTATCCGCTACAGCCTTGTTCCAAGTATCAAGTGTTGTTTGAAGTGTTTCCGCAGATACACCAATTTCTTTAGCCAAATCTGTAAGAGTAGCACCTGTTTTTACAAGACCTTTTTCTTCGTATTGAGCAATAGCTTTCACACGATCTTTCAAGGCATCATCAAAGATAACATAAGCGTAGTTAGGATCTAAAGCATTAATCGCTGCTGAAACTTTATCACGAGTTTCCAACTCATTAACAAAGCGCTCCCCTTTAGAATTGACAAGGATAGCACCTTCACCACGAACTGCTTCTGTAATCAAGTAAGAGGTTTCTTGCTCTACGGTTGGGTGAATTTGGATTTGTTCCATATCAACAGTTGCTGCACCTTCTGATTCAGCAAGCGCAATACCGTCACCTGTTGAACCAGGTTGGTTAGTTGTTACATAGCCTTCAAGGGCAGGATTGAATTTTGCAACCATTTCCAAGTCTGCTCCAAAACCACCCGTAGCCAACACAACAGCTTTTGCTGAAATTTTCTTCGTTTCTCCAGCAATTTCTACCTCAACACCTGTTACGGCACCATCTTTGTCTTGCAGTTTTGTCACATCTGCATTTACAAAAATTGGTACTTCACGTTCAACAAGATTATGGTAAAGACCATTTACTAAGTAGCCACCAACAGCTGAACCATCTGCTGGGCGGTGGGTACGTTTCTCACTCATACCACCAGTTGTAGTAAGGTTGCTAAGAGTAATTCCCATTCCGTCCAACCAGTCAATTGCACTAGCAGAATGATCTACAAGGTAACGTAGTAATTCAGGATCGTTTGTACCCTTACCACCTTTAAGGGTTTCTTCATAGAATTTATCATTGGTATCAGCAATACCTTCCGCTTCTTGGAATTTAGTTTGTGAAGCGTTCATACCAGCTGATGATTTAGCTGTATTCCCACCAATTACAGGCATTTTTTCCAATAAAACAACACTAGCGCCAGCATCTTTAGCTGATATAGCAGCAGACATCCCAGCACCACCTGAACCAACGACTATAACATCATAGCTATCTTTCAACTCAGATGGATCAGTATAAACTTTCTCAGATGCACCTGATACAGCTTCTTCTGATGAAGAAGAGCTTGTTGACGATGATGATGTGGTAGTATTTTCAGTTTTACCTCCACATGCAACCAAAAATACTACAGCAAGTAGACTCATAAACAAGCCTAACAACGTTTTCTTTTTCATGATAAACCTCCAATTTTATCTGATACAACTATTATACTAGATTGTGAAATATTTTTCAATCTTATTTGAAATAATTTTCACAATGTTTATAGTTGTAAACAAAAAAATGTATGAAAAAATTGCATAATTTACTCGAAAAATTGTGCAATTTTATTTAGTTTATTCAGTTAGCAACTGCAGGAATTGCTTTATCTCATCTTGGGAAGCCTGACTTCCTTTTCTTAACAAGCCATTCAATTTTCCTGATTTAAAATAGGTTAGACTGGGTACTGTCTTCAAACCGCTTGCCTGACGAAATAAATCAATCTTCCCATCTGGATCGTTCTCACTATCAAGGTAGAAAACTGTCTTCCCCGTCTCTTCAACAGCTTGGGTCAGTTTAGGCACAAATGCTCTACAATAAGGACACGTTTCCCTCCCAATATACAGAATAAAATCATCTTGCCGATCCAATTTTTCTTCCAGTTCACTAATGGAAATAGTCTGATACGTTTTCACTGCCTGACGGTATTCCGATTCTGTTGAACTAGTGGATTGTCGGACAAGAAATACGGATGCCCCAATTCCAACAATACTAAGTAAAAGCAAAACAATATATTTACGCACGATAAATCTCCTAATCAATTGATTGTACATCCTATTTTTTAGCCACACGGTGGTAATAGGAAATACAATTCGAAAACCCTACTAATAAGTTAATTATATCAAAATTAAGTAAAAATCCTCTATCGTAGACTTGTAGTAAGGTAATGCAAAAAATATCTCATCCAATGAGCTAGAGGATCGGCAGTTTTCCCTACAAACATCCATTTATACTCTGCGAAAATCAAAATCAGATGTTGTCGACTTGATTTGATGAGTGTCAAGCTCCAGTGGAGCTTGACAGCCTGTTCCCTTGAAAGATAAAACGAACAGAGTTCTATCTCCATCAGAGCGAAACGAACTACGTTCGCCTATTGCCAACCTACAAAGGTTCCCCGAATCTTTTTGTAGCGAACTTTGTTCGCCTTATTTCCAACCTCCAAAGGTTCCCCGAACCTTTGGAGTAAGTCGGATTTTGGTTTTCATTGAGTATTAACTCTTTTATTCAACACACACTTTTCTAACATATTCGTTGCTTTTGAAACGCTCCCTGCTTTTCGCTATGATATAATAGCTTCATAGCTACCAACAACTACTTATTGAGTAGAAATTGACTCAATTCCTTCAGCCTATACTGTGGGGAGTTCTCAACGTATTCGTATAGATTATAAGGAGCATTTTCGATTAAGAGAGGAAATAAAGTGCTGCGTAGAAATGTAAAAGCCAGGATGGTCAAGTCGATTGGGTGGGAAAATGAAATAATGGAAGTAGAATATGTGTCTGGTCTGATTCATCAATACAAAGATGTATCTGAGGCGGACTACATTCGCTCTCTAATTGGTGCCATTGACAAAAAAGTGAGGCGGATAGGGAAAACCCATGCATTCATCCGAGTGAGTGAATAAACTCTTAGCTTTGGGACATTATGTGGACCTGGATACCAAAGACCTACAATATAGACTTGGCTATGTCAGTCCGGCCAGGATATTTAATACGAACAATTAATCTATTGGAGAAGGGAAAACTCCGTCTCGTTTTACGAAACAGCACTCCCCCCTCTCTAGGGAGAGCAAAAAGGTAAGCAAACCCAGAAATCAACGTTTTAAGAGAAAGCAAAAAGCCCACTGTTGTAGGCTTTCTGTAAGATATTTCTTAAAATTAAAGCATTTTGTTGTAGAATTCTACGACAAGGGCTTCGTTGATTTCTGGGTTGATTTCATCGCGTTCTGGCAAGCGAGTTAATGAACCTTCAAGTTTGTCAGCATCGAATGATACGAAAGCTGGACGACCAAGAGTTGCTTCAACTGCTTCGCGGATAGCTGGAACGTTCAATGATTTTTCACGAACTGAGATTACTTGACCAACTTCAACGCGGAATGATGGGATATCAACACGTTTACCATCAACAAGGATATGACCGTGGTTTACAAATTGACGAGCTTGACGACGAGTAGTTGCCAAACCAAGACGGTAAACAACGTTGTCCAAACGACGTTCCAAAAGGAGCATGAAGTTGAAACCAACTGTACCTTGTTTGATTTTAGTAGCTTGTACGAACAAGTTACGGAATTGTTTTTCACCTAAACCGTAAGAGAAACGCAATTTTTGTTTTTCAGCCAATTGCAAACCGTATTCTGACAATTTAGAACGGTTGTTTGGTCCGTGTTGACCTGGTACGTAGTTACGACGTGCCAATTCTTTACCTGTACCTGTCAATGACAAGCCAAGACGACGAGCTTGTTTCCAAGATGGTCCTGTATAACGTGACATGTGTTATGTCCTCCTAAAATAAAAATTTCCGTCATTTCGTTTCTCTTTTATTACGTCGTTAAGTCGGCTTGGCATACCTCAGTATAGCCTGCCCCTCCTTGCCTAGTACTAAAAGGAAACAAAAAGACTTGTTTATAGGAAATAACGTTTTAAGCAAATCTGATTCGTGCAGGAGGCCTTCATCGAAACAGCAACGATTACTCTTCTTGCTGACCTTCTGTTGACGAGCTTCATTTTGCCCTGCTGTTATTTCGCACAAAGATTAGTATAGCACAAAAAAAAGGCTCTGTAAAGCCTTATATAGCGATTAATCCAAATAATGAATCAATATCTTTTCTGTCAAAATGTCTGAATAAGTATAAGATTCTACGAAGGTATTGTTGGGATCTTCAAATTCAACGATAAAGAGAGACTGATAAACCTCTACAATACGTCCTTGTTTATTCTTTTCTCGCTTTCGACCATTTTCAAGGGTTAATTCAACAACTTGACCCTCATGCTCTTTGATATCTTGCTTGATTTGCTTCATCTTGGCAACATCTGTAAATGCATCACTCATTCTCTATCCATCCTCTCTCTTGGAAATACTTGCAAATTTATTATATTCTTTTTGGAACATTAGTTCCACAGTGCCACGCGCACCGGAACGGTTTTTTTCTATGATAACTTCAACCGTATTGTTTGGAATGCCGCCATCTTCTTGCTCTCCACGTTCATAATAATCATCACGATACAAGAAGGCAACGATATCCGCATCCTGCTCAATAGACCCTGACTCACGGATATCAGACAAGACAGGACGTTTATCTTGACGTTGCTCCACACCACGTGATAACTGGCTTAGAGCAATAACTGGAACTTTTAATTCCTTGGCTAGAATTTTCAATTGTCGAGAAATCTCTGAAACTTCTTGTTGACGGTTTTCTCGACCGGTTCCTGTAATTAACTGGAGATAGTCAATCAAAATCAAACCCAAATTTCCAGTCTCCTGCGCCAATTTACGAGAACGCGAGCGAATTTCGGTAATCTTGATACCTGGTGTATCATCAATATAGATACTTGCTCGAGCCAAATTAGCTTGAGCCACCATGTACTTATTCCATTCCTCCTGCGTCAAATGCCCCGTACGAATAGCCCTCGAATTGATAACTCCCTCAGAAGCGAGCATACGGTCAACCAAGCTTTCTGCACCCATCTCCAAAGAGAAGATGGCAACTGTCAAGCCCAGTTTTGTACCAATATTTTGTGCAATATTGAGAGCAAATGCCGTTTTACCAACCGCAGGACGAGCCGCAAGAATAATCAACTCTTCCTCATGCAGGCCCGTTGTCATAGCATCAAGAGCAGGATAGCCAGTCGCGATACCTGTAATATCGGATGTCTGTTTGGCGCGTGTTTCTAAGTTATCAAAGTTGATATTTAGAACGTCGTCAATTCTCTTAAAGCCACTCCGACTTGCTCCCTCACTGACATCAATTAAAGCTTTTTCAGCATTAGCAATAATGTCATCTGAGCCATCTGCTCCTTCATAGGCTTGATTGACTGCATCCGTCAAACGGGCAATCAACTTACGAAGATTTGATTTCTCCGCAACAATCTTGGCATAGAATTCCGCATTGGCTGCTGTCGGTACAGAACTGATGACTTCCGCCAAATAAGCCAAGCCACCAATATTTTCCAAATCACCATGGTTGACAAGATAGTTGCGCATGGTTGTCGCATCGATTGCCTCATTCCTGTCAGAAAGGGCAATCATCGCTTTAAAAATTAACTTGTGGGCATGTTTGAAAAAGTCTTCCGCCTCAATATACTCACGGACAAAAACAAGCTTTCCTTCATCAAGAAAAATCGCACCTAAAACGGACTGCTCCGCTAAAATATCCTGAGGTTGTACTCGTAATTCTTCTAACTCTGCCAAGACCTCACCTCCTCACTGGCTAAGTAGTGTCCTAGGCTTCTTTGATGCTCAATTGAATAAGACCTATTACATCTTGATAAATTTTAACAGGAACTTCAATCAAACCAATCGCACGAATAGGGTGATCTAATTGAATATGACGTTTGTCAATCTTGATTCCAAATTGTTTATCCAATTCTTCTGCAATTTTCTTGCTGGTAATAGAACCAAATGTACGCCCATCTGGGCCAACTTTTTCAACAAAGGTCACCAAGGTCGTTTCTTCAGCCAATTTAGCTTTAATACTTTCAGCCTCTGCCATCATCTCCGCATGAGCTTTTTCTTTTGATTTTTCTTGGCCACGAAGTGCGCTAATTGCTTGATTTGTAGCTTCTTTTGCCAAGTTTTTTTTGATCAAGAAATTTTGAGCATAACCCGTTGGAACTTCCTTGATTTCGCCCTTTTTTCCTTGTCCTTTAACATCTGCTAAAAAGATTACTTTCATCTTCTAACTCCTTAACTGTCTTTTATTTCTTCCCGTATTATCGTAGTGAGAGCTTCACAAACCTCTTCTATCGTTTGATCATACACTTGGGCGGCAGCTAAATTAAAGTGACCGCCTCCGCCCATTTCTTCCATAATCCGTTGAACATTGACTTTGCTGTGACTTCTCGCAGAAATTGCCACATACCCTTTGATATTTTTTGTGAGTACAAATACTGCTTCAATCCCTGCCATATCTAAAATAGTATTGGCTGCTTTACTTGGGATTATATTGTCATAGTCTTTCGTCTCATCAGCACAAACAATGACCACATGTGGTTCAACTTTTTGCCCTCGTAAAATTAACTCATTAATCTGACGATATTCTTCAAAGTCTGTCGCAGAAATTTGCTGAATTTCCAAACTATCACTGCCACGTGTACGTAAATAACTAGCTACGTCAAATGTACGACTGGTCACGCGTGACGTGAAATTCTTGGTATCCAGCATAATACCCGCCATCAAAAGGCTTGATTGAAGTCTATTTAACTTATGGTGTTTATCATTCTGGAACTGAATGAGCTCCGTTACCAACTCACTTGCAGAGCTTGCTCCACTTTCGATATAGGTCAGAATCGCATTATCTGGAAAATCCGTATCCCTACGATGGTGATCCACAACAACCTATTGATTAAACTTCTCAAATAGTTTTTGTGACAAGGTCAATCCAATCTTAGAATGGTCTACCATAATGAGTAAGGACTCATAAGTGACTAATTTTAGTGCTTCATCAATCGTGATTAAATTAGAGCAATTTTCTTCTGACAATTTCTTCACAGCACGTTCAATATCTGGTGCCATTTCATCTGGATTATACACGGTATAGGCATTATTCATAATATTTTGTGCAAAATATTGCATCCCTACTGCTGATCCGAGTGCATCCATGTCTAAATTACGATGTCCTACAACAAAAACGGCATCAACTGATTTCAGTTTGTCGGATACAGCCGTCATCATGGCCCGTGTCCGTGTTCGTGTTCGTTTGACTGACGAAGCTGAACCGCCTCCAAAGAACAGCGGCTGCTTGCTTTCATCATTTTCCTTGACAACAACTTGGTCGCCACCACGAACTTCAGCCATATTTAAATTTTGAAGTGCTGCTTGTCCTATTTGATGGTGATTCTCATTACCAAAAGCAATCCCCATACTTAAAGTCAAACCCAACTCCAATTTTTTTGCTTCTTCTCGGAACTTATCAATAACTGAGAATTTATTCTCAATCAATTTCTCTAGAACTGCATAATCTGTAAAGAAATAAAATCGGTCCATCGTTCCACGGCGGTAATAAATACCGTACTCGTGGCAAAAATCTGAAACAAATTGAGCTAAGAATGAATTTACTTGGCTAATCTGTGAGTCGGTCACTGAATTTTCTAACTCATCATAGTTGTCAACAGAAATAATGCCAATAACCGGTCTGCTACCAATTAAGCTATTTGTTGCTGTGTATTCTGTGGACGCATCAAAAAAATAGAACAATCCTTGATCAAAGTCAACATTTACAGTGTACCTTTTGCCTGAAAAATTTGCATAGGTCCGCTCTTCATCCAATCCCACATCAATGATTTCTCGGAGTTTTTTTTCATCAAACTCCCCATTTTCTTTTGCAAATATTAGTTCTGCAAATGGATTAAACCATTCAACCTGATTGCTGTCAGTTTTTACTTTAATGACACCGATTGGCATTTTATCTAACAGCTTCATTAATCCAGAATTTGCCTGAGTATTTAAATACTCAATCTGCTCCAACTCACTAAATTCATATGAATACTTCTGGTATACAAATAAAGATACGAGTAAGACGAGACTTAAGAAGAGTGCAAAAACCGTAACGATGCCCATTGGAAACATTCGATGGAGAACTGCAACCAAACCAAATAATATCACACCTATCATGACAAAATGAATTGTCGAAAAACGAAACTTTTTCATCATTAACCTCTGCCTGCCATTTTACCATAAAATGCAAGAAAATTCTAGTTTTGGTACCACCTGCTTAAAAGAAAAAGATAAGCACTAAAGGCTATCTTTCTTCTTATTTTTCGCAATAGAGCGACTGCGTCCTTCTAAATATACCATTAGGATGGAAATATCTGCGGGATTGACGCCTGAAATCCGACTTGCCTGTCCAATTGTTTCTGGGGAAATCAGCTTAAATTTTTGACGAGCCTCGGTTGCAATCGAATCAATATCATCCCAGTCTATATCTGCTGGAATTCGTTTTTCTTCCATGCGTTTCATCTTATCAACTTGATCCATGGCCTTAGCAATGTATCCCTCATACTTGACTTCCGTTTCAATCAACTCAATTGTTTTTGCATCTAAGTCCTCTGCCGCAGGGCCAATAAATGCAACAACATCAGCATACGTTACATCAGGGCGACGCATGAATTCCTTTGCAGTCAGTGCATCAGTTAAAGGTTTAAAGCCCATTGCAACAACTTTTTCGTTGGTTTCTTTGACTGGCTTGAGTTTGATAGACTCTAAACGTTTCATTTCGTTATCAAATTGATTTTTGTGGATTTGGAAGACCTGCCAGCGTTCATCGTCTACCAATCCAACCTGACGACCGATTTCTGTCAAGCGCATATCTGCATTATCATGACGCAAAATCAAGCGGTATTCAGCCCGACTGGTCAAGAGACGATAAGGCTCAACAGTTCCCTTAGTCACTAGGTCATCAATCATGACCCCAATATAGCCATCGCTTCGTTTCAAAATCAATTCTGGTTTATCCTGTACCTTGAGGGCCGCATTAATACCAGCAATAATTCCTTGGCCTGCTGCCTCTTCGTAGCCTGATGTTCCGTTTGTTTGTCCTGCTGTAAACAGGCCTGAAATCTTTTTGGTTTCCAATGTAGCGCGCAACTGATGAGGCATAACCATGTCATACTCAATTGCATAACCTGTTCGCATCATTTGAGCATTTTCCAATCCCTTGATTGAATGAACCAACTCTCTTTGAACATCCTCAGGCAAACTAGTCGACAACCCTTGGACATAAATTTCATCTGTGTGACGACCTTCTGGCTCTAGGAAAAGCTGGTGGCGTTCCTTGTCGGCAAAACGTACAATCTTGTCCTCGATAGATGGACAATAACGGGGACCAATCCCCTTGACAATGCCTGAAAACATGGGTGCTCGGTGAAGATTACTGTTGATAATCTCATGGCTGGTCGCATTGGTATAGGTCAACCAACAAGGAATTTGGTCTTGTAAATAATCCTCATCCTTTGACAAGAATGAAAAGTGGTTTGGTTTTTCATCGCCAGGTTGAATTTCTGTCTCCTCGTAGTTTATAGTACGAGCATTCACACGTGGTGGTGTCCCTGTCTTGAAACGACCAATTTCAAGTCCCAATTCTTTCAGATTATCCGCAAGCGTGATAGAAGCTAGGCTATTGTTAGGCCCTGACGAATACTTGAGATCTCCAATGATGATTTCTCCACGTAGGGCTGTACCAGTCGTTACCACGACTGCTGTTGCTGAATATTTCTGATCAGTAGCAGTACGAACACCTACAACCTTACCGTCTTCGACCAAAATCTCATCAATCATGGTTTGACGCAGGGTCAAATTTTCTTGACGTTCCACCGTCCGCTTCATTTCCGCTGCATATTCTGCCTTATCAGCCTGAGCCCGTAAAGCACGAACAGCTGGTCCCTTACCAGTATTGAGCATTTTCATCTGAATATAGGTTTTGTCAATGTTTCGGCCCATTTCACCACCTAGGGCATCAATTTCCCGTACCACAATCCCCTTGGCTGAGCCACCAATAGATGGATTACAGGGCATAAATGCCACCATATCCAAGTTAATGGTCGCAAGCAAGGTCTTACAACCCATCCGACTGGCTGCCAAGCCCGCTTCTACACCAGCATGCCCCGCTCCAATTACGATGACATCATAGTTTTCTGCAAATGTGTGTGTCATATTTATTTCTCCTTTACATTCATGATATGTTTAACTTGTCCATCCCAGTTTGGCAAGTCTTGAGCCAGAAAGGCTGGTAAGACATCTAGGTTGACAAGCTTGTCAAATTCAATCCATTCACAAGTTTGTTTCAACTTCCCTTCAATCATCTCCTTGGGCAATTCTCCAATAGGCTCAACGATAAAATGAAATTCGATATTGTGAAAATCTATGCCTTCATGTGTAAACTGATTTTCAACGACAAAGGCTAGCCGGTTGACAAAACTGTCAACTCCTAATTCTTCTTTGACTTCCCGAACAACCGCATCTTGTGCCGTTTCGTTGACTGCAATTGCACCACCAATGGTATAATGACGCCCCTTAGAGTCCTTCGTGAGAAATATTTTCCCATCTTTTATAATCAATGCAGTGGCACGAACACCAAAAATCTGATTGTCAATTCTAGTCCTAAAATCCATTCTTCCTTCTCTTTTCTAAAATTTCTTCTAGATATGGAACTAAATTTTTCTTATTTTCATCACTACTAGTAATCCATAGAAAATCAGTATGCTCTTCTGGATCAAGAAGAATTGTTTTGGGCTGTTCAGGAAGTGTCACTTCATAGACCAGCCTCGTAAACACCGCCTCTTTCTCTTCATCAAACTGACTATCTTCATGGATAATGGTCAGATTTTCCTTGGCTATCGAAATGCCTGTTTCTTCATAGCATTCTCGAACAGCAGCATCACGAGGCAATTCATTCTCCTCGACGCGACCGCCTGGAATATCCCAATACTGAGGAAAAACATTGGGTTTGCCACGCTTAATCTGCGAACGTTGAATAATCAAGTGGCTGTCTGCAACAGTCAGCAAGACATGGGCAATCAATTTAACAGGCATGGTTTCCTCCGCTACTTTAGTTGTCTTTGTTCATAAAATGCTTTAGTTGTCCGTCCCATTTGGCTAGCTCGGTCTTAAGAAAGGCTGGATTGAGATCCAGTTTCTCTAAGTTCGCAAAAGTAACCCATTCACACTGGCGAACAGAATTCCCTTCTTCCAGATTGGGAGCTGGATTAGACAGCGGGGTAACTATATAGAGAAATTCAATCTGATGATAGGATTTCTCCTGTAAGGTGAACTGATTTTCAACGATAAATGCTAGTGGTCCAAGTTCCACCTCAATTCCGATTTCTTCTTGCATTTCCCGCAGGACAGCCTCTTCCGTCGTTTCACCAAGCTGAATAGCTCCACCTAAGGTGTAGTATTTCCCCTCAGGTGACTTAACAAGATATAACTTCTCATCTTGTACCACCAAGCCCGTCGCACGAACACCGAAGATTTGATTGTCGTGTCTCGTTCTGAAATCCATCTTCTCTCCCCAATAGCAAAAAATAGCCAAAACTCTCGAAAATTGCAGGACAAAAAAGCCTACAATTCCCATGAGCTTTGACCATCATGATAATTGTTACTCTTATTCTATCAAAAGATTTGTAGAATTTCAAATCTAGTGTTACGCTAACGTTTCAATATATTCTAAACCCCAAGCCTCAACAGCATCCAGCACCGAACGAAATTTTTCGCCCATCTCAGTCAAGCTATACTCTACACGAGGGGGGACTTCTGCATAGACCGTGCGACTAATAATGCGATCCTCCTCCAATTGTCTAAGGTGCCTTGTTAACATGGTTTGAGTAATACCTGGAATCAGTCGCTGTAATTCATTGAAGCGTTTCGTTCCTGTACTGAGTTGGTAGATAATCACCAATCCCCACTTACCAGTCAAGACTTTTTGTGTTGTTGCAAAAGGGCAAATACCATATTCACTAACTTTTTTCAAAAAAATTCTCCTTTATTTATCACAATAGTATCACTTTTGATACTAACGAATGCAAAAGTACCTACTTGCATAATGGAATGCTTCATCTATAATTGTACTATACCAAAAAAAATGGAGGACATCAAATGTCAACAAACTTGGAAATTTTTAATGCCTATAACAATGCTCTCATCGCTGGTGATTTTGCAGCTCTTTTTGAAACAATGGCTAATGACATTATCTGGCATCAACCCGGAAATCATTCAACATCTGGTGCTAAAATTGGTAAGGAAGTACTCGGAGCACATCTAGCAACTTTCGCCGAAAAAACAAATGGAACTTTCAAAGTAGTGACAAACTGGGTATCCGATAATGATACTCTTGTTGCCGCTAACGTAACATTCCTCGGTACTCGAACAGATGGTGAAGAACTAAACATGAATGGCATCGATCTTTTCCGTATGGAAGATGGCAAAATCAAGGAAGTTTGGCTCTTCTCAGCCGACCAAAAAGCCGAAGATGCTTTCTGGGGATAAGATAAAAAGCTTAGCATGAGGGTGCTAAGCTTTTATTTTTGATTAAATATACTGACAAGCAACCCCATCTTTGTAGGCCATGTCGATCATGCCACCGCCCAGACACTCTTGACCGTCGTAGAAAACAACGGCTTGACCTGGTGTGATGGCTCGTTGTGGCTCTGCAAAAACAACCTCTGCCTTGTCACCTTTTACCTTGACAGTTACTTGACTATCTGGTTGACGATAGCGGAACTTAGCCGTGCATTCAAGCGTGAATTCTTCAGGCATATCACGTGTAAAGTGTACTTGACTAGCATGTAAAGAAGTTGACATTAAGGACTCATGGTAGAAGCCCTGGCCGACATAGAGGATATTTTTTGACAGGTCTTTCCCGACAACAAACCAAGGTTCATTGTCCCCACCGATTTGTCCTCCGATACCAAGCCCGCCCCGCTGGCCAATGGTATAGTACATAAGACCTGTATGTTCTCCCATGTCACGACCGTCAACCGTCATCATCCGGCCGGGCTGGGCTGGCAAATACTGCCCTAAAAATTCTTTGAAGTTCTTTTCACCGATAAAGCAGATGCCTGTCGAGTCTTTCTTTTTAGCGGTCGCCAAGCCTGCTCGCTCTGCTATTTCCCTTACCTGAGGCTTTTGTAAATGGCCAAGCGGAAACATGGTTTTCTGCAGTTGTTCCTGTGAGAGTTGGCTAAGGAAATAGGTCTGGTCCTTGCCATTGTCTGCCCCACGTAGCATATGGACGGTGCCGTCCTCGTCGCGTGATACCTGAGCGTAGTGCCCCGTCGCTACATAGTCCGCCCCCAAGTTCATAGCGTAGTCCAAGAAGGCCTTGAACTTGATTTCCTTGTTACACATGACATCTGGATTAGGGGTGCGACCTGCCCGATACTCTGCTAAAAAGTACTCAAATACGCGGTCCCAATACTCTTTTTCAAAGTTGACAGAGTAGTAAGGAATGCCGATTTGGTCTGCCACTGCAGCCACGTCCTTGTAGTCTTCTGTTGCTGTACAGAAGCCATTTTCGTCCGTGTCGTCCCAGTTTTTCATGAAGATGCCGATCACATCGTAGCCCTGCTCCTTGAGCAAGAGAGCCGTAACCGATGAATCCACACCGCCACTCATACCGACAACAACACGGGTTTTAGAATTGTCAATTGACATAATCTTCTCCCATCAATTGTGATACTCAGACTCAATCCGAGTTCAATTTCAACTTAGACTTGAAGGGTCTAGTTTTATCCAAAGCGATTGAAGGTCGATTTGAACAATTTGTATTATATCATATAAGATGGTACATAGATAGAATTTTGATATAAAAGCTCATTCATCTAAGCATATTCTCGTAAATGAATTTTTGATATAATAGAACCAAGAAAATCGTGAGGATTACTATGACAAATTTAAAATTTCAATCGGTCTTTGATATTATTGGACCAGTCATGATTGGACCTTCTTCCAGTCACACAGCAGGTGCAGTTCGTATCGGCAAAATTGTCTCATCTATCTTTGGAGAGCAACCCACCGAAGTTGAATTCCAACTCTACAACTCCTTCGCTAAAACATACCGAGGGCATGGTACTGACGTAGCCTTGGTCGCAGGTATTCTAGGTATGGATACCGATGATCCTCGGATTCCTGACTCCTTAGATATTGCGAGGGAACGTGGTATCAAAGTTTACTGGCGTGTCAACAAAGAGAGTAATACACCCCATCCCAATACAACGCGAATCATCATAAAAAATGAGAAAAAATCTATTTCTGCAACAGGTGTATCCATAGGAGGAGGAAATATTCAGGTAACGGAACTAAATGGATTTTCTGTCAATCTGAATATGAACACCCCAACCATCATTATTGTTCATCAAGATGTCCCAGGCATGATTGCAAAAGTTACTGATATTTTATCTAAATACAATATTAATATTGCTCAAATGAATGTCACCCGTGAAAAAGCAGGGGAAAAAGCCATCATGATTATTGAGGTGGACTCCCGCCAGTGTGAAAATTCCATTGACGAGATTGAAAAAATTCCCCACCTGCACAACGTCACCTTCTTTAACTAGAAAGAGAGAACCATGTTTTATACAATTGAAGAATTGGTTTCACAGGCAGAACAGTTTTCTGGTAGCGTCTCAGAACTAATGATTGCTACTGAAATGGAGCTAACTGGTCGGAACCGTGACGAAATATTGACAATTATGTCAAGAAACTTGACAGTAATGAAAAATTCCATTATTGATGGTCTCTCCGAAAGTAAATCTGTTTCAGGATTGACAGGAGGGGACGCAGCAAAACTTGACGCATATATAAAAGGTGGAATAACACTGTCCGACACCTCCATACTGTCAGCAGCTAGAAATGCTATGGCTGTCAATGAACTAAACGCTAAGATGGGTCTTGTTTGTGCCACTCCGACTGCTGGCTCCGCTGGATGTTTACCAGCTGTTTTAGGAGTTGCCATTGACAAGTTGAAGTTGACAGAAGAGCAACAACTTGACTTTCTCTTTACAGCTGGTGCCTTTGGGCTTGTCATCGCCAACAATGCTTCTATTTCTGGAGCAGAGGGTGGGTGTCAAGCTGAAGTTGGTTCAGCTTCTGCTATGTCTGCTGCCGCACTAACATTAGCTGCAGGCGGGACAGCGTATCAAGCTAGTCAAGCTATCTGCTTTGTTATCAAAAATATGCTTGGTCTCATCTGTGATCCTGTCGCTGGCCTAGTAGAAGTGCCTTGTGTCAAGAGAAACGCGATGGGCGCTAGCTATGCTATGGTAGCAGCTGATATGGCATTAGCTGGGATTGAATCAAAGATTCCTGCTGATGAGGTAATAAATGCTATGTATCAAGTAGGTGCTGCTTTACCAACAGCCTTTCGTGAAACAGCCGAAGGCGGGCTTGCTGCTACACCGACTGGTCGCCGACTTGCACAGGAAATTTTTGGGGAAGGTTGACAGTTTTGTAAACAATAAAAGGACCTGACGGTCCTTTTATTATTGTTTCGTTAATATTAGTTTCTCTAAGGTTGTATCATTTGCATCAATTTCTGTCAAAGTAAGAGTTGGACCATTCAAGGTATAACTATCTACCTCACCATCAATGTAGGCAAGTTTTTTATCTAAATCAAAGATAACTTGTTCAATATCTTGATTTCCGTCTTTGTCAACTTCTGTCAAGGTTGCTTGATTCCCTTTTACAGTCAACGTGTAGGTATCATTTCCAGATGTTGCTGTATAAGTACCATCTAGCTCAGAGGTATCAACTAACTTTACACCGTAACTTGTTGCTAGTTGACTAGCAGAAGTTGTATTTTCTGATGAGGCTGATGATGCATTAGCTTGTGCTATTACCTGTTGATTATCATCATCATCTACAATTCCAACTTGTTGCTCAATTTGATTTCCCAATACTTCTATTTTACTATCATATACTTCTGCTAAAACGACTCCTGCAGTTGCAAGTGTCAGAATACCAACAGATAGTAGAATCATTGTTTTCTTACTCATACTTGTCAGTCTGTTCTTTACAGATTCCAATATCGTTTTCTTTGAATTTTCTGTTGCCTCAATGAGTTCTGGTTGATTATGTTGTTCCATCTAATGCTCCTCTTTTATTTGTAGGGATATCTTTCAGCTCATTTGCTGATAAACCCATTATTAAGGATATTCTTGAATAATTTATGGAAAGTTTTTAAATAAATCTTAAACACTCACTAATTAATCATTAAGACGATACCCTGCGCCCCAAACTGTTTCAATTAACTCACTTCCCAACTTGTCTCGAAGGCGATTGATGTGCACTGCAACTGTTGCACTATCCCCCACATAGTCATACCCCCAAATCTTCTCAAATAAATGTTCCTTAGAGAATACTCTGTTTGGGTGTTTTGCTAGATAAACAAGTAATTCAAATTCGCGATTAGGTAGCTTTATCTCTTGTCCATCCAATGTCACCTTCCAATTTTCCAAAAATATTATCATATTTCTGATTGTCAATTCACTGCTGTCACTACCTTTTTGAAAGCGTTGATAGCGCATCAAATGAGCCTTAACACGCGCCACTAGCTCCATTGGATCAAACGGCTTACTAATGTAATCATCTGCTCCTAAACCCAAACCTCTCACAATATCCACTGTCTCTTGTTTAGAAGTAACCATTAAGATAGGAAAATCTACCTTATCCCGCAAATCACGACAAAGATCATAGCCTGTTTTATTCGGCAACATGACATCCAACAGAAGGAGAGAATACTCTTCTTTTTTTATTTGTTCCTCCACAAGACTTCCATCATGGACTAAGTCCACTTGGTAACCCTGCATTTCTAGGTAATCTCGTTCTAAATATGCAATCTCTATATCATCTTCCGCAATCAATATCCGTATCATTTCATATCCTTTCTAGGTAATTTGAAAGTAAATCGAAGCCCTGGAGATGCCTCAACCGACACAGAACCGCCCAATCTATCTATGATATTTTTTACAATGGATAGTCCCAAACCATGACCTTCTACTTTCTGTCGTGTATTATCTTCCCGATAAAATTCGTTAAATATTAAATTCAGCTTTGCATTTTCAATGCCTTTTCCATTGTCTGTAAATGTCCAAATAACTACCTGTCCCTGCGCGTGACCAGAAATATCAATCTTTAATGGACTAACAGCTGCATATTTTCGAGCATTGTCAACTAGATTATCTAAAATTCGTCGAAATTGAATAGGATCAATCTCAACCAACAATCCATCCGAAGTATCCAATTGGAATTGAATAGCCTCATCTGCTAACTCCTTTGATTTTTCCAATACATATGATTGTAGAAAGATTGCTAAATCAAGGGTAATCTTGTCAAAAGGCATTTTATCTGTTTGTAATTGTGAAAAAGCAAATAATTTTTCCAGCAAGTTTTCCATAAGCTGAGATTTTTGATATATAACTGTCAAATACTGTTTACGTTTTTCTTCCGTATTAGCAATCCCATCCAAAATTCCCTTGGCGTATCCTTTGATAGAAGTCAAAGGAGTACGCAAATCATGGGAGATATCTGCAATCATTTGTGTTCGATTTTGCTCATTGATTCGATTTTGCTCATGGGCATCCATCAAGGAAGTCTGCATTTGATTAAATCCTTGGGTCAATTCTTCAAATTCCTTATCTCCTTGATAAATCAGTGGCACCGTATAATCTCCCTGTTGAATACGTTCTACACCGCGATGCAATTCATCCAAAGGACGCATAACAACAGCCAGTAATCGTCGAGTAAAAAAGAAATTAAGAATAACTAAAACAATTATCCCTGTACCACCAACTATTAACAGTTGGACAAGAAAGGCTTGAAATTCCTGACTTTCTTGCTGTTCCTCTATATCTTCCAAAATAGCATACAGGTGATACATTTGTCCATCTGTAGTCACTTTCCGGCTAATTACAACTTCTCCATCAACATAAGAAGTATGAGTGGTAGCTGAAATACTGACAGTAGACAGGTCTTCACTATCATCCTTGAAATTTGAAAATACGACCTCGCCATTGCTTTCTACGTGTAGTTGTGCGCCACTCTTTGCTAATTCATCTGCCAAGGATGAACAATCAGTTCCCGAAAAGTTTTCTAGGCTAGCCTGACTAGTTGCTGTTTTCTGACTGGTAGACTGCCATGTTCCCTGGTTCCGGTAAATACTATTCACCACATAAATACTAACACCAAGCATAGCAATCAAGGATAAAACCAACATCATCATGTTTAATCGAAAAATTCGTTTCTGTAAATTCATTGTTCTACTTTTCTAGTCAATTTTTCCACAATTATAAACAAAACCGACTTATCTGTAAAGTTAAAAAACTCAATCAAAAAAGCCTAGCAGAATGCTAGACTTCCTCTTATGTATTTTAGTACCATCCATTTGCCAACCAGAATGCTTTGGCTGCTGACCATGAACCGTAACGACTGGCAACATAAGCATCAGCTACGCGCTCCTGGTTTTCGATAGAATAATCACCATTTAGGTACGTATTTGTCAATTGGTAACGACCAATATAGATACCATTTTGAGCATCATAGCTACCACTTGATTCCTTCATTGCAATCCATTCTTTAGCTGCGGCATCCTCAGCACTCAAGTTTGAAGAATAAGAGCTAGTTGAAGTAGTTGTAGTTGTTTCTGCTGATACCTCTGTCGTTGTTTCTGCGGTTGTTTCTTGAGTTGCCTCTACTGAACCACTCGCTACTGTGACATCGCCTAATTCAAGTGTTTGACCAACACTAATGAAGTCTGGATTAGCAATATTGTTTTGCTCAGCAATTTTTTCAACAGTTGTACTATACGATTTTGCAATTTCTGATAATGTATCTCCAGATTTTACTGTATACGTATCTGCACTAACTACACCCGCACCTAAAAGTGAGGCACCTGCTACCAAACCATAAATAGTTGTTTTTAAATTCTTTTTTAATGTAATGTTCATAAATAGTCACATTCCTTTCTGTTATGTATCTATCTTACCTTCTAACTATTACTTTAACTTTGTAAATGTATTACAAATGTTACAATGACATTGAGTTTACACTATAAAAGGGCTTTTTATGGGATTTTAGAGAGTCTTTTCCCAAATAAATTTACAGATTTCTTTACATAAATATCTTTGTCTTGACAATTCCTGTCAATGAAAATAAAATGCCTAGGACTTCCCTAGACATCTTAATTTTATGTTAATACCATCCATTTGCCAACCAAAACTGGTAGGCTGCCGACCATGAACCATAGCGTTGCAAAACATAGGCATCCGCTACACGCTCCTGATTTTCTGGGGAATGGTCTCCATTTAGATATGCACTACTCAATTGATAGCGTCCAATGTAAATACCATTACTTACTGTATAGCTTCCACCCGACTCTTTTTGTGCAATCCATTCTTTAGCAGACGCATCATCAAGTACGGAACCTGATGGAACAGGATTAACGGTGGGAGTTGAAACAGCAACTGATTGAGTTTGCTCTACAACTGGAGTGTTTACTTCAGCTACGACAAGCACAACATCCGTGACGGCTTGTACTGTTGATGCTGCTGTATCATACGCTTGATTAGAATCTTCCACAGGTGTTGATATTTCGGTCTGAATACTCTCCTGCGATGCATCTACTGGAGTTTCTGAACTTGAATCCACCACTTCTGTTGATTCAATAATTTGCGGTTCTTCAAACGTGATTTCTAAAGCTTCCACTTGAAGTGGTTGAGAATCAGTCTTCAACTTTAATATGGTTTCATAGCCCAATTCAAAAATAGGACTTGCTGAAATATATTCAGTTGTATGTGGAACACCATTACGAATCTTATTTACTGTATTCTTAATAGTATATGGGGCATCAGATACTGCTCTCACAATTTGTGTATGAGATATCTTCCCTGTTAGAATGAAACCAACTAACACCAAAGCAAGAATAGTGAATAGTCCAGTAACACCTTTCAGTGCTTTATACATCAAACTCTTTTTCATTAAAAAGAATAGTCCTCTACTTATTGTTATAACTATTCCTATCATACTATTATAATATTACTTTTTATTTAAAATTTTATTACAAATATTACAATAAAGTTGTTTTACGGTGAAAAAAATAGTATTTTAAGCACTTTTTAGTACATAGAGTGTTACACCAAGTAATATCATGACAATAACTGCACAGGTATCTGGCAGTTTCCATTCTAAAACACGGTATTTGGTTCTTCCTTCGCCTCCTTGATAACCACGCGCTTCCATCGCTGTAGCAAGGGCATCAGCTCTCTTGAAACTTGAAGCAAATAGTGGAATCAAAATAGGAATAACCGATTTAACTTTTTGAATCAAATTTCCTTCATTAAAATCCACACCACGCGCTCTCTGTGCATTCATAATGCGGGTGGTATCATCCATAAGGGTTGGTACAAAACGTAAACTCATCGAGAGCATTAGACCAATTTCATGAACAGGAACTTTCAACCGTTTCAGAGGGGCTAAACCAGATTCAATACCATCAGCCAAACTCAAAGGTGTTGTTGTTAATGTTAACAAGGTTGAAAAGAAAATAATGAGTACAAAGCGGATGAAGATAATCAGCGCCTGCTGCAAGCCTTCAATTGAAACCTTAAAAATCCAAAATTCCCACAAAACATTTGCTCCAGGTGTGAAGAAAACTTGGAAAAAGGTTGTAAACAGAATAATCCCTATCATTGGTTTTAAACCATTAATAAAAAAAGATAGGCGTATTTGTGATAAAAGGACCATTGCAAACACAAAGGCAATGATTAGAACATTTGTTATCAAATTATTTGCCCAGAAAATAAGCAAAAGAAAGGCAAACATAGCTAACAATTTACTACGTGGATCTAAACGATGAATCATCGAATTTCCAGGAATATACCGACCTAAAATCAATTTATCCATGACTCATCACCTCGGCAAATTCTTTTATCGTAACTGGCAAGCGTTCAAATACAAAGCCCCTTCTCTCCAGATTCGCAGCAAATTTTGTTATTTTTGGCACGCCTAATTGAATTGTTTCCAAAAATTCAACCTCTTGAAAAACATCCCTCGGTTTTCCTGAACGGATTAACTTCCCTTTCTCCATCACATAGACCCAATCTGCATAATTAGCAACATCATCCATTAAATGAGTTACCAGAACGATCGTCATACCATTAGCGTGTAACTGTTTAAAGATATCCATTAATTCCTGACGTCCAGCTGGATCTAGTCCTGCTGTAGGTTCATCCAATACTAGAACATTTGGTTCCATGGCCAATATTCCTGCAATCGCCACTCGGCGCATTTGACCTCCAGATAACTCGAAAGGACTTCGTTCAAATAGCTCTTCTGAAATACCAACGAGTGCAAGTTTTTCACGAGCAATCTTTTCAGCTTCTTCTTGGGAAATACCAAAATTTTGTGGACCAAATGCCACATCTTTTAAGACTGTCTCATCAAAAACTTGACTTTCTGGGAACTGAAAAACCAAGCCAACTTTTTTTCTTACTTGCTTAATACCTTTTTTATCTGAAGTCGCGTTGATAACCATATCATCAACAATCACACTACCAGATGTGGGGATATTTAATCCATTTAAAAGTTGCAAAATAGTTGATTTCCCAGAACCAGTATGCCCAATCAAAGCAGTATAGGAACCCTCAACAATTTCCAAATCTACACCGAAAAGCGCACGCCCCTCAAAAGGTGTGCCAGCTTGATAGGTATAGCTTACTTCTTGGAGATGAATTCCCATAAAGTTTCCTCTAATTCTTCCTCTGTAAAATAGCGTAGCGGAATAGCGATTCCCGCCTGGCGCAATGATTCAGCTAAATTTGCTGTAAATGGCTGTTCTAAATCAAGCTCAATCAAATCGTCCCTCATAAATAATTCTGCTGGGGTACTGGTTGATTCAATTTGCCCATTCTTCATCACAATCACACGATCACTTAGAGCAACTTCGTCTAAATCATGGGTAATAGAAATAACCGTCATATTATGTTGATCTTTAATTTCCTTCACAATACGAATTAATTCTAAACGCCCTTCAGGATCTAACATAGACGTTGCTTCATCCAAAATAACAATATTGGGACGCAAAGCCACGATACCTGCTATTGCAACACGCTGTTTTTGTCCACCAGAGAGTCTAGCAGGTTCTCTCTTCTTAAAATTAGCCATGCCAACCAATTCCAAAGCTTCTTGAACACGAACACGCATTTCTTCAAGAGGAACCCCTTGGTTTTCCAAACCAAAAGCAACATCATCCTCTACTGTAGCCCCAACGAATTGATTATCTGGATTTTGAAAGACCATTCCAATTAGACGGCGTTTTTCCCAGACATTATCAGCTGTCAATTTATCGCCGGATATGTAAATGTCCCCAGATTCAGCTTCCAATAAGCCATCAATTAAACGGACAGTTGTTGATTTCCCTGATCCATTATGGCCAATGATGGACAACCACTCTCCTTGTTTCACGTGAAACGAAACGTCGTTTAAAGTATATTTTTCGTCTTCTTGATCGTACTTATACTTAAGATTTTTAACTTCGATAATATTTTCCATTATTTAAATGTATCTTTGAATAGAAATGAAGCACCCTTGAAATAATCATAACCTGAATAAAGGGTGAAGAAAAGTGCGATATACAATGTTATGTGACCAAGCAGGTTCCAATGCAAGAGTAGGAAAATGACCGCAAACATTTGAGAAAAGGTTTTAATTTTCCCTGGCATTGCTGCGGCTAGGACTGTCCCACCATTTTCAACTAAAAGTAAACGCAAACCAGTTACAGCAAGCTCCCTACAAATGATAATCGCAACAACCCAAGCAGGAGCAAATCCCAATTCAACTAGCATAATAAAAGCTGTCATTACCAGTATTTTATCCGCCATTGGATCTGCAAACTTTCCGAAATTTGTAACAACTTTCCATTTTCTAGCTAAATAACCATCTAAATAGTCCGTAATACTAGCTAAAGCAAAGATAATTGCAGCAAAGGTATGGCTGATTGCATTGTTCCAAAGCGTTAATAATAAAATAAAGATGGGGATAACGAGAATCCGACCAATTGTTAAAGCATTGGGAATATTTTCTTTTTTCATCTTTTCGTCCTTTATTGTTCAAAGTATAAGATAACACTTCCTGTCTCAGTTGTTAATGCAGAAGTGTCTAACGGTTGACCTGCTATTGTTATATCAACACCTTTTACCACACCTAAAACCAAAATTGAAGAAGATACCCCGTCTTCAATTTTTGTTGTTGCTGTTGGATTACTAGGAGTTAGAGTGACCCCTCCTGATAAAGTTGATTCCGTTAGACTAACCCAACTAGTTGTATTTTTAGCCGTAAGAGTAATATCTACTGGGTAGGTAACTTTAGACACTGTTGCAATAATATTTTCTCCAGATCCTGTGACACTTATTTTGCTTGTCGAAGCTGTAGATGAACTATTTGTCGAGCTACTTGTTGTGGTAGAATTGGACGTCCCATCCGAAGAAGATTCACTAGTTGCTGCACTTGACGAGCTTACTGCCTGCTGAGACACACTATAAGAAGTGCTTTGATTCGAAAAAACCGAGGCTTGTTTCATGCGATTATGAATGACAAAAGTTACAAAAATAATCATCAAACTTGATGCTAATAACAAGTAAAACAAAGGAAGAAAAGATGCCTTTTTATTCTTTCGTCCTTTATATCTTCTTTTAAAATCAGTGGAAAGCTCCTCTTCGTCTCCCTCCTCATAATACATCACAAGACTATTCTTTTTATAGGCATCAAGCAATACTGCTGCATCCAAATCAAGCGCTTCTGCATATGTTACCAAAAAACTTTCTATATAGTCTTTGTCAGGAATGTATTCAAAATCATTGTACTCTAATGCCTGCAAATATTTAGCCTGAATTTTTGTTATTCTCTGCACATCATTTAGATTCCAACCTCTATTTTCTCGAGCTGCTCGAAGAACTTCACCAATACTTTTTTGCCTCATAATCCCTTCTCTCATTCTTTCATCATATACAATACTCTATTTTAACAAAAAATAGTAGAAATTTCGATGCTTTATTACTACCTACTTAGGAAAAATCGTATAATCTGTCATATCACAGTTGTAAATAAACTGCCGCCCAACCTCCATTACATCTTCCAGTGTAATAGATTGAATAATCTCTGGTAAATCAAAAATTGTTTCATCATTAAATAAATGTTCGATAAAATGACTGGCAGTAAATTCTAAAGAGTTTAAACTTCTAATAAAATCGCCATACATTTCATTTTTAAGTAAATGGAGTTGATCATCGGTGATATCCATGTCTTTTTCAAATTGCTGAATTGCTTTAATAATCAGACTAGATAGTCGAATCGGTGACTCAGTATCTGTCGTAATAACTACGAAGTGATAATCTGGGTTCACCTCAATTTGAAATTGAAACGAAGAATCAATTATTCCATCCTCATATAAGGATTGATAGCGTTTTGAAGTCCAACCAAATAACATTGCAAACAGTAACTGTAAACAAATTCTATACGCACTTATCTCATGAATCACAATATGATCATTCCCTCTTAACCCTATTGCTAATTTTGAAGTAGCTACCTCAAATTGCTCTGTTTGATGTTCTAAAATTGGTAAATGTGTCAAGGAAAGTTTTTCAAAAGACCTACTATCTTGCTCAGAGTTCTCTTGGGTTTGAATAATTTCTTCCCACACCTCTTCTAGAATAAAATTTCCAACAATAAACATATGCATATTACTTGGACGATAGAAGGCTAAATAATTTTCATACAAAGCATCAGCTGTAATTTGTGAAATTGATTCAACAGTACCAGCAATATCATAAGCTAATGGAGTTCCCGGATAGAGTGAAGCTAAAATTCCCATATAAAGACGATAATCTGCATCGTCTTGGTACATTTCGATTTCTTGTTCAATAATTCCTTGCTCACGCTCTACATTTTCTTTTGTAAAATAAGGCTTAGTAACAAATGATTGCAGTAAATTCAAACAAGATAACACTTCTTGGGTAGTTGAAAAAAGATAGCTTGTTTGACGAAATCCAGTATAGGCATTTGCACTAGCACCTAATTTGGCAAATTGATTCATCACATCGCCATCTTCTTCTGTTTCAAATAGTTTATGCTCCAAAAAATGGGCAATTCCTGCGGGATAGTGAACAATTTCTTGACCATCTGCTTTAAATTGAGTATGTAGAGCCCCAAATTCTGTCGTTAATACTCCATAGGCCTCATTAAAATCAGGTTTTGGAAGTAAAGTTACTGTCAACCCATTGTCAAGTTTAGCATAATAAAGACTTTCCTTCATATACGGATAGCATTTTTCAATTAGTTTCATTGAGCAACTCCTTCCATAAAGTAAATAGCCTGTAAACGAATAACTTTTCCAACTTTTACAACATCGTCTATCGATACTGCATTAATACTATCAATCCACTGTTGCCAAGTTAGATTTCGTTCTCCTAAGCAGACTTCATTATAGGCCTGTTCAATAAGATTATTTTGCCTATCTTGAGCCAGCGTTGCAGAGTGAGTTAGTAATTTTTTTGTTAATTCCAAGTCATCCTCTGTAATTTGACCACGTTTTAGTGCAAGAAATTCACGATTTATGAGCTTCATTGTCCTCAATCGATCTTCTCGATTAATTCCAGCATATACTTTCAACATACCTGAAAAAATATTCACTTGACTCCCAATCGTATAGGCCAGACTTTCTTTTTCCCGAACATTCATAAATAATTTAGAATGAGAAAAGGCACCGAACAGACCATTAAATACCAATAATGCAGGATAGTTTACATCGTTGTAAACAACTTGTAAATGATATGCTAATTCTAAAATAGATTGCTGAGCAACTTTTCGTTCCACTTTTTCATGAACGATATTGGAATAATCTTGTGAGTACTCTAACTCCAATTTTGGATTTCGGTATGTAAAGTCAAAGTTTTTAAATTTATTTTGAACCTCTAATTGATTGATTTCTCCAGCAACAAAAATATCAATTCTGTCCATTTTTAGCATTCTTTTGTATGCTTCATAAACAGATTCAGCTGTCTCCTTTTGTACTAAATCAATTCGAGCAACTCGTGGCACCTGGATATCTTCATCATTAAAATAAAGACGACTCATTTCAACATCCGCATGATAAAAATTATCTTCTACCTCAGATTCTAAAAAACTTAATAAATTTCTTTTCTCCACTTCGAACATTTTTTTATTGAAAGCTTTTCCTTCTGTCAACGGTCGAAATAGACAGGCATATAAAAAATCAATTATTTCTAAGGTTATATCTTCTTTATTGAGCAAAAATGATGATTTCACATACGAGATGTTCACATCAACAAAATGAACTCGTCCCCTCTTAGAAACAGAGGTTGAAAAATGTGCTCCGTATAAAGCAGCTAATTTCATTCGAAGTTGACGCGCTGTTGGATAATCTTGATTTCCCATTTCTAGTAAATTGGCTAGTAGCACACGACCTGCCACTGTATTTTCACTCATTGCTGCAGCAAAACGAACACGAATTCTATTGGTCGTAAACTTACTTGATTCTATAAAATGAAGATTAACTCCTTCTTGTAATTGCATTCTATTCCTCTTTCAAACATTGTACCTTTCATTATACCATTTTGTGTTATAATATTCTGTAACGAGGTGACATATGGAATTTAAACTATTTGATGACTACATTACTTTACAGGCCCTTTTAAAAACAACTGGTATTCTTCACTCAGGCGGTGCTATCAAAGGTTTTTTAGAGGAAAATACCATCCTTTTTAATGGAGAAGATGAAAAAAGAAGAGGGAAAAAAATCCGTATCGGTGACACAGTCGCACTACCAGAACATGGTATTACTATAACTATTATTGCTCCAAGTACAGAAGAAATTCAGCAATACCAAGAAGACAAGGCTGAAAAAGAGCGGGTAGCTGCCATTGTTAAAAAATTGAATCAAGAGAATAAAAAAAATGAGAAACAGGTCCCTCCTTCAAAAAAAACAGCTCAAAAAGCTGATAGAAAACCTGTTCGTTTCCCTGGTACATAAACATGTGGTTGGAACGATTAGCATTAAAACATTTTCGGAATTACAACCATTTAGATATTGAGTTTCACAAAGGACTCAATGTCTTTTTAGGTGAAAATGCCCAAGGTAAAACCAATGTGCTAGAATCTATCTATTTTTTAGCCCTGACACGGAGTCATCGAACCCGAACAGATAAAGACCTTCTACAATTTCAGGAAAAAGAATTATCTATTTCCGGAATACTTCATCGTACAAATGGTAAGATTCCGCTTGACATTCGCTTGACAGATAAAGGGCGAGTAACAAAAGTCAATCATCTCAAGCAAGCAAAGCTTTCAAACTACATTGGACACATGAACGTTGTTCTCTTTGCACCGGAAGACTTGCAATTAATCAAAGGTGCCCCTGCCTTAAGGAGAAAGTTCATTGATGTCGAATTAGGACAAATCAAACCAATATATCTCTCAGACTTGTCAAGCTATAACCATGTTTTAAAACAAAGAAATGCCTATCTTAAATCTACAGAAAAAGTAGACAATACCTTTTTATCTGTATTGGATCATCAACTAGCAGAGTATGGTAGTCGTGTTATCCAACACCGGATTGACTTTCTAAAAAAATTAGAATTACATGGCAACAGCAAAGTTCAAGAAATCTCAAATCAAAAAGAAACCTTAACCATTCAATATCTATCTTCAGTTAACTTGACTAACTCTGTCAATTTAATTGACACTTTCTTGACAGAGTTAGAAAATAGTCGTAAACGTGATTTATTCAAAAAAAATACAGGTGTAGGACCACACCGTGATGATATTGCCTTCTTTCTAAATGATATGAACGCCCATTTTGGTAGCCAAGGACAACACCGTAGTCTTGTCCTTTCTCTCAAACTCGCTGAAATAGAGTTAATGAAAGAAATGACAAGAGAGTATCCGATTCTATTGTTAGATGATGTCATGAGCGAACTTGATAACAATCGACAATTGAAATTGCTTGAAACAATTACCGATACGATTCAAACATTTATAACTACGACATCTTTGGACCATTTACATAAGCTGCCTGAAAATCTTAAAATTTTCCATATTCAAAAGGGAAACATTACCGAAGACTGAAAAGATGCTTTACAATATTTGTCAACTATATTTACATTTAAAGAAAGACCCTGTCAACTAGGGTCTTGTTTTTGTTTACTGTACTGAATAGTTTGGAGCTTCGTTTGTAATTTGAACATCGTGTGGATGGCTTTCTTTCAAACCAGCGCCTGACATTTCGATAAACTGAGCATTTTCATGCAATTCGGTCAAGTTGCCAGCACCTACATAGCCCATACCTGAGCGAAGTCCACCAACCATTTGGAATATCATATCTGCAACAGATCCTTTATAGGCTACACGTCCCTCAATTCCTTCTGGAACAAGTTTGTTAGCTTCATTTACAGATGCTTGGAAGTAACGGTCTTTCGAACCTTGTTTCATGGCAGCGATAGAGCCCATACCACGGTAAGTCTTAAATTTACGACCTTGGAAGATTTCTGTTTCACCTGGTGCTTCATCCGTTCCTGCAAACATAGAACCCAGCATAACGGCATGACCACCTGCTGCAAGTGCCTTCACAATGTCACCTGAATACTTGATACCACCATCAGCAATAATGGTTTTTCCATATTCACGCGCAACACCAGCTGCATCATAGATAGCAGTCACTTGTGGTACCCCAACACCTGCGATGACACGTGTTGTACAGATTGAACCTGGTCCAATACCGACCTTCACAACATCAACACCAGCTTCATAAAGAGCACGAGCTCCCTCAGCTGTGGCAATATTGCCGGCAATTAAGGTACGAGTTGGGAAGTGTTCACGGATTTCTTTAATCTTACGAAGAACACCAGCTGAGTGACCATGAGCAGTATCGATAACAATCGCATCAGCACCCGCTTCAAAGAGAGCCTCAGCACGTTCAAAAGTATCAGATGTAACACCAACAGCACCCGCAACCAAGAGACGACCAAATTCATCCTTCGCTGCATTTGGGAACTCAATGACTTTCTCAATGTCTTTGATAGTAATCAAGCCTGACAAACGACCATTTTCATCAACCAATGGCAATTTTTCAATACGATGCTTGTGAAGAATAGCCTCCGCAGTCGCAAGATCTGTTCCAACTGGCGCTGTCACCAATTCATCGCTTGTCATGTTGGTCGAAATTGGCTGTGAGTAATCTGAAATGAAACGCATATCGCGGTTGGTGATAATACCGACCAACTTACGATTTTCTAATGTTTCAACAATTGGCACACCGGAAATACGATAGGTAGCCATCAATTTCTCAGCCTCTGCAATGGTGTGTTCTGGTGTTAAGAAGAATGGATCGATAATGACACCATTTTCAGAACGTTTTACCTTACGCACCTCATCTGCCTGCTCCGCGATAGACATGTTCTTATGGATGACGCCCAAACCACCTGCACGCGCCATAGCGATAGCCATTTTGCTATCTGTTACAGTGTCCATGGCAGCAGAAATAATCGGAAGATTAAGGGTCAAATTTGGTGCTAATTGTGTTTTTAAATCAATATCATGTGGTAATACATGACTTTCAGCCGGAATAAGTAATACATCGTCGAAAGTAAAGCCTTTTTTCAAAAATTTAGTGTCCCAGTTTGACATTTTCTTCCTCTTTTCTTATTTAGTATTTAGCATGATTGCTATTTGTATTTTAATTATGATAACATTTTGAAATCATTTGTCAATCATTATTCGCTTTAATATTGTCAATCCTAAAAATTCAGAAAATTCTATTCAGTTTTATCTATAAAAATCGAACGTTTGTTTTTTGCTGTGTCGTAAAACAAATGAAAAAAGCAACATTTTTTCAACATTGCTCTTTTATTGTTAACCTTATTTAAAATAGTTAATTCCCATAGCTGACTTCACTTGATCAAGAGTTGTCGCAGCAACTTGGCGAGCTTTTTGGCTACCTGCTTCCAACATTGCATAGACCTGTCCCATATCCTGTGCAAACTCCAGACGGCGTTCACGGATTGGTCCTAATTCTCTCTCTAAAATGTCCAGCAAATAGCGTTTAGTCTTCACATCGCCCAAACCACCACGTTGATAGTGCTCCTTCATAGCCTCAATCTCAGCCTTATCTTCTTCGCGCCCAAAAACGTCAAGATAGTGGAAAACCATGTTTCCTTCAATCTTACCTGGATCTTCAACACGGATGTGGTTGGGATCAGTGTACATGGACATGACTTTCTTTTTGAGTGTATCCATGTCATCTGCCAGATAAATACCATTTCCAAGTGACTTAGACATCTTGGCATTGCCGTCCAAACCTGGCAAGCGACCGGCTGCCTCATTTTCAGGATAAATACCTTCTGGCTCTACCAAAACATCTGTTTGGTAAGCATGATTAAAACTACGAACAAGTTCACGAGTCTGCTCAATCATAGGTTTCTGGTCATTTCCAACAGGGACAAAATTTGCCTTAAAGGCTGTGATGTCAGCCGCTTGAGACACAGGATAGACCAAGAAACCAGCTGGAATTCCTTCGCCAAAACCTTTTTGAGCAATTTCTGTTTTAACGGTTGGGTTACGTTCTAGACGTGCAACAGATACCAAGTTCATGTAGTACATGGTCAACTCTGCCAATTCAGGGATTTGACTCTGGATGAAAATCGTTGTCTTAGCTGGATCAAGTCCTGCCGCTAGATAATCTAGCGCTACGTTTCCAACGGATTCAACAATCTTTTCCGGTTCCTTTGCATGATCTGTCAAAGCTTGTTGGTCTGCTAAAAAGACAAAAAGTTCATGTTGACCTGCATCCTGTAATAAAACACGATTTTTCAACGAACCAACATAATGTCCAATATGTAATTTGCCTGTTGGACGGTCTCCTGTTAGGATAATCGGTTTACTCATAAAATATTCTCCTTTTACATAATAAAAGCCCACGCACAGAAAACTGTGCGAGGGCGTCAAGGACACGGTGCCACCTCACTTATAAGCATTAAATAAGCTTATATCTTTTCGCACATAAGGCCTGCTAGCCGAATCCTTATTTGTTCAGATTCTATTCACTCAGTCCATTCATAAGCGACTCTTGTTTGTTTCCACCAACCACAAACTCTCTAAAAATTATCCACTTACTACTCTTCTGATTGATTCCTATTATAACCGCAAAAAATTAGAAAGTCAAGGTCAGTAAAGCCTTGACGCTACCAAGAGAATGATGGATAATAGTATAGAATTATTTTTAGTGGAGCTTATTATGCAACGATTTAAAGAGTTTTTTCTAGTTACCATTGGTACCTTTATCATGGCTGTTGGCTTTAACAGCCTCTTTTTAGCGAATAACATCGCTTCCGGGGGGATAAGTGGTCTGGCTATTAGTATTAACAAATTATTTGAAATAAATCCAGCCACCTTTGTATTTATCGTTAACATTCCCCTACTTATTGCATGTTACGTTTTTCTAGGTAGAACAACCTTTTTGAAGACCGTATATGGTTCTAATATTTACCCATTTTTTCTTAAACTCACAGACTCACTTCCAACACTTACTAAAGATCCGCTATTAGCAGCACTATTTGGTGGTATTATTGTTGGAATTGGAATTGGTCTTGTTTTTCTTGGAAATTCTTCAACTGGCGGTACTGGAATTATTACTCAATTACTCAATAAATTAACCCCGATTCCTATTGGGATTTTAATGGGTATAATTGATGGAATAATCGTTATTATAGGTTTTATTGCTTTTGATCCTGATTCTGTAATGTACTCCATCCTCGCACTGATGACCATCACTTATATTGTCAACTTGATGATGTCCGGTGCTGATTCCTCTCGAAATGTAATGATTATATCGAGATATCATGAAGAAATAAAAGAATACATTACAACAGTTGTTGATCGAGGTGTTACCGAATTTCCTGTTGTTGGTGGGTTTACAGGTAAAGAACAACGAATGCTGATGACAACCGTTTCACGTCCAGAAATTCAAAAACTTGAAACAAATATTCTTGCAATCGACGATACTGCATTTCTAATTGTCATGCCAGCAACTCAAGTTAAAGGACGTGGATTCAGTCTTCAAAAAGACCACAAACAGTATAATGAAGATATTTTGATTCCAATGTAATTCATTGAAAATTCAAGTTCTTTCTAGTACAATAAAACTAATAGACAGAAAAATAGGAGAAACTATGCTTACAGTATCAGATGTGTCGCTACGTTTCAGCGATCGTAAATTATTCGATGATGTCAACATTAAGTTTACAGCAGGAAATACCTATGGATTGATTGGTGCTAATGGTGCCGGAAAATCTACTTTTTTAAAAATCTTAGCAGGAGATATCGAACCAACAACTGGCCATATTTCCCTTGGTCCAGATGAACGACTTTCTGTCCTTCGTCAGAACCATTTCGACTACGAAGATGAACGTGTGATTGACGTCGTTATCATGGGAAATGACCAACTTTACAGCATCATGAAAGAGAAAGATGCCATCTATATGAAGGAAGACTTTTCTGATGAAGATGGTGTCCGAGCTGCCGAGTTAGAAGGTGAATTTGCTGAACTTGGTGGATGGGAAGCTGAGAGCGAAGCTTCACAGTTACTCCAAAACCTCAACATCTCAGAAGACCTTCACTACCAAAATATGAGCGAATTGACAAATGGTGAAAAGGTCAAAGTTCTCTTAGCCAAGGCGCTTTTTGGTAAACCCGATGTTCTTCTTTTGGACGAGCCAACCAACGGTTTAGACATCCAATCCATCAACTGGTTGGAAGACTTCCTCATTGATTTTGAAAATACCGTCATTGTTGTTTCCCATGACCGTCACTTCTTAAATAAAGTATGTACACATATGGCTGATCTTGACTTCGGTAAAATCAAGATTTTTGTTGGTAACTACGACTTCTGGAAACAATCAAGTGAGTTGGCTGCCCGTTTACAAGCAGATCGAAATGCAAAGGCTGAAGAAAAAATCAAAGAATTACAAGAATTCGTTGCCCGTTTCTCTGCTAATGCATCTAAATCCAAACAAGCCACTTCACGTAAAAAAATGTTGGATAAAATTGAATTAGAAGAAATCATACCCTCTAGCCGTAAGTATCCATTCATCAACTTCAAATCTGAACGTGAAATCGGTAATGACCTCTTGACAGTTGAGAACTTAAAAGTTGTCATCGATGGTGAAACGATTCTTGACAATATCAACTTTATCTTACGTCCAGGTGACAAGACTGCTCTTATTGGACAAAATGACATCCAAACAACTGCTCTCATTCGTGCGCTTATGGGTGATATTGAATACGAAGGAACTGTCAAGTGGGGTGTCACTACTAGTCAATCCTACTTACCAAAAGACAATACTCGTGACTTTGATACCAATGAATCAATCCTTGATTGGCTTCGTAATTTTGCTAGCAAGGAAGAAGATGACAATACCTTCTTACGTGGATTCTTGGGACGTATGCTCTTCTCGGGTGATGAGGTTAACAAACCTGTAAACGTCTTATCAGGGGGCGAAAAAGTGCGCGTGATGTTGTCAAAACTCATGCTCCTCAAGTCAAATGTCTTGGTCTTAGATGATCCAACCAACCACTTGGACTTGGAGTCAATTTCCAGTCTGAACGATGGTTTGAAAGCTTTTAAAGAGTCCATCATCTTTGCCAGCCATGACCACGAATTTATTCAAACTTTAGCAAACCATATCATCGTCATTTCTAAAAATGGCGTGATTGATCGAATCGACGAAACTTATGATGAATTTTTGGAAAATGCTGAAGTACAAGCTAAAGTACAAGAACTTTGGAAAGCATAATAAAAAGGCGATTTATTCGCCTTTTCTTTTAAATCTATGAAAAAAATATTTACAAAAACATCCATTTATTACCTCTTATCTTTCCTTATCCCGCTAACTATTATTTCTATTGTCTTGGCATTTCAAGGAATCTGGTGGAGAAGTGACACAACTATATTAGCAAGTGATGGCTTCCATCAGTATGTTATATTTAATCAAACATTGCGAAATGCTTTACATGGAGATGGCTCAATATTTTACACATTTACTAGCGGTTTGGGACTGAATTTCTACGCATTGTCTTCGTATTATTTAGGTTCTTTCCTATCTCCCATCGTTTTTTTCTTCAATTTACAGTCTATGCCAGATGCCCTATATCTTGTCACTATTGTCAAGTTTGGATTGATAGGGTTATCAACTTTTGTCAGTTTAAAAGGCATTCACCAAAATTTAAAAGAAGAGTGGGCGTTGCTACTTTCTACTAGTTTTTCCCTAATGAGTTTCAGTACTAGTCAATTAGAAATTAATAACTGGCTGGACGTTTTTATTCTTCTTCCAATCATTCTCCTTGGTTTACATCGATTATTAACGGGAAAAGGACAAATCATTTACTATGTAGCTCTGACATGCTTATTTGTACAAAACTATTACTTTGGTTACATGACCGCTGTTTTTCTAATCATTTGGACACTCGTACAATTGTCTTGGTTAGAGGGGCAGAAATTGAAGAGATTTGTAAACTTTACATTGGTGTCAACCTCATCTACATTGAGTAGCATGTTTATGTTGTTACCAACCTATTTTGATTTGAAGACTCACGGTGAAACATTTACAAGCATTGTCAACCTAAAAACAGAAGATTCTTGGTATCTGGACTTCTTTGCCAAAAACTTAGTAGGTAGTTTCGATACGACAAAATTTGGATCCATTCCTATGATTTCTGTTGGTTTAGTCCCATTGATTCTAGCTTTGCTATTCTTCACATTAAAAGGTATCAAACCAATTGTAAAGCTATCTTACAGCCTATTCTTTATACTCATTATTTCAAGTTTTTATTTACAGCCACTAAATCTTTTTTGGCAAGGAATGCATGCTCCGAATATGTTTTTATATCGCTATGCATGGGTTCTTTCAATAGGTATCATCTACCTAGCTGCTGAAACTGTTGTGCGTTTGGATCAAATTAACTTAAAACATTTCACATTAGTTATTTCATTTCTATTTATTGGATTTTTATTCACTTACTTTTTCAAAAATCATTACGACTTTCTAGTGGATGTCAACTTCTTATTGACACTAGAATTTTTGATTGCATACTTTATTCTTTTTATTGCTATCCTAGGCTACAAGTCATCCTTCAAATGGATAACTTCCACCATAGTACTATTTAGTCTCTTAGAAGTCGGAATTCATACTTATTATCAAGTGCAAGGCTTATCGGACGAGTGGCATTTTCCTAGTCGTTCTAACTATGAAGAAAAGTTGTCAGAAATTGACAGTCTTGTAAAGTATACAGCTGAGAGCAATGATTCGTTTTACCGAATGGAGCGTCTCTTGCCTCAAACAGGTAATGATAGTATGAAATTCAATTATAATGGTATTTCTCAATTTTCTTCCATAAGGAACAGAGCATCTAGCTCAGCATTAGATAAACTTGGTTTTCGATCTGATGGTACCAATCTAAACCTTCGATACCAAAATAATACCATTATAGCTGATAGTCTATTTGGAATAAAGTACAACCTAGCAAGCAGCAATCCAAATAAGTATGGTTTTTCGTTAAGCCAGAGTCTTGATACAATTAGTCTCTACGAAAATTCTTTTAGCAAAGGGTTAGCTATTCTAACGGAAGGAATTTACAAAGATGTCAAGTTTACGAATTTAACTCTTGACAACCAAACAAACTTCCTAAATCAATTGACTGGGTTATCACAGAAATATTATTATTCGCTTAAAGACATTGAATCACAAAATACAGTTGAATTAGGCAATCGAATGACTGTCAATAAAGTTGAAACTGAGGATGCTGCAAAAGCTACTTTCACTGTTACAATTCCTGCAAATAGTCAGGTATATTTAAATTTACCAAATATTACTTTCTCAAATGAGAATCAAAAAAGAATTATTATCACTGTCAACAATCAGTCAAGTGAGTTTACAATTGATAATGCTTTTTCCTTTTTCAATATTGGAAATTTCTCTACCGATACTGTGGCTCAGATAGAAGTCTATTTTCCTGAGAATAACCAAGTATCATTTGATTTGCCACAATTTTATCGATTGGATTTACAAGCTTTCCAACAAGCAGTATCTATACTCCAAGAAAAAAACATTGATACACGCACAGATGGTAATAGAGTCACAGTAAATTTTGAAACAAGTAAAGAAGCTTCTATCCTATTAACCCTTCCTTTTGATAAGGGATGGAGTGCAACCATTGATGGCAAGCCAGTAGAAATTCAAAAGGCTCAAAATGGTTTTATGAAAGTGAATGTAGAACCTGGTCAAACAAAACTCGTTTTAACCTTTATTCCACAAGGTTTTTATGTCGGTTTACTGATTTCTTTTGGGGCTATTTTCGTATTTTGTACTTATCAGTTTCTTCGATTTTATTATCTTAAAAACCGAGAAAAATAATACTTCTCGGTTTTTTCTATTTTAGAAAACAAAAAAACCTTGATTTTTCAAGGTTTCCTATGCTTTATTTACTCCGCCAACAGATAATTATACGTTAAAATAAGTTAAAATATATAACAAAAATGGCGATAATCAAGGGTTTGTTACTTATCTAGGGAGTAATAAAAAGCGGCAATTTGACCAAATTTTGACCAAATGAATTTTTCTAAAATATTTACGTTTTTTCTGAATTATACAGAATTTTTATAAAAATACACTCTGACCAAGTTTTAACAAAGAAGCGTTTCGGAGTAACTAAAATATTCAATATCTATCCTTCTTCCAGTTTCGACTCATCTCTTGTCTCTCAGCACCGGTTTCTTTTTACTTCAGTACACGGTTCGATAGTATTTATTTAGGGAGTGTTTAACTAACCAACTAATTGACTGTTCTTCTTCCAAATGAAAATAATTTCTAGTTTCTCAGAGACGGACTTTGGACTTCTTTTTGACATAGTAAAAATTCCCTCATAGTTTCTAGTGAAAATTTTTGATTTTTTAGTGTCTTCTATAAGTGGAGCCTATCAGTATGTAAGAAGATCTTTTTACTCTACTTTGTAATAAATATTGCCTTGTTCTAATCCTTCCATTCTACCTCCAAGAGCAATTCTATCACGATTTGAATCAGTTCCAATCTCTCCTCTAACCGTTATTCCCGATGGAATAATTGTAATATATTGCCCCGTATTAGCGTTTTCTAAGTCTGTGTTGCTATCACCATAAATACCATCAAGGTAGGCTTCATTCATTATCTTTAATTCTCGTATCGCAATATCTGAGGAGTTGATGAAATCTCCTTCCATAGAACCAGTCTCATCAATTGTAAAACTGTCTAGACTATTTTTCCAAGTCCCAGCCAAGCTTGAAAAATCTCCTCTTAATAATTCTGTAAAATCAATAGAAGGGCCTGAATCCTCATTATTTTTGACAACTGAAGAAAATATATCAGAGGAACGATATAGAATAATTTTTTCATCAAATGTATGGACGATTAATCGATCTCGATCTATATCACCTTGAGTACTATCTATCCCTTTGGGAATGAATTCATAAGTGTAATGAATTCCTAGATTAGTCAATGCAGTTAATGATATTTTTCCTCCGACTGGATCGCTTACTGAGTAACCTTCATAATACTGAGAAGAAGTATTTAAAAAACCAAAACGATCACCCGGAATACCTCCACCACCACTTGGAAGGTTATCCGTTCTCTGATCATCAATGTATGCTATGCCGTCATTATAAATTCTAATATTATGGGTATTATCTTCTGTTATCCAAACATCATTTACAGAAGAAAAATCTTGATTAGAGAGCTCTATTAAATTTATTTGGTATAGACCTTTGACATCAAATGGATACCAGTTTTTCTCTGAGGATACATTCAACTTCGGCTTAACTTTCTCAACTTTTCCAAATGAAATGTCGAATTGTTCCAACACTTCAATATTATCTTCACCATCATCAAATCCTATATACATTTCTGTTTTCCCATCACTATCCAAATCATCGATTAAATAGGACGGAAAACGAGTTGGTTGATTGAAATAATCTACATTTACTTTCTCACTATCTTTTTGAAGGATTGCTTCTTGATAGTCAGATATCACTCTTTTATAAAGATCTTCATAACGACTCTCTTGGCTTTGATAATAGAATTTCAAGGCAGGCTTATAACTAATGTACAGCAACAAAATTAATGTTAATAATACTAAAATTTGTTGCCAAACAGGAATTCTACGAATTCGAAACCAATAGGACCTCTTTCTTATCTCACCTCTTTGAAACGCAAGTTTTAATTCAACCTTACTAGGTTTCCTTCCATTAATCGTCTCAAAATAACTTACCCATTCTTTTTCTGTCACTTAATTTTCCTCCACTATGCTCTCAAACTCTTTCGTCAAATCTTCTTTATCCGAAACTCTAACTTTATAGATATTATCTTGACTTGTAGGAGAATAAAGTACAACAGGTGTTCCGTCATATTTTATTGTGAACAAGTAATTATGTTCCAACTTACCACCAGCTACAACTTGAAAATAATGATAGATTCCTACAATATGATATTCCGCTTGACCTGTTCCATCTGTAGAAAAGTCTACAGAATAGTTCGGACCCCCACCCGACTCGTCAACAACTGCTAGGGAACGCTTTCTCACTGCATTAGTCACATCTTTATAGCCATTCTGATTCATTGAATCCCCCCAACTTACCATTAAATCTGCAAGTTGCTGACTTTGTTCTTGAGTCCAATGAGGAGTTTCCGTCGTTTTCTGAGTATGATAGGCAATAGAATATTGTGTATTCTCAACTTTTTTAAAATCAGTTTCTCGATAATAAACATCCGAAGTAATTCCTTCTGAGACAATACGATTCGTAGTAGACATTGTCGGAACGCCTCCAGTAACCATTTCAACAGGCAGGTTGTATTCTACTCCTTTAGGAATAATTTTCAAGGTCGGAGCACCAGCTAAATTATTAGATGATAATATTAGCATTCCATTTTCTTCACGAACTTGATGATTTTTAAAAAAGTCACTCCAGTTAAATTCTTTTGGACTGTCTGAAATTTCTGTGTACCACAAACCAGCGATACTTGAATAATCTCCTGATTGGATAGCTACTAGATCAATCTTATCATCTTCATTGAGAGAACTTGAGGATTGCATCTGATTAGCTTTTGACTGATCCGTTGATGAGCTAACCTTTGTAGAGACAATTGAGGTTTCTTGATTTGAAGTTTTTGTAAATAGTAAATAAGATACTCCTATGGAAGCTAAAATCCCGATTCCGATTAAACTATAGAACCATTTAGGAAATGATTTACTAGGAGACAGCACAAGCCCGCTTTTAACTGCTTCCTGCAATTCTGTAGGAGTTGGCTTTCGACCATTCATTGCTTCAAAATATACAATCCATTCTGTCTCAGTCATCTTTATCTCCTACTACTCTTTTTCAAATGTGAAATTACCCACTTTTAAATTACCAGAGTCATCTTTTTCATAAGTACCAACTATCTCACTTCCAATTCCTGGGATTTCTTCTGGTAAATCTATGCTAATAGTTTTATCAAAAATATTAATTGTTCCTGAAAAGCTTTGTGTCTGCCCTAGAACTTCTACTTCTCCATTTACCACCGTAAATATAACATTTAACTCTATATCAGCAACTCCATCATAACCTATTCGATATTTTCCATCTACAGAATTCTGTGCATAAAAAATTACTGCGAATATAAAGCCAACTAAACTTACAAGTTTTACGATTAGTCCAAATGACAATTTTGGACCTGAAGTACTAGGACTGTGCAATCCAATTGATTCAATATTACTCTTTCTTGGTACTGCTTTAGGCTTAACTGAATTCTTTATTTTTTCTATAGATATATATTTTTCAACATCTTGTATATTTTTCCCTTCCATTAGTAGCAATAAGAACAAGGGAAGAATAATTTGTAACAATGTAATTAAGAAAATATCGATTGTTTGAGTAATTATTGATCCAACAATTGAAATGACTAAGATCCCAGTGCCCCCTAATATAACTTTGTGCGTCTGACCTTTATATATCTGATAATTCGTAAAAATTAGAATCACCCCAAAAACTACTGATAGTAATCCCATCATATTGCTAGATAGACTACTTGGAAAAACAACCCCTAATTGGAAAAAGATACATAAAAATGTAAAACTGATTAACCACAATTTATGGTAAGAAGCACTTTTGTATAAAGTCCCTTGATTGATTTCAATTCCTAATTTGTTTAATTGTTCCTCTAACCAGTGGCCCCAGCGATCTAACCATCGATTTGACTGAACCATATAATATTGACCATTATCCAGTAATGACTGGCTCTCGCGAAAGGATACAGTTTCCGTTGAAAGGTTCATTTGACCACATTGTTGACAATAGTTTGAAGTTAGGACATACTCTTGACAGGAGGTACAAAAGTCGAAAGATGTAACCTTTTTTAAATCTTCTTGATTCACCCAGAGAACCTTCCTCAGTCGATCTATATAAACCTGATTTTTATCCATCTTACTCTCCTAAGCAAATTCTTTTCCACAACAAGCGCAGAACTTATTCTTACCCGCTTGCAAAGTAGAACATACGTCACACTCTTTTACAGTCGCTTCTTCAAGAGCAGATAGTTCTTGAACATCACTTCCGCAAACCGAACAGAAACGACTATCTGAACTTAATAAATTACCACATGCTAAACATGATTTTTCACGTGGAACGTGGATATTGTAATCTTGACGAAGTTTGTAAGATTCTTGAAGAAGTGCAATAATATTTGCCACTTCTTGATCAAGGTTGATTTCCTTCTGGTTGATAGATTGATTATAGTAAGCTAATCCCAATTCAAAGAAATGCTTAGACAAGGTCGTTTCCTTTTCTTCGATCTGCTTGCGCAAAGCTCGCAAGTCAGTATTCAGTAATAAATCCTTCTGACTAATGACTGATTTAGGTTGTGAATGAGGTTGCGAGTTTTCTGAGTGATTCTCTGCAACCTGCTCTTCAACTACATTCTGCTCAGTCTCAATAGTCTCTATCTTGAATTCCCCATTCTTTAATGCTTCTGAGAATTCAGCTGGTTCTGGATTACGTCCATTTGACGCTTGAAAAAATTCTACCCATTCTTTTTGATTCATCTTATTCTCCTAAAATATTGTTTTCATAAATCATATTTAATTGAAAAATTATAGCTATATATCATTGAATAATTTGTTTATTTTTGTTTTTTTCTAGCACCTAATACTAACTGTAAACCTAGTAATCCAATACCAAATATTGTTAATGTCTGTGCTGACTCACCTGTGTTTGGAAGAGTTACGTTATGTTTAGTAGGCAGATTTGTAGATGGATTTAGAACTTTACTATTATTTACCTGTTGACTTGATTCTGTAGATAATTTTCTCTTGTTTGAATCTTCAACAATCGAAACATCAAGAGCTGGAACTTCAGGTTGAACAGGTTCTTCAGCCTTAGGCTCCTCAGTGGATACCCCACCATTTTGGTTGTTTTGAGCCTCTTGTTCAGCTTTTTCACGAGCAAGGCGTTCAGCCTCAAGACGCTCAGCCTCTAAACGAGCCTTCTCTGCTTCTTCACGAGCAAGACGTTCTGCCTCTGCCTTAGCTTTAGCTTCTGCTTCAGCTTTAGCTTGTTCTTGAGCAAGACGGTCTGCCTCAGCTTTCGCCTGAGCTTCCTGTTCAGCTTTGATGCGAGCCTCTTCTTCTAAGCGAGCCTTTTCAGCTTCATCTTTCTCAGCTTGTGCTTTAGCCTCAGCTTCTGCTTTCTCACGGGCAATTCGCTCTGCTTCAAGACGGGCTTTCTCTGCTTCTTGAGCAAGACGTTCTGCCTCTAAACGAGCTTTTTCTTCAGCTTCTGCTTTGATACGAGCTTCTTCTTCAAGACGGGCTTTTTCTTCACGAGCGATTCGCTCTGCTTCAGCTTTGGCTTCCGCCTCTGCTTTTGCCTTAGCCTCTTGTTCAGCTTTGATACGAGCTTCCTCTTCAAGACGGGCTTTCTCAGCTTCCGCTTTGATACGAGCCTCCTCTTCAAGACGGGCTTTCTCAGCCTCTTCTTTCGCTTTCAATTCAGCCTGAATGCGTTCTTGCTCGGCTTTTTCCTTAGCAATACGCTCTGCTTCAGCCTTGGCTTTCGCCTCTGCCTCAAGACGTTCCGCTTCAGCTTTGGCTTGGGCATCCTTCTCAGCCTTGATGCGAGCTTCTTCTGCAAGGCGTTCTGCCTCGATACGCTCAGCCTCAAGTCGGTCTGCCTCGGCTTTTGCTTCTAAATACGCTTGATACGCATTGTACTGAGCCTGCAAAGTTTGATAGTTGGCAAGCGCTTTGTCGTAGTTGGCTTGAGCGATACCCAACTCAGACTTGTACTGAGCCAACTTATCTTGAGCAGACTTCAATGTAGCGTCTGTTTGTGCTTGTTTACTCTTCAAAGACTGCAACTCAACCTTAGCTTGAGTCAACTTATTGAGATACCCTTGAACTGTTGTAAGGACATTGCGAGCAGTTGACAGGTCATTTTGAGCATCTACAAGTGCAGATTGCAAGTTTGACAAGCTGTCTTTGGCATCTGTAAGCTCAGACTGCTTAGTTGCCAAGGTAGTCTGAGTTTCAGTCAAGTTTGATTTAGCAGTAGCAAGCTCTTTTGCTTTAACATTAACGTTGTTCTGACTTGTAACCACATCAGCTTGAGCCAACTTCAAAGCATTTTGAGCTGTTGCAAGCTCTTTCGACCTAACATCTAAGATACCCTTCGCAGATGCCAACTCAGACTGAGCTGTAGCAAGGTTTGATTTTGCAGTTTCCAAGTTCGCTTTTGCTGTATCAAGAGCTTTTTGAGCAGATGGCGTTTGGACTGGAACAGCTTTAGCAGTTGCCAACTTACGTTGAGCAAGCGTTAAGATACCCTGAGCAGACTGGAGCTTTTCAGTTGCAGTTTTAACCGATGCTTGGGCAGTTGATAACTGAGAAGTAGCCGTAGATAAATCCGCTTTAGCCTTAGTAACCGCAGACTCTAGAGCTTCTTTTGAGATTGGGTTGGAGATTGGTGTACCTGCAATGAAGTCCGAAACAACACCGTGGTCATTAAACTCGTACAAGAAAGCAGAGTTAACAGAACCTGTGTAGCCTGACAAACCGAAATACTGGTCACCTTTCTCTGCATCAATATACTTAGAATCCAAACCTGAGATAGAAATCGAATGTCCATAATGCTGAGATGGCAAGTAATCGAACAACATCATATCCTCAAGAGTATCAGCAACATCGACCTTTAACTCCGCCATAGTGACATCTCGTGGATAGGTGTGCAATACACGAGACGCATCCTCTTCAATCCTAGAGTTAGTTGCATCCTGAACCCTAGAAATTGCCTTAGTGTCGTGACCCTTTTGCATATCCCAATCATCCGCCAAGTACTCCTTAGCAACTCTATCTGCAAGTTCAAGTGAACCCTCAGTTATCAACACTTTAGAAGTGATACCCATTTGGGAGCGGATATCGTTTATAATCGTTTGAGCATACTGTGACAACTCTAAACGGTCTTCTTTTGTAAGAGTGTTCAAACCACCAGTGTTAGCCTTAATTACCACACGTTTGTTAGAATCAACCGCATTAAGACTCTTATACAAAGCATTTAGGCGTTTTGCATCAACAGACTCTTCCATTAGACGAAGAGACTCAATTTTCAGCTCATCCCAAATACGGTTCATTTCCTCGGTATCTCTTGACACGTAGCGAGCCTCGTAGAACTGAACAAGCAAATCCTTATAAGTCTGAGACAAATTAACTGTAAAGATAGAACCCAAAGCCAACTCGGCATTATTAACCGCAGTTTGAGCTGAAGATACCCCGGATTGAGCAGTTGAAAGTGTTACATTAGCACTGTCAAGCGTTGATTGAGCATTTGAAACACCAACCTGAGCTGTGTTTACCTCAGTCTGTGCCTTATTAATAGCAACTTGACGTTGTGCATCCGCTTCTTTCGCATCAACCAACTTAGACTCAGCCTCAGAAACAGCAGTCTGGGCAGTTTCAACCTCAGTTTGAGCTGTTGTCACAGTAGTCTCTTTTGCAGACACCTCGGTTTGAGCTGTTGAAACAGCATCTTCCGCCTTCGAAACATTCGTCTGAGCCGTTATCACGTCAGCCTTATCCTGAGCCAACTGAGCATCAGCCTGTGTTTTTGTAGTCTCTGCATTGGAAACCTGTTTCTCTGCGTTGCTAACACTTGTTTGAGCAGTTGCAACCTCATCCTCAAGAGCAGAAACCTCAGTTGTCTGAGAAGATACCGCAGTTTGCAAGTTGGAAACCTCTTGAGTTGCAGAAACAACATCAGCTTGAGCCTCTGACACAGACGGATTAGCATCCACCACAGCTTGAGCCTGAGCGACAACCTGCTCTTGACTTGCAACTGCAGAGTCAGCCGATGAAGCCTGAGCTTGAGCAGTTGAAACAACCTGCTCTTGACTTGCAACATTAGAAGTTGCAACGGAAACAGCTTGCTCAGCCTGTGTTACCTGCGTTTGTGCTTCGGCAACTTGAGCCTCTGTAACCTCAGTTGTCGCATTTGTAACTACAGGTGTACTTGAATCAATCTCATCTGCGGACACTTGAGATACCCCAGTACCGATTGAAAAACCGAACATCAAGATACCCACTGCACCTAGACCTTTGAGTTTACGGATTGAGCCGTATGCCTGTACTTTGTTATCTAGTATTTTCATAAAACCTCCATATGTAACAAACTAATCTTTTAAGGTTATTTTACTATAGTTTTTAGTTTCTAACAACTAAATTAGATGATTTAAAACCTTTTAAGAAGTTTCTTCTTTACTATAAACCTTGTAAGATAATTATTAACGAGGTATTCAAGATGGAAAATGCGAGTTTGAGACAATATATTGGTAAGAGAATACGCCATTTACGACTAGAAAAAGGTTGGACACAAGACGAATTGGAAGAAAAAGCCGACCTTGGAATGAATTACGCTTACAAGATCGAACAATTAGCTACAAATATTAAAATTGATACATTTGAAAGAATTTTAGAAGCTCTTGAAACAGATATTGAACACTTTTTTGATATCAGCATCAAGGAAAATAGCCCTGAACTCTCACAATTATTAGACTCACTATCAGAACTGCCAAAGGACAAACAGGAAAAAAGTATAAAAGCTTTTCAAAGTTTATTGGAACAGATGAAGTAATATTATAAAACACGATACACCAATAAGACGATGTATCGTGTTTTATTATGCTGATTTGTCAAACTTTCAAGACATAATTTTTTCCATATAGTCTGATGCATCCATTACTATTGTATCATTACCTAGCAAACTCTTTAAAATTAGTGATTTAAACCAATTTGAATTCAATAATTCTTTTAATTCATCATCTAATTTAGATTTTATAACATTATTCCTATTCTCTAGTTGAAAATAGTTTAAATCTGTATTTCCTATAAAAAAACCTTTTCCATAACCTGTTTTTCCTTTTGTATTCATTTCCTCAGCATATAGGTAGTTCCTCAAATCTACTACTTTTTTTAACCAAATTGGAGGTAATTTTTTTAGATGATTACTATCTATTTTTATCTCGTCAATAAGATTCTTTAACGGTTCATAGAAATCTGAACTGTAATAGTTTTCTAAAAAATGCTCAGGATCAGCAAAAACCAACTTATTATTTACATATAGATAATATGCAACAATATAATCAAACAATTTATTTAATTTATTCTTATTAAATAATTCTGTATACCTGATATAAAAACGACCACTCGGAATCTTTTTTTCATAATTATTAAATTGAGCGATCGATTTGTCTAAAAGGTCCCAATCTTCTTCACTCATTAAAGGCTTGAATTTCATGAAGTTATCTATATCACCATATTCCTCAAAAAACTCTTTATATCCTTTTCCATTATTATGTTCTTTATAAATTAGAAATAATACTAACTTATTCACAGGCTTGATATCATTTTCAGAGATGTTTGTTGGAATTAATAGTTTTTGAATATCCGATAAAAATTTATTTTTCAAAAATGTATCACTATATAAGTATAGTAAGTGTAAATCTTTTTTTAAATTTTCAAACTGGTACCTAGTTTTTTCTTTTTCCGATAAACTTCTATCTAGTTCTTTTATTTTATTAATAATATTTTCCATCTTACCAACCTCCCTATTAACTATAGTTTCAATCATTATAACATCTTTTTCGAAGAAAATAATTATAACTTTGTCGAATCATTTTCTTCAAAACACCTCATTCTTCATTATGATATTCACAATAATACACCTGAACTTTCAAATCTCTTCGCTCCTTTAATACTATTTTTACGAAAATGGTCACGTTTTCGATGAGTATAATTAAATCATAAAACCTTGAGAGGAGTGAGTCCAATGTACAACAAAGATTAAAAGCTTCCACAGCTAACTAAAATATATTAGTGGTAGAAAGGAGGAATTAGAGATGCAACTATCGAAATGTAATATCATTGGTAACCTCGTTGGAGTTGCTCCAGCTATGGATTTTCAAACAAAGTCAGTAATCGGTGTACAGCTAGACTTGGGACGACGAACCGATGCAGGTAAGTTTGTGATAGACACAATAAAAGTTCTTGGTGCAAAACAAGCGGATTTTACAAACTTTCTAGATGAAGTTGTAGAAATCCAGCTCGAAAATGTAACTATCAGTAGCTATTCGAGAGCAAATCAAGCACTGATATCTTTAAAAGCTCAAAAAGCTACAATTTTATAACTTTTTTCGCTTCAGGGAGGCACTCCCTCCCTTATTTTTCTTTGGAGGACTATTATGTACCATACATATTCTTTTGTTTTATTTATTTTATTTGCAATTTACCTTTTTTTGAAATATCAAGAAAACAAAAAGCAAAGATTGCTAAATCAGCAACTTTCTCTAAATCGTTCACAAATATGTGACGATATCGAAAATACCTGTCACAGAGTAAGTAGAGAATTGGGATGCTCTATTACCTTCTCACGTGATTCTATTTTCTTAGTTTCAAGCACTCCAACAGAGTCAGCTTTAAGATACCGATTCCCTCTCTTAATCAAGGATGAACTTGACGAGGAGGAATTACTCTATCTCGTTAAAAACTTAGTAATCGAATTAGACAAAAAGATTAAACAAAATTACCGTTTTTATTCACAAACACAGGATATTTTTGTTTCTTTTATTTTCAATAATCAAGTTACAAAACGTGAACAGCTTAATTATCTAGATTTAGATATCTTCTTTTACCACAACCAAGAAGAATTGAAACAACTCAAAGGGGACAGACTATGAGACTACTATTGGATCATTTACTATTTAAAAAGTCTTCTCAATTTTTAAGAGAAGTTCCGTTCAACACATCTAAACCTCACTTGTTATGCGTAGGTGCAAGCGGAAGCGGAAAGACAATCTGTGCAATCGCTTTACTAGCCAAAGAGATTTATGAATACTATCAACAAGCCAGAGAACCTCCATTTTTGCTAATAGCTGACTATAAAGCTGATAAAGACTTTGAATTTTTAAATGAGTTACCAACCTTCTTTCGCTTTGATGCCGTAGATAAGGCTATTGATTTAGCTTTAAATGTCCTAGAGCAACGACAATCTAAACAGGATAGCTCAAAGAGAAAAGTCATACTATTTATCGATGAATGGGGTTCATACCTATCCAGTAAAGATAATAAGCAAAAGAATGAAGTCATCGCGAAGTTATCTAGGTTAATGATGCTTGGACGGTCATTCAATATTCAAATTTTTATCTGTAACCAACGTGGTGATGCTGAATATTTTGGGAAAATTAGAGATAATTTTTCATCCATGCTAGTATTAGGAACACTTTCAAAAGAGACAATCCAAATGTTCTTCTCAGAAGAGAAAGATTGGATTGCCTCTTCGAATCCAAGGGGAGTAGGCTACCTTAAAGTTAGTGGGAAAAAGACTGTAAAAGTTATTGTCCCACATATTTCCCCTGACAAACTGAAAATATGCCGAAGATGGATTCATTTTGCGGTAACATCTTCCTCACCACTTTTATCGCTCTTTACCAGCACAGACTAGCAGATAACCTGTAAGGTTGTCTAGATAGGCTGGGCTGGTAAAGAGCCTAGCAACAAACATTCAATCTGGGTACTGTAATAACCCAGATTCCACTTAATTCCAGAAGGAGAAAACATGTATAACTTAACGAATTTACTAAATTTTGATAAACAGTCTCTACAAGTCAATACTGATGAGATTTCAATTGTTATCCAGCCAACAGCTGAAACCATTGGAGAATATCCTAGTTACTGGCAACAAATTGCTCAAGAACTGACAGAAATAATTGTTGAAAAATTGTCACTTCCTACACTTTGCGGATCAATGCAACCAGAAAAAATAGCTCCAAAGGGATATACTACTGCATATAGTTTTGAAAATATGCCCTATTTCTTTAGAATTGCATTCCATGACCACTACATCAATATGGGAATTATTATTAAGTTTTCTGCATCAGCACTCAGTTTCTACCAACAAATTTTTCAAGAGTTCTATAATGAACCGATTGAAGTTTACGATATTCTTCAACGCCTCAATGAACCCTATTGGGATATGCATCTCAGTCGAATAGACTTTTGTGCAGATTACTTTAATTTTCCTTTGTCAGTAAACGACATTTATCAAAATTTAAAAAAGAATAAGTTTACAATCGTCAATAGCAAAGGGAAAAAGAGGCATTCAAAAACATCTGCTATCGAAATAAATCGAGAAGCTAAAACTTTGACAATCGGTTCAAGAGGAAAGGGTACAAATAGTTTTCTAAAAATCTATGATAAAAAAGCAGAGCAATTAGAAAATAATGGTCGGTATGCTCAAGTAGCTCAGAATGTTTCAAGCTGGATACGGTTTGAGGTAACCTATAAAAAGGAATATGCTAGACAGCTTACTAAACTAATCTTAGAGTTACCCTCCAGAGATTCACTACAACCATTTATTGCAAACAAGATTGTTGAAAAATATTGTCTTGTAGATATTGAATCTAATAGAATTACTGAATATAGTCAATCGCTGTTAGACTTTTCTTCTCACTCACTTCCACTTACATTGCTAAGCCCTAGAAATAATGAACTTATTCAGACCGTTCACTATATGCTAAAAGGTAGTGGCTTCTTTCCCTTATTAAGAAAAGTACAAGAAATATGGGGAGTATATGCAATGACCATTTTAATCAAACGATTATTATTTGAGTATCAATTCAACTATGTGCCAAATCCTGACTTAAATATTTGGCTCAAGAAAAATCTCCTAGAACTCCAAGTACTCGATTTTGAAGAATACTTAGAAAGTATTATTGAGATTTTCTATAAAAAGAACGCCTCTTCTTCTAAAGTAACCGCCAAGAAACCAAGAAGAAAAGACGCCAACAAGTTGTAGAGATAAGGCTAGGCTTATCCCTAGTCATTATCTCATATTAAGAAAGGAATTTCCATAATGAGAATAAATGAAATAAACCTTGAATTTTCAGAAATCACAGTAAAACTTCCTGAAGGGTACTCTATCCATTCAGAAGCTGAATATCAAGAACTACAAAAAAAGGCATCTATTGGTCACTATATGACACTTAATGAAGTCCTAGAGATGCTCTCTGTATCTCGTCCATGGCTACTTGAAAATGTCCTATATAAGACAACCATTCGCAAACAAATTGACATTGACCAAAACCCAAATGGATTTGTAAAATATCCTCAGAATCGAGGAGGACGTTATTACTTTCTAGCTAGCAAAACACGTGATTTTTTTGAACGGAATTTTCTAGAAATTTTCAAATAATTATGCTATGATAACCAAGACAACCCTTGGTTATCTGCTTTTTATGAAAGTGAGGTAACTATATGGCATCCTATAGACAAAGAGGTAAGAAAAAATTATGGGATTATAGAATCTTTGATGATAAAGGAAAAGTCATAGCTTCTAATTCTGGTTTTAGAACTAAAAAAGAAGCTGAACTTGAAGCAATTGAGATTGAACTTAGACTTCTAAAGGGAGCTAACATTGATAGACAAATTAGTTTACATGAACTTTGGAAAAAATGGTATGAACTACATATCATACCATTAAATAAAAAACAGGCGACACTCAACAAACACATAAAACGTGGCAAACTTATTGAAGAATTTTTTGGAAATATGCCTTTGGTAAATATAAAGGCTAGTCGCTACCAACTCTTTATAAATCAATTTGCCAAAACTAATGGTCGTGATAATGTTGCACGTTTAAATTCTGAAGTTAGGAAAGTTCTAGAATTTGCTAAACAAGACCGACTTGATTTCCATGACTTTACAATAGGTGTAAAGATTACTGGCTTAGAACCAGCAAAATCAAAAGAGGATAAGTATATTCATAGTAAAGCAGATTATAAAAAGTTAGTTAATTATCTTTACAACAATGTAAACTATACTGACAACTTGATTTACTATCTTCTTTACATACAGTTAAAGACTGGTATGAGATTTGGAGAAGTATTAGGTTTAACTTGGGATTGCATACTTTGGAAAACCAAAGAAATCGTAACTTACAGGCGGTACGACTCAACAAAAAATGAGTTTACAGACCCTAAAACAAAAACGTCAGTGCGTAATATACCTATTGATGATTCAGTAATAGATGTGCTTGACAAGTTATTGAAAGAACAAGAATCATTAAACTTGAAAAATTCAAAAAATCTTTTATTTGTTGACCCTATTTATGGTGTACCGTCAAATAAAACAGTCAACACTTGTCTTAGTGAACTCCTTCATCAACTAAATATAACTCCAAAAGTTCTAACCGCTACTGGTATTCGTCATACCTACATCAGTATTTTACTTGCTGAAGGAATCGATATTTGGACACTTTCAAAAATCGTAGGTCATAAGGACACAAAGCAGATTATAGAAACGTACTCTCATCTTATTAAGGAAAAAGAGGAGGAAGAAACTGAAAAAATTAGGAAAATCATGTCATCTACCAATTGACCAAGTTTTGACCAAATTTCCCTTTTGTATGATTATTCATGCCATTTTTTCACTATTTTTTCATTCTTATCCAATATATAGTAGAAGTTGAAATATTTGTAAGTTCATTGACCAACTTTTGACCAAAACAAGAAAAAACCTTGATTTCTCAAGGTTTCCTATGCTTTATTTACTCCGCCAACAGGGCTCGAACCTGTGACATCATGATTAACAGTCATGCGCTCTACCGACTGAGCTATGGCGGAAAAAATAGTCCGTACGGGATTCGAACCCGTGTTACCGCCGTGAAAAGGCGGTGTCTTAACCCCTTGACCAACGGACCATTTATTCTACAGAACAATATTTAGTATAATATAGCTCCAATCGTTTGTCAATATATTTTTACTATTTTTATTAACTTGACAGACTAAACCCTTTAATGTAAAATAAAATGGTTACTAGCGGTTCCATAGCTCAGCTGGATAGAGCATTCGCCTTCTAAGCGAACGGTCGCAGGTTCGAATCCTGCTGGAATCATTTTATCCCATCAGATTAGGTGGGATTTTTTTCTTGCCATAATTTGTAAGTTACATACATCATAGGAAGTATAACCCCAACCAAAGCATATTCATGAAACATTCTGGACAGGATTGTAGCACAAATAACTCCAAGCATAAAGCCAATTATGGTTATAAATATATTTCGTCCTGTCTTTATCAACTCCTTATTTTTTTCCATTATTCCTTTGAACCAAATAAAGGCTGCATTTTTGACATTACCAGTCATCATTACATTTGCATATGGAACACCCCTTAAAGTTCTAAATGTTTCAACTTGTATAGAAGCTACAAAAGCTAAGATAGCCATAGTAAAAAATGAAGACATAACCGGTGTCAGTATAACAGCAATTAATACAAAACATAACATAATGACACTGCTACCTAAATGCCAGGGATGGTGTCTTTTTAGAAAGTAATTTTTCACCAAATAGGTAAAAAATTGCCCACATACAAAGAAGACAATAGGAATTAGAAAATGGATGGTATTTGTAAAATTCCCTTGTCCCAATTGATTAGCTAAAAGAATAACATTTCCTGATTGAACACCTGCAAAGCGACCACCTTGAGTTAAATATGTAAAAGCATTTAGATAACCACTTATAAAAGTTAAACAACTTGCGATACGAAGTCCTTCAAAAACTCTATATTTCCTCACTCTTTCTCTCCTATGTTTCACATGAAACTATTTATGGTAAGGACTTCCCTGCTGAATCATAAAAGCCCTATAAATTTGCTCTATCAATACTAATCGCATTAATTGGTGTGGAAGGGTCAATTTTCCAAAACTCATCAATAAATTTGCCCTATTCTTAACAACAGAATCTAATCCCAAACTTCCACCAATAACAAATGTAATATCTGAATAGCCACTAGTTGTAATAGTATCTAATTTTTTACTAAATTCCTCTGAAGGGAATTGGGTTCCTTCAATAGCCAATACAATGACAAATTCTCGATCAGAGATTTTTGACATAATGCGATCAGACTCTTTTTTCAGAATTTGTTCATTCTCTGCCTGACTAGCATTGTCTGGTGTTTTTTCATCTTGTAGTTCTATGAATTCAAGCTTCGCAAATCTTCCCAACCTCTTTGCATATTCGCTTATACCATCTTTTAAATATTTTTCTTTCAGTTTACCAACGGTTATCAATTTTATTTTCATAAAAATATTGTAACATATCCACAGGGTATTCTCAGTAGTTGATTATAAAAAATTCTCTATAAATCAGTAGTTATTCACATACTAGTAAAAGTTATCCACAGCTTGTGGATTGATTTTTGAAAACTTTAAGTTATAATTAAGAAAGTAATTGTAATCTTAAAGCGAAATTGGGAAACTAGGAGGAATCCTTTAATGAAAAAATTATTGAAATTTGTTATTTTGTTTGTTGTTGGATTTTTAGGAGGAATTGGTGGGTATTACTTTGCTTCATCAACTCTGACTCAAGGAAATTCTACTTCAAATCAAGCAAAGACAACCAGTGTGAGCAATGTTCAATATAGCAACGATACCTCCACCACTCAAGCTGTGGAAAAAGTTCAAGATGCTGTTGTCTCCGTTATCAATTATCAAACTCAATCATCAAATAGCCTCAGTTCTATTTTTGGCAACATTGAAAGTTCAGATGAGCTAGCCGTTGCTGGAGAAGGTTCAGGTGTTATTTATAAAAAAGATGGTGATACAGCATATATTGTTACAAACAACCACGTAATTTCAGGTGCTGAAAAAATCGATATACTTTTGGCTTCTGGAGAAAAGCTTAGCGGAGAACTCGTAGGTGCAGATACTTATTCAGACATTGCTGTTATCAAAATTGCTGCAGATAAAGTGACCACTGTTGCTGAATTTGCTAATTCAGACACAATTAAAGTTGGAGAAACTGCGATTGCAATTGGTAGCCCATTAGGAAGTGTCTATGCAAATACAGTAACTCAGGGGATTATTTCTAGTCTCAGTCGTACAGTAACTTCACAAACAGAAAATGGCCAAACAATCTCAACAAATGCTATCCAGACTGATACAGCCATTAACCCAGGTAACTCAGGTGGACCACTTATCAATATTCAAGGACAAGTTATTGGTATCAACTCAAGTAAAATAACCTCTAGTTCTGTCAGCAGTTCAGGAGTTGCAGTAGAAGGAATGGGCTTTGCAATTCCATCAAATGATGCTGTACAGATTATTAATCAATTAGAAACAAATGGTAAAGTTACTCGTCCAGCTCTTGGTGTACAAATGGTCAATCTAACAGACCTATCTACTAGTCAATTAGAAAAAGCAGGGTTAGCAAATACAGACTTAACATCTGGAGTACTAATTGTATCTACTCAATCAGGTTTGCCAGCTGATGGAAAATTTGAACCATATGATGTCATTGTCGAAATCGATGGTGAAACCATTGAAAATAAGAGTGATTTACAAAGTGAACTTTACAAGCATCAAATTGGCGACACCATAACTGTTACCTATTATAGAAATAATAAGAAAATGACCGTTGACATTAAGTTGACACATTCAACGGATGATTTGTCATAAGATAATGTTTAAATAGACTTTACACAATTGTAAAGTCTATTTATTTTTGTTAGAATAACCGTATGGAAGAACTACACTATCTCAAAATAAAAGACATTCAGGCCAATCCCTATCAACCAAGATTGCATTTTGATGAAGAAAAATTATTGGAATTAGCTCAATCTATCAAAGAAAATGGCGTCATTCAACCCATTATTGTTCGCAGATCACCGCTGATTGGTTTTGAGTTACTTGCTGGTGAAAGACGATTAAGAGCTAGTCAACTAGCGGGATTAACAGAGATTCCAGCAGTCATCAAGCATCTATCTGATGATGATTTACTCTACCAAGCTATCATAGAAAACTTACAACGCTCTGACCTCAATCCTATTGAAGAGGCTCATTCCTACGAAAAGTTGATAGAAAAAGGCTTAACACATGATGAGATTGCCCAAATCATGGGAAAATCACGACCATATATCACTAATCTTCTTCGTTTACTCCATTTATCCGAATCTACGAGGCAAGCAGTAGAAACAGGAAAAATCACACAAGGGCATGCTAGACAGCTAGTAGCGCTATCAGAGAAACAACAAGCAGAATGGGTTCAAAAAATCCAAGAAAAGGATATCAGCGTACGACAGTTAGAAACAATACTATCCTCTAAAAAGAAAAAAACAATTAGAAAATCCGACCAATTTGTTGCAGAAGAAGAAGAGAAATTAGCAAAACTACTTGGAACCAAGGTAACAATCCAACAAAAGAAAAATGGATCGGGACAACTAACTATTCAATTTCAAAACATCGAAGAATTTGAAAGAATTATCAACAGTCTGAAATAGCATTGTTCATATTTTTATTCTATATACAAGGTTTTCCACAAGAAAATGTTTAAGAAATTCACTCGTATAGACTGTTTATTTGATTTATTCACATATTGTGGATAACTTTTATAAACAGTGTGGATTTTTTAAAACACCTGTGGAAAACTTTTCTTTTTTATGGTAAACTATTAGGACGATAACAAAAAGAAGGGAGGAGGTTATGAATCAAGAACAACGTTTTTGGCATCGTTTTTTAGAATTGGTGCAATCGAATTTTAAACCGTCTGTATATGACTTTTACGTTGCTGATGCAAAACTACTGACTATTCAACATCAGACTGCCAAAATATTTCTGAATCGTGATTTCAAAAAAGAATTTTGGGAAAAGAATTTTGAAGAATTAATGGTAGCTGCAAGTTTTGAAGTATACGGTGAACCTATTACGATTCAGTACCAGTTTACTGAAGAAACTACACAATATACTCCTCAGAGTGGGGCAATACCACCAATAGAAAATAGCATAGCTGAGGCTGCACCTGCTGAAATTCTTCCTGCTGTTCATCCTGATATTAAACCTCAATATACATTTGAAAACTTTGTGCAAGGGGACAATAATCAATGGGCAAAAGCAGCCGCACTGGCTGTCTCTGATAATCTGGGAGGCTTGTACAATCCATTATTTATTTTTGGAGGCCCAGGACTCGGTAAGACTCATATTTTGAATGCAATTGGAAATAAGGTATTAAGTGATAATCCTCACGCGCGAATTAAGTACGTCTCTTCAGAAACCTTTATCAATGACTTTTTAAAACATCTGCAATTAAACGATATGGATAGTTTTAAAAAGACCTATCGGAATCTAGATTTGCTACTCATTGATGACATTCAATCATTGAAAAATAAAGCCTCCACGCAAGAAGAGTTTTTCAATACATTTAATGCACTCCACACCCAAGATAAACAAATTGTATTGACAAGTGACAGAAACCCTGATTTCTTAGATAACATTGAAGAGCGCTTGGTAACACGTTTTAAATGGGGATTAACAAGTGAAATAACTCCGCCAGATTACGAAACCCGAATTGCGATTCTACGAAATAAATGTGATGAATCGCCCTATACATTTACCAATGAGACACTCTCTTATCTAGCAGGACAATTTGATTCCAACGTTCGTGATTTAGAAGGAGCATTGAAAGATATTAATCTTTTGGCCTCCATGCGAAATCTTTCTGAAATTACCGTTGAAGTTGCAGCAGAGGCTATTCGTTCTAGAAAACAAACAAGTCCTCAAAACCTAGTCATACCAATTGAAAAAATTCAAAATGAGGTAAGCAATTTTTACGGTGTTAGTGTAAAAGAATTGAAGGGCTCTAAACGAGTGCAACATATTGTTCACGCGCGCCAGGTGGCTATGTATCTAGCAAGAGAATTGACCGATAACTCTCTTCCAAAAATAGGAAAAGAATTTGGTAATAGAGACCATACAACTGTCATGCATGCCTACAATAAAATTAAATCTCTCTTGTTAGATGACGATAATTTAGAAATAGAGATAACTGCTATAAAAAATAAAATCCGCTAAGTTGTGGATAACTTCTATCAAAAACTGCCAAGTTATCCACATTTTGTGAACAAGTAGAAATCCTTGATTTATCTATAGTTTTTTAAGTTATCCACACTTTTCACAGAACCTACTATTACTATTAACCTTATAGATACTAAATAAAGGAGAATCCATGATTCAATTTTCAATAAATAAAACTATTTTTTTACAAGCATTGAATGTTACTAAAAGAGCTATTAGTAGTAAGAATGCTATTCCAATTCTTTCAACTGTTAAAATTTCAGTAACAAGTGAAGGAATTACTTTAACAGGTTCAAATGGACAAATTTCAATTGAACACTATATTTCAACTCAGGATGAAAATGCTGGTTTATTAATCTCTTCACCAGGTTCTATTCTTTTAGAAGCTGGATTCTTCATCAATGTTGTTTCTAGCATGCCGGATCTAGTATTAGATTTCGCTGAGATTGAACAAAAGCAGATTGTTTTAACCAGTGGAAAATCTGAAATTACCTTAAAAGGGAAAGATTCTGAGCAATATCCTCGTTTACAGGAAGTTCCTACCTCAAAACCTCTGATATTAGAAACAAGTACACTTAGACAAACCATCAATGAAACAGCCTTTGCGGCATCTACCCAGGAAAGTCGTCCAATTTTGACAGGTGTTCACTTTGTTCTGACAGAACATAAGAATCTAAAAACAGTAGCAACAGACTCGCACCGAATGAGTCAACGTAAACTAGAATTAGACACATCAGGAGATGACTTTGATGTTGTAATCCCAAGTCGATCCCTTCGTGAATTTACAGCTGTATTTACAGATGATATTGAGACAGTAGAAGTATTCTTCTCCAATAATCAAATTTTATTTAGAAGTGAGTCAATTAGCTTCTATACTCGGCTATTAGAAGGAACATATCCAGATACTGATCGTTTGATTCCAGTAGAATATAAAACAACAGTTGTTTTTAATACTGCTTCCTTACGCCACTCTATGGAACGCGCACGCTTACTGTCAAATGCTACTCAAAATGGTACTGTAAAACTAGAGATTACCAATAGCATAGTTTCTGCCCACGTAAATTCGCCAGAAGTTGGACGGGTGAATGAGGAATTAGACACTGTCGAAGTATTAGGTGAGGACTTAGTAATCAGCTTTAACCCAACTTATTTGATTGAAGCTTTGAAAGCTACAACTAGTGAACAAGTGAAAATTAGCTTCATTTCTTCAGTTCGACCATTTACCTTGGTGCCAAATAATGATGGTGAAGACTTTATTCAATTGATAACCCCAGTTCGCACAAACTAATATGAACAAGAACGGCCAAACAGGCCGTTTTTATGTTATACTAAAAAAATAATACTCTGTAATAATGAATGTGACTAGTGACGGGAAATAGATGACTTTATATATCTTAGCAAATCCGAATGCAGGTAGCCATGCTGCCAATAGCATCGTATCAAGCATTAAGGATAATTATCCGCAATTTACAATAAAAGAGTTTATGACTGTAGAGCCAGGGGACGAAAAAAATCAAATAGAGGCCATTTTAAGAGAATTTTCGTACAGAAAAGATCATTTTATCATCATTGGTGGAGATGGTACTTTATCAAAGGCTCTTACTTTTTGGCCTGCAGAATTACCTTTTGCTTACTTTCCGACCGGATCTGGGAATGATTTTGCAAAAGCTATGAATATCAAAAATTTATCTACAGTTATAGACTCAATCCTAGAGGGAAAAAGACAAAGCATATATGTTTTACAGAGTTCTTTTGGAACAGTTATGAATAGCATGGATATTGGTTTTGCAGCACAAGTAATCAATAGTTCTACAGATTCAGCTTTAAAAAGAATGTTAAATAAAATAAAATTAGGCAAATTAACTTACTTATTTTTTGGTATCAAAACCCTATTTTCAAAGCAATCCATTAATATAGAAGTGATTCTTGACGGAAAATCCTATCCATTAGACAATCTCTTTTTTCTTTCGATAGCCAACAGTAGTTATTTTGGTGGTGGAATTATGATTTGGCCAACAGCAAGTGCTAAAAAGAAAGAAATTGATCTTGTTTACTTTGAGAATAGTTCGTTTTTTCAACGACTTCAGTCATTGTTATCTATGGTTTTGAAAAAGCATGAATTATCACCAACTATTCGTCATCTAACAGGTTTACACGTAGTACTTAAATCAAATGAAAAACTATTATTACAGATGGATGGAGAGATTACTACAGCAAACGAAGTAAGTTTAATCTATCAAGAAAGAAGTATGTATCTTTAAGGAGGAAGTATGTATCAATTAGGATCCTTTGTCGAAATGAAAAAGCCTCATGCCTGTGTCATCAAATCGACCGGCAAGAAGGCCAATAAGTGGGAAGTAATCCGTCTAGGAGCGGATATCAAAATCCGCTGTAGCAACTGTGACCATGTAGTGATGATGAGCCGGCATGATTTTGAGAAAAAAATGAAGAAAGTTCTGCCAAGCGAAGGCTAGTTGACAACTTGCAACCATTGGTTGCGAAAATTTCTGAAGTGTTGCTAGTCAGCGACTCATGTCTAAGTTATACTAATCTTAGAAATCAGGGGGAATCTATCATGACTCAATTAGCCCAACAAATTCGAGCTTTACGCACAGCTAAGAATTTATCCCAAGATGGATTGGCAGAAAAACTCTATATTTCCCGTCAGGCTATTTCCAAATGGGAAAATGGTGAAGCAACGCCAGATATTGATAAACTGGTCCAGCTGGCAGAAATTTTTGATGTCAGTCTAGACTATCTGGTTTTAGGAAAAGAACCTGAGAACAATACCAAGGAAACAGGAACATATCAAACAGCAGAGCAAAAAATGGATATTTGGCAATTTATTGCTGGCTATTGGTGGATTGTGCTCTCTATTTTGGGATATTTATCTTGGTTTCTACCTCATATTTTGCCATCTATTTTTGGATGATACAAAGCTTGTTGATTCGCAAGCTTTTTTTCAAACTTTCTGCTATAATAGTCATGATTGAATTTTTAATTGGAGAGTAAAAAACATGGCTTTAACAGCAGGAATCGTAGGTTTACCTAACGTAGGTAAATCGACCTTATTTAATGCAATTACAAAGGCAGGAGCGGAAGCAGCAAACTACCCGTTCGCAACAATAGATCCGAACGTCGGTATGGTGGAAGTACCTGATGAGCGGTTACAAAAATTGACCGAACTCATTACCCCTAAAAAAACAGTGCCAACTACTTTTGAATTTACCGATATTGCTGGTATCGTCAAAGGTGCTTCAAAAGGTGAAGGGCTTGGAAATAAATTCTTGGCCAATATCCGTGAGGTGGATGCCATCGTTCACGTTGTCCGTGCTTTTGATGATGAAAATGTTATGCGTGAACAAGGCCGTGAAGATGCATTTGTGGATCCAATCGCAGATATTGATACTATTAACCTAGAATTGATTTTGGCGGACCTAGAGAGCATCAACAAGCGTTATGCGCGTGTTGAAAAAATGGCCCGTACTCAAAAAGACAAGGATTCTGTAGCAGAATTTACGGTTCTTGAGAAAATTAAGCCAGTTTTAGAAGATGGAAAATCTGCCCGCACCGTATCATTTACTGATGAAGAACAAAAGATTGTGAAACAGTTGTTCCTTTTGACTACTAAGCCAGTACTCTACGTAGCCAATGTTGATGAGGATACGGTAGCTAATCCAGACTCTATCGCATATGTCCAACAAATTCGTGATTTTGCTGCGACAGAAAATGCAGAAGTGGTGGTGATTTCTGCGCGTGCTGAAGAAGAAATTTCAGAACTAGACGATGAAGACAAGGGTGAGTTTTTGGAAGCTCTTGGTTTAACAGAATCTGGCGTGGACAAATTAACCCGTGCAGCCTATCACTTACTTGGATTAGGTACTTACTTTACAGCAGGAGAGAAGGAAGTACGTGCATGGACTTTCAAACGGGGTATTAAAGCACCTCAAGCTGCAGGTATTATTCACTCAGACTTTGAAAAAGGCTTTATCAGAGCAGTAACCATGTCCTATGATGATTTAATCAAGTATGGTAGCGAAAAGGCTGTAAAGGAAGCTGGACGTCTTCGTGAAGAAGGAAAAGAATATGTCGTTCAAGATGGTGACATCATGGAGTTCCGTTTTAATGTCTGATAGCCAACAATTCCCATTCTCTAATACTGTATTTACAAAGTGCTTAGGTAGAGGAATTGATAGAAAAAGAGTTCGTAGAATAATAGGACTAGTATTCGGTTGGGAAGTATTTTCCAGCCTTTTGGTATTTCTGATCGTTTAGTTTGTTTTTAGCACTAGGCATTGAACTATTGGCAGTACTAGAGTACAGCAAAGTGAGTGTGAAGTAACTTGACCAGTTCAAAAAGAGTACCTCCTCACTTCCAAATATGTAGGTTCGGGCTTCTATGGTCACCTTCTAATTTTACGGTGACCAGCTGAAACAGTTTTCCAAACAAGCCTCGCTTTTATTTTTTTAGCTCGGGTTAAAACAGTCATTTCCCTGACAGTTTTAATCCACCCCACTGGACTATTTTGACACAAACTTCGTTTGTTTTATTTCCTACCTCTAAGAATCTCCCAGATTGTTAGAGCAATCAACCACTGCGCTGAGATGCTGACACGAACTCTGAGAAGTGGCCCTGGGCTTGAGCCAAGCCTCATCTGGAAATAAGGAAACGGTTCAATGAAGTAATAAAAGATAAACTAAATGACAATAAGGAGGATAAATGACACGATTGATTATTGGTCTAGGGAATCCAGGAGACCGTTATTTTGAAACCAAGCATAATGTTGGTTTTATGCTTATTGATAAAATTGCTAAGCGTGAAAATGTAACCTTTACCCACGATAAGATTTTTCAAGCTGATATTGCAACAACTTTCATTGATGGAGAAAAAATCTTTTTAGTTAAACCAACTACGTTTATGAATGAGTCAGGAAAAGCTGTCCATGCTCTGATGACCTACTATGGTTTAGACGAAAAAGATATTTTAGTTGCATACGATGATTTAGATATGGCTGTTGGGAAAATTCGTTTTCGCCAAAAAGGTTCTGCTGGCGGCCATAATGGAATAAAATCTATCGTAAAATATATTGGAACACAAGAATTCGATCGGATTAAAATTGGAATTGGTCGCCCTAAAGGGAAGATGAGTGTTGTCAATCATGTCTTATCAGGATTTAATGCAGAGGATCGCATTGAAATTGATTTAGCACTAGATAAACTTGACAGTGCTGTCAACTTTTATTTAGAAGAAGATGATTTTGAAGCAATTATGAGAAAGTTTAACGGATAATGAATATATTAGATATACTTCACAAGAATAAGCAAATCAACCAATGGCAGTCAGGATTGAATAAATCAACTAGGCAATTGCTGTTGGGGCTTTCTGGAACGAGTAAATCTTTAGTCATGGCTACTGCTTATGATTGTCTAGCAGAGAAAATAATGATAGTGACTGCTAGTCAGAATGAAGCTGAAAAGCTGGTAGCAGATTTAACAGCGATAATTGGCAGTGAGAATATTTACAACTTCTTTACAGACGATAGTCCGATTGCAGAGTTTATATTTGCCTCAAAAGAACGAATCCAGTCAAGAATTGACAGCTTGAATTTTTTGACTGACACCACTCGGTCAGGAATTATTGTTGTCAGTATGGCAGCTTGTAGGGTTTTTTTGCCAAATCCAGTAGCCTATAAAAATGCGAAGATTCAAATTGAAATGGGTCAAGAATTTGAAGTTGACACTCTTGTAAAGAAACTTATTAATATTGGTTATAAGAAAGTGTCTCGTGTCTTAACACAGGGGGAATTTAGCCAACGTGGTGATATACTAGATATTTTTGATATGCAAGCAGACTCACCATATCGTTTGGAATTTTTTGGAGATGAGATTGATGGCATTCGTATCTTTGATGTTGACAGTCAAAAATCCTTAGAAAATCTAGACGAAATCTCGATTTATCCAGCTTCCGATATCATTTTGTCTTCGGAAGATTATGAGCGAGCGAGACAAAAAATTCAAACAGCCATTGAACATTCAAGCATAGAAGATCAGCAGTCATATTTACGAGAAGTATTAGCAGATATGCAAGCGGAGTATAGACATCCAGACTTGCGTAAATTTTTGTCTTTTTTATATGAAAATTCATGGACCTTATTGGACTATTTACCTAAGAGTTCGCCTCTATTTTTAGATGATTTTCATAAAATTGCTGACAAACAAGCACAGTTTGAAAAAGAGGTTGCTGAATTATTGACAGATGATTTACAAAATAGTAAATCCGTGTCAAGCCTTCAGTATTTTGCATCAACGTATTTAGAATTAAGAAAATATAAACCTGCTACCTTCTTTTCGAGTTTTCAAAAGGGGTTGGGAAATGTAAAATTCGATGCACTTTATCAATTTACACAACACCCTATGCAAGAATTCTTCCACCAAATTCCACTTTTAAAGGAAGAATTGACTCGGTATGCTAAGTCAAAGAATACGGTCATTATTCAAGCAAGTTCTGAATCAAGTTTACATACTTTACAAAAAGCTTTACAGGAGTATAATATCCAACTACCATCTTATCCATCCGATAAGTTGGTAGAAGGTCAACAACAAGTTACTATTGGGCAATTTACAGCTGGGTTTCATCTGATGGATGAAAAGCTTGTTTTGATTACTGAAAAAGAGATTTTTAATAAAAAAATTAAGCGCAAGGTTCGAAAAACGAATATTTCTAATGCTGAGCGCATAAAGAACTATAGTGAGCTAGCTGTTGGTGACTATGTAGTTCACCATGTTCATGGTATTGGTAAGTATTTAGGAATTGAAACCATAGAAATTTCAGGAATTCATCGTGATTATCTGACTGTCCAATATCAAAATGCAGATCGAATTTCCATTCCCGTCGAACAAATAGATCTTCTCTCCAAATACTTAGCATCTGATGGAAAAGCTCCAAAAGTTAATAAATTAAATGATGGTCGTTTCCAGCGAACAAAACAAAAAGTTCAAAAACAAGTAGAAGATATAGCAGATGATTTAATTAAACTATATGCAGAGCGTAGCCAACTAAAAGGCTTTGCCTTTTCACCAGATGATGAGAATCAAGTTGAGTTTGACAACTACTTTACACATGTGGAAACCGACGACCAACTTCGTTCCATTGATGAAATAAAAAAGGACATGGAAAAAGATTCTCCAATGGATCGTTTATTAGTAGGAGATGTTGGTTTTGGTAAAACAGAAGTAGCTATGCGTGCTGCCTTTAAAGCTGTCAACGATGGCAAACAGGTTGCTATTCTTGTACCAACGACTGTTCTGGCTCAACAACATTATGCGACTTTCCAAGAACGGTTTGCAGAATTTCCTGTAAATGTGGATGTGATGAGTCGTTTTAAAACAAAGGCAGAGCAGGAAAAAACACTTGAGAAGTTGAAAAAAGGACAAATTGATATCCTGATTGGTACCCATCGACTTCTATCAAAAGATGTTGTTTTTGCTGATTTAGGTTTACTGGTCATTGATGAAGAGCAACGGTTCGGTGTTAAACATAAAGAACGCTTGAAGGAACTGAAAAAGAAAATTGATGTCTTAACATTAACTGCTACCCCAATTCCTCGGACATTGCAAATGTCCATGCTAGGAATAAGAGATTTATCGGTAATTGAGACTCCACCGACCAATCGGTATCCTGTTCAAACATATGTGATGGAAACAAATCCATCTGTAATTCGAGATGCAGTTCTACGAGAAATTGATCGTGGAGGTCAGGTTTACTATCTTTACAATAAAGTTGACACCATTGAACAGAAAGTGTCTGAATTAAAAGAATTGGTTCCAGAAGCTACTATAGGATACGTCCATGGACAAATGTCGGAGATCCAATTAGAAAATACTCTCTATGCCTTTGTAGAGGGTGAGTATGATATTCTAGTGACCACAACAATCATTGAAACAGGTGTTGATATTCCCAATGCTAATACACTGTTTATTGAAAATGCAGACCACATGGGACTGTCAACTCTTTATCAACTTAGAGGACGTGTTGGCCGTTCCAGTCGGATTGCCTATGCCTATCTCATGTACCGTCCAGACAAGTCCTTGACAGAAGTAGCTGAAAAACGCTTGGAAGCCATTAAGGGCTTTACAGAACTAGGATCAGGTTTCAAGATTGCCATGCAAGATTTGTCCATTCGTGGTGCGGGAAATATTTTAGGTGCTGCTCAGTCAGGTTTTATTGATTCTGTGGGATATGAGATGTATTCACAATTGCTGGAACAAGCCATCTTGGAAAAACAAGGCAAGGCGTCTCAGCGTCAGAAAAGCAACACTGAGGTCAATTTACAGATTGATGCCTATTTACCAAGTGATTATATTGGTGATCAGCGACAAAAAATTGAAATTTACAAGCGTATAAAGAATATTGACAGTCGTGTCAATTATCAAGAATTACAGGAAGAATTGATTGACCGTTTTGGAGAGTATCCTGATGTAGTAGCCTACTTACTTGAAATTGGACTTCTTAAATCTTACCTGGACCAGGTCTTTTGTAATACGGTTTTAAAACGACAACATCAGGTGATTGTTACATTTGAACCGATGGCAGGTCAAATTTTTCTAACGCAAGATTATTTCGAAGCACTTTCTTCCACTAATTTAAAAGCTCAGATAACAGAAAATAGAGGAAAGTTGGCAATTATTTTTAATATTCAACAGAAAAAAGAATATGAGATTTTAGAAGAAATGATTTCTTTTGCTGAAAAGTTGCAAGAAATAAAGGCTAGAAAGGCAGAATAAATTTCTCAATTGAATGAAAAAATGGTAGAATATTTACTTGAGGTAAAGGTATGAGACTAGATAAATATTTAAAAGTTTCTCGCATTATCAAGCGTCGCACAGTTGCAAAAGAAGTAGCTGATAAGGGAAGAATAAAAGTCAATGGCATTTTAGCAAAATCTTCAACAGATTTGAAAATGAATGATCAGATTGAAATCCAATTCGGTAATAAACTACTCACTGTTAAAGTACTTGAAATGAAAGATTCTACAAAAAAAGAAGATGCACTGAAAATGTATGAAATCATCAGTGAAAAAAGGATAGAAACAGATGAAAAAATCTAACATCCTCCAACTGAATAATTCGTTTATTCAGTCAGAACGCCAAAAAAATCAACATTTTCACGAAGAACGACAACGAAAAAATCGTTTTATGGGAGCCATACTTGTTTTAGTCATTTTTTTGTTTATATTGCCGACTTACAACTTAGTTCAAAGCTATGGTAAGTTGCAAGAAAATGAAAAGAAATTGGTTGAATTAGAAACACGGTATGAAGAATTAGTCGATGTTGAAAAGCAAGAATCTCAATTGGTAACCAAATTAAAAGATGAAGATTATGCTGCCAAATATGTTCGAGCAAAATATCAATACTCCAAAGAAGGGGAATTTGTCTACAATATTCCAGGGTTACCGAATGACTGAGTCTATTTTACAAATTGTGGAGCAATTTTTACAGCATTCTGACGAAAAATTAGAAGAATTATCGCAAAAAAATAGGGAACTGAAGCTAGAAGAAAAGGAAACATAGAATAGAGAGGAAAGGAGGGAATATGCAGAAAAAACTGATCGTATGGTTGTTACCAATTTTATTTGGATGGCAAGTGGTTGATAGTACTGAAATACCGTTTGAACTCACAGCGCAAGAAGAATATGGATTAACGCAAACTGTTTATGATCAGTATTTTCAAACAATCCCTCAAAATCCAAATGTTTTTCAAACTGAAAGTATCTATTCTGATGTAAACTTGACTCAGGTAAGTGGACAAATAAAACCAAATCAAGATTTTTCTATCACAAGTGTAGCAATCAATGAAAGGAAAGAGTTAGTGTATCAATTAGATAATACTCACTATATTCTTGCAAGTAAACAGCTACTCTTTGATGATACGATTGTGACCGAATCCTCTGTAGAACAAACTTATTGGCTTAAACAAGGATTTACTGTATTGTCTTCCCCAATTTCTAATCAAGCAAAGGAATTGAAAACAGACTTGCGAGCCTATCAAGCAATTACCATTTCTAAAATTACGACAACTGCCATTGGAGACTTTGCCTATATCAGTGATAGAGGCTGGATTTCACTAAAAGATTTATCAGAAAAAGACAATAGAATGGAAGCTGTTCAAGCATTATTGAGCAGCAACTATTCAAAAAATAATATAGGAATTTATGTAAAAGATTTAACAACTGGAAAGGAAGCAGGTGTTAATCAAGACAAGATATTTTATTCTGCAAGTATTGCTAAGCTCCCTATTTTATACTATGTCCAAGAGAAACTGAATGCTGGTCAGGTTTCCTTGACCACTTCAGTTAAATATACAGCAGAATCAATCTCATTTAATGGGGCATATAAAGTCTCTGGTAGTGGTTCCTTATCAAAAACACCCGATAACAAAGACTACACCATTGAGGAATTAATTAATAAAACAGCTAAAGTGTCAGATAATGTAGCAAGTAATTTACTTTCATATTATATAGCAAATAAATTTGATGATGATTTTTATCAAGTGACGACTGCTGTTACAGGTAGTAAATGGGATATGGTTTCACGTGAAACATCAGCTCAAGTTGCAGGAAAAATGATGGAAGCCTTATATGAACAAAATGGCTATGTCATAGAAAGTTTATTATCTACCCAATTTGATAACCAACGCATTTCGAAAGACATTCCAGTCCCAGTTGCTCATAAGATTGGTGATGCAGATGATGTGAAACATGATGTGGCAATTGTATATGCAGAATCTCCTTTTGTTTTATCCATCTTTACGGATAAATCAAGCTATGATGAGATTACTCAAATCGCAAATGGTATTTATGGTATATTAAAATAAATGAAAAATAAATTTTTAAAAGTGACACAGGAAGGTCACTTTTTTGATAAACACAAGAAAGTATTAGTGGCTGTATCAGGTGGTTTAGATTCTATGAATCTATTTCATCTCTTGCACGAATATAGCAAAGAATTAGGCATTGAACTTGGACTTGCCCATGTCAACCATGGACAAAGAGAGGAATCTGTTACTGAGGAAAAATATCTCAAACAGTTAGCAAAAGATTGTGAAGTACCTTTCTATTTATCCCGCTTTGAAGGAATATTTTCAGAAGAAGCAGCACGTAAATGGCGCTATACATTTTTTGCTGAAGTTATGGAGAAAGAGGGATACACTGCTCTAGTCACAGCCCATCATGCTGATGATCAAGCCGAGACGGTGTTGATGCGTTTGATAAGAGGGAGTCGACTGCGCCACCTATCTGCCATTAAGCCTATTCAACCCTTTGCCTCAGGTGAGCTTATCCGACCACTATTATCTTTCCATAAAACCGAGTTTGAAGACTTATTTCACTTTGAAGATAGTAGTAATACAGATTTGGGATATTTTCGAAATAGAGTCAGAAATAACTACATTCCACAGTTAAAACAAGAAAATCCTAAAATTGATATAGCACTCAATCATCTAGCAGATGACACCAATTACATCTATCAAGCAGTACGAGACTTAACAAAGGATATATCAACAACTGATTTAGTAAGTTTTCAACAACAGACACCTGCGGTTCAACGCATCTTAATTGAAGAGTATTTAGATAATTTTCCTGATTTACAACTCTCTCGTTCTCAGTTTGAGCAATTGATACATATATTACAATCGAATAAGAACTATTATCACATATTAAAAAATGACTATGTACTAGAGAAAAACTATCAGAATTTTCGTATCTATAAAATAGGACCAGAGACGTATAGCCAACAGGAAAAAATCGTGATAAAATCAGAAGGTATTTTTTCATATGATTCTTATGTTTTTTCTCTGAACCACCCCTTAAAAGATGCGGATTGGGTAATTCATTTTCCAACAGATGAACCAATTTTATTAAGAGGAAGACAAGCAGGAGATACTATCTTAGTAAATGGTATCACTAAAAAACTCCGTCGCTGGTTTATTGACCATAAAATTCCACAAAAAATTAGACAGGAGGCTATTATCATCGAACAATCGGATAAAATATACGGAATTGTAAAACTAGTGACTAGTGATTTGAGTAAATTTGCAAAGAATGATATAATTAAGGCTACATTATATATAAAAATGAAAGAGTAGAACAACTATGTTGGACAAAGATATAAAAAAAATTCTTGTCTCAGAAGAAGAGATAGTCGAAAAAAGTAAAGAACTCGGACAAATTATTGCGAAAGAATATGCTGATAAGAACCCACTTCTCGTTGGTATTTTGAAAGGTTCTATTCCTTTTATGGCAGAACTTATCAAACATATTGATGCCCATATTGAAACAGACTATATGGTTGTTTCAAGTTACCATGGTGGTACTGAAAGTAGTGGGACAGTTAAAATTGTTAAAGACTTAGACAATAGTGTTGCTGGTCGTCATATTATTTTTATAGAAGACATCATTGATACTGGTCGCACACTGAAAGAATTAAAAGAACTCTTTGCGTTGCGACAAGCAGCATCAATAAAAATTGCTACACTTCTAGATAAACCTGAAGGTCGTGTTGTTGAAATAGAACCAGACTATACTTGTTTCACCATTCCAAATGAATTTGTAGTAGGGTTTGGATTAGATTATGACGAAAATTACCGTAACCTTCCTTATGTTGGTGTACTCAAAGAGGAAGTTTATACAAAATAGAAAAAGGTTTCCTATAATATTATGAACAATCAACCAAATAAAGGATTTATAAAAAATCCTTTTCTCATTATTCTCGTTATAGCGACCTTGGTTACAGCTTTTCAATTTTTTAATGCTGGTCAACAGGTTGCAACACAAGAAATTAGCTATTCACAAGTCATTACGGAATTAAAAAATGACAATGTATCTGAAATTACATATCAACCTGATTCAAGTGTCATCGAAATAACAGGTACATATAAAGAAGAACAAGAAGCTAATGATGAACTCGCATCTTCTATCAAATTATTCCAAGTCTCTAGTACAATTAAATATAAAAACTTTAAGGCTCTAATACTTCCATCTGAAACAAGTTTGTCAGAATTACAAACACTTGCAGATGAAAATGGTGTTAAAGTTACAGTTAAACCAGAGAGTACAAATGGCTTATGGTTCAGTATCTTGATAAATCTTGTTCCACTCATCATTTTTGGTGTATTTTTCATGATGATGATGAACCAAGGTGGCGGTGGAGCACGCGGAGCAATGAACTTTGGTCGAAACAAAGCTAAAGCTCTTGAACAAAGCAATATAAAAGTACGTTTCTCAGACGTCGCAGGCGCAGAAGAAGAAAAACAAGAACTGGTAGAAGTTGTTGAATTCTTGAAAGATCCTAAACGTTTCACGAAATTAGGTGCTCGTATTCCAGCCGGTGTCCTTTTAGAGGGCCCTCCGGGAACAGGTAAAACACTACTTGCTAAAGCTGTGGCTGGTGAAGCCGGTGTACCATTCTTTTCTATTTCAGGTTCTGATTTTGTTGAAATGTTTGTTGGTGTTGGTGCTAGTCGTGTACGTTCACTTTTTGAAGATGCTAAAAAAGCAGCCCCAGCCATTATTTTCATCGATGAAATTGATGCCGTTGGTCGCCAACGTGGCGTCGGCATGGGTGGCGGAAATGATGAACGCGAACAAACTCTTAACCAACTCTTGATTGAAATGGATGGTTTTGAAGGAAACGAAGGAATTATTGTTATTGCTGCAACAAACCGTAGTGATGTACTCGATCCAGCTTTGCTTCGTCCAGGGCGTTTTGACCGTAAAGTATTGGTTGGCCGTCCAGATGTTAAAGGACGCGAAGCTATTCTTAAGGTTCATGCTAAAAATAAACCACTTGCAGCAGATGTTGATTTAAAATTAGTAGCACAACAAACACCAGGTTTTGTTGGAGCTGATTTAGAGAATGTTCTTAACGAAGCGGCACTTGTCGCAGCTCGGCGAAATAAAACGATTATTGATGCATCCGATATTGATGAAGCAGAAGATCGTGTCATTGCAGGTCCATCTAAGAAAGATCGTCAGGTGTCTGCTAAAGAACGTGAAATAGTTGCCTATCATGAAGCGGGACACACTATTGTAGGTCTTGTTTTATCAAACGCTCGCGAGGTACATAAAGTAACTATCGTCCCACGTGGTCGTGCAGGAGGTTACATGATTGCACTACCTAAGGAAGACCAAATGCTTCTTTCAAAAGATGATATGAAAGAACAATTGGCAGGCCTTATGGGTGGACGTGTAGCAGAAGAAATTATCTTCAATACACAGACCACAGGAGCATCAAACGACTTCGAACAAGCAACGCAGATGGCGCGTGCAATGGTTGCAGAGTATGGTATGAGTGAAAAAATGGGTCCAATGCAGTACGAAGGGAACCATGCAATGTTTGGTGGTCAAACCACTCAGAAATATATTTCAGAACAGACTGCTTATGAATTAGATAATGAAGTCAGAGATTTATTAAATGAAGCTCGAAACAAAGCAGCAGATATTATCCAGTCAAACCGTGAAACACATAAACTCATCGCTGAGGCATTGCTCAAATATGAAACACTTGATAGTGTCCAAATAAAATCACTCTATGAAACAGGTAAAATGCCTGAGCATACCGAACATGGTGAGGACGATGTCCATCCACTTTCATACGATGAGATAAAAAATAAGATGAATGATCAGTAAAAAAATAATTCAAAATATAAATGATTGTTCAAAATAAATTCCCATAGCGCTCTTGGTCAAGAGCGCTATGTTTGGTATTTAGGGAAATAGACAAAGAAACTTCGGCTCCTAGATATTAGTACAAAAACAAATGAGAATACAGTTGAAAATAAAGTATGAAAAGAAACAAAAAAAGTTTAAAAAAGTAGTTGACATGTAAGTCTGAAGATGATAGAATAATTGAGTTGTCTCTTGAGGGACTGGTTAACAGAGGAACGAAAAAAAGTTTCAAAAAAGTGTTGACAAGACCTTGAAGAAATGATAA